>NZ_LMTZ01000131.1 GCF_001456025.1 Mastigocoleus testarum BC008
CACTGCAATTAATTAATCCACAACACCTAAAAAATTGGTTTACAAATTGTTGTTACTGTACCTCATAAACCCCAAATATGCTGTATGATAGAAGAAAATGAAATAATAATTAAAATATTAACAGCTTCGCTCAATAAATTAAAAAAACAATAATTCACTCATAACCCATAATTCATTACTCATTACTGTGCAAACACATGTAGCTATAGCTACAGAAGCTACGGAACCGCCGGTACGCTAACGCTAGCTACGCGCCCCGCTATAGCTAGAGCCTGCGGCGACGGCAGATCCGCAGGTAACGTAGTTATAGCCTATAGCTGCGCTACCTACGGATCCGGAGCCGCTAACATTACTTATTACTCATTACTTATTACTCATTACTTGTTACTCATTACTTGTTACTTATTACTTATTCTCATTCTCATGTTTCCCATAATACCTGCTATCTTTTAACCTAGTTTCTGGACGTGCATACTTGGGAGTCAACATGGAACGCCTCGTGTCAGTACTGGGTTTATTTGTTTTTGTGGGTATATCTTATGGCTTGTCAGTTAATCGCCGCGCTATACGATGGCAACCAGTACTATGGGGAATAGCTTTACAATTAATTTTTGGAGTATTAATTCTTAAAACAGCATTAGGTTTTGCAGTATTCAAGTTTTTGGGGGATGTAGTCAGCCGCTTTTTAGATTTTTCTGATGTGGGAGCAAAGTTTGTCTTTGGCGATAATTTTGAAGAACATTTCATCGCTTTCAAAGTTTTACCAACTATAATATTTTTCTCTTCATTTATTACTGTTCTTTACCACTATGGGATTTTACAACGAATTGTGGGAGTAGTAGCAGTTGTAATGATGAAAACTATGAAAACATCTGGTTCGGAATCACTTTCTGCGGCTGCGAATATTTTTGTGGGACAAACGGAAGCACCACTACTAATTAAACCCTATGTTGAAAAGATGACTAAGTCAGAACTACATGCGATTATGACGGGGGGGTTTGCAACGATCGCGGGTGGTTTGATGGCTGCATATATTTCCTTTGGGGTACCAGCAGAACATTTAATTGCTGCTTCGGTGATGTCTGCACCAGCAGCTCTTGCAGTTTCTAAAATACTTTACCCAGAAACTGAAGAATCTCTAACAGCAGGTAAAGTAAAAATCAAAGTAGAAAGTACCTATGCAAATGCGATCGATGCTGCTGCAACTGGCGCTAGTGATGGAATGAAGTTAGCCTTAAATGTTGCGGCGATGTTGATTGCTTTTTTGGGTTTATTGGCTTTGGTAAACGGATTTTTAGGATGGATTGGTTCTCGCATCGGCGTACAAGAATTGTCGTTGGAGTGGATTTTTTCTTACATACTTGCACCGGTAGCTTGGCTGATGGGAGTTCCTTGGGCTGATAGTCCAGCAGTAGGGGTATTGTTGGGAAAGAAAACGATTTTGAATGAATTTGTTGCTTATTTAGATTTAAAAGCAATTATCGAGAATATCGACAAAATTAAAAGTGGTGAAACTGTATCTAAGTCTTTACCGGTAATATCTGAACGAGCCAAGCTAATTGCAATCTATGCACTATGCGGATTCTCAAATGTTGGTTCTATTGGGATTCAAATAGGCGGAATTGGCGCGATCGCACCGAGTCGTCAAGCGGATTTGGCGCAGATGGGAATTAGAGCCATGATTGGTGGAAGTATTGCTTGCTTTATGACAGCCTGTATTGCTGGAATATTATTGTAATACATGTGATAAAAAATGTGTTATTTTTTACAATCTTTTGAATTATAAGTTATAACTTTTGAAACATTTCTTGGGATAGTTGATATTTATTTGTTGCAAAGATGTTTGTTCTTTGCACAAGAATATCAATCATCTCAATCATCAAAATGGTTAAATCTCATCCATTTTAGAATTTTAAGTTTTGGAAGTTTAAGTGTTAAAAGCTTGAGTTTCATAAGCTGGAGTTTCCCTTGAATGCAAACTACGAGTTTAAAAATGGGTGAGGTTTGTTGGTGAGTAAAATGCCCAATTTATCAGATGAGGAGATTTCCGTGGGTTGTTTCTACCGTTTTTCCCCGAAAAAAAATTATTTACTGGCTTTTGGACTAGTAATTACAACAATAAACTCAATATTTTTAAATTCAGTATTCTTTTCTCCTTCCAGCTTCGCTCAAGATAGCGATCACAATTCAGAATTCTCTTTTCCTTCCAGCTTTGGTCGAGCAAGTGATCGCAATTCAGAGCAGATTTTGGGTCAGTCACAGTTTTCGTCTACCTTATTTTCTGACCTTGGGATAAATTTTTGGGCAAGTCCTTTTATTCAAGCTTTGGTGGAGAGGAATGTAATTACCGGCTTTCCTGATGGTACCTTCAGACCAAACCAACCAGTTAAACGTGCTGAATTTGCAACTATGTTGCAAAAAGCTTTTAATCAAAATCCCGTTAGACAGTTGAATCCGGGAGGATTTGCAGATGTTCCAACTAATTATTGGGCATCTTCAGCAATTAGGGAAGCCTATGAGACTGGATTTATGTCGGGTTATCCAGGAAATCTATTTCAACCAAATCAAGAAATTCTCAAGGTCCAAGCAATTGTTGCTTTAACCAACGGTTTGGGATTAATCCGTGAGGACGCCTCAAATGATATTTTAGCTACTTATTATAGTGATGCTTTTTCAATTCCAAACTATGCAACCAATAGTGTATTTGCGGCAACAAAAGCTAATATGGTTGTAAATTATCCTGATGTAGGCGTTCTTAATCCTGTAGGAATTTTAACTCGCGCCGAAACCGCAGCATTAATATATCAGGCTTTAGTTACACAGGGTCAGGTACAACCCTTAGCAAGTAATATACCTGCAGCCAGTTATGTAGTTGCTGCAACTCCTAATTCAAACTCCAATAATAAAGATATTCTATCTGTGGCTTCCTCTAGTAATTCTTTTACTACCTTAACCTCTCTACTAAAATCAACTGGTTTAGCAAATATTCTCCAAAAACCTGGTCCATACACAATTTTCGCTCCTACCAACGAAGCATTTGCAGCTTTACCACCAGATGTTGTAGAGCAATTGCGGCAGCCAAAAAATAAAGAAGTACTGATAAGTATCTTAAAATATCACGTCGTTCCTGGAGAACTTGCTGCAAATCAACTTTCAGGGGGAAAACTCCAAACCTTTGAAGGAGAAACTATCCAGATTCGAGTTGATTCCAACAGTAATCAAATTGCGGTCAATAACACGAGCGTTATCCAAGCAGATATTAAGGCTAATAACGGTGTCATTCATGCAGTCAATCAGGTATTGATTCCACCCGATTTGGGCGATCCTGAAAAACCAAAAACTGATACTGAAATTGGGACTGCAGAAAATAATCGAGACAATAACACAGATAGCGATAATGTGAAACCAGGTCGTGCGACTCGCGGAGGTTCAAGCTATATTGGCGTTGCAGCAAATTTTGGTCTGGAAGGTGATACGGAACTGGGCGAGACAAATTTTGCAGTAATTAGCAAAATCGGTTTAACAAAGTCTCTTTCAGTACGACCTGCAGCAGTAATTGGAGACGATACTGTATTTTTGGTTCCCCTGACCTTAGATTTTTCCGGACGTAAAACACCATCTATAGCTGGAAAATCTGTTGGTATTTCTCCTTATCTTGGCGCTGGTGTAGCGATTGAAGCTGGCGATGATACAGATGTTGGTTTATTGGTTACTGGTGGTGTAGATGTTCCATTAGGTTCTCGTTTTACCATTAATGGTAGTGCTAACGCTGCTTTTCTGGATGACGACACAGATGTCGGTTTAATGTTTGGCGTCGGTTATAACTTTTAGCTCACTACAAATAGCTGACAAAAAAATTGTTATTACTGTTGTGTAACTTTTTAAAACGACAACTCAATAAGACATCAAGGGGATCTATCCTCATTGAATGATATATTTTATTCGTAGGGGCGCACCGATGTGCGCCCAATCAAGGATCTGTACCCAATCAAGGATCTGTACCCAATCAAGGATCTGTACCCAATCAAGGATCTGTACCCAATCAAAGATCTGCACCCAATCAAGGATCTGTACCCAATCAAGGATCTGCACCCAATCAAAGATCTGCACCCAATCACCGATCAATACCCTACCGAGAATCTACATCCGAGCGAGAACCTGCTGCAGGTAGCCAATTAGCATCAGGTTGAACTTACCTATAAACGATAAGCTTTGATGTTATTAGGAAATTCTAAATAAAAAATATACCACTCATCAGGGCGCACCGATCTGCATCTTTAGTGCCGATGTACGCCCCTATGATAGTAATTAATCATACACGATTATAAAGTTAATTAATAACTTAAGTTGCTACACTCCTACCAGGCGGAGTAACCATATTGAAACAACTTATCCTGAAGTTACACAATCACAATCAATACTCGCGCCCTGGAAGTTGTAAAATTTTTGTTAAATCAACAAACATTTACAATCGGTAGTTATATCCGTAGGGTAGCCAGCATGACAGCAATAACTCCAAAGGTGACTTCCGCTCACCCCCCATTTTGTGAAGGTATTCAATATTTCGGGGAAGCATTTCCGGAATTTGAAAAGTATGGACAAACAAATGCGATCGCATCCGGAAAAACTTCAGTTAGCGACCCTCAAGACCCTACAGCAGTTTATCAAACCTTACTTGCTGCCGATGCTTTACGTTACCTAACACTACAAATTACTGGAAGTAAAGCTTCAGGACATCCGGGTGGTTTTGCTTCCCAAGCTGAGGCTTATGCTGCGCTGGTCATGCTGGGTTACAAGAATATTATCACCGAAGTGGGACACCACGCCCCAGGATTTTATAGTGCGATGTTCCTTGACCGTTCTTTAGAAGATATGGGAATTAGGACTGTTCAACAATTACGCGATCGCTTCCGAGAACGTCATGGATTGTTAGGACATCTTTCTGGTTTTATTCCTGGGATTTTGGCACCTGCAGGACCTTTGGGACAAGGTCAACATTTTGCAATGTCAGCTGCGTTTTTACACCGGGATAAACTATTCCCGTTTACCGTTGGTGATGGTGGGTTGGGTGAACCTTATGTCATGAGTTCCATTGCTCACTTCAATACTGCATACCCCGAAGTCACCAATTTCTTACCGGTATTAGTATGGAACGGTTACAGTCAGGAACACCACAGCATGGTTTCCCTTAAAACCAACGATGAGATGATTGCTTATTGGCTCGGTAATGGTTTTAAGAAAGTTGTTATAGTTGACGCAAAAGATTTTGACGATCAAGAACAACCGGGCGACTACGTTGACAGTACTGCTTTTTCCTTCACTGGACGCCTTGCTTTTACCAAAGCTGTACTTGTAGGTGTAAATGAAGCTGCACGTTCGGCGCTAAGCGGTAATTTAACGGTATTCATAATTAAACAACTCAAAGGTGCAGGGGTTCATGCAAAGGGTTCTAAGTCCCACAACCTATATCCTAAAGATACCTTAGACGCGCCTCACATGATTGAAGCTTTGAAAGCACGCGCTCTCAATCTTGAAGCCTGGGAAATCGTGCGGACAAACTGCGAGCGTGCGGGTGGTGGACCTGCAGGAAAGACAGTTGTAACCGAATCTGAATTAGAATTACCCAAATTAGGTCAGTTAACTTTAGAAGAATATCCTGTAGGTGGAGATGCTAAAATTTCCACTACAGCTATGGGAGAATTAGTCGCTCAAGTCGGAAAAACTGACAAAAATTTCGTTGTCAGTAACGCCGATGGTAACCAAGCATCCCAAATCGGTAACATCAACGCAGCCCTCAAAATTGTTCACCCGACCACCGACGATACCTACTATCAAGCACCCAATGGACAAGTTTACGAACCTTTGAGTGAAGATGCTTGTGCCGGGTTCGCTGCTGGTTTATGTTTGATGGGTGGACGTAGTTTGTGGTGTTCCTACGAATCTTTTGCCATTAATGGTTTACCAATTTGGCAGACTGTTACCCAAGCAATGGCGGAATTAAGACGTCCCACACCTTCAACTATTACTTTATTCACCGCAGGGGCATTAGAGCAAGGACGTAACGGTTGGACTCACCAGCGTCCGGAAATTGAAGCTTATTTTGCAGCGATGATGCGCAACGGTAATATTTTCCCTTTATTCCCCACAGATGCCAATAGCATCCAAACTTGTTATGAGTGGGCATTAAATACTAAAAATAAAGGAATTGTTATCACCGCAAGTAAATCACCCTTACCAATCCGCACTACTTTTGAACAGACTCGCCAAGGTTTGCACGATGGTGCAATAGTATTACAGGAAACTTCCGGAACCAAGAAAGTTGTCTTTGCTGTGGTTGGGGATATGATTCTCAAACCAGTTTATGAAGCTGCTAAAATCCTAGAAACAGAAGGAATTGGTGTCAAAATTGTTTCAGTAATTAACCCCCGTCGTTTGTACCTTCCCCACGAAACCGCTTGGGATACCTGTTCTCAACCCGATGGTATTTTCTTAGACAACATCAAATTCGCCCAAATCTTTGATGGTGATGCTTTAATTGGCGTTACCGGTGGTGCAGGCGCAATGTTAGAACCAATCATGCTCAGAAGTACCGCCCCTCGGACAACTGTTGCTTGGAAACGGGGAGAAACCACCTCAAGCGCTGGCGAACTCATGGCGTTTAATGGTATTACTGCTGAAACTTTAGTTAGAAAAGTCAAGCAGTTGGTGAAGTAAATTGGTGAATCAACGCGATCGTCTGACTGGTCGCACTACGTAATAAAGTTAGGACATTAGTAAATCTTGTTTGTCCTACGGAGACGCTAATGTCGTCAGATGCGCACAATTCGCTAATGACTTGCAGGTAGCGTTATAGCTATTTAATTAAGGATTTATTCAATAAATTTGATACCGCTCTTCAATCAAGAGAGCGGTTTTTTAAGCGGTGCTATATTATACTTTTAATATGCGCGGCACACTTTGTAGAGACATGTTAACCGCTCAAAAGGTAGCAGTTATGTCCCTTAGTTAGCAAAGCTTAGATAGTGTTACTGGGCTACGATCTGAAAATTAAGGCATTATGTCCTGCTAATACACTTTGCAATGAATGCGCCTGAAATTATTTTGGTTCGCAAGTTATAATTTTGACAAAATTATATGTGTCAGACTAAGTAAAATATTTTCTTGCGAACTAAATTAAAACAACTGACAGCGTTATGTGCTTTGCATAGAAATTACATTTGATTTTTTACTTCAAGTCTGCACCTTGAAATTGGAAAACTTCGGTCGGCTTATTAGCTGCACGGTATAACTCCTGAAACCAATTTGTTCTCAATGTTGTCTAAGAGAATGTTTAAAAAGTCGTCATATTATTTACCTAATATATCTTTGATTTCCTTAAATCCCCCGTTCGCGCAGTGGGTTGAGCGTATTAGGGTAATTTTGCCACCTTTTTAAGGGGTAGGGGGGATCTCAATAATGATTTTGGGTAATAAGCGATACTTTCCAGAAATCCTCTAATGAGTTCTAGGATACTTACTTTTTATCCCCAAAGTTCACATGTTGCTAATAATAATCAAACTGAATTCAAATATATACAGGAGTATTCTTTATTTTTATCAATAAGAGAAAGAAAATATGGTTATTCAAGTTTTAATGAGGTTTTTCTCCAAGCCATTGATACTGATATCCCAAATAAAGTTATGAATACACTTAAGTCTAAACCCAAAGCTCTTAATTCGATCTAATTACCTGTATTTTATATTACGAGTTAATAATTTTTCTCTTGCCAAGTATAAAATAAATAAATAGGCCGATACCAAGTATAAGACCTAAATTGAATCGAGATAAATTTGGTTAAGATATAATACGAACAAGTAAGTTACATAAGGATTTTATAGTCGTGCATAATGATTTACTGGGACTGGAAATAACTACACAAGATATCCAAAAACTAACGAATTTACCAATTAAACATAAACCAAAAATTATTATTAATTCAATCAAGAGATTGTTCCAATTATTAATGGAAAAAGTCAAGGGTCCAGAAGGTGCAACTATATTTTTTATGGCTCTAGCTGGAATAGTTAGTAGCTATGTTATTTTTACTTTGTTCATTTTTTCATTTATTTCCTGGTTACCATTTCCATCATGGTTATCCTTTATCGGATTCTGCTTTTTTTCAGTATTTGGAGTACAATTATTTTTAAATATATCCTCAAAAAATAATGCCAAAAAGCTACGCGAAAGTATGACTTATTCCTTAGAAAATCTTTTAAGAGATGTCGAAAGGTTTAACTCAGTAGTGAAAGCTATAGATATTAACGATCAAATTGAAGCTGCAGGTAATGATGGAGTTAGTATCGCTAATAGAAGTAAAGTAATTCAAACTTTGAGAATGACCAGAGACGATTTAGTCCGTGCATTAAAAACTGAAAGAATTATACGAGAAAATAAAGATTTTATTATTAATCAACCAGAACTATTTGCAAGTAATTTAGCAACTTTGACTGCAGTTGATTTTACAGAAGAAGCCACAGAACACGGAAGATTACTCAATGAAGCTTTACAAATTGCTCTTGACGTCCAGCATGAAATGAAAAATTTACAGAGCCAACAATAAAATAAATTCCAACTGCAGCGATTATTTTTTTACAACATATTCATATCTTAATTAAACAAAATACTTCCAGTCTATTTCTTAACCAACTTCTGTCTTAAATATTATTAGAAACTCTTCAGGCTTAATATTTGATATATTTAGATATAAATTACTGTTAAAAATTATTAATTTTTCACTTTTATCTCTTTGAAGAGTGATCCATGAATTGGAAAGAAATAGCTGGAAACTCGGTCCTGGTACCTCACAAACCTATTGGTGTAATTCATTTTTTGGGCGGTGCATTTGTGGCTACTGCGCCCCAAGTGACATATCGTTTGCTGTTGGAGTATTTAGCAGAAAAAGGCTTTTTGGTGGTTGCGACTCCATTTATCAACACTTTAGATCATAGAGCGATCGCTGAAAACGCTCTTCTCAACTTTGAACGCGCACTAGTCAGGTTAGAAGATAGGGGAATTATTAATGGCTACCTTCCCATATACGGTCTTGGACATAGCATGGGTTGTAAGCTTCATTTACTGATTGGTAGCATGCACCCCGTTGAACGCGCTGGGAATATTCTCATATCATTCAACAACTATGCTGCTAAAGAAGCTATTCCTTTACTCGAACAACTTAATTCCACTATAAATGTGGAGTTTACTCCTTCACCAAGCGAAACTAATTCTATTGTGCAAGAACATTATCGGATTCGTCGTAACCTGCTAATTAGGTTTAGTAATGATACTATCGATCAGTCCAACATTTTGACAAAAATTTTACAATCGAGGTTTGGAGAAATGGCAATCGCCAAAACTTTAACTGGAAACCACCTAACTCCCCTCGGTCAAGATATTAAATGGAACCCTGGTAAAGAGTTTAACCCTATAGATGCTGTTGGACAGTGGTTTAAGCAAGAAGTTTACCGCGATTTAAACCAGCTTAAACGCACTCTAGCTTTATGGTTAAGTCCCCTTTCTCCTCCATAAGGATTACATATTAATAACGGTAATGTATTACACTTTATTTTTATGCGACTAAGGGTTATTCTGTATCTTAATCATAAACTTCATAGGAAAATTAGTAGATAGATGTTAAGATATGGAACCTCTAAGCGTGCGAATAAACTTATTTAAACTCAAATACAAGTAAAAATACGGAGTCAAATCCGTCTTTACTCAAGACAATTTGAGTTAAATATGTGACAGTAAAAATAAAGATAACTAAAAATTTACAATTCCTTGGCGGCTCGGCGTATATGTTTCAAATTTTGGTGATAGATGACGATCGTGCAGTACAGATATTATTGAAACGGATGCTGGAAAGACAAGGTTATGAAGTAATAACTACCAGCAACGGGGAAGAAGGTATTGCAAAAGCTTTAGATTATCGCCCAGCTTTGATTATTTGTGATTGGGTGATGCCAGGATTAAATGGATTAGATGTTTGTCGTTATGTAAAAAAAGATTCTAATTTAACAACAACTTTTTTTATCCTACTCACATCTTTAGATTCCATTGCTGATCGAGTCAAAGGTTTGGATGCTGGTGCTGATGATTTTATTACTAAACCTGTAGAACAAAATGAATTACAAGCGCGGGTAAGAGCAGGTTTACGTCTGCATCAAATGAGTCACGAATTAAAAGCACAGAAACAACTTTTGGAAGACGAATTAGCGGAAGCAGCAGAGTATGTACGTTCTTTGCTTCCCAATCCTATGAGCAAACCTTTCAAAATTGATTTTCGCTTCATTCCTTCACAACAATTAGGTGGAGATTGTTTTGATTACTATTGGCTCGATCCAGATTATTTGGCTGTTTATTTGCTTGATACAGCAGGACATGGACTCAAAGCAACTCTCCCTTCAATTTCCGTACTAAATTTGTTACGCTCTCATGCTCTCAAAAGTCTTAATTACTATCAACCAAGTGAAGTGTTGAGAGCACTTAACGATACTTTTCAAATGAATTATAAAAATGACAAGTATTTTACGATCTGGTACGGAGTTTATAACCGAGTTAAAAGAGAACTAATGTACGCAAGTGCGGGTCATCCACCAGCAGTTTTATTATCCAAAAATTCAAAAAATAATCCAGAAGTCAAGTTATTAAAAACTCCTGGAATGCCAGTAGGAATGTTTCCTGAAGCTAAATATATGGATAATTTTTGTACTATTGAAGAGTCTAGCGCGTTATATATTTTCAGTGATGGTGTTTATGAAATCACTATGCCTAATGGTACTGTTTGGAGTTTAGATGCCTTTATTAGGATGCTAGCCGAGTCATCTAATTTTGCGGAGAACAAACTAGAAATAATTATTAACTATTTAAATCAGTTGAATCCCAAAGATGTATTTGATGATGACTTATCAATTCTTCAGATTCAGTTTGACTGATTACTCACAAACTGACAAAAATAGATCACCGAGCTATACAAATATACACAATTACATTTAATAAATCTAAAGATATTTTTATTATCTTGATTTTATCTTAAAATATACCAACATAATGACGATATATTGCTGCCCAGTTTTCTAGAACTTATTCCCAAACGATTAACTTAAAGCTCTGGAAAGGAGAGACTTATCAAATTCTTCGCGGTTAGTGAAAACCTCAAACACCTTATCCATACCAGTTAATTCAAATAAGATTCTAACTTGTTCATTAATCGAACAAATAACCAATTTTTTTTCGTATGCTCTAACTGTTTTAAATGCTAAAACTAAAGCACCTAAACCAGAGCTATCCATAAAACTTACATCTTTAAAATCTACTAAAAATATTTTGGCATCACTTTCCAATAAAGAAGAAACTTCATCACGAAATTCTGGAGATTTACTGGCGTCTAAGTTTCCTTTCGGTTGAATAACTTTGACTCTATCTATCATTTTCTTTAAATGGATTTTTAGTAAGTTTTACATTTATTGAATTTCTATGCCAATGATAATTTATTTTATAAAAAGGTGCCATATATATTTACGCAAATTAAAAGTCATATGTGATACTGGTATATATTAATGCTACTAGAAAAATTTATAACCATAAAACTTAATAACATTTTTTTGAATAAAATAGCAACTATCATAAGTAGTGAGCGATAAAACAAGTTAATTATCATTTCACAGTGAGTAAAATTAGTGTTTTTAAGCTTAATCGCTCATTGTTTAAAAATCATCATAAATATCATGCGATCTCTACGATCGCTAGGTAATCAGTATTTTTTGTGATTTACTTTTTCGATTTTTGACTCATACTTATTAGCGGTGCTTTTTTTCTATTTAATGACTATTCAATGCCTGTTTCATACGTTAATCTAATAAAGTTGCATATATTTATTGAATTCATAAGTAACCATCCAATAAAAAATTTATTTTGATTTCAGAATATTTTAGTTTTTCTACCGACAATAATTAAGTAAAAAAAATTACCACAATGTTGGAAGTGAGTAAATTAATTATTTGGTTTACTGTTCTGCGAAGGGGGTAACTTGTACGCACTTCAGTTATCGGTTAAAATACTGTGCGCGGGCACTTTTAACTTGTCACTATTTCAGCAATGGCTTGTGCAATTAAAGTTTATTTACCACAAGATTCCTATGAAGTTGCAATTTCATCAGGTTATCTTGACGTACTAGGTGAGAAAACATCAACTTTGGGGTTGGGTAAAAAGATTTTGTTAGTATCTAACCCAACCGTATTTGGGCACTATGGAGAGCGGGCAATAAATTCTCTTAAATCTGCTGATTTTGACGTTGCTAGTTGTATTTTGCCCGATGGGGAGCAGTATAAAAATTTAGAATCACTTCAGAAAATATATGATGCTGCTTTAGAAAATCGTATAGAACGCTCCTCAACAATGGTAGCTTTAGGGGGCGGTGTAATTGGTGATATGACTGGCTTCGCTGCTGCAACTTGGTTGCGAGGAATCAAGTTTGTACAAGTGCCCACTACACTATTAGCAATGGTAGATGCAGCGATTGGTGGTAAAACTGGTGTAAATCACCCCCAAGGGAAAAATCTAATTGGTGCTTTCCATCAGCCACAATTAGTACTCATAGACCCGCAAGTATTGGAAACTCTACCAGATCGAGAATTTAGTGCTGGGATGGCGGAAGTTATTAAATACGGCATAATTTGGGATCGAGAATTATTTGATCGCATGGAAGAGTGCGATCGCTTAGATCGAATATCTGCCATAACGCCGGATCTTATCGAATACATATTAAACCATTCCTGCCAATCTAAAGCTGATGTGGTCAGTAAGGATGAAAAAGAAGCTGGGTTGAGAGCAATTCTCAACTACGGACATACAATTGGTCATGCAGTAGAAAGCTTGACTGGTTATAGTGTTGTAAACCATGGGGAAGCTGTTGCAATTGGTATGGTTGCAGCAGGAAAAATAGCCGTAGAGTTGGGGATGTGGAATCCAGAGGAAGCACAAAGACAAGATAGGTTAATTGAAAAAGCAAATTTACCGACCAAATTACCCGCAGGAATTGATATTGAAGGAATTATTGCTGCTTTACAGACTGATAAGAAAGTCAAAGCAGGTAAAGTTAGATTTATTTTACCTACTAGTATTGGTAAGGTTGAAATTACAGATCGGGTTACATCAGAGGTTATTCGTCGGATTTTAGAGCAGATGTAAGTTTATATGTGGGTAACAAGGAACGCGGAAAATCGCGCGCGTTATATTTATCGTAAATTTTGGTCAACATGAAGATATATAAACATGAAGATAAGATGTTTTTTCTTTTAAGACACTGATAATAAGCGTTAATTGGATGGTCATATTGTATTATTTCTGGCGTGAGTTGAAATAAGCCCAAATAATAATGCATGTATTAAAAACTAAGTTGCTTCTTTATGTGCACTGTTGTTATCTGGTACATTACCTGTAGAAGCTAAACCTGCTTTGAAAGGACATGCAGTTTATCAGCGTGCAAAAAAGGAATTACCTAAAGATTTCTATGCTCTCTACAGAATTGTTGATAGGGTTGCTCGTGCTAATGGATATGAAAAAACTCCTTGGCGAATTGTAGTTATTCCACAATATGATATTAACGCGTTTGCTACTAACGTGAATTTAATTGCTATTTATGATGGCATATTAGATCAGTTAGGTGGTGATTCTTCTGCGTTAGCTTGCGTTGTCTCCCATGAAATGGGGCATCATATAAAGCGTCACGCAGCAGTTAGTCTTACAAAAAAGAAAGAGTTGGTGGCTCAAATTCAGGAAGAGACACAGAAAGAAGTACTGGGAGAAAAAAGAGCTGCATCACAGGAAGCCGCAGTAGAATCAGTTGGTGGAGAAGTAGGAAGACGCGCTATCGGTGGAACGTTGGGTAATGTTGTGGGTAATATTTTAGGTGGTGAAAGCCAGAGAAGACACAGAAAATCTGAAAAGCGTATACTTACATTTTGCACCAACAAAAATTGATGTATCTTAATCACTCAGTATTAATAGTAAAAGCTTAATTTAGCGATAAAAAGTAAACAAAATAATGTAGCTTTATTGTGCCATTTTTAAGCTTTCCGTGGTTTATACGGTTAGGTGCAAGATCTGAGTATAAAGAGAATAGTAGAGCAAAAGACACAAGAGTTAGAGCAACGGATAGCGAAACAAAGCCGAAAAAATGAATTTGAAGCTGACGAAGTTGGATATTTAGCTTCTGTGAGAGCAGGTTTTGAGCCAGAAGGATGTTTGCGAGTCATGGAAGTTTTAGGTCGTATTCCAGGAGCGGAGTTTGATACCGATCATCCTGCTGTACCAAAAAGAATCGAGGGAATTAAAGCATTAATGGTAAAGTATCCTCCCAAGGATTTGACTGCTGAAGGTAAAGCAAAATTGTCTAAAACTCAACCTTTGAGCTATGAATTATCCAGGGATAAAGTATCTTTGAAGGTTAATTCTATTCGTGGGGGTTCAGCAGGAGCTGATATAGATGAAATGTTCGGAGACTAATTTTTTGGTGATTTGTTATCTTTACCTTGTAAATCCCCAATCTTTAATTCACGATCGCCCAATCAAAAAACTATCTCGTAAATGAAAATCTGCTTGTTTTCCACAATGCTTCAAAGCCCAATAAGTTATTCTTCCATCTTTGTCTTTGATAACCGTTGTAACCGCAAGATCTAAATCTTGTTCTGCTGTAATGATTTGACCTAAATCTAATTCCAGTATTAATTGTAAAGAATCAGGTTGATGTTGAATATTAAAAGGAAGCAATTGTATTGCAGTTTCTTCTTCCATCCCTTGACGATAGTTGTCAAATTTATAGATGTTCCAATGTCCTGACGGGGAAAGATTAAATTCCCAGTACTGGGGAGAACCATTAATTCCCAAGAAAAATTCAAAACATGTTTCTTCCCAGAGTTCGTTTTTACGCTTTGGGATATCTGCAGCTTTGGGAATGTGGATATTGTTTAAGTCCCCTTGGAGCACAAAATCAATAGTCAGTATATTATTATTGCGGGCTACACTACCTGTAATTTGTAAATCTGGGGTTAAACTGTTTGGGAACGCTCGTAAAGAAAAATTTTCTTCTTTTATTTCTTCTTGATTTTGAATCATTCCATTTCTCCGATAATTGCACGAATATCTGTTTCCTGAGATTCGATACTCTCGGTTAACTTGAACTGCACTAAGGCTCTAGCAAGGTTATGTTCTGGATGTTTGACCTTGAAGTAAACATTACCTGCTAAATAGTCTGTGAAAAATCTCAGTCCTAACTCGAATGCAATGAGGCGAATTGCGTCGTATATATACTCGTAATCTTTTTCGGTGAGAAAATCCTTTGCAATTGAAAAGTATCCCTGCAAAATCGACTTACAAACAACAGTATCAAATACTACTGATTGCCACTCTGCCGTTTCTTCTCCCAAGGGATTGCATCCAGAGCGGAGACAGTCACCAATATCATAATGAACTAATCCGGGTTTGACAGTATCGAGGTCAATGACACCGATCGCTTGCCCAGTTGTAGTATTTATCATGACATTATTAACCTTAGGATCGCCGTGAATCGGACGCAAACACAGATGTCCTTGTTCTAAAGCATTTTCTAGAATATGTGCCCAACTTTGGCGATCGCGCACAAATTGTAGACAATATTCAACTTCAGGGGATTTTGGTGCAGGGTTTTGGTTTACGACAAGGTTATATTGTTGCAGATAACTGGGAGTAACATGAAAACCCGGAAGAGTATCGGCTAATTTTTCAGTGGGTAAATCATTAATAAGATTGTGAAACATTCCCAAAGCATAACCAACTTCGTAAGCGTGTTGATTATTTTTGATTGTGTCGAAGGTTGTACCTGCTTCTATAAAACTAATTGCTCGCCAAAACGATCCATCAGTATCGATTAAGTAATCTCGATTATCCTTTGTTAAAAATACCTGCGGTACTTCCCAACGACGATTAATGTTATTTGAATCACTTTGTAAACGTTGGCGAACGTGATTACTAAAAATACTCATGTTCTGCATTACCAATTGTGGTTGACGAAACACATTGGTATTGACCCGTTGCAAGATAAAATGCTTATCTTCCAAAGAATCTAAAGTGACAAGGTAAGTACCGTTGATGTTACCATGTCCAAACTCTCGGACATCGATAACTTTACCTTGGGGTTTAAATTGATTGGCAATTTTGATCGGGTTACTCAAAGTTGTATCTTGTTTATTAAGGTGTATTTTGCAAAACAGATGTTTCACAAAGAAATATTTGATTTTTTATAAATATATATCCCACCGCAGATAGAACCAATACAAACTTGCAACATTTGTTACCAGTTGTCAGTTTATGGCTAACGCCACGCCCTTACGGGCTACAGTTACCAGTTTATGGCTAACGCCACGCCCTTACGGGCTACAGTTACCAGTTATCAGTTATCCATTACTCATTACTCATTACTCATTACTTATTACTCATTACTTATTACTTGTTACTCATTACTCATTACTGTGCGCTGTCGCGCCCCGCTTGCGCTAACATTACTCATTACTCACTACCAATTACGAAAATTTGGGATTTTCCAAAAAACTATCCAAAAGTACTTTTTGTTCTAGTTGAGCATTAATATCTTTTGCAGCTGCTAATCCCGAATCCATAGCACCTCCAATTAAATTACCACCACACCAATCACCACAACAGACCAAAGGTAAAATAGTTTGTGCTGATAAACACTTTTCTGATAGAGGATGACGAGGAAAAGCATAACGCCAACGATGTACTTGCATCCATTCTGGGGTTTTCAGTGTTTCCAGCATTAACGACTCGCTCGCACTTTGCAACATTTTTTCTCCTACTGATTGTAATTCCTCTGTTTCTAAATGGATTTGTGCAAATTCAGAGCTACTTTGAACTACAAATACGGGTTGATGAGATTGATGACGTTTGCTACTATCAAAACCGATCCAAGCCAAGGCATTATTTTCGCTAAAGTTAAGTGCTTTCCATTCTGGTATTTTAGTATCAAATACTGAAGAGTAACCAGCCATCACGCTTATACAGGGGTGAAAATCAACCGAACGCAGTTGATCAAGGAAAGCTGAATTAATTACGCCATTTCCTAAAGATTCCAAAAGCGTTGTAGCTTGAGGTGCAGGAATTGCAACAACTAAAGCTTTTGCAGTTATTTCCTTATTTTCAGAATCATTATTAGATGGTGAAGTATTACTTGAAACACAACTAAGACGCCATATATTTTCAGGTGTTAGATCAATTTTAGTGACCCGTTGATTGAGCAAAATATCTAAATCTTGTGCCAGAAATTTTGCGATCGCACTCATTCCTGTAGGTGCAGTGTAACAGGGGGAGCCGGATTTTTTGATTGGTAAATGGGAATTGGCTGGAAGTTCGTAATAAGTATCAGTCCAAACTTCAACAATATTATGTTGAGATAGTAATTTCACAAAACCTTGGAGTAATTCTCCTTTGGGTTTGAGGTAACAAGCTCCGTGGTCTGCACGGGTATCATGTAGACGACGAGTTGCAACTCTTCCTCCCAAACCACGAGATTTTTCTACCACTACAACTGAATATCCGGCTTGAGTTAATTGTTGAGCGCATACTAAACCGGCTATTCCTGCACCAATGATTGCAATATCAGTCATTTACTCAATTAGCCATCCACAAAAACTTAAATAGGTAACCTTAAACTAGTATGGATGGAAAAGGGACAGAGAAAGTAAAAAATCTTATATCTCTAATCAACGCCTTCAATTGTTGAAATCAAAATTGTCAAGTACTTCTGGAGGAATTTCAATTGCAAATTCCGACATTAAATTCCCATTTTTATCCCTAGGGATGAGATATCCATCAATTAAAATTGCATCCTCAATTCCAATTCTTTTCATTCCTTGTGAGAGCAGATTATTACGAAATTTTTTTGCGACATCATCGCCTTGTTTTTCTGCAATCTTAAGTATTCGCGTAACTTCTTGTGCTTTTATTACTCTTCTGGTTTGACCTTTGAATTCTCCATTTTCAGGTTTAACAAAATAAACTTTGACTTTCTCAAATGTTGGTGAGAAGCCAACTCCCATCATTTCTACAAAATGATCTAAATCAACAAAAATTTCATTTGTTGGACGATGACAGTATGCGATCGCATTACCAACGAGCATTTCTACTTGCGCGCTTTCTACTGACAAAATTTCAATTTTGTTAAATTCTTGTGACATAGTTTCCATCCTATAAAGTTACAGTTCTCGAACAGAATCGCCCGCGTAGTCCTCTATTTAGTTGGAGTGGATTCAAATCAAAATAAACGTGGTTTGTATGCTGTTGTTTGTAACAAATGTATTTGTTGTTACTCTTATTATTTCAGTTCACATACTCATACATGCTAAATAAAACGATAAATGTCAAGATAAGATTTTTATTATTATGATTGATGCGCTGGTCTGGATCTGTATCAAAGATAGACAGGTTTTATGTACGAGAACGCACGGTAAAGATGTTTTTTATATGCCAGGAGGAAAACGAGAAGATGGTGAGTCAGACTGGGATGGATTATTTCGAGAAATTCAAGAAGAAGTAACGTTCCCACACTATAATCTTTGATTATAGTGTGGGCTTTTGGCATCTAGAAAAGACTGCCAAAACTTCCTTCGCGGTACTATTAGTAGTAGTTTTGTCTACTACAACCTTCCCGCTACGGCGTTTTATAGTTGGGAACACGTTCAGCCCAACTCGCTTTATGTTGCATCCTGCGGATATGTCGCGGTCAATCCATAAAGCATACTCTTCGTCCCAGTACTTTCTGATAGAGCAATCAGTAAACACAAACTCATCTTTGTAGGGAAGGAGTTGTGATGTGTACGCGGGATTCACGGGGATAACTTTGCATCCAGCTTTCTCGGCTATGTGTTGCAAAGTTTTAAAAAACTCTCCAAATGCTGCATCTTGCCAAGACTTATTTAACCCAGACTTGGTAGATTGCCCATTTGGTAAATATTTACCAGAATTATCTTGTTTAGCTTTATTGCGCTTAGATAACCCTTTTAGATTTAGCTTTTCATGGAAGAATACTTTTTTACCAGTCCTCAATAAAGCGTGACTTGTTTTACAGGCGTGATCTTTGCGGCTGCGCGCCACGCGTTGATGAATACGGGCTTCTCTCTTCGCCAGCTTACGGCGTGATTTACTACCTTTACGTCTCTTTGACTTCTTCTCAGATACCTTGGCTAATTTGGACTGTTTCTTACGGAATGACTTTAAAGATGGTAATTTCTCGCCTTCTGATGTAGCTAGATAGTCATCTTCATGGAGTACCGCATCCATACCTAAACTGTTATCCCAATCAGGAATGATTTTGTTATCGGCAGGGCTGGGGATACTTTTATCTTCAACACATAAAGTTATGTACCAACTATCAGCCTTCTTGGTCAGTAAAGCACTTTTTACTTTAAACCCATTTGGTAACGGTCGATGACATCTTAATTTCAGCCAACCCTTAAATCTTGGCAGTGTTACAAATAACCAGTCCTTCTCAGTATGGACAATTTTAGGGATCTGAACGCCAGTAAAACCTAAAGTTCGATATCTAGCAGCACTTTTAAATCTCGGCTTTCCGGAATGGTTCCCGCTTGAATCACCCTTAATGAAACGCTGAAAAGCCAAATCTGCACGTTTAGTCACATCTTGCAATGTATTAGCTGGGAGCAAAGAAAAATCCAAAAGCTCTCCGGAATGTCTGACTTTTTGTAAATCTTTCTTCAGCCCTGGGAGCAATCCTTGCTGTGAATAGCGGGTTGGATTATTTCTTAAATCACTCGTGTGACAAATTAATCGACAAGAATTAATCGCACTTCTATTCTTCTCCCACCAGTCAAAACGATCTCCTAATTGCCAGTTATACCAATACCGGGCGACTCTCAACCAATTATTCAATAATGACTTCTGACTAGTTTCTGGGTACGCCCGATACTGGTAATTTAACAACATAGTGGTATCTCTATTGCTTTTACCGCGCCTTGCGAACGACCTAAATAAGTTTTAGCATTAACGGGTATCCATTGGCAACCCGTCATGACAAAGAAAAGGTTGAGCCTCAGAATGTCTGAGAAAAGATTAAATAAGTTACGGGCTTACGCGGCGAAGAGAGATAAGACTATTACATCTTTGCTCGAAGACTGGATCGACTTACTCCCCCAAGAAGAGATAGACAAAAACCCATCAGTTAAGAACTGATTTCGTCGGAGGATGCACCATTTTTGTCCCGGCATTCCTCCACACACCTAATTGACTACAATTTAGGTGTCGGACTCCTGCTCGGTTAAAGTTGAAGAGATTACCTGGTTCAATTATAAAGATCTCAAAAAATGTACTGCAGCTGCAAGGAAAGTTATTGAATATTTACGCGATCGCAATTTAATCAAATGAAGAAAAAGAAAAATAAGAAAGTAAAAATAAAAGGTGACAAGAAAGGATATTGTAATATTTGTGGTCACTATTCTAAGCTCACACGGGATCATATTCCTCCACAAGGTTGTATTAAACCAAAACCTGTGGAATTAAAAACACTAACGCAGCACCTCTCAGATCCAAATGCAAAGCCAACAGTTTCTCAAAGTGGACTTAACTTACTCTCTATTTGTGGAAACTGTAATAATAATTTGCTTGGTACTGAATATGATCCTGAGTTGATTGAGTTGTCTCATAAAGTTGCTAGTCTTGTAAGATCTCAGCAAGAGCAAGGACTATATTTACCAGAAAAAATAGATTTAACTGTAAAGCCTCAAAGATTAATTAGGGCAGTGGTTGGTCATATTTTAGCAGGGAAGTTACCAATCCCAGGAAAACCGCCTATATCAGAACCTTTTCCAGATGCTTTAAGAAATTATTTTGTAAACGAGTCTAGTAACATACCAGATAAGCTTGAAGTCTACTACTGGATATACCCTTCTAATAAACAGATTGTTATTAATTCACTCGGTATAGGATCCTGTATAGGACAAGGATTTATTTCTGGTAGTTGCTTGCTTAAGTTTTTCCCATTGGCTTTTTGGCTAGTTTGGGACAAACCAACTTCATTCCCCATCAATGGGATTGGAATACCCAAAGACAAGTTTAAAGATTTGGATCAAACCTGCGAAATAGTTCTTGAATTGCGAAATATACCATCTCTTAAGTATCCAGAAGTTCCTGGTGATGACAGATATATTATGTATAAGGATGAGTTAAGCTTTTTAGCACAACCCAAGAAACCAAAAGGCTTTAAATTGTGTAAAAATTAGTAAAGCAATACTCTTAACACGAATAATGTCATAACTATTACAATATAATAAGTAAAGCTTTTACCAAATTACACTTAGTGAGTAGGCATTATACTCACTAAATCCATCATCTGAGAACTCATTTATTGCGACATAAAATAAGTAGGAAATATGATCGCACCAAAAATTAAAGCACTTCCAAACGACTGTAGAGAGGTGATATATCGCCTCTCTAGAATATTTCGGTATTAAAAAATTTCGCAACAAAAATTATTTACTACCTAAGCCGGTACTACAAACTCTTCACTACCAGAAAGCCCAAAGGCTTCATGGATAACCTGTAAAGCTTGGACACCTTCATCTTCTGCAACTACACAACTAATCTTGATTTCAGAAGTGGAAATCATTTGAATATTAATATTGTTCCGCGCCAATGATTCAAACATCTTTGCAGCAATACCGGGTTGTCCCAACATTCCCGCACCCACAACACTAACTTTAGCGATCGCTCGATCTAAAACTACTTCACCCCAACCATACTCATCCGCAACAGCTTTGAGCATGTTCAGCGCAGCTTCAGCATCTGTACGACAAACCGTAAAAGCTACGTCCCGTTTAGGAACACCATTAATCACATGACAGCGTTGGGACTGAATAATCATATCTACACTGATATTATTTTCTGCTAACAAGCCAAAAATCTTCTTAGCCATTCCCGGACGATCTGTTACGTGACGAATCGCCAACCGCGCTTGTTTTGCATCTAAAGCTACACCTCGTACGGGGGGATAGGAATTTGGAGTTGTGGGAATATTCTGGGAACGCGGAGAAGTGGATATTTCAAAAGTATTGCAAAGTGCGCTAACAGCTTTGTCGCAGTCTTCTTCATCTACAACGCAACTTACCTTAACCTCAGAGGTAGATATCATCTGAACATTTACCCCAGCTTCTGCAAGGGTTGCAAACATTTTTGCTGCGACCCCCGGACGTCCAATCATTCCAGCCCCAACAATGCTGACTTTAGCAATGTTTTGTTTTACCATCACCTCTGCTTCTCCCATTCCCGAGTTTTCATCAGTTCCCTGACTATCGGGTTGGCTCGAACGCAATACAGGTGCGATCGCTTCTGCAACGGCTTCTGCTTTCTTGAGGATTGGCGTCATTACAGTGAAGGCAATATCATTTGAATTACCTTCATGAATTGATTGAATAATTAAATCGACATCAACATCCTGACGAGCAATTTCTCCAAATAAACGGGCTGCAACTCCTGGTTTATCAGGTACTCGCAGTAGGGAAACCTTCGCTTGATTGGTATCAAATTCTACAGTATCAACTGGACGGGCAATTTCTAGATTAACTAGAGAACGATCTTCCTGTTTTGGTGCAGAGATATAAGTACCGGGATCGTTTGTCCAACTCGACCTGACCACTAAAGGAACGCCATAATTACGAGCAATTTCCACCGCCCTTGGATGTAGCACCTTTGCCCCCAAACTAGCAAGCTCTAGCATTTCGTTACAGGTAATTTCATCCATAAGTTGGGCTTGGGGTACCAGTCGAGGATCGGTAGTTAAAATTCCCGGGACGTCAGTATAAATTTCACATCGATTTGCCTGTAATGCTGCAGCTAATGCTACTGCGGATGTGTCAGAACCACCTCGTCCCAAAGTTGTGATTTCCAAATTTTCACTGTTAGAAATTCCCTGAAAACCGGCAACGACTACAACCTTACCTTCATTTATATGTTTCTCGATTCGTTGTGTAGCAATATTCAATATTCGGGCACGCGTATGCGCAGCTTCCGTCATAATTCCGACTTGAGCCCCAGTCAGTGAAATTGCTGGCTGCCCTAACTCTTGCAACGCCATAGTCACCAAAGCAATAGATACTTGCTCTCCAGTGGAAAGCAACATATCCATTTCTCGGTGGCTGGGATTTTCGGTAATTTCCCGCGCTAACTTTACCAGTCCATCAGTGGTTTTACCCATTGCCGAAACTACGACAATCAAAGAGTTTCCAGTCTTAACTCTTTCGCGAACGCGCTGTGCTACAACCTGAATACGTTCCACAGAGCCAACGGAAGTGCCACCGTACTTTTGAACTATGAGCGCCATAATTTTTGAAAAATGAGAATGAATTGTGACTGCGTTCCCAACGCCATCAGCAAGTAAACAATTCTTTAAAGAATTGCAAAGTTACTCTGTTTCAATAAGTTATCAGAATCCAGTAACAGTCAAAAGTTTACTTTACATTTTGTTGATTCTTTCTTAACCATGGTAACTAATTTATTATTAAAGTATCAAGTTATTCGATACATTTATTACATTTTAATTAGCATTAATACATAAATCAAAAATATAAACAAAAATATGTTCTCATTACCATAAAGCATCAAAGGCTAAGTATAATAAGTATAATTTAACCCTGAGCTAAGACCTGGGGTTGGTTTAAGATCGTAACTTGCGGTAAATATTTAAGTCTGAATTTTAAGTCTGAGTTTTCACAGCGAATAAATTTCCAAGCTGATGTCTTATATTATTCTTATCAAATAGCAAAAATATCTTTTGCAATCTCCCTACCCGAGTATAGGAATTAGGTTTTTAATATAAGTTTTGAATATAGGTTTTGAATATATTACATCCGAGCGATCGCATTAGGAATAAATTAGTTGTTCAAACAAACAAAATTAATAAAAAAATTAGAATTATTGTATCTATAAGACTTTGATAGTTCAATCTTTGAATAGGTCTTAAAAGATACTAAATTTAAGTAAATTAGAAAGTTTTTACTAAGGGTAGATACATATTATTTCTTGCTCATCCAATCAAATACGCAATCCATGTGGAATCCAGGAAAACGATTGAGCTAAAGCAATCACTACCTATAAATTGATTGCGGCATTTTAGTGTTGTCTATAATTAATACTTATTACTTGTATTTATTATTGTTTTTGCGAACGAGACTGCTGTGCTTTTTTCAGAAGTAGTAGCGGATCGTTCACTGATGCGATCGCTTCTGGGCGAAATTTCCCTTGGGAATTCTTCATGATTTGTAAAGCTTTTTCCAGACTGGACGTGGCTCCACTAATTTCTTGGGGTGAAAGCTGATTTATATGCTCGTAAAAACTCTCACCAATGTTACCCAAAGCATAAGCAGCACCGTAACGTACGGTTTCATTCCCATCCTCTAAACTTTTAATCAAAATAGGTATGGCGGTATGGGCGTCTTTTCCAATAGTACCCAAAGCACTTGCTGCGCTGGTTCTCACCCAACTATCTTCATCTTCTTTGATGGTTTTTATCAGTGCTGGGACTGCAGCAACAGCCTCTTTACCAAATGTACGTAGTGCATGAGTTGCACTATAGCGCTCCCATGCTTCTCCAGTTGATAACTCACTAATTAAGAAAGGAACAATAACTTTTCTGTCGATGGAGCTTAGAGCTTGCATTGCGCTGGATCGCACTTGAAAATCTTTGTCATCCAAGACTTTTTTCAAAGCGGGTACTGCAGCATTAGCATCTTTACCAATTTTACCTAAAGCAATTGCAGCACTCTTACGTATTGCAGGATCTTTATCTTGTAAAGCATTCATCAAATCTGGAACAGCCGAACTACCCAAACCTGCTAATGATTCTATTAATCCCGAACGTTGTTCCTCGTCAGCTGTTTTTAATTGTTGAATATATGAACCTGCTGATTGCTTGTTTTGTTGAGCAATAGTAATACTGGTGACAACTAAAGGCGAGATAACGCATAAAATCATCACCTGAAGGTAAGCAATAGTTCGCAAACTACTTCTTGCAAAAAAACTGTAGCGGGAATTTAGATTTGCTTTCATGAGTTTGGCGATCTGAAATTAGGATCGGGAAAGAAGAAAGGGAAAAGTGAATAATTGTAAAGCTGGAACTTAAGAAATTAAGAACTCAAAGATTAAAATTTCAAAGATTACCAATCCAAAAGATTAAAAACCTAAAAAATTAAGACTTGTGGGAATTTAAAAAAGTTTCTACTTCTTCTGCAGTTGGTTGAGATGCGATCGCACCTGCTTTGGTGGTAGTTAAAGCACCAACAGCGCTGGCGTAGGTAACAATATTTTTTGCAGTTTCTCCATTACCTAAGCTTTTAATCCCTTGTTTTGCTAACTGATGAATAAAACCAGCTAAAAAGCTATCTCCTGCACCGGTTGTATCAACCACAGGTATGCTAAACGCAGGCATTTTCCCTTCGTTCTCACTCAGACAATAGGCACAACCGTTTTCTCCATCAGTTACTAGTACTCCTTCAACCCCGTCAACTCTATAGGTAATTGCACCGGGATCGGTAGTATTAAATAGCCATTCAGCCTCTTCTTTAGAAAGCTTGAGAAAATCAACTTGTTTTAAGATTTGTCGAATTATTTCTGGTGCCAGATCGGGATTTTTCCAGAATACAGGACGCCAATTAACATCAACAATAACTTTCACATCGTATTGTGCTGCTAATTCTAAGGCACGATGAACAGCCTGACCGCTTTCAGGATAAGCTAACTCCAAAGTACCCAAAACCAAAAAATCTGCCGCCTCAAATAGAGAAATGGGCATTTCCGAACTCTTGAGGTGGGTGTCAGCAAATTCAGCTGTGTCATACTCACCAAAGCCAGCAAAATGGCGATCGCCTGCTGTGGAACGTACAACATAAACTTGTCTAGTGGGAGCGCTGGGATGATATTTAACCCCAGTTGTGTCTACACCCACTTCCCTTAATAACTGGACCAATTCATTACCTGCTTGGTCTTTTCCCACAGCACCAACAAATCCTGCTGAAGTCCCCAACTTAACTAAAGCACAAGCAACGTTAGCCGGAGCTCCACCAGGATAAGGGGTCCAAGATTCTACTTCTTCAAGTTTTCGTCCCAATTGATCTGCAAGACAATCGAACAAAACTTCACCTAAACATAAAACATGGGAATTGCTCATTTCGTCTGATGATTTTTGTTTTTGGGTATAAATTTACTGTATGAAATCTACACTAATTTAACTGCTTATTTTGGCTATAGTCCATACAGTTCATACAATTAAATAGCATAATTTCCTACGTTCGCGAACTCTTTTTGCTTTATGTAATAAGATTTAGTAAGTTTGCTTTGAACATTTTCGATTTACGATTGAATAACAAAAAACACTTGTCCTTTATAAACAGTATTACCGCTAACGAACTAAACAAATAAATTATTATTATCGTATTACTGCTAACACTTGAAACCTCCACCACCAAAAGAATCTTTTAGAATGAATAAGAGCATTTGAGTAAATATACCAACGGAGGAACAGATACTCATGGCTGGTGGCGAGTCTCAGGCCCCTGTTAGTCTGTCAGACCGAGAACTGCAAATCATCGAATTAGTGGCTGCTGGCTTAACTAACCAAGAAATTGCAGGTAAACTCGAAATAAGTAAACGTACAGTAGATAACCACATCAGCAATATTTTAACCAAGACAGGTACCGATAACCGAGTCGCACTCGTCCGTTGGGCTCTGCAATGGGGTAAAGTATGTCTGAATGATGTGAATTGCTGTTCTCTTCCCAAGCAATCCAGCGAACAACAACAGCTGGGAATTAAATCTAAATCCTAGATTTTTATTTTTGCTAAATCCTAGACCTTAATTTTTGGGGTGTTTTTGCGTTATTCATAGCGCATCTACTAGTAAATGGCTCAGTTTATTTAACTCTGATTTTTCCGCGAATTGCCAGTCAAATACCTGTGCCATTTTCAGTAGTTGCCGATAGTTCTTCTCCTCACGCCTCATTAAAAGTGAGAAACTTTCACTTGAGGCAATCGTTTTTTGCCTCACACAGTGTTTATTTTTTTTGATTGAGTCCTGTACTGCGTAAGCCCAGGAGAGTACAGAGACGTAATATATTACGTCATATATTACGTCTCTACACGTTCAGAATTGATTCCCAGAATTCATTCCCAAAGCTTATTTTCAGGATTTATTTTCAAAATCTATTTCCAAAGTTCATTTTCAGGATTTATTCTCAGAATTTATTCCCAAAATTTATCTCCGAAGCTTATTTTCAGAAATTTGCTGAAATCTTCACATAAATTAACCACTAAAAATTAAATCTATTTTTTATTGCTACTTGAAAACCATCACAAAGAATTAACAAAAAGAATCAACAAAAATTAGCAATATTCCATTAACTTAAGCGCTACATTGGAAAGTAATCTATATTGCTCCATTTGCAATTGGGCAGCAATTCGGCTATGAATACCTCTGCTTTTACCGATGGTGATTTCTCTAGCTTTAATTTTCTCAATCTTGATTTTGTTACAACATCAAAATCCCAGGATGCCGATCTCGTCGAGCATCTCTCATTTATTCCAGGATTGAAAGAAATTGTCATGTTACGTCAAGTTCATGCTTTGGAACATGGAACTGTTTGGATTCTAAGTCAAGCAGATAAATTATATAATCCTGAATCCAGTTCAAATGAACTTAAAACAGAAGACAACGAACTCTTGGGTGGTTTGTCTACAGAGCAAGGATTTTATCTTTATGGAGATGTGACAATCGGTAGTCTGAGGCGTGCTGCAAAACTTGCTTTACATAGATTAACTAATGGAGAATCAAATTTAGCTGTCCATCCCCGTTGCAGTACAAATATTTCAGTAACAATGCTAGTAACTGCAGGATTTGCAGTAGGGATGCATTTTTTGTTACCAAGAGGACCGATTGAGCAACTTATTGGTTTGGGAATAGCAACAACAACAGCTTCAGAAATAGCTCCTGAGCTTGGCTTGTTAGCACAAAAATATCTTACTACCGCGATTCCTTTTAACTTGGAAATTGAAAGCGTGATTCGCACTCGGGATAATTGTGGCAGAGCAGCTCATTTTGTGAAAGTATGTTGGCGCGATCAAATGGACTAAAAAAAGAGTTAATTTCGATATTTATACATAATTTTTTCCTAATCTCCGGTAATCCACTCCAAAATACACCGAGCTGTAGTTTCTGGTTGTTCTAAGTGGGGTACATGACCGCTATCTTCAATCCAGACAAGTTGATTATTTTTGATACTAGTTTGAAACTTTTTCGCGTCAGCAGTCCCCAAAATTTGATCGGAATCACCCCACAATATTAGTGTGGGCTGTTCGATTTTTGATAATTCTTTTCGGAAAGAACTATAACCACCACTTTTAGTAAAGGAAATTAAAGCTTGACTCCAGTTTGGCATTCCTAGGTGTAATGCAGCACATGCTTGCGCATCGGCAGAAGCAAAACTTTTGTTTTTATAAGCCGCACGACTGATATTTTGGCGTACTTTTGGGTTTCGTAAAAACTCCGTGGCTAAGTAACCTAAAGGTGGAAACATGAGTTTACTTAATGGCGAACCACCTGCAATACCTGCACTATCTATTAATACTAGTTTTTTCACTACTTCAGGATAGGTGAGAGTAAAATCTATTGCTGCTGCACCTCCCATTGAAGCGCCAACTAAAATTACAGGTTGGTTAATTAAGGTTTTCCAAAAATGATAAAGGTGAACTTTAATAGTTTTGGGACTAAATTTTATATTTGGGATTCTACTTGTAAAACCAAAACCTAATATATCTACAGCCCAAGTTTCATATTCTAGGGATAATTTTGGTAATAAACGTCTAAATTCAAATATAGAACTATCAAATCCGTGAATTAGCAGAATGGGTATTCCACCGCTACCTTGGCAAATATAGGATGTAAGAATGGATTCCTCACTTAAAGGTGTGGGTACGCGGATTTGTTTAATATTCTGGGCTAAAGCAATTGAAGTTGATTCTGTCAATTGCTCGGTATTTGGGGGAAGAAAACTAGGAAACATAAGATCAAGTTTAGCGTTAATTAACCCCAGAGCAGAAACCAAATAATAGAGAAAAAAATGGACGTTGCATCATTGCGGGATGATATGAAATTTTTTCTAAATATCGTATAGAAGGTATGAAATTTACCTCTAAACCTCCTCGTTAACTTTTCGTTACATACTTATGCAACGCTAATATATCAGATATCCCAATCTTATATAATTCATAAAAATAAAAATTACAATTGTTTAAAGCCGAGTTTTTAAACAACATTTTTTATGAATTTGAATCACTTAATACCAATCCTAAAATTATTAATTTATCTATCAAAAATAGTTAAAGTAATGTATTAATAGAGCATATTATTTCATTGTAAATGTTTTTATACTGAGATATTTCAGGGTATTACTGCTTAGGGACTTACAAAAATAAAATGTCCAAAAGTTATTGGTTTTACGTTCGTGGCGATAGCCACGCGTCCAAGAAATGTATTTGGGAACTTAAGGACATGACATTTTATTTTTTGGAGATATACCTTACTGATATCTTGCACCTCTCCGTATAAATCCGTTAAGTGTCAAAATATATGTAGTAAAGCTACCTAATTTTTATTAGTCTTCATTGATAAATTAAGATTTTTAGCTTTTTACTGAGTAATACAATGACATCAATTTTTATTGGTGCAATATGTAAGCTTAACAATTCGTGTTTTGTTGCTAATAGTAATTAGAAAATGCATATTCACGTAAACTATTAAATATTCTCCAGATAATTATTATAAAGAGTTTTTATTCAGGGTAACCATATAGTTGAGCAAAAGCGATGCATTAGCTCTGTAATTTGCCTGAAATATCTAAAAGTATAAAAAACTATAATGAAATTAACAAAAATAATTCAACGATTTTTTATCTTTATTAGCGCTCTATTCCTAACTCTGAATGTTTCAGTTAACCATATTAACGCTCAAGCAATACCATTTTTTTGGGAATTTATTAACGTTGATATTGTAATTGAAAATAATGGTGATATGTTAGTTACCGAAACTCAAAAATATACATTTACAAGCAATCACAAAAATCAACGCTATCGCTATATACCTTTAGATAAAGTTAAAGAAATAACTAATGTCTCTGTTTCCAAAAATAATGAAATTATTTCATCGGACACAGGTATTGAAAATAATCAATTTTGGATACGCTGGGAATATCCACTGAATCCACCCGAAAGTCATACTTTTGTTATCAAATATCGAGTAGTTGGAGGATTACAAGAATCAGGAGATAATCTTCAAGTTTACTGGAAAGCGATTTTTCCGGAAAGAAGTTCTCTAATTAAAAAAAGTCGAGTCACCGTAACCTTTCCCAAAGATTTAGCAGGAAAAATCTTAGAATATCAAAGTTTTGGTGTATCAAGCGAAATCAAAAAAATAGATAATAAAACCATTGAATTCACAGCAAAAAAAGAATTACCACCCCAAACAGAATTAGAAGTTCAAATTACTTTTCCCAAGGGTATCTTAAATGTATCTAATGTTTATTCAGAGAGTTCATCTCCTCTAAATAGTACTCCTATAACTTCATCTAAAAAGAAGGCAGATTGGGGTGCTGTAATGATAATGTATATTCCTGCTATTTTAATAGGTAATTTTTTGCGTAAAAGACTTGATAGTACACCTCGAAGTTCTAATAAATTACCATCACTTAATGACTACGAAATTGCTTATCTTGCAGGAAAAAAAAAGCGAGTAATTGATTTAGCAATTATCAAATTGATGCATTCAGGAAGGGTTACTTTCGATTCCATTAGAGGAAATTTTTTTAAATCTGATATACAGAGTGAAAACAATCAAGCCTCCTATTTTACTCAAAAATTGTACTCAAAAATTCACAATAGATCCCGTCATAATTTAGACATTAATATTAAACAACTTAGAAGCAGTTTACAGGAAAAAGAATTAGTTTTAACCCAACAGGAGTCAACGAAGCTTCGATTAATTGGTGCTGCTCCTATCATATTAGTTGCGACTGCAATGTTATTTAAAATGATTTTAATTGGTAATATGCCGCCAGTTTTTATCATATTACTAAACTTACTAATAATTCACTCTTACTTTCACAAATCTGGATTAAATTCAATTGAAGATGAAGTCAATGTATTTGTGCTAATTAAGTTATTCATTGACTCGTTTATACAGGTTTTATCGTATGTACTTTTATCTTATATAATCTTATTTTTTATTTTATTCATCTTCTCATTGTCTGTTTTATTCACATTTTCATGGAATATTATCGTATACTCAAGCTTTTTAAGTCTTACTATATTATTGATGCTATACCCAATATTATTACTAATACCAATAATTGGCTCTTTTCAATCTTCACTCCATCGAAGTAAGTATGGAAATTATGTACTGAAAAAACTGCAAAAACAAAATCCCCACACCGTAAATTCATCTAATATTTCCTTAAGCTTTGCCTTATTTGGTTTAAGGATTATTCCTACTGGAATGATTTATACAGCACTCACCTGGAGTCCTCCTTCTTACACAAGTAGTAGTGGTGGTGGCGGTGGCAGTAGCGTTGGCGGCGGTGGTGGCGGTGGCGGCTGCGGTGGCGTTGGTGGTGGTGGTAGCTGCGGTGGCATTGGTGGTGGTGGCGGTGGTGGCTGCGGTGGCGTTGGCGGTGGTGGTGGTGGTGGTGGTTAAAACCTCACAAAAATCACTGGAACCAGCCCTTTCAATGGGAATAAAAGAAGTGTATCCTATGAACGATAATTCAAGAATCCCTAACGACCATTAAACCACCAAGAATTTTCAACTGACTTGGTTTTAACAAACAGTGTTTTTTTGCGTAGGAAGCGTTGTATCGCCGTGAATCCAGTGCGGGAACTACCCATACCCGAAAATCTAAAAGGGTTTTGTTCTCCTTCTTGAATAATGATATTTAAAGCTGCATCATTGATACTAACAGCACTAAGGTTTAATTTTTCGGCAACTTCTATGGCTTCAGCTTCTGTTGCTGCAAATACCGCTCCGCTGAGTCCATAAAGAGAATCATTGGCTAAATTGATCGCTTCCGTAACTTGTGAAAAAGACATTACCGGTATTATTGGACCAAAAGTTTCTTCTGTCATGATTTTCATGGAATGATTCACCCCAGTAATAACTGTCGGATGACACCACCAACCTCCACCTAATTCTTCAACTTCACCCCCGCAATGGATGACTGCACCCTTATCAATCGCATCTTGTAAATGCTCCTCAATGATTACAGCTTGTTTTTCCGCAACGATTGGTCCAATATCTCCATCAGAAAGTTCGGGGTGAGAAAATTTCAAACGATATGCTTTAGCTACCAATTGATGGTAAAACTTATCATAAATCGGTTCGGCAACATAAATTCTTTCCAAACAATGACAAGACTGTCCGCTATTGAAAACTGAACCCCATAAAACTGCTGAGGTTGTTAAGTCCAGATCTGCAGACTCCAAAATAATTGCCGGATTTTTCCCACCCAATTCTAAACAAGCAGGAATAAATTGTTTGTTCGCAGATGTTGCGACTTCTAAACCCGTGCTTGCATTTCCTGTAAAGCATATAAAATCAACACATTCAATTAAAACAGTTCCGGTGTCTCTACCTCCCTCAACAAAATTTAGGACATCCCGCAATATCGGTATGGTGTTGAGTGCAGCTAACAGAGGTGACATGAACCGGGGTGTGATTTCACTCGGTTTAACAATTACCGCACAACCTGCAAGTAGTGCTGGAATTGTATCAATGGTAGATAGCATCAACGGACAACTATAAGGAGAAATTACCCCTACCAATTGATAAGGTACCCCTGTCTGTTCCAATTGAATGAAGCGAATATTTGTTTCTTGCCGAGGAGAACGCAAGGTTTTATATGCAAATTTACACCAGTAATCGATACTCGCCAGAAAAGAATTTATTTCTAATTGGGAAACTACCCAGCTTCCAGTATCAGCAACTAGAGCTTCGCTTAACTTATCTTTAGTCGAGATTATAGCTTGTTTCCATTCTTGTAAAGCTGCAATTCTGATCTCCAAACCTATTTCCTGCCAATTTTTCTGGGCTCTACGCAAACGATTGCACTTTTGTACTAAAAGTCTTTCTGGCGGAGGTATAATTACGTAATCAAACTTACCATTACGGGGATTGCGAACTTCAATAGGTCTGGACATAATTTAGTTAATCAACCTCCAGTTTTACTCTTGCGATTGGTAGTTTCGGCATAAATATTGATAAAAACAAAATTTTTTGGTTGATAGAATTTTTATATTACTGTCTACTCATGTTGTGTGAAAATATCTCCTACGTATAATGTGAAGTCAATTCAGTATTCTGGAATAGGCATTTTCCCACCTGCTGCTAACCTAGAAACATCAAATCATAAGATCTGGAATGCAGGGTGAAACAAGAAATTTTTAACTATTCCCCTAGTGTGGAAGTTTTAAAGTTACTAACGCCGGGTTCTTTAAAGCAGAATTTAGCTAAAGCTGTAAGGTTGTGGGTTATTTTACGTTCGATTTACGGAAGTGATACCGATGAAGTCAAATTAAACTTAGGAAATAATTTTACCTTTCTCGAATGGCGCAATTTGTTTTTTTTGGAGACAAAAAAGCATCATGCACGGGATTGTATTCCCATTTTACACAATCCAAATTGTCGCTGTGCTACCAAATTATCTGAGTGGTTGTTTGGCTCCAATTTAAGTATAAAAAAAACTAAATGGTGCAAGTCATTCCAGAAGTATTACTCCGTTCAATCCGATGAGTTAGAAAATTTACTATTGAATGGAATTATTAATAGCAGTCACCCTCGAAGTAATCAATCAGCCGATACTGATAGCCAAAAATCCCATAACTTTTCCAGATTTTTACCTGATGGACGTTTATTTGCTGTCACTGGTCGTAACTTAAAAGACCATGATTTTCAGTCATTAGTAAATTTAGGCTGGTTACAAAGAAAAAAAATAGACGATAGTGATACTTATTTTAAAATAGATAAATTTCCAGAACTATTTTTAACTAATTTAGAAAATATCAAAACTCTATCAGAAAAATTCACCAATGAGGAATTATCCGCTTTCAATAATTCATTGTCACAACCAATTAATGGTATTCAAAGATTTTTTATTCATACAGAATATATAATTCATCCTAAGCTATATGACCGCGTTGAATCATTACAAAAATGCTTAAAAAATATTTGGGAACAAAATCAGGTCCCATTGGTAAAGTTGAAATATCAGAGTGCAAAACTATATCAAAAAACTGTCAATTGCATTGTTTATCCAGTTTGCATTTACTATTATAAACGCGCACCTTATTTATTTGCTTACGGTCAAATTCCCCAACAGGAGAGCAAAAATAGTTGGGATAAAATTGATTGGTACGATTATCGACTAGACCGAATTATCAAACTCAGTAAAATACCAAAAAATGTAATTCATACAAAAATTCCTCAAGATTTTATAGGTAAATGTTATGGTAATAACCCACCTAGCCCCGATGAAATTAAAAATAAAATGTCAGATGCTTGGGGGTTTGATATTTATAAACAGCAGGAACTACTCATATTAAGGTTTGAAAAATATTTTTATGGTAATTATATCAAGGGTACAGAACGGGATGAAATGTTCAAAAAAATTTCCCATCAACAAGTGGAAAAAAACATCAAGTCTTGCCAGAAATTAACATTGATAGAACAGAAAAATCTAATTTCAACAGTAAATTCTCGTTCTCCTGAAGACATTTACTGCAAAGTATTTTATCGCATCAATGATAATAATATTGTTATGCGTTTACGAGCCTGGGGAGCAAAGGTCGAAGTAATTTTACCCTGGGATTTACGACAGCGGATGAAAGCAGAGATGGAAGCAAATTATAAACTTTATATATAGGAGTTTGATTTTTTTTAATTAGTTAGAGATATTAAAAAGGAATAGAAGAGAGAAAATAAAAGATAAAATATTGATTTTAATTTACATAAAAACTCTAATCCCGGAATTAACAGTCCTGCATTTCTAAATATCAGAATACTGTTAGATAAGCAATTGAAAGAACATCGTCGTAAATAATTCTATTAGAACACATGGAGTTAAATTTATGGATTTGAACGTGACAGAAACACCAAAATTAACCGATCGTTTTGAACAAGCTTTGGTCTATGCGCATAAATTGCACCACAAACAAACTAGAAAGTCAGGCAATATACCTTATATTAGTCATCTCTTAAGTGTTGCAGCTTTGGTAATAGAAAATGGAGGTGATGAAGATGAAGCGATCGCAGCTTTATTACATGATGCGGTGGAAGACCAAGGGGGAAAAGCAACCCGCGAAGTAATTTTAAGTATGTTCGGTCAAAGAGTCACTGAGATTGTAGATGGTTGCACAGATGCAGACACCATACCAAAACCACCTTGGCAAGAACGCAAAGAGCAATTTATTGAAAGAATGCATCATGCTTCAAGTTCAGTTCGTAGGGTAGTTTTAGCAGATAAGTTACACAATGCGCGCAGTATTTTGAGAGATTTATTTATGTATGGGGAAGTTACTTGGGATAAGTTTAAAGGTGGTAAGTCGGGAAGTTTGTGGTATTACCGGAGTTTATTAGAAATATTTTTGGAAACTGATGCAGATTCTTGGTTGGTACAGGAATTAAATCGGGTTGTTAATGAGTTTGAGTCAGTAACAAAAGAGACTAAAGCTAATTCCTAACTCCTAATTCCTAATTTCTAATTTCTAATTCCTAACCTAGTAAAGTAAGTAGGGCAGAAATAAAGCAACCATTTAAGTAGTTGGACAGAATTATTTGTATATAATCTAAGTCACTAAACCTGACATAATAAGAAAATTATTGCACAATTAATTTTGTCTAGGTACTTATAAAACTTAAAAGCCAGAGAATACAATACTTTTTACTTTTTACTTTTTACTTTTTACTCACGCGCAGCGCTATTAGTCCCTAATCTCAATATTCCAAGTTTGCAATGTTGTACCTAAAAATAGGTCTAAATTTGTTAAAGCATTCAGATATCCAATAGTTGCATCTAATTCGTCAACTCTTGCTTGTGCAAGATCTTCTTGGAGGCGAATTAAATCTAGAATTGTTACATCTCTACCTAATCTTCTTCTTTCTTCTTCAATTTCAAGTTGTTGTTGAGACAAACGAGTTGAATTTTGTGCAAGTTCTAATTGGGAAAAACTTAAATTAACCTCTCGGATTCTATCTTGTAACCCTAAATCTAGATCTGCAAGGTTATTTTGCAAAGAATTTTCTGATTGTAACAAGTTGACACGCGCCCGTTCAAATTGTTGTTTTAAACTTAAATCCCCAATTGTTCGACTGAGAGATAATCCCGCTCTTGCATCTGATTCTTGATCGGTTTCGTTTCTCAAACTAGCAGTTAAGCTTAAATTCCAACGTCTTCGATCTTTTGCTTCTAATAGCTGCAGTTTATTTTGAGATACATCTATCTTAGAGATTAGATAACTTGGTCTATTTGCTAATGCTGTTTCTCTAAGTTTATTTAAGTTAAGTACAGTTGGTTTCACGGGAGGTATACCTTCTGCCACTATCTTAGTATTTTTATCTATATCCAGAATAGTTAGCAAAGCAACTTTTCTTGACTCTAGTTGATTTTCAGCATTTAATAAATTAACTCGAATACGAGCAACATTTGCTTCATTTTGAATTATGTCAACAGGTGCTCTTCTACCCGCATCAATTAAAGCTTGAGTAACTTCCAATGATTCTTGAGCATTTTTCAAAGTAAGTTGTTGGATTTTTACCCGTTCTTGTGCTTGAAGAAGATTACGATAAGCAATAATCGAATTGGTAATAGTATTAATTAATGTAGATTTTAAGTTAATAATATTTTCTTGTTCTTGCAAGCGAGCTATTTTGACTGAAGCTCTGTTAACTTTTGTCCCAGCACCTCGAAGTATTGGTTGGTTTATATCAACTTGAAAACTTTGGCGAAAAAAATCATCATTTGTCCCACTACTCAAATTATTTTCACCTGAAATTTCAGCATTACCCTCCCAATTAAAGTTTAAAGTAGCCCCTGTGGGGACTCTCACTTCGACTTGCGCTCCTGCTCTCCCTGTAGAATTTGAATTTGTATTTCCTCCTAGTCCATCGAGTGACAATGAAAATGTTGGTGTCAAGTTGGGAACGAATTTATCTTCTTCTACTGCTAAATCTTCTTTTTCAGCGATCCTATTTAGATAAGCATTTTTGATATCAGTATTATTAGCTACTACTAAAAAGACAACATCGGAAAGTGAAAGTCTAATTTCTTTTTCTTGTTGTTGTTTTCTGAGATTATTTTTTTCTGTATTAAGTTTTTTTCGCTCTGGATTTGATGTATTAATCTGTGTTCTTGTAAGTTGTGGTTTATTTAAATTTTGGCTCGAATCATTCGGTTTTTTCCCTTCTTTTTTTGGTTTATCCTGTGATGCGTTTAGATTATTATCAAATTGTTCTTGCTCCGATAATGTCCTTTGAAAAATTGCTGGGTACTTATTAAACACATCAGGTACTAAAGCATCTGCAACCCAAACATTTTTTTCGGATTGGTCACACACTAGATTTATGCATAATGGTTGTGAATATTTGTCTTCAACTAGATTTTCGGATATATTCTCAGATATATATTCAGATAGATATTTAATTTTATTTTCGTGAACATCAGCAAAGGCTGAACCCATGGTTACGGTCAAAATAATAATGCTATTTAAGGTCAAAAAAGTAGTTGTAATAAAAAAATCAGAGATATAAGGCTTTACGTCTCTGCGGATTTTTTTATTTTGTAATAAATAAAAATTATCTAATATCATATCTTGTCTCAAGAACAACATAATAATCAAAGTTGTCTTTGAACTTTCCTATAATTAAAGTAACTATCTACTACCCGTTACTAATTACCAATTACCTAAGCTTCACGTAATGCTTTGACTGGATCTAATTGGCTAGCACGAACCGCTGGTAAATAACAAGCACCCATACCAACCATTAAAGCCGAGCCTAAAGATAATATGGCATTTTGAATGGCGAACTGATATGGCAATGCAAATATACTAGTAATAACCACTGTTAATCCATGAATTGTAGCGATCGCAAGCATTCCCCCTGCTAAACTTAAAATAATTGACTCAAGAATAAATTGCATTTGAATTTCCATTTTAGTTGCACCAATTGCTCTTCTCAAACCAATTTCAGATGTTCGCTCAACAACTGCAGCAATAGTTATATTAGCAATACCAACCCCAGAAATCATTAAGGAAATCATAGCAAGACTGGTTAATGCTAAAGAAGCAATATCTACTACGTTTGTCAGGAAGACAACAGAATCCATATTGCTCCACACATATACATCTTTTACTTCTGGAAAACGTTGTTTAAAAAGTGTTTCTGTTTGTTCTTTTAATTCCTGCATTTTATTTTCATCGTACGGACGTATCGATATGTTATTAATTTTTTCGTCACCTGTTATAGCCCTGTAAATTGACATTGTCGCAAATAAATTACCTCTTGGATTAGCGAAGATTCCCATCTTATTTTCTGTAATTCCAATCACCCGGAAAGGCGTATTTCCTCCAAGGTAAATCACTTTACCAATTGCTTCTTCCTCTTGAAAAAGTTTTTCTGCCAAAAACTTATCGATTACTGTTACTCGTCTATAATTAATGAAATCAGCCTCATTAAAAAAACGGCCTTTTAAAAGTTTTCTACCAGAAGTGTTCTCGAAGCCTTGAGTAACTGCTAAAATTGTTGGTTCAGCTTTTTCGCTTTGATACAAAACCTCGTTATAAAATCCCATCTGAACGGAAGCACTAATTGCTTTGACATTTGTTAACCGTCGTCGAGCATACTCCATATCTTCTAACTTTGGTTGTTTACCTTCTAATGAATAGAGAGAAACATTGACTTGGGGTGCCTCTTGTTCTAATAACTGTTTAGCAATTACATTTCGGCTAACTGTACCTACTTGCAGTGAAGCATTAACTGCAGCAACGCCCATAAATACACCAAAAGTTGTCAAAGTAGAACGCAAACGGTTACTGAGCAATGATTTACAGGTAAGATTAATTAAGTCTAATGCTGATAGGCTCATAATTATTGTGAATTTTGAAGTTATGAGTTTTGAAGTTATGAGTTTTGAAGTTATGAGTTTTGAAGTTATGAGTTTTGAAGTTATGAATTTTGAAGTTATAGATTTTAAATTTAAGGTTTTGAAGTTATTAATTTTGAATTGGTATTTAAGTTTGATATTTAATTTTGAGGTTGAATTTTAATATTTCAATATTTTTCATAAACCTAATTTTTATGCACCTGATTTTTAATAATTTATAGCAATATATAGTTAGATTAGGACATTCAATAAATATTGAAAGACATATCACTAGAAAATGAAAATTGATAAATAAAATAATTATTGACCAAACCCCAATTTCTACTCTTTTATTGAAACTCCTGGTTTCAAAGCAATATCTGGAGTAGGTGTAATAATTTTATCTCCAACTTTGAGACCAGATTTCACCTCCACTTGAATTATTCCTTCCAAACCAAGGGTCACATTTATCTTTCTCGCTTTTCCTTCCTTATCAACAACCCAAACAAAAGGTTTTCCTTCATTTCGCACAACTGCTTCCAAATTTACAGCTACTACTTGTTTTCGTTGTTGAACGGCAATTTCTACACTTACTTGGCTACCAGGAATTAAACTACCAGTGGGTTTATCTAATTTTACGGTTGCAGGAACTTTTGCTTGACTGGAGGAACCACCACTGGAAACACCACCGCTACTTTCAGAAGAAATAGCTTGAGGATGTATACTCTGAACTTTTCCTGTAAATTCTTCAGAGTTGGGACCAATGATTTTGATTCTAGCTGGTTGATTAACTCTGACTTTTCCTGCATCTAATGTTCCCAGTTGAAGTTTCACTATTTCTTTTGCAGGATTACCCAAGGTAAGTAAAATATCCCCAGGTTTCACACCATTACCATCTTTAACTTTGATATTGAGTATTTTGGCATCAATTGGCGCGCTCACAATATTATTTTTGAGTGTTTGGGCTTTTAGATCGCGTTCTACTCGTAGACGTTTTAGTTCGCTGATACTACTATCAACACTCGAGCGTGCTTCTTCCAACGCAGACTGCGCATCCAAGACGCTTTGTTTGAGTTGCGTTCCTCGCTCTTTCTCCGTTTGCAGACGTTTCAGATCTATGATATTAGTTTTCACCTGAAATTCAGCCTCCCTTAATTCAACTTTATTTCCTCTTATAGTTGCTTCTTGTCTTTCTAATTCATCACGGGGTATAAAACCTCTGGCTGATAAGGCTTGTAAATTTTTCAGTTTCTTTTTTTCAATAGCTAATTTTTCCTTTGCTTCTGCAATTTTTTGTCGATTGCGGGCGAGGGTGAGGTTTTGTTTGTCGATTTCCAATTCTTGTTTTATTGGTTCTTGAAGTTCCTTTTGAGCAACTGATAACTTTTTTTGAGCTTCTATAACTTTTTGGCGGTTACGTACTACAGCTATTTCTTGCTTACGAATTTCTAAATCTTTGTTATCCAGGCTATTTTGTTGTTCTTTATCGCGGATAATTAATAATTGTTGACCTGCTTTGACCCTATCTCTCACCTTTACTAGTACCTTTTCTACAGTTACTTCCCCAGGTGCTTTGAGGCTTTGTTGATTTCCCAATTCCAGGGTTCCACCCTGATTAATGGTAACTTCAACATTACTTCGTTTGACTTTGGTAACAGGTGCGGCGATCGCATCACTAGATTTATTAAAATTCTGAACGTAAACTAGCCAACCTCCAACACTGATTATGATTGGAATTCCTAGCAAAGTTAGCCATTTAACCCCAGGTTTAAACTTAGTTTTTCCTTTTGTTATAATCCGAACAAAATTCATATATCGTACTAGGTTCAAACAGTTTTAATTTATTGCTATTTTCTTTGAAATAGATAGGTTAGACCCTATTTGGATCATTACAGTTAGTATTTTTACTTGAATCATGTATTTACATAATACAAGGATTTTATTGAGCTATAGATTGAATAGCTTCAGCCGAGAGGGAGATATACAGATAAGATAGGAAAAAATTTATTCACAAATCTATCAATAAATTTATTGAGTATTAACAAAACTATTTACTTAGATATTATTTACTGACTACTGAAGCATTAATAGGTAAGTAAGCTGATATTACAAAGGAGAAATCAATCGATGAAAATATATCAATTTGAAAGTGGTACCGGACTTGATGCTTTGTCTTTAGTAGAAAAACCTGAACCACAACCTACCTACGGACAAGTTTTAATTAAAGTCCGCGCAACTGCTTTAAATTATCGCGATCTAGTGGTTGCTCAAGGGGGTTATGGTCCAACGGTTAAATATCCGTTAATTCCCATATCCGATGGTGCGGGGGAAGTTGTTGCAATTGGAGAAGGTGTGACGCGAGTTAAAGTTGGCGATCGCGTTGCAGGAATTTTCTTCCAAAAATGGCTTGATGGTTCTCTTACCAAAGAAAAGCTGAAATCTGGTTTGGGAGGTAATATCAATGGAATGTTAGCAGAATATGTTACTTTACACGAAGATGGCTTAGTTATATTACCCGACCATTTAAGTTATGAGGAAGGTGCAACTTTACCTTGTGCAGCGGTTACAGCTTGGCATGCTCTGATGACTCAGGGTAAAATTACTGCTGGCGAACGGGTTTTGTTACTTGGAACTGGGGGAGTATCAATTTTTGCGCTTCAATTTGCCAAAGTTCATGGTGCTGAGGTAATTATTACTTCCAGTAGCGACGAAAAGTTACAGCATGCCCAAGAATTAGGTGCAGATGTAATCATTAATTATAAAACCACACCTGAATGGCATAAAGAAATCTATAAACTTACAGAAGGTAACGGAGTAGATCGGGTCATTGAAGTGGGTGGTGCGGGAACCTTAGCGAAGTCAATGCAGGCAGTACGTGTAGGTGGGACAATTAGTTTAATTGGGATTTTAGCTGGTGCAAAGGCAGAAGTGAATCCTTTACCAGTAATAATGAAGAATTTAAATATCCAAGGTATTTACGTAGGTAGTAGAGATATGTTTGAATCTATGAATCAGGCTATCTCACTACATAAAATCAAACCTATTATCGATCGCGTGTTTCCCTTCGAAGAAGCTAAAGAAGCTTATTCCTATCTCAAAAGTGGGGCTCATTTCGGCAAAGTTGTAATCAAATTAGAGTGAACTACCACACACCAATAGTCGTACAGATTAGGTGTGGGCTTCCAACTTCACGGAGGAATGCCGCAGTTTAGACTTACGTCCGCGCTTTGGTCTTACTCCCTCTCCATTGGCGGCTTCTTCCTCCCCCGTCCCAGAGGAGGACAGCATTCTGATACCTTCTGCTCTAATATTCTTTGCTGCATTGCCATCTCTATCATGATGAGTACCGCAACTAGGACAAATCCAAGTCCTTACATCAAGTGGTAACTCTTTGATTTGGTAATGACAATTAGAGCAGGTTTTAGAACTGGGGAACCATCGGTTTATTTCAAGTAAAACCTTACCTTCCTTCTCACACTTATATTCAAGGAAGTTTACAAAGGTTCCCCACCCTGTATCAGATATTGCTTTTGCTAGTTTGTGGTTACGAACCATGCCCTTGACGTTTAGATTTTCGACTACTACAACCTGATTGTTATCAACTATCTTTCTAGACAGTTTGTGTAGAAAGTCTTGGCGGACATTGCTAACCCGTTCATATACCCTAGCTACAGTCTTCATAGCTTTTTTGCGTCTGTTACTGCCTTTCTTCTTTCTCGCAGCAATACGCTGTTTTTTAGCTAATTTATTTTCATACTTAGCTAAATGTTTAGGATTGGCGTATTTAGAAGTTTTCTCGCCGTCGTTGGTAATTGCAAAATCTTTAATTCCCAAATCAATCCCAATCACTTTTCCGTCTGTACTGGGTGCTAGATTATCATCATCGTGCTCCAGTAAAACAGAGGCATAATACTTGCCAGACGGACTTTTACTTACAGTAACTGTTTTGATTTTCCCGTCCAACTCTCGGTGAATTTTGGCTTTAACAACACCCACCTTGCCAGGGAATTTCAAATCATTACCAATTTGTTTTACATTCGCAGGATACTGGATGGATTGACGATGATGTCTTGATTTGAACCTAGGATACTTTGCTCTACCATCAAAAAAGTTTTGGTAAGCACGGCTAAGATTGAGGCTTACAGATTGTAAAACTTGCGAATAGCACTCACTCAACCAAATAGTTTCTTTTTCTTTTTTGAGCTTTGGCAGCATAGAATTTAGTCCAGACTGAGACAGCCCTTTACCAGTCTCCTTGTAAGTCTCTATGCATTTATTCAATCCATAATTCCACCACCAACGAGCGCAACCAAAATGTTGTGCAAGTATTTGAACTTGTTGCTCTGTGGGGTATAGCCTTACCTTGACGGCCTGACGTCTCATCTGCGCTGCGCTTGATGGTGCTGCGCGGATCATCTAAACTTCTCCTAAATTATGACTTCGTCACGCTACGCTATCGACCTCTTACTATCATATACACTTTCCAGTAAGAAAATTCGGAGAAATTATAAAAATATTTGCTACCTCCTTTTTTCAGCTAGTCCAAAACAAGCTACAGTCAGGAGGTGCAAACATTTTTACCACCTTATATCCCGCCACTAATTTGAGTACAAATATAGTGGGGGACTTACGGCGAGTTAGTTAAATTTATTTTTTACCTGAGATTCCATATTTGCAGTTACATCAGGTACAGCGCTACGCGCAAGTCAAAAGTCATTAGCGTAGCGTGTCCGTAGGACATAAGTCATTAGCGCCTAGCGTAGCGTACCGTAGGTATTGCGTGTCCGTAGGACATAAGTTTACTAGTTATGGGTTTGAGCGTCTGCTAACGTCCTAACCTAATTACGTAACGCCATAACACCAATTTCTTAAACTAAAGCTACAGATAATGCATCAAGCGAAAATTATATCGTTTAATTAAATTTTATGAGTATAGCCTAAATAAATGAAATTTTTTCCTGTTCCCCGTTCCTTGTTCCCTAACTTCACCAGAAGACTTTTTTAACAGCAAATCCTATCTAAAAAGGCTGATATTGCACAGAAAAATATAAGCCATTATCCTGCAGTGTATTACCCCTATCCTCAACAGATACTAAAGGTAAACCATAATCTAAACGCAAATTTAGATCGGGTCGAGGCTGCCATAACAATCCTACACCCGTACCAGCAATGATATTAGGATCGGGATTTGAACCCCGATTATTCCAGACTGCAGCGATATCAAAAAAAGGTGCTATTCTCAATTCATTCGAATTAGGTGTAAGAGGAATAAATAATTCTACTGAACCTGTAACAGCATTATCAGTCACCAATTCATTTTGACGGTATCCGCGTACTGTATTAACTCCACCAGCACTGAATTTTTCTAAAGATAATAGAGAATCGGGAGTAAGTTGAGCATTAAGTCTAGAAACCAATATACTTCTCGGGGTCACTTGCTGTACCCATTGGAATTGTCCCAACCAACTAAAAAATCTCCCGTCAGTTCCAGAGTTATTTGTTGTCGCATCAAAAGCGTCTATACCAAAACTAAACTGGGAACGTGCAGCTAATACAGTTTTGGTATTACGTTGTACCCAATCCTGGGAAAAGCGAATTACTGTGACATTTGATTCCCCATCTTCTGCACCTTGCGAAAATGAGAAGGGAATATCATCAAGAATAAAGGTTTGACTGCGGCGTAAATCTAAAGCTAGTCCCAATGCAAATTCACTGTTAGGTGTTAATGTTAAAGGCTGACGGAAATTTAAAGAGTATGTCTGTGCTTCACTTCTAATGTCAATATCTTCAAAATCGTCTTCAATAATTCGGCTATCAGTATTGGTAAACCGAAAGCCAATTTTCCCGTTTTTGGAATTTACAGGAAAAGTATAATTAATATCATAAAGATTGAGCCCTTCAGTAATTCCATATTCACCCCGTAGGGAATCTCCAAAACCTAAAACATTATCATGAACAGCAAAAATACCAGCTTGTAGGGAACCAATACTGGGAGATTGACTATTTCTAGTAAAAACTCCTGCATGAAAAGCAGGTGCTTCCTTAACTATAAGTTTGAGAATATTCTTACCTGGAGTACTACCTGCAGTTAATTCTGCATTGACCTGGCTAATTAAAGGGTCTATTTGTAATAATTGCAGGGCTCTTTCTAAGCGGTTTTTATTTAAAGGGGTGGTGGTTGCTCTCTTGATGCGGGAACGTACATAGTTTGCTCTTAATCTTTTTAATCCAGTGAGTTGAATATCTTCAAGTTCGCCTTCAACTACTTGTATTTTTACCACTCCATCTGTATCGATGATTTGACTTAATAAAAAAGCACCGCTGTTAATATATCCGTTATCAATGTATAACTTTGTGATATCAGAACGTAATTGTAGTAGTTCTTCAAAAGAAACTTGTCTTTTTTCTAATAATTTATTTTTTAGTTCTTCAATTTCTTTTCTTAAAACTGTACTACCTAATATTTCAATTTGTTTTACTGAGAAAGTTTCCTTGAAGACTCCCTCTTCTTCTCTTTTGGGTATCTTTTGATTTTCTGGAGGAATCAATATTGGATCTTGAGGTTCTGGAGTACGGGGAGGAATTGTAGAAGGTTCATCTTCTGGAGGAGAGGTGCGTTCTATCGGATCTGGAGGATCTGGCGGAATATTGATTCCTGGAGGAATATTTGGTTGGGCTAAAATTCGAGATGATAGAATACCTAAAGTAAAAATAGTTGAGCTTGTAATTAATATTAATTTATAAATAGAGTACAGCACTTTTATCCTTCCAAAAAATAGTCAATAATTCAGTTCATTTGGCTCCAAAAAAATATTTCTGATTCAAAATGATTAGTTACACTTTCGGCTTAAAAGTAATTTTCCATTAGGTAATCGGAAAACACCTTGGGGTTCGATAATAGGGTCACCTTTTTTCCAGGGAGGCGATTTCTGATTATTATTGACACTACGCACCTTACCAGTACTATAATTTGAGATATCTGCATTCCCTGGGCTATGGGGAAAACCACCAGAACCTGTAATTAAAAAGGTACTACCGGAATCTTCTGCACGAACAATGCAACTATTCGCAATTAAAGCACCAGTGTCAATTTGGTTTTCGGGTAGTTCGTTGAGACTATTTTGGATAAAGGTAGTATCGGGTATTCCAGTAATATTTCCAGATATTGCACCACTAGCATTAATATCGACGCGGTTATTACCTTCAAGCTGATTAAGGTTAATACTTGCAGAGACAGGACGAAACTGTGAAGAACTGAAAAAACCAGAAGTGTTAAAGATTATATCGCCACCTTGACCTCGATCTGCGAACGAAAAGATATCACTATCACCAAGGGCGATAATTGTATTCGCTGTGAGGTTAATATTTCCACCACCACCCGTACCACTGAAAACATTAGTACGAATATCACTGTCACTAAATAGTTGAATATTCTTTGCAGTAATACTTATTGCACCACCAAAAGATCTAGTTGCGGTTGTAGAAATGTCACTATTGTTAACCAATAGATTCTTGCGGACATCAATTAAAATATTTCCAGCACCACTTTCTTGAAGAGCACTATTACTACTGATACTTGCTCTATTTTCCAATAATACAGAATTACCCTTGATTTGAACATCACCACCTTTTCCTCTTCCTAAGGTGTTTGCTGTTATTTCCCCTCCATCTCGAACAAATAGTTTTCCAGTATTTATAGTTATATCACCTGCATCTTTAGGACTAATCGCTAAGGACGATAAACTACTTTCACGGGTAGTTTGTTCTAAACTAAGCTCCTCAGTAAAAGGAAGATTACCAACAAAAGTAATACCACTACCACTTATTTCGGTCGAATCAGAAGCATTAATCTCCAAATCTCCACCTCTTCCTTGACCAATAGAAGAAGTAGATACTGTACCACCATTACGAATAAATAATTTTTTAGTGTTTATTTTAACTTTACCTGCATCTCCAGTAGACAATATAGAAAAACTAACAATCCCGGTATCAACACCACTTACTTCGACAAAGTCATAAGCTTCAATATCTAAATCTCCACCTTTTCCTCCAGTTCTAATACGTAAAGCGTTGTTTGCAAAACCTGTGCTGGTTGAGACTTCAGCTTTTTCTCGAACCATCAATTTGCGAGTATTAATTTTTAATTTTCCCGCATCCCCAGTACCATTTGTTTTTGTCGTTAAAAGGCTCTGTTCTCCCGAAACTTCAATAGATTCTGTTGCATTTATAGTAATATCTCCTGCTTGTCCTGCTAAAAAATTAGTTGCACTTGAAACTCTACCTCCATTAGTGATATTTAATTTTCCGGTATTGACAATCAAATTTCCACCTGGTGCTGGATTTATCCCTGTAATAGTACTTAAAGAACGACCGGTCTCAGTAACCAAGCTGCTAAAAAATATACTATCTTCGTCTTCTTTCAAAAAGCCAGCAACTTCTACAGAATCTGTCGCGTTAATTGTCAAGTTTCCGGCTTTTCCCTCACCGAATAATCCAGCAGTTGAGGCTGATATTGTTCCTCCGTTAAGAATCCTAAGTTTATCAGTATTAATTGTTAAATCATTTGCATCTGCACCCCCATTAGTCGCAGTAAATAAACCACTTGGGCTACCATTTTCAGTACCGCTAATTTCTACAGATTCAGAAGCATTAATACTCAGAGTTCCACCTTTACCTGTCATAACTTCGCTGAATGTACCTGCTTGTACTTGCGCTCCATCTTTGACAGTTAAACGTTTAGTGTTAATAAGTAGGTTACCACCACTCCCTGAAGCATTTTCTCTGACTTGAATAGCAATTTTACTTAATAAATTATCTGGAATATTTCCCAGTAATCCTTCAAAAAAACTAAAATCGTTTTTATTACTTCCGATAACCTCTACAGACTCAGAAGCATTTATCATAATATTCCCTGTATCTCCACCAGCATCAGTAGAAGCTGAGATTTCTCCACCGTTTCTCAAGCTAACTATTTCTGCTTTAATATTTATATCTCCAGCTTTATTCTCTCCTAAAGTTGTAGTTGAAATTAAACCGCCAAAAGGGAAAAAACCACCTTTTATATCAAGTTTTTTTGTTTCAATATTTAAATTACCAATACTACCAGAAGATTCAACTGCAAGAGAACCGATAACTGAATTATCTACAATAATTGAATCAGTTGTGCGAATAGAAATTTCGCCTCCATCGTTGGGAAGATCCGCACCAGTAGTAATTATAGAACCATCATTTAAAATTAATTGTTGACCTTGAACTTGAATCTTACCACCCCTTGCACTACTCGCACTCACAAAAGCAAGTTCAGATAACTGGATATTTCCAAAATTCTCTATACTATCGTAGTCTAATATCCACTCCTGTTCAGTTTGATTTAGGTTTACTACCCCTGAACCTAATACGCTTCCTATGTCAATCCTTCCCGCTGGTACTATTAAATTCCCTCCCTCAATCATCACATTTCCACCAACCAGTAATAGATTTTGCCCTGTTGGAAGTGAGAAAGACCCTTGAACATTAATCGGATTTATAGACCGATCCGCAATTTGATTAAACAACAAAGCGGAAGGATTAACTGTTAATAACTGAGAAACTGGCTGAGGCTCCCTCGCACTAAACAATCCTCCCTCTCCAAACCGAATAGCATCAGCTGTTGTAGCGACAAATGATCCTTGTACATCTAGACTTGCATTTTCTCCAAATACTATCCCATTAGGGTTAATCAGAAACAAATTAGCTGTACCTGATACTCCCAATTTGCCCAAAATATTTGAAGGATTATTACCAGTGACACGAGAAAATATATTATTTATGCCGTCAGGATTCGCAAAAACAACTCCTTTACCTTCACCAACATTAAATTCTTTAAAACTATGAAATAAATTTGTTCCCCGCAACGCTCCACCATTAATACGCTCATTGAATTCATCAATTGAATTAACAATTGAAATTTCGGAATTTAGAGTCGTATCCGGAACAATTTGAGCCTTAACTCTTTCGACAAAAATTAAGTTTAAGAGGAAATATAGCCAGAATTGGCAGCATAAAAAAACCCAGCTTTTGCTAAGCATTACTGTTATCTCAAACAGGTAATTGTATTTTTAAATGTCAGTAATTCTATCTAGGAGTAAACTATCACGCTCAGAAGATGATTATCTTTATTTTGCAAAAACTTTACATTTAGATGTTACGCAAGACAAAACTTAAATGGAATCGAGGTAAGCAAAAACCAGTTCCGAGGGAAGCATTTAACTTGCAGCCTTAAAGGCATATATCACATTGACTTGACTTTGTGATAACTTTATATAAACTTCATTTTGCTTGCAAAGAACACCGTAAACAGATATATATCAAGTAAAAATAGCAACTTATTTATATTAAGTTTTACAAAAAACTTCACATCATTAGAAACAACTTATGTTTAGGGAATGTTCGAATAATATGCGTCGTTTTCTTGCAGTTTTATTTATTTTTAGTTTGACTTGCAGTCTATGGCTTAGTTATCTTCCTTTACCATTTTCCTATTCAAAATTTTTTCAGATAGTAGTTGCTCAAAGACCTCAAGCAACTCAACAAGTAGAGAAAGGTATTAATTATTATCAAATAGGAAATTACAAAGGCGCAATTCAAGAATGGGATAAGGCTTTAGAAGCCTATCAAAAAACTGGTAATTCAGCGAATATTGCAATTATTAGTGAAAATATTGCTCGAGGATATGGAGCTTTAGGTGAAGGAGAAAAAGCCTTAGAAAAATGGGAAGAGCTAGTAGTTTACTATAAGAATTCTGGGGAAAGAAAATTACTAGGGAGAGCGCTAACAGAACAAGCGCAAGCATATAGTAGCTTGGGTCAGCCTTTGAAAGCTATTGAGATTTTACATGGCTTAGATCGGGTAAGAACTGAAAATATAGAGCTTAAAAAGACAGAGAGTCGAAAAAATACTGCTCTGCAAATTGCGAGGGAGGAGAAAGATAAAAAGGGTGAAGCAGCAGCTTTAGGTAGTTTAGGTGATGCTTATCGTAAGCGAGGTAATTACGATAGAGCAATTGAATGTTTACAACAAGCTTTATCTATTAACGAAGAAACTTACGAACAACCTTTGCTTAATAGTCTGGGTAATACCTACACTGGAAGAGCCCAAAGGTGGAATTTGCGTTCTCAGTCTGCAAATAAACTGGATATTCCTAAGGCTGATGAATTTAAGCAAAATGCTGAAACTGATTATCAAGAAGCGAAGAATAACTTTCAGAAGAGTCTTGAAATTGCTCAAAAAAAGGGCGATAGCTTCGCTCAAATGCGATCGCTATTATCTTTGATTCAGTTAAGTTATACCTCACGAGAGTTTAGAATATTCGACCGAAGTGAAGTAGATCGCAAAATCCAAGAGGCTTTAGTTCTTTTAAAAGATTTACCTAATACACGAAATAAAGTATATGCTGCAGTGGATTTAACCAATCTACCAGCAGTAGATTCTCAGGAAAAAATAACTTCACCTTTAACTCAATGTATTTCACCACGTCGAATCACGGACATACGAGCAAAAAATTTGCTTGAGGATGCGCTCAAAACTGCTGAAGAGATGAATGATAATCGTTCCAAGTCTTTTGCTTTGGGAGCGTTAGGTCATTTTTATGAATGTAATGGTAATAATCAATATGAAACTGCTTTAAGATACACTCGTCAAGCTTTATTAGCAGCGGATCAAAAATTAAAAGCTAGAGATAGCGTGTACTTGTGGGAATGGCAAATTGGTAGAATATTCCGCAAGCAGGGAAAATCTCCTCAAGAAATTGCTGATGCTTACCAACGCGCATATCTAACTTTAGAGGAAATTCGTGGCGATATTCTCAAAGCAGATAAAGATTTACAGTTTGATTTTAGAGACGTAATTGAACCCGTATATCGAGATTTAGCTGAATTAAGGTTAGAGTTAGCATTACAGAATGAGAATAAGTTAAAAGTATCACAAGCAAGAAATCTACAAACTAAACAAGTTAATACCAATAAAACATCTAAAAACAGCCTTAAAACTCAAGAAAATCTAGATAGTGCAATTCAAACTATTGATTCTTTACGGTTAGCAGAATTACAAAACTTCTTTGGTAATGATTGTATTTTAGCGGCAATTAGCAAACAAGCAGTAAATGAATTAGTGGGGGAAGACACTGCTGTTCTTAGCTCGATTGTTGTTGATAAAGGCGTAGCAATATTACTCAGTTTACCTGACGAACGACAAAAAGTTGAATGGGTTGAAGACAACGGTAAAATTATTGAATCTCAAATTATTGAAAGTGAAATTAAGAAATTTCGTGATGGACTTAAAAGAGGACAAAGTCCAATAAAATACAATACCGGTGAAGCAGAAAAACTATATCAGTGGTTTATTGCTCCTTTTAAAAACGATTTAGAAAACAACAACATCAAAACCTTAGTTTTAATTCAAGATGGTATTTTACGTACCATACCAATGGCTGCACTTTACGATAGTAAGAATAAAAAGTATTTAATTGAAGAATATGCTCTTGCTACTACCCCAAGTTTGAAACTAACTGCACCCAAAAAATTGAATACGCAAAAAAATAGTGTCTTAATTTTAGCTTTAACTGAGGAGAGTAGTATTAGTGGTAAGATATATTCCGCCTTATTTAATGTTGAAGAAGAAGTAAGTGAAGTTAAAAATTTATTTCCTCAGTACAAAGATTTTGTAGATGGAGAATTTCAACCATCTAATGTAGAAATAGAACTAGAGCAAAATATTTATCCTATAATTCATATTGCAACTCACGCTCAGTTCGGGACAATCCCGGAAGATACTTTCCTAATTGCTGGAAGAAAAAATGATAATGACCCAGACAACGAAAAACTAACAATTGATGAATTAGAAATAGTACTTCGTAAAGTTAAAGGTGGTTCTCGCGCTATTGAATTGCTCACATTAAGTGCTTGTGAAACAGCTTTTGGTGATGACCGTTCTGCGCTTGGTTTAGCAGGAGTTGCTCTACAGTCAGGAGTCAGAAGTGCTGTTGCTTCCCTATGGACTGTTGCTGATGCATCTACATCAATCTTAGTATCAGAGTTTTATAACAATCTTAAGTCAGGGAAATCTAAAGCTGAGGCTTTACAAGCAGCACAAATAAAGTTGATTAAAGCTAAAGAATACCCGGAAGTTAATAGACAATACGATAATCCTTATTATTGGGCTCCATTTATTCTTATTGGTAATTGGTTATAGCGCTATGCGCAAATAAAAAGTCATTAGCATAGCGTGTCCGTAGGACATAAGTTCAAATTAAAAAGTAAAAACTTGAACATTAAAACTTAAACATTAAAACAGACCGAGCCTCTGGTGACCAAAATTTTACTAGTAATAGATCTGAAGATTCGTCAATTAACCATTACCAATTACCCATTACCAATTACCCATTACCCATTACCAATTACCAATTACCAATTACCAATTACCAATTACCAATTACCAATTACCAATTACCCATTATCAATTAAAAAAATCATGATGAAAAAATACCTCATACACAAATTATTTGTAATTACTTTTTTAACATTATTTATAACTATCTCACCGTTGTCAGTTCTCGCAGCTTACGTTCCACCACCAGATCAAAAAGAATCTAGCGATTATTCTAAACCTGGAGGTCGTAGGGGGTGTGATACCAGCAAAATACCTTTAACTGTTCTTGCTCCTAAAAAATACGTTGGATACACAGCTTCTAGTCATCCAACTTTTGCTTGGTATTCCTCTGGTTCTGAATCAGTAGAATTTAGTTTATTTAAGTTTAATAAGAATGGGGATCCAGAACCACTAGGTTCGCCAATTAATACTAAAAAAGCACCAGGAATTCAAACTTACTCATTACCTAAAAATCAACCTGGATTACAAATTGGAGAAACATATCTGTGGCAAATTATTATTACATGTCCTCAGGGTCTTGTATTGAGTAGGGCTGAATTTACTCTAGTTCCATTAACAACAGAGTTATCAAAAAAGATAGCAAGAACTTCTAACGAATTAGATAGATTAAATTTATACGCACAATCGAGTTTATGGTACAACGCTTTAGCAGAAGCTCTCATATTAGCTAAAACTAAAGGATTAACTAAACCACTTTCAAGTCTTTTACAAAACGTTGCAACTGGAGATATTCCCCATGAAAGAATAAATTTAACAAAACCAGAAATTGAAGGATTAAAAAAACATGTGGATAATTTACAGAATATTGCAGCGATCAAAGATATTCAAATCAATTAGTTAAGTAGGTTAGTAAGAGAATTATAACTTGTTTGTAATAGCGCTTTAGCGCTAAAGCGCTACTACGAGCCAAATAAGAATATTTTATATTTATTTACATAGTTYACTTTTTTCCCACCTACTTACTTATCAGACTAAGTAATATTATTTTTTGGTAAAAATCAATCGTTTTAATATAGGTAAAATATTTATGCTTATTCTGTAGCGATCGCGATTTAAATTCCATGTAAGCTCACATGAAGTACCTTTGGGATGAGTTGATTTGCGATTAAATCTACCTCCTAGCTCCTTTGCTAAAAATTTAGAGTTTTTTGTACCTTTGTTCTCTTTATTAGAGGAAAGACCTACTCCGTTATCTTTAACAGTGATAGTGTACCAACCATCTTCATATTTACCTGTTGCATATAAACGAGTAACACCTTCTGCATGTTTACCAACATTACATATAGCTTCTTCAAGAAACTGACATAATTCTCGTTTCTTTTTAATATTTAAGTATTTTTCTTCTATAGGGTCGAAATCTCTGACTTTGGCCTTTAAAGTTTGAAAGTGTGGTAAATTACGTTCTACACTATTACTATAAACTTCATAAAATAAGTCATTAATTGGACGTTTTAAATCTATTTTTGAGGAATTACCTAAATATAAAGTTTCTCCTCTGTTGAGAGTTTCAATTTTTAAATTTTCCCCAACATCTCTAATTTCTTGATTTAAATGTTGTAGTTTTGAGTGTAATTCTTTTGCTTGGAAATTATAATTTTGTGTTTCCCTCATTAAAGCTGCTAGGGTTTGCAAAGGTCCATTATGAATCGATGTAAATGTAAAGTCTATAGCTTCCTGTCTGATAGCAATTTGTGACTTCAAACTGCGATCATATTCGTAAAATGCAAAAGCGCTTAACCCCACAGCATTAATTCCCAATATTAAAACAACAGGTGCGACAGGAATCCACCAACCGATCATTAAACACAGATAACTTATACTGACAAAACAAACGATTGTAATACCAACTACAAGTAAATTTTTAAACGCTGATTGGGTTAATCTTCCTAAAGCAATTCCTAAAATTCCCCAAGCTACAATCCACAGATATTCCCAAATATCGGGTAAAGTCACTATTTGTGGTCTATTATTTTCAACCGTACTGAGAAGGTGACTAATAACGTGAGCGTGGAAATCTACCCCATAAATTCCAAGGTGATGTCTATAATCAGATACCGCTGAAGTGTTAATGAAATCTGGTTGACTGGGTGCTGTAATCCCAATTAAAACTATGCGATCGCGTATTAGTTGAGGATTAAAATTACCTTTTTCTAATTCATTGAGGGATAGGGTTGGAAATATTTTTTTCCCACTACGAAAGTTGACGAGAATTTTTACCCCTCCAGCATCTGTACCAACATACCCTCCAGTATTAGGTAAAAAACGAGTTAATTCAGTTTTCCCAAATCTCATTGCATGGCGATCGCGAGTACCATTTTCTAAAGTTATATTTTTGCTAGCTAAATAAGTTTTTACTAGGTGTAAAGGAAGAGAAAATTTATAACCTTCATTACTTGGATTTCCGAGTAGTGCTCGTCTGGAATTTCCATCTCCATCAATAATAACGTCTATAAAACCGACTCTTTCGGGTGGTAATGCGGGTGGAGGAGGAGCTTTATCTTCTCCTAAGATTACTTCAGCACCAAATATATTTTTATATTTCTGAAAAACTTGAATTAGTTCATTATTACCTGGTGGTACTTGAATATTTCTAACAATATCTAAACCTATAGCTTTTGGTTTATAACTTTGGATTTTTTCAATCAGTTTAGCAATATTTCGATCTGGAATAGGATAGGTTCCAATAGAGTTAATATCTGCTTCGTTAATCCCAATAATGGTAATTCTATCATCTCTTGATTCAGCCGGACGCCAGCGTAAAAAAGCATCTAGGGTCATCCATTCGAGGAATTGTAACGAACCAGTTAAACGAGCTAATATAACTAGGAAAATTATGATTAAACCTGGCAATGCTCCTACTCGCCAAATATTAAGTTCATCCTCAATTTTCCCCCAGATACTTCTTAACACTATTTTAAAACTCCAAATTAATTTCTTAATAAATTAATCGATTAAGCGTATTATTCACTAATCAATCAATCCTTCCTTTCTGGCTCGAATTTCTGTTTCAATGCGAATATTTTTTCCCTCCTTTTTGCTATATTCTGGGTAGATACCCAAAACATCTTGAATCTTAGTCCAGTAATGACGCACCATTCTTTCTGACTTGAACATTTTTTGTGCGATCGCCTTATCTTGTAAACCTTCTTCAAAGGCTAATCTCAATACTTCTAACCATTCTGGTTTTACTTCTAATTTGGTTTTCAAATCCTTAGTGTGGGTTACCCCCTTGAGTGACAAGTCAACCCTAGTGAGCATATCCGCTTCTAATAGTCCCTTATCAGCAACGGTAAAACCACCATGGTGAGCATCAATATCGTGCTTAATTCTCACCAAAGCTTTTATATAACTGCTTTGCACCATTAAATTCAGATCGGGATATTCTTTCATCAACTGTTGTAGCAATTTAATACCCGTTTCTATTTGGGATATTTTTCCATTTTCTTCAGGAATGGAAAGGTCTAACACTACTAAATCTGGCTGACATTTTTGAACTTGAGATAAGGTATCCTGTGCAGTTTTCGTGGTCAATAGTCTTGCTTCGGGATACTGTTTTTTCAGCACTTCTAAAGTTCCACCAAGGATTAAGTTGTGGTCGTCAACTACTAGAAAAGTTAGCAGTGCTTGCTCCTGTGCTTGTCCCTGTAAGTTATGAATCATTATTATCCCTCACTGTTTACGTCTTTGCTGATATGGGATCTAAAATTGCATCCATATTTTTACAGTAAGACTATATTTTTGATTATTAAAGTGGTGCTTATGCAAATTTAATCACTATTTCCAGACAAGGGGATGGGGAATTTATGCTATTAGGATTGCAGAAAACTGTATTGACTTAATCTGAATTTTGATAATTCAATTGCACAAAACAATTTATCAAGAACTTCAAATTACAAGAATATAGCAATCATATTTGATTTACGAACAGATAAATCCTGTAGAGATGTTGCAGAGGCTAACGTCGACACCCCACCCAGCCCATGCTCTGCAACATCTTACAATATTGATTCTCATGAATGATTCATCAGGGTACACGTTAGTGCACCCCTACCGTTAATAAAAAGAACGCTAGTGCTTACAAATATATCAGTGCGATATCTACTTCATCCAAACGAAAAGCTCTGAGTATCTTTTTTTCGTAAGCGTTTTTCAAGAAAGGTAATATCTGCTAACAGGTCTATTAATTGAGAAAAGTAGCTCTCCTCAGTACTACTTTCTTGTTCAGTTTCAGTGTCTTGATTAAAGTAACTTTTTTGATGACTACTATTTATCTGATTACTGCTCATTTCCCCATTAACGCAACTTTCTCGACCGTTACTAGTTATTTGACTACCACCTACGTCCTGAGCAATATTACTTTCTTGGTCGCTACTTACCTTATATTCCTCCCGGTTGTTATTAACTTCTTGGTCAGATTTTTTTTCAATGGTTTGTTTCATAGTTGCCATTTCATAATAATCAAGACCATTTTGAGCTTTAGCTCTAAGCTTATCCAATCGAGAATAAAGCTCCTTAATTCGCGTCGAATTGAAAAAATAATATTGCAAAAAGTTAAACAGTAGGTTCAGTGAATTTATATCTGGGATAGCATCAATCTCAAGTTCCAATTGTTTGAGATCTTTTTGAATATCACTTATTAACTTTTCATAAGCTTTCATCTTTTTCATGACTTTTAAATCTTATTAGTTGTCTATTAATACAGTTTTTAATTTCGAAAAATTCTTTCCCACAAAGAGCCATAGGGAATTAAGAACTTTGGTTTTTTCGAAGCAGGAAACATAGGACGAATTAAACCGGTAAAAGACCAGATTAAAACCTTGGCTGCTAAAGTACTAATACCCTTTGTAAATCTTTGCCAAGCGTCCTGTAAATTAGCCCAAAAGCTTTTTTCTACTAAGGTTGAATACGTTTCATTATACTTAGCTGCTAGTATATCAAAATCGGTTTGAATACTGTATTTTTCTGTTTCTAATTCACTTGCTTGATTATTTGAAATATAGTGAGATTTTTGTTGCATTCCATGAATTTTAGTTGTAACTACCTCTACAGTATCTTGACATTTTTGAATTCGTATCTCCATTTTTTGTAAATAATTAAGTAGCTTTCTACCTTCTTTATCAAAAATAGAGATATTTAGAACTTGAGATTTTAAGTCAATGACTTCATTTATCAAAGAATCAATTGTGTTCCTAACTGACTGTACTTTGTTCTTCAGTTCAACAAAACTCATAAATCTTATTCCTCATTAAGCTGGAATATATAAATATGTGATGGCTTTACTTTCTGTGTTGATACTAACAAAATACTATTTTTATATATGAATAATAATGACTAATTATGTAAATGTTATTACATTTTTATGCCACAACTATTTCCATAAATTATTGCGGTTTAAAAGATATTTGAAACAGGCAAATATTCAAATAAATTCTAATATAAGACACAAACACAATTTTTATTGCAACTCGAACGTAATATAACGTCAGTTCGAGTTAAGAAGTGTCTCAATTACGCCAGAACGATTGCACAAAACTACATTTCGATAAGAATTGGCGTACTTTACTCTATGAATAGAGGTTGACTGAGGGAACATTAATGACGCTACCAGATAATATCTTTGTGTGTTTTTCTCTCAACTAAATTGCTTCTTTAAGGTTATTTACAAACTTTCTTATCTGCTACTTAGGGGTTAGGGTTATGAAAAATCAATTTAAGTACATCAAACAGTTAATAACCGGCGCTATAATTACCTCAACAATTTCTTTTTCAGGTGTAGAACTAGCACAAGCTCAAAGAACTTTATATAGTTGTCCTGAAGCTAATGTCGTTAGAGTAAGAATCCCCAAAACAATAAATAGGTCAGTATCGTCTACTAATGGATTACAGGTTGTTTCATTTCGTAAACCAAGATTTACTGGCTTGGAATCAATTGATATTTTTGTTGATGGTGTCAGTCTTGGAACTTTTCGCTTACCCTTGGTGCTTGACGCTGGAAGATTAGCTGTTCAATATCGATTAAGAACAAACCCTTTTTCTGGGAAAGTGGAGCAGGAACAGATACTTTTTGTTTGTCCTCCCTGGGTCGCTATTTGATATTAATTTCCGTTAATTAGCGCTTATTAAAAGCTTTTGAGAAGAATCTCCACATCAAAATATAAAAGCCTAGGAATCATTAGGAGCAGTTTCGACTCAAAACTATTTTCCCATCAGGTAAGCGATAAACACCATCAGGTTCAATAATGGGGTCTCCCTTTTTCCAGTTCCTCAATGTTGTCTTAGGAATACCACGCACATTATTAGTAGGATATCTAGAAATATCTGCATGACCAGGAGCTTCAGCAAAACCACTAGAACCAAAGACATTGAAGGTGCTACCAGTATCGCTACTTCTTGCAATGCAGGTTTGGGAAATTAAGGCGTTAGTGTCTATTTGGTTTTCAGGTAATTCTGTGATGCTGTTTTGGATAAAGGTGGTATCGGGTATTCCGGTAATATTTCCTGACACTGTTCCGCTAGCATTAACATCTACACGGTCATTTAGATCGAGATTATTAAGATTGTCTCGGTTCGCGATCGCAGAAGCAGGAAGAAACTGCGATGAACTGAAGAAACCATCTGTATTAAAGGTAATGTCACCACCTTTACCATCGTTTGCAAATGAGAGAATATCACTGTCATCAAGAGCAGTGATAGTATTAGCAGTGAGGTTAATGTTCCCACCTCCACCTTCACCACTATTGACGTTAGTGCGGATATCGCTGTCACCAAATAGGTTAATATTCCGACCTTTTATATCGATCGCACCACCAGAAGATTGTTCAGAGGTGGTTGAAATTTCACCATTTTCGGCTATTAAAGAGTTGCGTAGATTAATATTTATATTTCCAGCTTTACTTAGTCCTTGACTTTGAGCCGTTATTTGAGCTTCATCATTAATAGAAAGGGAATTTCCTTGAAGATTAATAATACCTCCGTCACCAGTGGAATTTGAGGCAGTGTTAGCAAATATCCCACTGGCGGATCCTTCATTGAAGATGATATCGCTAACTTGTTGAAATCGCACGGAGGGGTTATTTAAGATAAATTTCTTGGCTGCTTCTGAACGCTGTTGAAAATTAGAATCAACACCTTTAAGAGTGATATTTTCTTTTACATTTAATATAATTTCTCCTGCGTTACCGCGATCGCGAGTTGCGGTGACGATTTGTCCACCATTAACTGCTTCAAAGTTTTTTGCATTGATGGAAATTTCACCAGCATCACTAGCGTTAGAGGTACTAGCGCCAATAATTGCACCTTCCGTTATTCGTAGATTATCTGTTTCAACAAAGATATCTCCGGCTGAACCTGAAGTTCCTTTTTCTGTAATAGTAAATAATGCGCTAGAAAAACCATTTCTACTAACTCCAGAAAGTGTTATTTTCTCAGATGCATTAATTTTGATGTTTCCCGCATCTCCTTTTCCACTGGGAATAATATTTCCTTGATTATCTCTGCTTTGGCGAAAGATAATAGAATTAATTTGAGAGCCGTTAAGTAATGAGAGGAAATCAGTCTCAATATCAATATCACCGCCTTTTCCTACCCCTCCTGGTCTGATACCACTGTTAATCACACTAGTGTTAAGTTGAATATCATGAGCATTAATAAATATATTGCCAGCATCTCCTTGTGCTTGAGTCAAGGTAAGTATTGATGCATCATCTATTAGAAATAGACTTTTAGTAGTAATGTTGATGTCACCGCCGTTACCAGTAGCATTCTCATCAACATCACTACTGATAAAAGTTCTACCGCGCATCAAAAGACGTTCCGTTTCTATTGCTATATTTCCTCCATCACCTTTTGCAGAATTTGGCTCCCTTGCATCTCTTTCCACTCCTGCAAAGATACCAGTAGAAAAAAAGTTGGGTAATGATGTATTAAATAAATCTATTTCTTCGGCTTTAATTATTATATTTCCAGCATTCCCTCGACCAAAAGTAGCAGCTTGTATTTTACTACCATCACTTACACTTAAGCGCTTGGTTTCTATTGTGAGATTTCCTCCCTGTCCTCCATTCCCATCTCTATCTACTTGGGAAAATAATCCACCAGGAAACCCTATTTGTTCATCGGGAGGAACTTCTCCTTTAAGTTCTACAAAATTAGAAGCACGAACAGTCAAATTCCCAGCTTTCCCCGAACTAAATGTAGAAGATCCAACTTGACTATTTTCAACAATGAAATTTCCTGTTTCTATAACTATATCTCCTGATTTTCCTGAGCCAAAAGTAGTAGATACTATTCTTGAATCATTAGTTACAGATGTAGAAATAGAATTTATATTCACATTACCCACATTTCCTACTCCAAAATTTGTAGCGCTTATTCTTCCACCATCATCGATCGCAGTGGACTTTGCTTTAATGTTTATATCACCACCATTACCAATAGCATTGGAATTTAAATTATTACTAACTTCACTAACTTGATTTGCAATAGTTATTTTTCCCAAAGCATCCAATTTAATATCTCCTGCTTGAGCATTAGCAGAACCATTATCTTGATTTACTCCCCCACAAGCTGGATCTGCACCAATTCCCGCACAAATATCACTACCATCTAAAATGTTTAAATTTTGACCATAAATTGAAATATCACCACCATCCCCAGCAGTGACATCAACTTCAGCAAGATTGAGAAGAGATACATCTACTCGTTTAACACCTTCAGGGAATACCAAACTAAAATTATTATCAATAGTATTTAAATTTATTTTTCCTGTTTCACCTAATCCACCGATTTCTATTCTTCCACCCGGTGCTCTTAATCTTCCACCATTAAGTAAAATTTTTCCTGTTGATGTTGTACTTGGGAAAGTATTACCTCCAACTAGTAACAAACTTTTACCAGTTGGAACAGATAGGAATGCTTGACTTTCAATAGAATTTACTGGTTGATTAGCAACCTGATTAAAAAATAAAGCTGACGGATTTACCGTCAATAATTGTGGTGTTTCTGGTTTACTCGCACTAAAAAACCCCTGTTCCCCAAATTGCAGTGCATTCGCAGTCGTCCCTACAAAAGAACCAGAAACATCCAAACTTGCATTTTCACCAAACACAATCCCATTGGGATTAATCAAAAAAAAGTTGGGATTAGAAATCACACCTCCATCATTAGAAACTCTAAGAATTCCCAAAATATTCGAAGGATTATTACCAGTTACCCGAGTGAGAATATTTTGAATGTTATTACTGGGATTAATAAAATCTGCTGTTCTTCCATCTCCAATATTAAATTCTTGAAAGCTATGGAATAAGTTCTTTCCCCTGATTGCTCCACCACTAATCCGATCTACTGGGGAACCACCAGAATTTAAAACTTCAACCCTTGAATTTTCATTTCCCAAAGTATTATCAGGTACGATATTTTGTGCTGAAACCTTACTACCTGAAAATACTATTATTTGGAGAAAACCTAAACCAAAGGCTCCCAAATAACCTAAACACTTCAATATTTGTAAATTGATTTTATAAATCACTATTTATAGACTCCATATCAAAGCATCAAAATTCAGGAATAATTAAGGACACTTATGAGCTAAAACAATCTTTCCATCAGGTAAACGATATACACCGTCAGGTTCAATAATGGGGTCTCCCTTCTTCCAGTTACCCGATGTTGTCTTGGGAACACCACGAACCTGATTAGTAGGATAATTGGAAATATCTGCATTACCTGGACTATGAGGAAATCCACTTGAACCAGTGATATTGAAGGTGCTACCAGTATCGTTACTTCTTGCAATACAGGTTTGGGAAATTAAGGCGTTGGTATCTATTTGATTTTCAGGTAGTTCGTTGAGGCTGTTTTGAATAAAAGTGGTATCGGGTATTCCGGTAATGTTTCCTGAAACTGTTCCACTGGCGTTTATATCTGGGCGATCGTTTCGATCCAGATCTTCTGGGTTGGCGATCGCAGAAACAGGAAGAAACTGTGAAGAACTGAAGAAACCCTCTGTATTAAAGGTAATATCACCACCTTTACCATCCTCAGCAAAGGAAAGAATGTCGCTGTCATCGAGAGCGATGATAGTATCAGCGGTGAGGTTAATGTTTCCACCTCCACCTTCACCACTGAAAACATTGGTGCGAATATCACTATTACCCAAAAAACGAATATCATCAGCAATTATGTTAACGAGACCACCAAAAGATTTTTCAGAAGTTGTTGTTATCCTACCATTTTCAGCTTGTAAAATTTTGCGTAGATTAATGTTTATATTGCCAGCTTTTTGATCTGCAGTGGTGCTAGAGTCCAAACTTGCACCATTTTTAATGAACAGCGAACCAGCCTTTATATTGATCTCTCCCCCAGTACCTACACCACCCTGACGCACACTACTTCCAATCCCACTACGAATAAACCCTCCACGTACTCCTTCTGCTATTCCATCTAAGGTTAGAGTATCCCGTATATCAACATTTATATTTCCTGCATCCCCCTCCCCACCGGGGAGAGTATTCAATGCTTCCCCAACCAAACTTAATAATTGAGCACCTTTGCTTAGCGATAACGAATTTGCTGTGATATTAATTTCTCCACCATTACCTTTTGCTCCCGCTTCTACAGTGCTCAAAATTCCTGAATCATTAATGGAGATGGAGTTATCAGCTTGCACAAATATTTTCCCTGCATTACCCCTTCCTAAAGTAGGAGAACCTATCTGAGCTTTATTATTAAGGGATAAGGAACCTACTTCAATTTTTATATTTCCAGCTTTACCTGTTGCTGCTCTATCAAGACTGCTGGCGATTTGAGCAAAATCAGTCAAAAATAGTTCGCCTGCTTTGATATTGATACTACCGCCATTACCGGTAGCTCTTTGATCTACAGCAGTGGCAATACCCCCAATTCTATCAATACCGGTTAAATTATCTCTTTCAAGCGGTTTCCCACTAATGATGGCTGTATCAAGAACCTCAAGATTAATATTTCCAGCATTTCTATTTTCCAGAGTTGAGTCATTGACAGATGGTCCGCGTATTATAGCTAGAAGTTGTGAACCATCCTTACTGGAAAAATTTCCAGTTTTTATATTGACTTCACCACCATCACCTATTGCTCCAGAACCCACAGAACTGAAAATAATGGATTGATTGAGTAACGAGACTGAATTATCTGCTTGAATGTTTACATTACCAGCATTTCCTTCTCCAAATGTACTAGCTGAAATTTGTCCACCAGATAAGGAAAGTGAATCAGTGTTAATGGTGATATCACCACTTTTTCCTATGTTTCCTCTTTCTAATCGGCTAAAAATACCAGTAGATGAAGTGGTAATAGAGGGATTAGGACTAGGATTTCCTACAAGGGAGACAAAGTTATCAGTTTTGATGAATATATTTCCTGCTTTCCCATCCCTGAAAACGGCAGTATTTATCTGAGAATCACTACTTAGGGATACTGAATCTCCTTCTATACTGATATCTCCATTACCAATACTATTTCCTGTTACAAGACTTTCTATGAAACTACCATCTAAATTCACAAAATCATCAACTTTTACAGATATGCGACCGACATTATTCTGAGTAGCAATTACTCCTATGGAACTGCGATCTCTTATTGTTAATGAACGGCCAAGAATATTAACATTGTTACTTAGACCTACTAAATTTTTTATTTCTATAGCATTATTAGCTTGCAATTTTAAATCACCTGAAGTAATTAGCTGTCCCTGCAAATCTAAATTATCAGCAGCTAGTGTCAAATCTCTTGCTCTTGTTAAATTTCCCCGATTAACAATATTCCTTGTTTGTGAAGTGACCTGATTAAAAAACAATGCAGATGGATTAATTGAAAGTAAATTACTTTTTTCTGGTTCTGTTGCATTAAAAAATTCTTGCTCACCCAGTTTAATTCTGCTAGCAGTAGTCGCTGTAAAAGATCCTTGAACATCTAACCTTGCATTTTCACCAAAAACAATCCCGTTAGGGTTAATTAAAAATAAGTTGGGATTGGAGGTAATTCGCGGAGTGTTAAGAATTCCAATAGTTCCCAGAATATTAGAGGGATTATTACCTGTAACACGAGTCAGGATATTTTCCAGATTGTTATTAGTATTGAGAAAATACGTTCCTCTTCCTTGACCAACGTTAAATTCTTGAAAGCTGTGAAATAAATTTTTTCCTCTAATTGCTCCACCACTAATAGCGTCGATAGGTAGACCATTGCTGTCCAAAGGTACAACTATCGAATTTTCATTTCCTAAAGTATTATCAGGTACGATGTTTTGTGCAGAAACTTTATTAGCTGAAAATACTATTACTTGGAGAAAACCTAAACCAAAGGCTCCCAAATAACCTAAATACTTGAATACTCGTAAATTGATTTTATAAATCACAATTAATTCTCAAAAGAATGCTTGTAATTGTCAGTTAAATAACTCATAAGTTATGCCCAAAAGTAATTTATCATACATATAAGTTGTTATAAATAACATGCTAATAATTGGTTGCTAATTGAAAAGATAAGCAGAAAAAGAGAGTACAGTTAAAAAGCTGAAAGTCAGTTGTAAATAATATTCCACTTCTTACTCCTGTCTTCTGACTCCTAGATTCTGCTGTATTTACAAAACTCAAAATTTACAAAACTCACATCTGTCCGTAGAGTCAAGCGCGTCTTCAGACCTGAAAGTGTCAATTACTGCTTAATATTCATGTCTCAGTACAAATCATTTCGCAAACCACCTTAGCTGTTGCAGGTGCGAGTAAAACACCGTTACGATAATGTCCTGTAGCTAAAATTACATTATTAAAACCCGGTAAACGCTCAATGATTGGTGCGGGACGACCTTCCGGACGGGGACGTAAACCCGACCAATTTTTAACGATCGCAGCTTTGGCTAACTCGGGACAAAATGTAATAGCTTGCTGTAAAACATCCTCAAGTAATTGTTCGTTGGGGGGTATTTCCTTTGCAGAGTTAGCAAACTCTACAGTTGCACCCACCCAGTATTCGGTAAATTCTGACAAAACACCCGCCCCAACCGGGACGACATGCACATCATTTCCTGTAATTATTGGTTGGAATTGAGGATTTCCCAAGCAGTGACCCAAACGCAATTGTAGAGCTTGTCCCAATACTGGACGAATATCAACTGTTTGATTTAATTCTGTTGTAATTGCTGTGGAACCAAGTCCAGCAGAAATAATAAACCAATCAGCAGTAATTTTCCCTTTTGTTGTCGCCATTTCCTTTTGGGAACCCGAAGCTGATGGAGATAACTCTCCGGAGACGGTAACATCAAATTTAAAATCTACACCCCTTATTCGAGCAGCTTCAATCAAAGCTAAAGTTAATGCAGTAGGGTCAATTTGTAGATCTTGAGGAGAATAAATTGCACCCGTAACCTGATCTAAATTAACTTGAGGACAATGTTTTTGTAGTGTAGTGGTATCCCAAATTTCTAATTTCCAGCCTTGAGATTGACGAATTTCTTGCAGTTTTTGCCATCTCTGCAAATTATTATCTTTTGCTTTATCTTCTTTTAAGTTCTCATCTTCCAAGCAAAGACTGAGAATACCTTGACGGTTACAGGGAATTTTACGTTTGATAATTTCCTCTAGCTCTGGAATTAAACTTCCATAGCGCTGAACGCTTTGTTGTCGCAACCGCCAAGCTCTACTCTTAACTTTGTGGCTAATAATCCCCATTAAAACCCCCAAAGCTGCACCAGTAGAACCTTGAACTGGTTGTTGCTTGTCGACAACCGTTATTTTTAGTCCTTTCACTTGGCTGAGTTCGTATGCGATCGCCGCACCAATCACACCACAACCAACAATCACAACATGACTCATGATTTTAATTTCTAATTTTGAACTTCAACAGCAGGAGAGGAACAAGCTCAAATACCAAGGGATCGTCCTTCCCGTTCAACAATTATAAAATCTGAGAAACTACCCCAATTTGATGCGCCTTCGCGCATCACATGCATTATTGGATTATGTTACAAAGATAGGATTAAAATATTGAGAGAATAAAATTCTTCATTTAAAATTTATTTTTTAAGCGGCAATCCCAGACAAACAAAGAATTAATGAATTTTATTCGATTCAAAACAATAAATAAAAAATGATTTTAGTTAGTCTATTATTTTTGTCAGCTATAGCCGAGTTTAACGACGAAAATAAGACCTATTAAGATAGTTAAAAGCAATAACCAAACGACAGAAGCTGTGCGAGTTATTTTCTTGGCGGTATTATTTTTCCACCATTCCTGAGGACGGACATCCTGAATCCAAAAAGTTGCGATCGCGGCTAGGTTAAGACAAGTAATGTTAGTTGATACTAACACTGTTGCGCCTAAAGCAGGGAACCATAGTCCAGAACCAATCAAGATTCCTAAGACTACCAGTGGAGGTAATAGAGCTACTGAAACCATTACTCCAACTACAGCACTTTTTTCCCCGGTGGTAAAAGAAATTGCACCAGCCACACCGGAAGCAAAAGCAAGGGCGACATCGGATAAATCAACCCTCGTTCTTAAAGCAACTTCACTCATATTGGATAAGTCTACTGATACAAATATCCCTAAAAGTATTGAGAGGGCTAAAGCAATCAAAACCTGCGTTAAACCGATAATAAGACTTTTTCTTCCTAAGGATACATCTCCTAAAGTAGTAGCTAATCCTAAAGCCATATTTGGTTTGAGCAAAGGTGCTACAACCATTGCTCCAATCACTATGACTTCACTACCTCGGAGCAGGCCAATAGCTGCAATAATCGTAGAGAGGACAACTAAAAGAATTTCCGTCCAGTTAAGACTAATACTTTGAGCTACATCAAGATAAATCTCTTCTCGATAAATGCGAGAGGATTTTTTTTGATCGACGTCTGGTTCTAGTTTTTCTGGTTCGGGTTGGGGAAGAGAGGCTTCGACTGGTAAAAGCAATAGTCGAAATCCATCCAAATCGGAAAATTTTTGTGTTAGACAATCAACAACCGGCTCTACTTGTCCTTCATGGAGCAATATTTTAAGCAAGAATCCCTCTTCCGGTAGTGAGATATACCAACTTTTAACGAAAGGATGGGGCTCAAGAAATTCTTTTACTGGCTTCTCCTGTGACTGTGGTAAAAATACTTCAACTAAACGTAAGCTCATTTATTAATTAGTTTACTGAATCTTATGTTTTTACTTAAGCATATTACTTTATACTTCTGACATCTAGCAGAAGTAGACAAAACTCAAATCCACAGAGAGAGAATTTTAGCGAGCTAATTTTCTAGAGGTGATTCTTATCATTAATTTTTCTTACGATCTATAGTAGTGCTGAAGAAAATCTTACCTTTAGAAAAATTTTTCATCCCTAAGGTAGAGATAATGTTATACCTAAGTACTCAATTGCAATCAAAAAATTAATCAGATAACCAAGTAATATTGATTCCCTCGAGAGAAGTAATTATTTATATCCAAATTATAGGATTAAATTACCGATATATTTAAACAATAAAAGTGTTGAGGAGAAAAATATAATTGATAAATAATTTAATATACAGAAAACTTAAATCGAAACGTTAAATCTCTAATTTGTTCTGGAAGGATTGGGGAATATAAACATCGCAAGTTTTACAGTTCGTCGCATTTCTAGATAAAAATCAAGACAGCAGAAATAAATATGCTCTACAGTACAAGAATGATACAAGAATTTGTAAGTTCGGGAATATTAAGTTCAGGAGTATGGTTGGGACAAGTTATTGTTCAACCCAGTACCGAAACTACTAGAGATGCTGCTTTTATATTCAGTGGACCACAATTTCTAGCAGCTTTAGTCGCTGGGGTGGTGTTAGCATTCGCCTTTCAATTACTATTAACTAATCTCGGTGTAGCGTTGGGAATATCCTTAGTTGGTGGTTCTGGTTATACAGATGACGACAGTAAAGAGGAATCTAACAATTTTGGTAGCACTATTCGTAAAATTAGCTTAGTTGTGGGCTTAGGAACCCTGATTAGTGTTGCGATTTCTCTATTCACTGCTTGTAGTTTGGCAGTCAAGCTGAGTTTATTTGTTTCTCCCGTATCTGGAGCAATTGTAGGTTTAGTTATTTGGGGAACCTACTTTTCTTTACTGGTGTGGGTAAGTTCGAGTACCGTTGGTTCTTTGATTGGTTCGGTGGTGAACACTGCAACATCAGGCTTCCAAGCAATTGTGGGTACTGCAGCAGCAGCTATTGGTGCAAAAGCTACAAGTAAGCAGGTAGTAGCAACTGCAGAATCAGCAGCAGCTGCAGTCCGTCACGAACTAGGCTTAGCACTTGACCCAACGACATTGAAGGAAAATGTCGAAGAATATCTAGAATCCGTGCGTCCTCAATCTATAAACTTGGAAAAAATAGCTGCAGATTTTGAGGAATTACTTGAGGATGAAAATTTGCAAGAAATTGTAAATAGCGATCGCATTACCGATATTAACCGCGATACTTTCGTACAATTAATTGCTAACCGTAACGACCTATCTCAACGGGATGTCAATCGCATTGCAAATAAGTTAGAGCAGGTATGGCAAAAAACAGCTAAGAAAATTCCCGCACGTCCAGATCGAATGACAGAATTTGTTGACTATCTCAAGTCAGCAACGCGGGAGGAGTTAGTTGGTAATAATTTTGCCGAGAAACTAGACGATTTAGTTGGAGAAATGCGCAAGCGTCGCAAATCCCAAGAATCTCAGGGTGGAATGATAGCTCAAGCTGCAACAACAGGCTTTAATGGCTTAGCTGGTGTAGTTATGGGACGGACCGATTTATCCGATATCGATGTAGAAAATATTATCAGTAAACTGCAGCGAGTAGGGGACCAATTAGGGGAACAAACTGATAAGGTAGCGACAAAAGTTGGTATCAAAGAAGCTACACCCCGCAGCACCGTCCGTGCAGATATTGAAAATTATCTCCTTAATGCTTATCCTTGGGAGTTAAAACCTGAAAACTTAAATCTTGAGTTTCGCGACCTAATATACGATCCGAGTGCCGATCCTGGTATTATTGCTAAGGACCTAAGGCAAATCAACCGCAGAGATTTTGTTAACTGGCTCCAAGAAAAAGGAATTTTAACCCAAGCAAAAATTCAAAAAACTGCTAATCTTTTAGAAGCAATTCGCTTAGAAATTCTGGGAGTAGCAGAAGCAGCACAAGCTAGAGAAGCAGCGATCGCTGTATTTGCAGAAGCAGAAGATTATCTTCTCAACACCCCAAAAGTAGATTTTACTCCTGAAAAAATCCAGTTAGAATTTAAAGAAGTTTTAGCAGACCCAGATGCAGATTACGAACACTTAAATAATCGCTTAGCTCAGTTTGACCGTCCCACCTTGGAGCGGATTTTAGAGCAGCGCAAAGATATGGACCGGGTGGAAATCTCTGCGATCGCAAATGAGTTAGAAATTGCACGGGATGCTGTTCTCAAAGAAGCTTCAGAAACCTTTGGAGCGGCTAAAGCCAAAGCAGAGAATCAATGGTATAAAGTTCAATCCTATTTGCGAGAAACTGGTAAAACAGAACTTAACCCGATGGCGATCGAACGGGAACTAAAGCTACTTTTAAACGATCCCCAAGCAGGTACAGCAGCATTAAAAGCTAGAATTTCTCAGTTTGACCGGGATACCTTAGTTCAATTACTTACTCAACGTAACGATTTAACTCCAGAACAAGTTGATGATGTAATTGACAGCGTAGAAGATGTTTGGACTAGGGTGCGCTATACTCCCGAACGTATTGCGAATAAAGCTTTAAGACAATACCAAGATGCAAAATCAGCAATCGGTGAATATCTGCACAGTACTGGAAAAGCAGAACTCAATCCGGAAGGAATTAAGCGAGATTTAACTCTACTTTTAGATAATCCAAAACTTGGAGCTGCAGCTATTAAACGACGCTTAGCAGCAATGGATAGAGATACCTTGGTACAGCTTCTGAGTCAAAGAGATGACTTAAGCGCACAGCAGGTAAATCAAGTTATTAATGAAGTGCAAAGTACCCTGCGTGATATTGCTAAAGCACCTAAGAGAATTGCTCGTCGCGCTCAGTCGACGATACAAAATTTTCAGGGCTCTATTGCTGAATATCTGCGTTCTACGGATAAAGAAGAACTTAACCCGGAAGGAATTAGACGGGACGTGCAACTGCTTATCAATGATCCCCGTGCAGGGATGGAAAATTTGCAGGAGCGCCTAGCTCAGTTCGACCGCTCTACTTTAGTTGCTTTACTCTCCCAGAGAGACGACTTATCAGAAGAAGAGGTAAACCAAGTTATTGACCAAATCTTATCTGTTCGGGATCAATTCCTCGCGCAATTGCAGAAAATTCAAGAACGGGTTCAAAGTGTAATCGATAATCTTCTGGAAAAAATCCGCAACTATCTTAATAGTTTAGATCGTCCAGAACTACAATACGATCGGATCAAAGGAGATGTTCAGATCTTATTTGATGACCCCCAAGCCGGATTTGAAGCATTACGCGATCGCTTCTCTCAAATCGACCGTAACACCCTAATCGCTGTTATGGCTTCCCGAGACGATATCTCTAAAGCTGACGCTGAGCGCATTATTAGACAAATTGAAAGAACCCGCGATCGCGTCTTACAAAGAGCAGAGCGCATTCAAAAAGAAGCTCAAATACGCTTAGAAGAAATTAAATTAGAAGCCAAAAAACAAGCAGAAGAAACTCGCAAAGCTGCAGCTGTTGCTTCTTGGTGGCTATTCTGTACAGCTTTGGTTTCTGCGATCGCTGCTGCAACCGGTGGAGCTATGAGCGTTACTAGTTAAGTGATAATTTTAAGTCTTCCGACCGAGGTAGCATCAATTCCTTTGCTATGAGAAAAACTTCAGGAACTCCTTAAAATCAAAATCTAACAGCGGGTTTTAACCTGCTGTTTTTTATCTACAAATAAATCAAACAATTAGAATTATATTTGTTGATTTATCTTACCCAAGATACTAAATATCTGTTTCTAAAGACAATTGAATCAATTAATTAATTAAGAATACCCTTAATTTAAGGTATATCGTCCTTTATATATAAATTTATTAGCTATTCAGATAATCATTAGAATGAAAACTATACCTTTCCTTGGAAAGATTCTCCTAAAGCATTTTAAGTAGAAACTATATATATACTACTGAAATTGAGATATAGCATATCCTGAATTAGCAAACTTTTCAGTTCAAATATGCACTTTTCCAAACTAGAAAGCAGTATAAATTAAATCTGTAAGTATAAACAGTAAATAAGTATGGACATTAAACAAAAAAACAAAATCAGGAATCATAAATTATGAAAAAGAGAAAAGTACAAGTAGGAAAGGTTGCTGATTTGTGTAACGGTCAAATGCAGAAAATAGAGCTAGAAGAAGGAAATATTTTATTAGCTCGCATCAAGGATAAGTTTTATGCTACTGGTGCAAACTGTACTCATTATGGCGCGCCTTTGGAAACAGGAATTTTAAACGGTGAAAGAGTAGTTTGTCCCTGGCATAATGCATGTTTCAATATAGTTACAGGCGACCAAGAAGAACCGCCTGGCTTAGATGCTTTATCCCGTTTTCCCGTCAATATCAAAGGTGAAGATGTAATCGTGGAATTACCAGAAAATTTTGCCTCTCAAGGCCCACCAGAAATGGCAAAATATAATCCAGAAGCAGATAATCGCACCTTTATAATTTTAGGAGCAGGTGCAGCAGGTAGTGCAGCCGCAGAAACTTTACGCTCTTCCGGGTTTCAAGGACGACTGATTGTCTTGAGTAAAGAGGATATCTTACCCTACGATCGCACTGCGCTCAGCAAAAGCTATTTGCAAAACCATCCCTCTAAAGAAAGTTTAATTTTACGTTCTCAAGATTTTTACGAACAAAACGATATTGAGGTTTATACCCACAAAAGCGTCAAACAGATTGATGCATCTACAAAGTCAATAACTTTTGATGATGGTACTAATTTGGAATATGACGCTTTATTAGTTGCTAGTGGTAGTAAAGCCCGTCAGTTAAATATTCCTGGTGCGAACTTAGAAAATGTTTTCACTCTGCGCAAAGAGTCAGATGCAGAGAAAATAGTTGTAGCTGCGGAAAATGCTAAAACTGCAGTCGTCGTTGGTGCAAGCTTTATCGGAATGGAAACAGCTGCAAGTCTTGCACAAAAAGAAATATCTGTAAAGGTAGTAGCACCGGGTAGTATACCTTTTGCCAAAATACTCGGTGAGGAGATAGGAGATATGTTTCGCCAACTCCACGAACAACATGGCGTTGGTTTCCATATGAATACAAAGGTTAAAGAAATTGAGGGAAATACTAAGGTAGAAGCTGTAATTCTTGAGAATGGAGAACACCTCAAAGCAGACATAGTAATTGTAGGAATTGGTGTAGAACCAGTAACCGACTTCTTAGAAGGTATTGAATTAGAGCCTGAAGATCGAAGTATTCCAGTAAATGAATATTTGCAAGCTACTGAAGGTATTTATGCTGCAGGGGATGTAGCCCGTTTTCCCGAAGCAAACTCAGGTGAGATGACTCGTATCGAACACTGGCGACTTGCAGCGCAACATGGGCGAATTGCTGCTCGTAATATGTTGGGACAACAAATAAAATTTGCCAGTGTGCCATTTTTCTGGACTGGACAATTTGATGTCAAATTACGATACACTGGACATGCCCAAGATTGGGATGAGATTATTTTTCAAGGCGAAATTGAAGAGCAAAAATTTTTAGCATTTTACGTCAAAAATAATCAAATTCTAGCAGTTGCAGGTTGTGGAAGAGATAAAGATATTGCTGCAATTACCGAACTGATGCGCCTCCGAAAAATGCCAATACCTAAATTTGTCAAAAATAACTCAACTGATTGGGTAAAACAACTTGGGGGAGGGGTTAAAGATAGTTCAAAAACATTCACAAAGATGACTTGAATCAATAGTTGTGCGATATCAATTGAACAAATAATAATTTAGATCGAGCCAACTCCGCTAATACGACCACGAGTAATATTATGTTTGCGTAATTACTTACTATTAAATACGCAGTAGGTAAGGAAACTGGGTAGCAGAGGAGAAAGGGTTTTCGGTTTTTCGTACAGGTGCAGAAATTATAACTAATTCACTGAACATGATGTGAAATAGCATTGGTAACTGAGGGTTAATTAACAGAATTGGGCAAAAATTTTCTAATTTAGCCGAAAATTTAAATAGAGTTGACCTTTAGGAAAAGCCAATTAATAGCAAACTCTGTTTTGCAGAACCAGAGTCTGTATGCAGATTTTAGTCATGTGGACTGCTATATATCTTCCGATAGGTCACATTCTTACTTTTGGTAGGTTATATTCTTGCGACAATAACTATTTATCATCCTCACAAATAGACTATGGGGAAGATGTATATATTTAGTAATTTAAAGAGTATATAAGATACGAGCAAGAAAAAAACTCAATTAAAAGTAACTATAAATAGAAGATTCAATTTTTTATGTTTATAAAGTTCATCTCAGCAGCTACGCTTACTAGCTTGTTCTTAATTACAGTTCAACCCCTCAGAGCAGAAAAACCGGTTCCCACAAATGTGTCTCCAAATTCCACAAATGTATAGCAACCGCCAGGTTAGCTAGGACGCTAAAGTCAAGACATGCTCCATGGCTTCTCGCAGTGTTCCAAAATTCTCGAGTTGTT
>NZ_LMTZ01000132.1 GCF_001456025.1 Mastigocoleus testarum BC008
GACTGTTTTCTTGCATCTGAATATATTCCTTGGGTCTGATAATGTATTAACCATCACCTTTTTGTATTTATTCAGCAAGCCCTACTTAAATCACCCGCGATTGATAAATTTCTTTATTTATTAATTTTAAAATTGCCGATTTAAAACGATTGATTTCAAACTACCGATTCAGTTTACTTGCATCTAAAAAACAAAATATTTTCTCAAATCAAAGAGGAAAATATATTAACGAGTATGAATGGAAGCAAATATATAACATTACCGAATATTTTAATTACTTGAATTTACTTATTATCTGCTTTAGTAGGTGAATTAACTTCCGGACGATCGGCATGATGCTTGTTATACCAGTTCATTAATGGTGTAGCAGTAATACCATGGAGTGTAATGGAAGCAATGACGGTAGTGTAAGTTATCCAAGATATTTGCTGTGCTGGTTCACCTTCTACCCCATGACCCAAAGCATAAGAAAGGTAATATAAAGAACCAATTCCGCGAATTCCAAACCAACTAAATAGCAAGCGATTTACGGGTTGAAAATTCTTGCGTTGTGGATAAACAAAGCGTTTACCGATAGTGCTAATCCAAACACTTAGAGGTCTAATTATAAAAAGTAATGATACGCTAACTACTAGCGAGCCGAAAGCATAATCCATAATTGGTTGAAACAATAATATTGAACCCAAAATTACAATCGTTCCGACTTCTAATAGTTTTTCTACTCTTTCGATAAATTGCAACTGTGCTAGCGGTTTTTCTGAAGATTTATAGCTACGTTGTAATACCAATCCAGCTACAAATACAGCTAAAAAACCATAACCATTGACGACCTCAGTTATTGAGTAAGTTAATAAAATTGTACTAAGTGCAATAAAATCTTCCATTAAATCATCAATAGGATGATATTGCTGAATTTTTCGATCCAACCAAACAATCACTTTAGACACTATAAATCCCGTAACAATACCAGCAATAATTGCCCAAATTACATCAATACCAACCCAAGAGTGCAACCAATTATTCCAATTACTATCTTTCGAAGCGTAAATTCCAAAATAAACAAAAGGGAAAGCCAAAGCATCATTTAGTCCACCCTCAGAAGTTAAACCAAAACGTAATTCATTTTCATCTTTGGTGTCTTTTAATTGTACTTCTGAAGCTAAAACTGGATCCGTCGGTGATAAGATGGCTCCAAGTAAAATAGCAGACCCCCAATCTAAATTAATAGCAAATTTAGCAACAGCAGCTAGAGCAAAAATTGAAATTGGCATGACAATTCCAATTAGTCTTATAGTTATATCCCAAGCAGCTAACTTAAAAGGACGAATAATTTTTAAGCCACAGCCAAATACAGATACTATAACTACAAATTCAGTAAGTCGCTCTAGCAAATTTATACTAAATACTTCAGTTTGACGTAACTGAATTAAATTAAAACCGTAGGGACCAATAATAATTCCGACAGCCAGGTAGATAATTGCATAAGAAAGAGGTAAACGCCGAGAAATAAAACCAGAGCCTAAGGTCGCAAATAGTAACAGCAGACCGATCGCTAATAGATTTAAAATATAAACATCTACCATAATTTCCCATCTCTCCGTAGAATTTTATTTTTTATAAGTCAAAAGTTATGCTTGCTCCCTGTACCTGGCGTCAAGGAAATTTTCTTTCATAGTAATAATCTCCCTACGGTGAGAAGCTTGGGAGATTATTGATTAGGATATTTTGAAGGTTCAAGAGTCAAACTTTTAAAAGTAAAACTAATAGAACTTATGCCGCTAGTACATTTTTTCTCGTAGAGTATGTGACACTTCGATTAATTTGCAAGGGGAAATAAAGCTCTTGGCGTCGCACACCAAACATGATAATTGTGACAATGGGGCAAATCCTGACTAAATGAGTGTACGATTTTTAATATCTTGGGTTAGCGGTATATTATACATTTCCCAATCTATAATTCCTTGGGGTCTCAAAATCATTTCCGCTTTCTTAACTTCCGCTTGAGTCCCTTCAACTAGTACCACATAACTTCCTCGAGAAAGTAGTTCGTCGTAGTACTTAGCTCTATCTTCGGGAATTCCCCAACCAACCAAAGCGCCAACTAAGCCACCACTAGCAGCACCAATACCACTACCGATCAGAGTATTAGCAAGTATTACTCCTACTTCTGCGATTGGACCAATACCGGGAATTGCTAATACCCCCAAACTACCTAACAAACCAACCAATCCGCCTGTAACTCCTCCTGTACTTGCTCCTGTCTTAGCTGCTCCTTTAGTTAGTTCTGCGTTTGATTTATCCGGAACTATATCACCTGCCTGTTTGTAACTTTCAGTATGCTGACCAACTATAGAAATTTTATCCATATTAAAGTCAGCCTCTCTTAATTCATAAAGCGCTCTTTGTGCTTCTTCATAAGTTGGAAAGGTCCCAACTGCACGTTGTAATTCATCTTCAAACATAATCTTTTTGCTCTTATAAAAAACAATTATTTAGTTTTATTGGTATCTTAAGTGTCTTTGCTTCATCCGTGCATAGCGTCCGCAGAAAACGGTTAAATAAGTTGCCAGGATGAAGCGTTAACTGTTAACTTACCCCTGAATTCTAACCCTGCACCTACTTAATCTAGAAGTTATAGCCGATTCCTAAAAGTAACCCAACATCTGTATCATCATCTAAGAAAGCTGCGTTAGCACTACCATTAACAGTGAAGCGATCGCCTAAAGGTACGTCTATACCGCCCGTAAGTAAGAAACCGACATCTGCATCGTCACTTGTCTCAATAGCTACGCCAGCACCTAAGTAGGGAGAAACATTAAACGACCTTCCTGCTACTGAAGGTGTCGTACGTGGAGAAAAATCAAAGGTTAGAGGTAATAAAATCACGGGGTCATCATCAATTATGACTGATGGTCGTGCAGAGAAGCGACGTGTCAGTCCTATTTTACTAATCGCTGCAAAGCTGCCTTCACCTAATGCAGTTTCACCACCTAGGCCAATATTACCACCAACTCCAATGTAGCTAGAACCACCACGGGTCGCACGACCGGGTTCGAGATCTGCTCCATTACTGTCTGCAGTTTCAGTTTTAGTTTCAGTTTCTGACTTTTGAGTTCCATCAAAATCGGGTGGAATTAAAACTTGGTTAACTGCGTGGATGACACCGTTACTAGCATCGATATCAGCCTGGATAACATTTGTGGCGTTGACCGCGATTTGGTTCTTGCTAGAATCGACTTGAATATTAACCGGTTGACCTTCAAGGGTTTGCAGTTCTCCCGCTGAAATTTGATCCGCACTCAACCTTCCGGGAACTACGTGATATCTTAAAATTTTCACCAGCAATTCTTTATTCTCTGGCTGCTGCAATTCTTGTAAAGTTTCTGGAGGTAAGGCAGCAAAGGCGGCGTCGGTGGGTGCGAAAACTGTGTAAGGTCCTGGCTGTTGAAGAATATCTGCTAGATTTGCCGATTGCAGTAAAGAAGTTAAAGTAGAAAAGGAATCACTAGAGGAAGCTATAGATACGATATCGTTTTTAGCTTGAGTAGGACCGGGAGTCCCAGCAACGATATAGCTTGCTGCGGGGAGATTAGCTGCTAATGGTTGTGCTTGTCCCTGATTAACTAAAGCTTGATATATTAGGGCTGCGGCTTCGGCACGAGTTAAATTTTCTGTAGGATTAAGTGTTTTTGCATCTGGATAGTTGACAACCATACTGGCTTCTGTAGCTGCTGCAACACTACTTTGTGCATAGGTAGGGATGGCAAACACATCTGTGTAGTAAGTGTTTAAGGTTTCAGTTACAGGTTTCGCCGCAGTTAACCTTAAACCATTGCTTAAAGCGACAATGGCTTGAACTTTAGGAATTTCTTGATTTGGTTGAAACACATTTCCCGGATAGCCCAACATAAATCCGGTTTCATAGGCTTCCTTAATTGCTGAAGCTGCCCAATAATCAGCTGGAACATCTGAAAATCCTTGGGTACTTAACTGTCGGACTGGATTTTGATTAAAAGCTTTTTCCAGCATTGCTGCAAATTCAGCACGCTCAACTGGTCTTTCAGGCTTAAATGTACCATCCGGAAAGCCAGTTATAATTTGTCTCTGTACTAAAGCCCGAATAAAAGGACTAGCCCAAAAACTCGCCGGAACGTCAGAAAATACAGTAGATGAAAACTGCGACTGACTCAAAATTGATTCCGAGTTTCTATTTTTTAGCTGAGCAACACTAGGTTCGGAAAGTAATACTGGACTAACTGTTACAATAGTTAGTCCAAAAGCTAGTAAGTAAATATTCTTGAACGACCAACGCAACGAAAAAAACATAAAAGCCTCCTCTTCCCAACTATACTCACTGTTTATCGCTTCAAATTTACGCAGTACCTGCTATCAAATGACCATTGTCTTAGGTAGCTTAATATTTTCTGAGCATTAACAAATATAAGAAAACAGTCAAAATTTTTAACCTTACTCTTACCTTCACTGTACGCTTTTGCACGAGCTAGATATTTTATTTGCCCGTGCTTTCACTCTCAGCAGTGGGTTTACCGAATCGTCACCCTACAACAGAATCTTTCTACGATCTAATTTTATACTGACGACGAGTTAGCGTAGACGGGATAGCGGAAGATTGCAGCAACAGATTCAGAATCTGGCATTTCCTCTGCAGACATGCAGTAAACCATCCCACCCTGTAAAAAAGTATTCGTGGCTGCAAAATCTAATAAATCAAAATTTTCTTTAGTGGAACTGTCATCAATTTCAATCGAATTAGTTTCTGGCTCGAATCGACCCCAGCACTGGAGGTTATTGGGAATAAACAAAGTATCTACTTGACCATTAATAGCTGCAGGAATGATTTGTTTTACATCTGCACTAGCTTGTTTGGTACTTAGTAATTCTTGATATTGTGCGATCGCCTGTTGTCTGGCTTCTTGGAAATGCGGTTGAATAACTTGTAAAGCCTGCTGATGTAGTTCTTCTGAAGAAAGATTTTCCGGGTTCCCCGTTACACCTTGGCTATACAAATGAGGATAGGAATTAGCTTCTTGGTAAATAGGAAGCAAATACTCTACACCTGCGAGGACTAATGGAACCTGTTTTCCCTGTAGCAAAGAGTGTAAACCGCGATCTATCTGCTGGAAGTAACGTAAGATTTCAGTTTTATTATCGGTCGTTCCTACTCCTTGTCCGTGATAAATCGGATTGGATTGAGAAGCGACGCTTTTAGCTGCACCCTTTCCGACACTATGATACTGAAGTTGCTTTTCAGGATCGTCGTAACTTAAAGCCTCAGCTAAACTAGAAGGGACATCTTCAGGTAAAGCTAGTTCTTGAATGTTGTAATGACTTGCTTGAAATAGACGAATTTGGTTTTGAGCCAAGGCTAACAAGTAAAACTCATTATCTGCAGCCATTAGCGGGAGTAAAGGTTTAAAGTAAAAGCGATCGCTTACTTCTACCAATTCTGTAAAACTATGAGGTAAAAGATAGTAACGCGTTTGACTTTGAGATATAAAATAAGCCAAGCCTAATTCTTGATGCTGCCAAAAATCATAATCATCTATCATTGTTTTGGCTTCTTGCAGAAGTTCGCCCGTTTCTGTTGTACTTAAACCAGCAGCTACTAACTTCGATTCAGCTCGATCTAATAAGTTTTTGAAACGTATAGGGTTTTGCCTAGTCTCTTTTCCTGCCTTATGTGTAGGCATATAGATAGATACACAGAATCTATCTGTTAAGTTAAATAAACTATTTAATTCTTCTTTCGCAAATAAACTCATAAATAATGCTAGCGTAATTACAAAAATACTTTCAAAAACTGCTTACTCTTTACTGCCAATAGTTTTGCACTACGATCGCAAGACAACTATTTTGCGTATCCTGTAAACAGTTCAATTAAATAAAGACCCTGGTGAGGTTTTTTGGAGTCAGTCACCCATATCAGCTAAGTTTCACACAGGAAACGATTGCAGAGACTTTTATGTGTTGGGTTTAGAATACCTTGGCCTAAGAATGAAAATTTTCCCAAGGAGGGAACAGGAGAAAGTGTAAAGATTTATTGACGAGTAATTTATGGCTCTCAGACTCTTTTCCAGAGTGTCACCTAACCACTGTTAATATTAATAATTATCAATTCCAACCCAATGGCTTCTCTGCAGCTGATGGTACTGATTCAATCCTAGGAGAACTCTGTTTGTCAACTACTTGGACGGTAGTGGCTTGAGGACCCATTTCTCCTTCCGTTTCCTTAAATCTGACCCCATTACCAACTTCTAATTGCTCAAAGCTCTGATTGGTAACACTATTGCGGTGAAAATAGACTTCCTTACCGGTACTGATTTCTTTAAGAAAACCATAACCTTGTTCGGAAAATAATTTAGTGATAACAGCGCCCATTTCCTGTTCGGGATGTGTTTTCACTTCCCCTTGTTGCTCTGTGGTGAGTCCAACCAATTGACGACGCGCTGCTTCAAAAGCATCTCGAATTACTGCTTCTAGGGGCGGATACTGTTTACCTTTGTCAGGGTTATAACCTACCGCTATTTCACGTCCGTGGGGGATTGTAATATCAATACTGATCCTGTGAGGAGACCCACTTTCTGGATTCTCGTGAGCTTTTTCAACCACTACGTGACAGCTATTCATGTAATTGCAAAATTTTTCTAACTTTGCAATTTTTTCTCTTATTAGAGAATCAATAGCTTCGGTTTTAGTAATATTGCGATAAGTAATTTCTGGAGGGATTTGCATAGTATTTGACTCTTGCATCGTTAAAAATAATTAGCGAACTTGCTATCATTACTGGAAAGATAATCAAGCTCAAATTTAATTAATTTTATGTCCTGATGCAACTATTAGTTGCTTAAAAGTCTCGGCAGAAGCCTTAGATTCTATGGTCACTTTTTGAGAATCTAAATCAATGTTTACATTAGCATTTGGTTCAGAAGTCAGAATAGTTTGCTTTAAATTATCGCTAGCTTCTTGACTCTTGAGAGTAGGTACGTGAAATTCCATTTGCCGTTTAACTCCAAAAATATTCATTAGACAATTTGCTTAGAATAAGGTTAGTTCGAATCGATCCATTTACCTAACCATCTTTAGTTATAAATAGGTGATATCTTTAGTTATAATCCTTGAATCTATGACCATGGGAGCAATTTAAACCCTGCTTTCGATACATTTATTATTTGTTTTTTTTTAATAAGTTAGCAGTAGCTAAACACAATTTTCTAAACTGTATATTCAGTGTTTAGATAAACTGATATCGCTGAATTTTATTTTGTCTAGTATTAGCAATAAAAATTCATAACAGACAAGTACAAGGAGAACTGACATGGCAATTTCTGCAGATCAAATTCCTGCTCAATCTCAGGATAGACAACCTGCATTAGAATCAGAAATGAATCCCAAACCCCAGTACGACCGGGAAAGTTACGTCGGTAGTAACAAATTAGAGGGTAAAGTAGCTCTCATTACTGGAGGTGACAGTGGTATCGGTAGGTCTGTTGCAGTACTTTATGCAAAAGAAGGTGCAAACATAGCCATTTCTTATCTCGACGAACACGGAGACGCGCAAAAGACCAAGGAGTTAGTCGAGCAAGAAGGACGAAAATGCTTACTAATTCCTGGAGATATTAGTGACGAGCATTTTTGTCAGCAAGTAGTAGAAAAAACTATCGAACAGTTAGGACAACTAGATATTCTCGTTAACAATGCAGCCGAACAACGTTTAGAAAATCCCGAAACTCTAGAAAATATTGATTCGAGAAGTTTGAATAGTATTTTCAGTACCAATATTTTCTCAATGTTTTATTTGTGCAAAGCTGCAATTCCCCATCTTAAAGAAGGTAGCTCAATTATTAATACTACTTCTATCAACGCATACAAAGGTAACGCACCTTTACTTAGTTACTCTACAACTAAAGGTGCGATCCTTGCCTTTACCCGTTCCTTGTCCCAATCATTACTAGAAAAAGGTATCCGCGTTAACGCTGTAGCCCCTGGACCGATTTGGACTCCCTTTATTCCCGATGCTTTTCCCAGCGAAAAAGTTGAAGGGTTCGGGAAACAAGTTCCGATGAAGCGTCCCGGTCAGCCTGTTGAAGTTGCTACAAGCTTTGTATTCTTAGCATCGGAAGATTCTTCCTACTTCGCAGGACAAGTGTTACATCCTAATGGTGGTGTAGTAGTCGGTGCATAGGTGAATTCATAAGGTAAATTCGTCAACTCAAATTCAATGACGTAGTATCGCTACTTAACGAAGGAAGGAGTAGGGAGGAAGAAGGGACTCCGTTAATAAATTAATGGGCTTGTATCGAATGGCACGCTCGTTAAGACTCATCCGCACGTAGCGTGCATGAACAAACTTTGAATTGATGGGGAGTGTGGGAAGCTTGTTATTTAGTTTCGTGCAACGTCCTCATTAATTAAACTCCCCCTCTCTACCCCCTCTTCCCTCCTCCTTCCAACGCAGTCGGTCAATTTTTAAACTCGTTTTGTAAGAAGATTTTTGAATACGGTCGGAGAATATATATTTTCGATATATTTTCGCTCCCAATAGTAAGTAAAATTATAGTTTTAATTAATAAGTTAAATTTCTAACTGATAATTTTTTTGTGCCTGGGTTAATACTTCGAATGAGTATAGTTCGGGTATAATTAATGTATGAGCATTCGCAGAAAAATTAACGCCCTCCGCCAATTGTTGGCAGTTTTTCGCTACAGCGGGCGAGCCATAGGTTTAGTTTGGACGACTAATCGTACTTTAACTATTTCAATTGCTGCTTTGACTTTAATCGCAGGTCTTTTGCCTGCAGCAGTTGCTTACATCGGTAAGTTAATTGTAGATGCTGTAGTCCAAGCTCGAAATGTTGGTACTTTTAACAGTGGTATTTCTAACAGTCTTTATCATCCTTTGATTTATGTGGGTTTAGAGGCGATCGCCATAGCTTTACTTGCAGCGAGTCAACGAGGACTTACAGTTTGTCAATCTTTATTGCGAGTATTACTTGCACAGAGAGTAAATGTATTGATTTTAGAAAAAGCATTGACACTGGAGTTGGCGCAGTTTGAAGATTCAGAATTCTACGATAAAATGAGCAATGCGAGAAGAGAAGCCTCTACTCGCCCATTATCGTTAGTCAATCGTACTTTTGGTTTGGTGCAAAGTGCTCTTTCCCTTTTAACTTATGGTGCTTTGCTAGTCAGCTTTTCGCTTTGGGCTGTTTTCATCTTAGTTTTAGCAGCCATCCCAGCTTTTATCGCCGAAACTAAATTTGCAGGACAAGCTTTTCGACTATTTCGTTGGCGCGCTCCAGAAACTCGCCAACAGCGTTATTTAGAAACTTTAGTCGCTAGAGAAGATTTTGCCAAGGAAGTAAAACTTTATAAATTAGGAGAAATGTTGCTTGGACGTTATCACAACATATTTCACCAAATTTATGGCGAAGACAAAAACTTAACTTTACGACGGGGTTTGTGGGGATACTTATTGAGTTTACTCAGTACCGGAGCCCTATATCTGGCTTATGGTTGGATAGTTATCGAAACAGTTGCTAATCGAATTTCTCTCGGAGAAATGACGATGTATCTGACCGTTTTTCGTCAAGGACAAAGAACTTTTTCGGAAGCACTCACCTCAATTGGAGGAATGTACGAGGATAACTTATATTTATCTAACCTCTATGAATTCTTAGAAGAGAAAGTCCCCCAATCCAGAGGAGAAGCAACTAAGGGAATCTATCCGGGAGATGGAATTCGTTTTGAAAATGTATCCTTTTCCTATCCAGGTAGCTCTAAACCGGCTTTAAAAAATATCTCCTTTCATCTCCAACCGGGGGAAAAACTAGCTATTGTGGGTGAAAATGGTTCCGGAAAGACTACTCTAATTAAACTATTAACTCGACTATATAATCCCGAGTCCGGCAGAATTTTACTGGATGGTTTGGACTTACAAGAATGGGATGTGGAGGTACTGCGACAACGCATCAGTGTGATTTTCCAAAATTTTGTCCGCTATCAATTTACAGTTGGCGAAAATATTGGCGTCGGTGAAGTGGAGAATCTTGAAGATTCAAGCCGTTGGGAAGTAGCTGCGGAAATGGGAATGGCGCGACCTTTTATTAAAAATTTACCCCAAGGTTTTCGTACCCAGTTAGGTCGTTGGTTCAAAGGAGGACAAGAACTTTCTGGTGGTCAGTGGCAAAAAATAGCCCTTTCTCGAGCTTTTATGCGCAGTAAAGCTGAAATTTTAGTTTTAGATGAACCGACCTCAGCCATGGATCCCCAAGCAGAGTTTGAGATTTTTAATCACTTTCGCACTAGCACTAAAAGTCAGATGGTGTTTTTAATTTCCCATCGTTTCTCTACTGTGCGGATGGCTGACAAAATTTTGGTCATTGAGTTTGGAGAAATTATCGAAGAAGGAACTCATGAAGAATTATTGCAGCTACAAGGACTATATGCAAAGTTGTTTCATCTGCAAGCTGCTGGTTATCGTTAAATTGACAAAACTTAATAATACTCAGGTACAATCATGGTTAAGAGTCGGCCCGCGATTGGTAAATTATAATTTCTGGAACTAATTTCTGGAAATAATTTCTGGAACTTTTCAGTCACGCATCATTTGTATATCAAGTAAACATACTGCAACAGAATAGATATTAGTCAAAAGTATTAGCTAAAAGATTAGCCAGAGAGATTAGCCGAATACACATCAACCGAAACAAAATGAAAGTTATCACAGAACCTTCAATTGCAGTAAAAATTCAAAAGATGAAAGAACGGGTGCGTTGGTCGCACCCGAGCATTGTCTCTCGCTCAATTGACCAAACCAGTATGGTTATTGATGACGGGAAAGAAGAAAGCGAGGAATTTTCGTTTTTAGTAATTGGTGATAGTGGTTCTGGACCGCACCGAACTCATAATCCCCAGAGGAAAATAGCTGAATTGATGCTTCCCCATCGGGATGAATGTAGTTTTGTTTTACATACCGGGGACGTAATGTACCTGGTAGGTTCTCGCGATTATTACCCAGAGAACTTTATTAAGCCTTACCGGGAATTTTTAGTAGGTGGTGAGAACTACGAACACATTTCCTACGATAATATGACTTTTAATCAACCCTTTTTACCAGTTCCCGGCAATCATGACTATTATGAAGTGCCGCTTTTTTATCGTTTGTTAGCTGGAGCCACTCTCCCTTTACGTCGGTTTTTTGGCTATAAAGATTTAGATTTGAGTTGGAATAGTTCCTATAAGGGGGATGCTTACGCACGGGCTTTTATCGACTACTTAAAACGATTTAATTCTCAGGAAAAATTAGAATATCATTTAAATTCCCATTATACTGGTAAAACTGATTTCGGTAGGTGTTTGCGCTATGTACCGGGCGAATTTACCCGTTTGCCTAACCGTTATTATACTTTCCGCTATAGGGGAATTGATTTTTTTGCCCTTGATTCCAGTACTTTTAACGAACCTTTAACACCGGCTAATGTGAATGAGATTCACAGCCAATCAGAACATGATGAGCGTAGACTTTTAGCTACAGAGAGATTAAAAGTAGAACAAGAACAACAGCAAATCATTGCAACCATCAGCATACTTAAGGGTTACATTCCGGAGGAAGCCGAAAAAATTGACGATCTCAATGCTAAGTTAGAGCAATTAGATGAGATCAAAATGGATCTCGACAAACAACTCAATCACAATAAAAGTAAAATCATCGACTTCGAACAACTTCATTGGTTAGAGGAAAGATTAATTAAATCTTGGGAAGATCGAGCAGTCCGGGGACGAATCATTTACTTTCACCATCCACCCTATGTTACAGAAGCAACAAAATGGGGACAAGCACAAACTTTGGCTGTTCGTCATCGTTTGCGTAAAGTCTTAGATAATGTGGTTGAAAAACTTGGTTGCTTACCCTCACAAAGTCCAATAGTAGACTTAATTCTTAACGGTCACGCTCACTGTTTTGAACACCTTCAGACCCTAGATACTGGTCACGCTGATTCCAATCTCAATTGGATTGTTTGTGGTGGTAGTGGGTTTAGCTTGCGTCGTCAACGTGAGGAAGGAGCAGAACTGACCGAAACTTTTTTCACAGAATCTGGAACAGAAGTTCGTAAAGTTGCTATTGGTCAACGGTTTATTGGTCGTAGCGGTCAGGGTTCTGATAAAAGACGTCCCTATTCTGGAATTAGAATAAACGTCAAAAAAGGTAATCCTTTACAGTTTTTTATTATACCTTTTGTTGCCGAAAGACATCAGCATCAGTGGTACCACCCGGAAATTGAACCACTTACAATAAATCCAATTGGATTGAGCTAGATACGGAAAAGTCAAAATAGCTTTGCTTTGCTAACAAAAGTTAAAACAGACCGCCCCCTACGGGCGAGCAAATGTTTACGACTCACAGCTTTTAGCGCGTCTACGACGTTAGCGGATCCGTAGGTAGCGGCTCCGTAGTAGCCCAGCTAAGCTAGAGTGCTCAGCTCCTCCGACGACGCCGCAGGTTAAGCGCGTGTCCGTAGGACAAACAGGGCCCATCAATATCCTGACCTAATTGCGTAGCACTGTAAACACAATTATTAAAAAACAAAACCATTAAAACAAACTATTTTAAACAAATAGAACCCCCGATATTCCCTAGTAGATATAGAAAAATCAGCTAAGGAAAACCCCCTTATTTAATTATTTTGCGACCTTTTGAAGTAAAAAACTTTCAAGGTGCAAGACTTTATTTTGCTGAAAGATTACTTTTTTGTAGAAAATTTAACAAAGAATTCTCTTTGCGTAAGTCTACTTGGTTGGCTAAGGATTGCTTAGTGTTAAGTCCCTGGGTTTTAGGAAAAACACTTTTTGACTGTGGTGGAAGAATAGCTGCAATGGGTTTCTTCTGACTCGGTACCCGCTTCATTGATGATATTTGGGTAGCACGATTGCGATATGGGTTAGTTTGCGGTATTTCTGTCTGCGGCGATCGCACAAATTTTCTTTTCTTCTTCTTTATGGAAGAATTATTTTGTGCAACAGATTCATGGGGTTTTGCTGCAGGTTTGCGATCGCGAACCTTCGATCTTATATATTGTTTGGGTTTAACTGGACCATTAAGCCATCGACATAACAACAAACATCCACTCGCACAGCTAAAAGCAATTGCTGCTACCATCCATAAAGGAACCGGATTAACTTCTTGGCGTGTTGGTTTAATTGATTCTTCTAATTCAACTGTAACTCTATCTACTTGTTCACTTTTTAGTAGTTCAACATGGGTCAAACTGTATAAAGAGATAGTAGCACCACCGATGAATACTCCTAGAAATCCAATTAAAAACAGCCAATGATATTTAACAAATGTCTGTATCAGAATATTCCCAGAAGAAATTAGTTTGAATTTAGCTGTTTTCTGTTCGGGTTTGGGTGTTTGTACTTGGGATGATTGATTCTGTACATTCTGAGTGTTTTCCATAATTATTTTCAGATTTGTACTATTTATAAGCCCCTCTAAATTGTAATTTTAATCGAGTAGGCGATAAATACGTATCCGTACTTAAATTGCAGATTCAATAATTTTTCTGAGATAATTAGATCGCAATATTTCAATAATTATCTCAAAAAAACATAATTTTGGGGTAATTAGGTGTTTTTTTACAGATTTAATTTATCAATGCTTCTATTTCCGGGGTTTTATGTCTTTCCAGTGCCAATTCAATCAATTTATCTACTAATTCAGGAAAGGGTATGCCGCTATATCCCCATAGTCTAGGATACATACTGGTATCAGTAAATCCTGGGAAGGTATTAATTTCATTAATTAATACTTCACCGGTGCTTTCGACATAGAAAAAATCAACTCTCGCTAAACCAGAAGCATCAACGGTTGCAAATGCTTTAATTGCCATTTCCCGGATTTGATTGCTGATTGTGTCTGGAAGTGCTGCTGGGATCGATAAGTCTGCTTTGCCTTGAGTGTATTTTGTTTCGTAGTCGTAAAAATCACTTTCAAAAGATATTTCTCCGATTGCAGAGACTTTAGGGTTATCGTTACCTAGAACAGCACATTCTACTTCCCGAGCAACAACACCTGCTTCAACAATCACTCGACGGTCGTAACTAGCAGCGTTGTCGAGAGCTGTTTCTAGTTCTTGACGCGATCGCACCTTTGCGATCCCCACCGAAGAACCAAGATTTGCAGGTTTAACAAAGCAGGGATAGTTTAAATAATTTTCAATTTCATCGCAGAGTTTAGGAAACACACAGGGATTAGACCAAATTTGCGATCGCGTTAAGGTCATATACTTAACCTGTGGGAGTCCAGCTTGAGCGAAAGCTGTTTTCATCGCAATTTTATCCATTCCTACAGCCGAGCCTAAAACTCCAGAACCAACAAAAGGAACTTGCATTAAAGTTAGTAAGCCTTGAATCGTACCATCCTCACCATTGGGACCATGGAGAACGGGAAACCAGACATCTACTTCTGAGGCTTGGGGTGGAAATTCCCACAAACTGGATTTTGTATTAATATTTGTTGCGTTCGGCTTTTCTAAGGCTTGACCTGAAACTAAAATCTGATTTGCAATTTCATTTCCTTGCCAAACACCATTTTTTTGAATGTAAAATGGCAATATTTCGTACTTATCAGTATTTCGTTCTGCATTTAAAGCCGCATTTATTGCTCTTGCAGAAACTATTGAAACTTCATGTTCTCCAGAACAACCGCCAAACAATAACCCAATCTGCAGCTTTGTCATTTAAAATACCCTTATTATTGCTGATTGCAAATAGGTTATCATAATCGTTATTGGGGATTAGTGATAAGCAATAGGCGACAAGCAATTAGGTATGTCAGAAAAACTTCCAGAAACTAACCAATATTTTGCTCCTGATAACTGTTAACTGTTAACTAATAACTGACAAATATTTTCTATATCTGTAAATTAAGTTCTTGGAATGGTTCTGAGGATTTTTCAATTTTAAGAGTGTCTACAAGTTGATCGTCGACCAATAATTTATATTCACCTTGTTGTAATCTTTCCAGATAATAAACTCCAGCAGTATTAGTAACAGAAAATTTGCGTTTGTTAGGATCTCTAGTTGCGATCACTTCTACTCTAACTCCTGCGACAGGTTCACCTGTTTGATTTGTGACTATACCCGACCGACTATAGGAACGAACTAAGGGTAAATTCACAGACGTATAACTACCTGCAACCACATCAACCGCGAAAGCATTTTTTTCTGATTGCCAATCTAAAGGATAACCTGCAGGATCTAAATCCAATCTGTAACTACCTGGAACTAAACGTATACTAATGCGATCGCTACTAATTTGTGGTCGTAAGGTTTTAAGGGGACGATTATTTACAGCAAGTAATAATTCTGATGTTTCAGTATATATTTTTTCTCCTTTGTCCCGCTTTCCATTATTATTTTTGTCAAAAAATGGTCTCACTAACAGACCACCCTGAGTACGTAAGTCTCTAGAGCGCCGATCCCCTGGGCTGAGACCACCTTGCAAATTTAAACTGGAAACTAAATCAATTTTAAAACTAGATGTATCTGAGGTTAAAGACACTCCTTCATATCGAGCCCGTAACATAATTCCTGGTAATACGGTGGTACCTAACGATGCGATTAAACCATTACCCTGGGAGCCAATACCATAGCCCAATCGTCCTTCCCAACGGTAATTACCATCCCTAGCACGTTCTTGAGAACGATATTGCCATCCTAGAGTTAACAAATTATCATTGCGATTGCGACTGCGGGTTTCGTAATTTAATAAAAAAGAATTACCGGTATTTAAAAAACTGCTGTTATTTGATAAGTTGTAGGTCAATTCTGAGAAAGTACCAATTTCATTTCCACGTTGGGTTAATTTGAGATTACCTAAACGTTGTAACCAATTCCAACGAAACCGATTTTCTGTATCTATGCTTGCACGGGCAAATGTATAGAAATGTTTGCCGCTAAAATTTAGTTGTACGCCAGAAGCAGTTCCACTCTGGCTGGAAGTATTTGCAAATAAACTCAAACCTCTTCCCAAGCGCCAATTTACATTAAAACGATTGGATAAGCGATCGCTAGTGAAGCTTGCATATAAGTTACGAGAGGGATTAAAGCGAATGTCAGAAACTATATCAGCTTCATTACCCATCAAAGCCGAAATCGCAACTTTTAAGGGGAAACCATCGGGAAGATAAAAAATTTCTGCTAAACCTTTAGCTGAATTGTCGTATACTCCACCCAAACCAACCGTAAAATTGTCAGAAACGCCCCAACGTCTAGCGACTGCACCACTAAAATCAGTAAGTTCGCCAAATCCCAAAAAACTGTTTTCCGCAAATTCTCTATCCCAACCACCAGAGAATACCCAAGCAGAAGCACCTACGGGAATTTGTCCTGGTAAGCTTGAATAGCTTGCATTCCGAATTTCTGGTCGAGCTGTTAATCGTCCCTGGGGATACAAAAAAACGCGGAGTTTATTGAAGGAATTACCTTTTGTCTTAATATTCTCAAAACGGTAAATACCAGAAGAATCCACCAATATTTCAGCAATAATATTACTTACACCTCTAACCAACTGAACTAAAGTTCCTGGTTCTGCTTCACCAGTTATAGTACGTCCAATTTCATCCGCTTGCAGACGTTGACGAGGTGATGAAAAACCTCCACCAAAAGGCTTTAGTGGTGTGAAACCCTGTCTTTGAATATAGGTAAAACCCCAATACCTATTTCCACTTCTGGTATCCCAAAAAGTTGACTGAGAACCAAGAAAGTAATCTACTTTATCTGTTTGATGTAAAAACTGCGCTTCAGAAATTCTCCAACTGCTTTGATTTTCTAAATCTCTTTGGTCAGTACGCACAAACCACGAACCACCAAAAGCGCTACCCACAGCAAGGAAATCTCCTCGCAATGATGTCGAAGTATTACCCCTACCGCTTGCGTCTATTCTTTGTTCGATCGCTGTCAGATTAAAATTTTTTGCTTTGAAACTCGGTAAACCATCAAAAATTATAGGAACTTCTTGGTCTGTAACTCCACGTCGAGAACCATTTTTCCAAGGTACTTCTAAAATAATTGCATATTCATTAATATCAAATTCTGCATCAACTCCAAACAGTCTTCTTATCTGTCCAATAGAAAATACGAGTCCTAACTCTTTATCGCTAGTAAGTTTTTTCGGATCGATTCGAATCACAACTCCAGGAGAACGCGCTTCCAACTGACCGTCGGACAAAGTTGTAATATCTATATTCAATACATCGACAACAGCATCATAGGGAATCAACCAATTATTAAAGTTAACAGCTTTTTCCCCATCCTCCGCTCCCCGGATCAAAATACTGCGATTACCATTGCGTACCCCTACATTTATACCGACGGGGAATACATTCATTTCTTGGAAATCCTTAAGCAATTGCACCCAAGTTATATTACTCAGTAGTTCTTCCTTTTGTTCCCTTATTTCTGATAGATTTATTTTTGCTACAGGAGTTTTTTTGGTGTCTTTAAGTCTTTGCACCAAAGTTTTTTTTTGATATTGATCGCGAACAGAATCGGAGCGATTTTTTGAGTTCCTCTTTGATTCTTTAAGTAATTGGACTAAAGTCTGTATAGATGATTTTTTGACATTAACAATTAAAGCATTAGCCCTAACTGGTAAATAAAACAAATAATATTTCAGGAGTAGAAAAGTAATTAAGTAATAACCAAAACGATATAACCTATATTTCACAGTATACTTATTTTTTGTAAGTAAAATTTTTCATAAATTAGGAGACATTGCCATGCAATGCCTCCTCTACATCAATAGCTTTCCCGAAAATACACTGAGACTAACAATAATATTATTTAATTGCTTATTGTTAAATCATAGATTTATTTAACTGCATCTGAAGTCGGAATAGTAACATTTACATTGAAGGGTAGCTTCCGAACATCTTCATCTTCTTTCCATTCCAAGTTTCCACTTAGTTGATAAATACCAGGAGCGAGTTGTTTTTTAGCAGGAAAATTTAACAATATATTGCGATCGCTTTGTGCAATTACAAAATTTTTTCTTGTTTCGTCAGCGTGAATTGTAGTCTTTCCGTGACTTAATTTCCAACGTATTTTGGGTCTAACAGTCTCATTACCTTTGTTACTAACCAAAAGTTGAATTTGCTCTTTCTTGCGATTGAAGCCAGCTTTATCTATCTTTAATTCTGATGCAATATCTCCATTAGCAACAAATACAGTGACCCCAATTCGGGTTTTTAACGCAACATTATTTCCATCACCATCTTTAGTCTGTTTCAGTGTTTCATTAAAGACCACAGCCCTTAATTCTCTGTCAGGTAAATTTGGAGGCATGCGAGTATATAAACGCACTCGACGTCGCGTATTTGGTGGAATAGTTAATTCTCGAGGTGAAAATTGCAGATATGGGGTGAGATCGTTCGGACTAGATTTCAATATTTGAAAACCGGCGTCACGACTATAGGTAAAAGGTTGAGCATATAGACGTACTCGTTTACGAGTATTGCCAGTATTCTTAATTGTAATCATTCCTTGAGCTTGTCCCCGTCGGGCTTCACTTTGTATTATTAACGGCGAAACTCCGACTTGAGCTTTAGCGAGGTTAGGAAATACAGTTAAAGCAGATAGACAAACAGAAGTAATGACTTGAACAAAGAGTTTATTGCCCTTATTACCTAATTTTTGCTTGTCTATAATCTTATTTCCTAAAATTTTATTTTCTAGAATCTTATTGCAAATCATATTTATTCAGAACTGACAACATTAAACTTAAAACCATATCTATAATTTCCTGCTGGAAGAGGCTTTCCTCCATCGATTGCTAAGTTAAACAGCAAAGTAGTTGTTCCCATTGGTAAAGAGAGAGTAGAAATTTCATCGGAACTGATTGATTTTCCAGAAGATGTTTCCACCCTGACAAAGGTAGATGTCGGTTCAATTGCAGGACCAGCAAGCTGAATTGGCTTTAATACACTGAAATTTACAGCTTGCTTACAGGTGATAGAGATTTCTGTTGGGGAACCACCAGCTGTTTCGAAACTCACGAGTCTAGTGGAATGCATTCCAGTCTCAGGAACTAAAGTACCAGAATTTTTCTCACTAAAACTGCATAAATGCGAAGTAAAATTTTCAGCTAATGCAATGTGAGATTCTACGAAATTAACTGCTAGTGTCAAAACCGAAATTAGTAATAAACGACTTACCATTTCGCTTAATTCTTAGATATTTATGCATAACTTTCCGTTTATTCTTAACACAGAATTTAGTTTTTGAAATCACAAAAACCAAAGTTTTTTTAATACGCAAAAACCAAATTTCAGGAACGTTATATGGTAGCATTCCTGAAATAAAATTTATATTTTCCTATAATTGCAGTTATTGTTCCATCCAAAGGATTCAGACTCGGATGGACACAAGACTGCTATTTTTTCTAAGCTTAAGGAGTGGCAGTAATAACTACTTCATAACTGTAAGTACCAGGATCCAGATTAGCACCATTACTCGCCGACATATTTACTCTAATTGTATCTTGCTCACCACTAGCAATAGTATTTTTCGCACCACTACCATCAGAAGCAAAATCCAGACCTAAATTACTACTTGTAGCATTTGCGGACAAAGTAGCACCGGTGAGTGGATCGCCAGTAGCAACTGGTTCGGCAATACTCAAAGTTGCACCAGTAGTACAGTTAATATCAATCGTAGCCTCAGAGCCTTCAGAATACTCAGGATTACTAGAATCACTACCTAAAGCATCGCCTGTTGTGTTGGGTACAAGAATACCAGCAACAGGATCGCTAAAAGTGCAAGCACCACCAACTACTCCACTGAATTCCACAGTACCTGTAGTAGCAGTTTGAGCTTTGGCTTCAGAAGTGAACGCTGTTGTACTTACCAAAATTAATGCAGAAGCGAATAAAAGACGACGCAGCATAAATAAATCCTTTTCCTCTAAGTCAATAAAAATGGGTGTTTAAATTTTGGAACGTTAAATTTGTAAGAGTCATTGATGTCCGTGTTACCGATATTGCATGGTATCCACGATGTTGAAAGACGATAAATAATTACAAATTCAAAGATAAGTGAATAGAACAGAGCCAAACATGCTTAGAATATAGCTCTACAAAAAATACATTGTTAAGAGTGATAATACCTAAGCCTTTGCTCACGGGCTAGTTATTTTATATCCCAATTGCCACAATTTTTAGGACATTTTTCTGTTCCCTGTTCCCTTTAAACCAAAATTACGATGTCCTAAACGAGGTTTTCGTTGCTATAAATCTCAAATTACCTAAAATAATGGGATCGGTACTACAACCAATCCCTTGCTTGGCCCTAAGGCTACCAGTCTTAAATTCATGAATCCTAAAGTTATGGATTCTGAAGTTATAGTTACTGAAACTATGAATCTTGTAACGTTGTTTTTGAGACAATTCTAGTTTTCTTGCGATCAGATTCAGACAATTCTTTTCCTGCTTGCAAGCGAGTTGCAGATGTTTGTAAAACAGTAGCTGCCCCGGTATCTCCCATTTGTAAAGCAGTTTTAGCTGCAGTTTGTAGTAAAGTTGCAGCACCAGCGCGATCGCCTTCTTGCAGTTTCGTTTCTGCCAACTGCGTTTGTCGGTATTTGCCCAAAGCCAAAATATGTTTTTGTACTTCCGAATCAACTACAGGCTGATAAGCGGACGTTGAATTAATTTCTATACAAATAATATCAGAACTTATACCAGTTTCATTTTTCGATGGATCGTCATAAATTACTTGTAACTTAGCAATAGTATTTTTGCCTTCAGGAAACTGCCCCAAGTAGATATTTGTCAATACTACCCGTTCTACATCTTTCATCAGGTCTCCCAGACGAACAGAAAAAATACCATCAGCTTCTGGTTGTACTGGCAATTCAATTGTATCCGGACAGACTTGCGCAACCGGTTTGAGTTCGGCTAGCCGCACCCTAGGCATTAAAGAAAATCTTAAATGAGCATTTGTTAAACCCACAGTTTGAATTCGATCAAACATTTGGTTGAACTTTTCCTCGACTTGGTCGAGTTTTTGGATATGAGATAAACTACCACCCCCTGCATCAGCAATATTTTCTAAAATATCTTGGTTCCAGTTATCGCCAAACCCGAAAGAATTCAAAGTTAAGTTGTAGCTAGTTGCGAGCTCAGCAAACTTTAAACACCGGTGATTATCGCCATGCTCGTTTTCACCATCAGTTAACAAAAACGCCTGGGAAATACTTTCTCTTTTTCCTTTTGCTAATTCTTCTATTCCCAAACGTAAACCTTCATCAATTGCGGTACCGCCATCTGCACTTAAACGGTTAATTTGCTGTTTAATCTTTTCAGGACTTTCAATTGCTTGATTTGGAACTAGGACTTTTGCTCGATGGTCGAAAGCAATTACACTCAAGCGATCTCCAACTTTGAGTCGATCAACTAAGCGATTTGCAGCTTTTTTTACAGTTTCCAAAGGTCGCCCCGTCATTGAACCACTATGGTCAAGAATCAAACATAGGTTCAGGGGGACATTACGGTCTAAACTTTGAGGCTCAGCAGAAATAGAAACAGCCAACTGACGTTGAGAATTTTGCTGATTGGCATCTAAACTCGCATCACTCAACACCGGCTCCAAGCTAACCTTCATAACCCAAACTTCCTATTGTTGGCACAATACGTATTCATAAATAACTTCATAGTGCGATATCAGCACTACGGAAAAACTTTATGTAAAAAATACGTTAATAATATTCACAATCTGTCGTTAAGAGAAACTAACTTAGGGTCTGGAAGAAGAATTTAGTTTCTCATCCTTACGATTCACCTGCAGGAGCACGCGTTAATATCCCCAATTTCTCATTCCCCAATCCAAATTTAACTATAAAAAAAGAAGAAAATCTAACAAATTTTAAAAGTAGCAGGAATCCACACCTCCACCAAAGCTGGCGTCGCGCTAGTATGTATTACAGTTAACGGCATTTATTCAGGCAACAGTTGCTATGGAAACTTCCCCCATCAAGGCTGTGCAAGCCCCCTACTACGCGGATAATCCGAACCGTACCCCCCCACCAGACCTACCTTCTTTGTTATTGAAGGAGCGAATTATTTATCTTGGCATGCCATTAGTGCCTGCTGTCACGGAACTAATAATAGCTCAATTGCTGTACTTAGAGTCTGACGATCCAGAGAAACCAATTAAAGTCTATATCAATTCTACTGGTACTTCCAGTTATAGTGGCGAACCAGTGGGTTTTGAAACCGAAGCGTTTGCAATTTATGACACAATGAGATATACCAAGCCACCAATTCATACCATTTGTATTGGTTCGGCTATGGGGATGTCAGCAATGCTTTTAGGTGCAGGAACTAAAGGTTGTCGCGCCAGTTTGCCCCATGGGACCATTGTCCTTCACCAACCAAAGAGTTACGCCCAAGGACAAGCAACGGATATCCAAATTCGGGCAAAGGAAGTTTTGGCAAACAAGAAGACAATGATTGATATTTTGTCTGAAACAACCGGACAGTCCTACGAAAAAATTGAGAAAGATATGGATCGTCTTTTCTACATGACCCCCCATCAAGCAGTGGAGTACGGTTTAATCGATAAAGTTTTCGAAAAAGAAGAAGTTGCCGATCCCGTCCTACCAGCAGGAGTGATCTAAATAAATAACTTGCAGGTCGAAAACACCAAATTCATTATTATAAAAACGGAGTAGCAAAAATGCCTATAGGCGTTCCTAAAGTTCCATACCGGATGCCGGGAGGACAATACACTCAATGGATTGAAATTTACGATCGTCTCGCAAGGGAACGCATTATTTTCTTGGGACGAGACATTAATGATGAAGTCGCGAACCAAATTATCGCTATTATGCTTTACTTAGATTCAGAAGATCCGGGTAAAGATATTTCTCTTTATATCAATTCTCCCGGTGGTGTTGTTACCTCCGGCTTGGCAATTTACGACACTATGCAACACATTAAATCAGATGTGGTAACAATTTGTGTTGGTTTAGCCGCTTCGATGGGGTCGTTTTTGCTAGCTGCTGGTACCAAAGGTAAGCGTTTAGCGCTACCACATTCGCGAATTATGATTCACCAACCATCTGGTGGAACTCGCGGACAAGCCACTGATATTGAAATTGAAGCAAAAGAAATTCTGCGAATTCGTCACCAACTCAATGGTATTTACGCTCAAAATACCGGTCAGGGGATCGAAAAGATTGAGAAAGATATGGATCGCGATTTCTTTATGTCTGCTCATGAAGCAAAAAAGTACGGCTTGATTGACAAAGTAATTGAAGATCGTCCGTAAATATTATTTTACCCAAAATCCAAATATTCTTGGTCTTCGGGTTTGATGTAGAGACGTGCTAAGGTGCGTCTCTATGAGTTTAATAGCACGCTTTAATATTAGTTAACAGTAATATCAGTTAACAGTTGCCAGTTACCAGTTGTCAGTTTAAGGCACGCTTTTACAGTACACAAACAACACTAAGTATTTCTTACTTGTTACTTATTACTCATTACTTATTACTCATAATTGTTAATTACGAACTTTCAAGAAAAAAAATAATCTATATGATTATCACCTGATTGTTTTAAGCTTGTAGCTAATTGCCGTTTCGAAGTAAAGATAGCTAACAGCCAATGGATGTTGTAGACTGCTACCGTTTATTAGGTTTAAGGTCAGGAGCCTCCGCTAGTGAGATTAAATCGTCTTATCGGCGCTTGGCGCAGCGATATCATCCTGACACAAACCCCAATGATAAAAGAGCAAAAGAAAAATTTATTGCCGTTACTGAAGCATACAAGTTGCTGTTAAAAGTGGTACCACCACATAAAACACATCAACAGCAAACCTCTTCTTCTCAGGCAAACTCAATATATTCGGAAAATAAAGCTAATGGCAAAGAGGTATCAACGAAGGAAAAAGTAAAAACCAAGAACAAGTCAAGAACAAAGCCTCCCAACCTTTCTGAAACTGAAAATCGACTCAAGTGGAAAACTTACAAACAATTACTGCAATTCTTAAAACAAAGACGTTTTCCCCAGGCTACAGCCCTAGTGGAAGCTCTAGTACAGCGTTTACCACAAGATGCAGAAGTTCGTCAGTGGCAGGCTATTTGCTATCAAATGTGGGCAAAACAACTAATTGCCCAAAGAAAATTACTTAAAGCGAGAATCTATCTTAAAAAAGCTCTCAAAGCCGACCCGAAAAATAAAAGTTTACAAAAAGAGGTACAGCGGGATTTTAAATACTTGGAAAAAATTCTTTAATGGTTGTGCACCACTGGTCATTTGTCACTTGAAATAAAACAAAATATAAATAACAAGTGATAAATGACGAGACATAAATTTAACCTAAATTATATGAACTCGGGGTAATTATGGCTTTTGATAAAACTAAATAGTTAATCTCAGTCATATTAGTTTCAAGATTTCATTCTTCTATCCATATATTTTCTGGCTATGTTTGTGTCTGGAAATACTTAGCGATAGAAGAATTTTTTGTGCTTATATATTTGATTGAGAATATTTCCTGTTTCTTTGCCCTTCTTACCTGTCAGCTTTGAAGCAAAATCTATATCTCTACTATTATGACCTTGTGGTGTTGGCAAAGCAATTATTTCAGCAAACATCAGTTACAGTATTATTAAGTTAGGTCAGAACATGAAAATTGACGAAGAATAAATAATGTATTCGGAGATAAAGTATCCTAAATCTCTAAACATACTTTCAACGCAAAGTCGTAATTTATACCATTAATTATCAGCATGTTCAAAAAAATTCGTGCTGTATTGACAAGTAAAAAAAATCCTTTACGTTTACACAATTTCTTTTTTTTGCCCCCACCAAGTGATTCTCATCGTGCTTCGAGATACCAGGGTAGCGAGCACACCAACCTAAGCCAGAAAAACTTAGGTATTACTTCCATAAAATCCTTAGATCGCAATAGAAATGCGATCGAGTACTTGGGATTACTTACAATTGGTAGTGCTGGAGTAGCAGCTTTAATATTAGGAATAAGAGAAATCAGATGGTTGGAAGATTGGGAATTAAATACTTACGACCAAATGCTGCGCATTCGTCCATCTGAACCTGTTGACAAACGACTATTGATAGTTGGTATTGACGGTAAGGATCGTCAAAATTATTCAAATCCCCTTTCCGACGACTTGATTAATAAGTTGTTAGAGAAAATACAGTCCCATAAACCACGTATCATTGGTTTAAATATCCTGCGCCCACAACAAAAAAATTTAGCTTCTGGTCAAAATATAGAAAATCTTATTACTGCTTGTACCCACAGAACTAAAACTAAAGAGGAAATTCCCCCACCACCGAACTTTCCTGAAGTAAATATAGGTTTTAACGATCTACTTCCCGACGCAGATCGAACAATTCGTCGCAGTTTACTAACTTCCAAAATCGATTTATCTGAAACTTCAGAGAATCAATGTAAAGCAGAATACTCCTTTGCAACCTTATTGGCGATTGACTATCTGAAAGAAGAAGGTATTGATTACGAAGTTGAACCATTTCAAGTAGGTGAAATTTTATTACCAGGATTAACAGTAAATTCCGGTGGCTATAAAAATCTTGATTCCAGAGGTCACCAAATATTATTGAATTACCGCCATCTTGATCGCCGTCTCGATAAATTTGTCCAGACAGTAAGTCTTTCTGATATTCTCGAAAATGGAGTTAAACCTAGTATTATTCAAGATAGATTGGTAATTATCGGTATTACAGACCGCAACCAAGACAATTCTGTTTACACTCCCTACACGAATTCTGAAGAACCACAATATTCAACTGCTTCAGTATATATTCACGCTCAAATTGCAAGTCAACTAATTAGTACTGCGTTGGATCATCGTCCTTTGATTGGTTATTTACCCGAGCAACTTGAGGTGATATGGATATGGTTGTGGGCGGCGATGGGTGCTTTTTTTGGGTGGCGCTTGAGAAATCCAATTATTTTATCGGTGTGTGGGAGTATAGTTTTTGCTGCTTTGGTGGGAATTTGTTATCTAGCATTTTTACAAGCAATTTGGATACCTATAATACCCCCTGCTCTCGCTTTAGTAATTTCTAGTGCTGGTATGATGACTTATATCAATTACCAAGTGCAGCAGCAAACTAAATTAATTATTCTACAAGTTGCGAAACAAAAGGAAGCTATCGAACAATTAGATCTTCTTCTCAAAGAAAATTCTGCAGTTCAAGACATAGCCCAACAAGAAGATAAATCTAAACAACCAAAAATATCTAAACAACAAGAAAAATCTGGACAAGAAGATGAATTATTAGATAAGCCGCATTCGCAAATCAGTCCTGCTTATTCTAGGTCTTTTTCTTCTCCACCTTCTTTACTTTCCCAAAGATATGAAATTAAAAGAATACTCGGTCAAGGTGGTTTTGGCTGTACTTATTTAGCCAAAGATACCCAACGTCCTGGAAATCCAACTTGTGTGGTCAAGCAACTAATGCCTGCACGCAGAGATACAAGATTTTTACAAGTTGCGAGAAGATTATTTGATGCTGAAGCTGAAATTTTGGAGACTGTAGGTAAACATCCTCAAATTCCAGAATTACTAGCATATTTTGAAGAAAACCAAGAATTTTATCTAGTAGAAGAATACATTCGAGGTCAATCCTTGGAAACTGAATTATCGACAAGTAATCGGATGTGGAACGAAATCTCTGTAATTGAAATGTTGATAGAAATTTTGGAAATTCTCAATTTCATTCACAAACACCGAGTGATTCATCGAGATATCAAACCCAGTAATATAATCAGAAATAAATTAGATCGCCGTTTAGTATTGATTGACTTTGGCGCAGTCAAGAAAATGCAGCCGCTAGACGCAGAACAAACAGAATTAGCTACAGTTGCAATTGGGACTAGGGGATATACACCACCAGAACAATTTGCCGGACATCCCCGCTTGGCGAGTGATATATATGCTGTGGGTATGATTGGCATTCAAGCATTAACAGGAATATTTCCACAGGAGTTGACGCTAGATCGAGACACAGGAAATATCTTTTGGCGACAGAATGTACAAGTGAGTGATGAATTGGCAATGATTTTGGATAAGATGATATGCTACCACTTTTCCGAGCGATATCAATCTGCTGCAGAGGTTTTAAAAGATTTAAAATCAATAGCTTAGTTTACAAATAAGCTATACTCAATCATCTCATATTTTTCATTACCAATTACCAATTACCAACCAAAGAAATCTTACCCTGCTTTTGGATATGATTGATTTTGGGAATCAAAGCAAGCATTAAAATGTTGCTTGAAGTAAATTCCGGACGTTGTCATTCCTTCAACGTTGTAATGAGAACTTGGTGCTTCTTTGTATGACGGACAACGAGTGTTAATTTCCTTTTGCAATATTTTTGGTAACTGTGTAAAGTCATTAGCTTTCTTGCCACGAGCAGCATATATTAGGTAGCCTGGGAACTTTCCCATTCTCATCCAGGGAAGCCATTGACCTGTTCTGTTCCAGTTTAATTCAAGTTTAGATACAGTCTTGACTTTCAAATCAAGTAAGTCTGCAGTAGAAACTGTGAGTTTGAAAAATTCTGCTGTTTCATAAGTTGGTTGGGGGCTATATTCAACAAATTTTGGTTCTTTGGTTAAAGGATTAGGATAAGTGGGAAAAATATCAAATGCAAAAGTTGTTCTGTCACCATCTACATAAGCCGGAAACTTGCCTTTAAAGTATCCTTGTACTGGATTATTAACAATTTGAACAATTGGAACTGTTTCCCTTGTCCAAGGATTTTCCCACCTACGCAAAACTTCATTTGTTACTGGATGTAAATAATAGTTGAGTTCCCTAGAAATATAATCCCATCCTCCACCAGCATTGGGAATGCACCGACTGACACTTACTCCTATAAGATTAAACAATAGTTTTCTCTTTTTCCCTGGGATAGATGCGTATATCGAACCATTCCAAAATAAAAAAGTAGATTGTTCGGGGTTTAGAGATGCACGAGTTTTTACCCAGTATTGGGTATCAAATTCTTGGATGTTGGCAATCATAACTAAAAATATATGTATGGTATGAATAGGAGCCAATAAATCTCAAGAATATGTATCTGCTTAGAAAAAATAATTCTGTAGTTTTGAGTCAAAAGCAATCTTTTGCTCAGATGCATATGCTGAGACAGATGCAGCTCCATGTAACTTTTAGTTTTAACTTAACCTAGATTAACGGGAAGTATTAAATCTGGCGATAGGTTATAAATCCCTTGCCAATCAAAGAAACTGAAGGTTATATTAAAAAGTTGGCTTTCTGTAAGTAAATGGAGTTTGTAGTGCAATTGACATAAAAAATACTCAAAATACTTGGGCTTTAGGTAAATGCAATTACATATGGGACGTTGGGAAAGTTACAAATCATGAATTGATAGAAAAATAAATCAATCCCAATATAAATTCATTTAGTATCTAAATGCATTCCCTATATCCAGGGTAACTATTACGAAGGAACTATGGGAAGAGCATCAGTAATAACTGTAATGAAAACGAAAAAATCTAGATATTTTCCCAAAGCTATTTACTGCAGATCGAAATAACAGATAAATTCTCTTTAGTCCGGATTTGAAAAAAATATACAGCTATAGATACTGGGGGTTGATATTAAAAATTTATACTTTATAAATAGATTAAAAATATATTTTTAAATTGATTTAATTTTACTTTTGATTTATGGTTTATGACTCATAAGAGTTTCCTTGTCCGCTGGTTTTATAATTTACCGATTCGACGCAAGCAGCTAACTGGGTTATTTGCTTCAGAAATTATTTCAACTATTGGATTAGTTGGAGTCGGAGCAATTTTAATTGTTACTGGGGGACAAAGTATATTATTTCATCAGGCTAAATCTGAGTTAATAGTCAGCCAGATGAGCTATGATATCAAAATTAACCAAATGGGATTTGGTTTTCGCGGTCAGTCAGATAATATAGCTATTATTAATGCACTCAAGGAAAGTAAAGGTTCAAGAAATTTAAATCCTAGTTTGCAAAAACAAGTTAAACAAATTCTCCAAAATGAAATTACAGCCAGAGAGATTGAAGATGCTGTTTTAGTGGGAAAAGATTTACGGGTAATTGTTAATGGCAAAACTGATAAGAGTGGTGAAATATACAATCCAAATAATTTGGTCAGTAAAGTTTTGGAATCTAATACACAAATTAAAACTACTGAAATAATTAACGAAAAAGAGCTATATCAAAGGGATTTACCATTACCTTCAGAAGTAAAAGGCGAGGATATATTAATTCGTTATACTGTTACACCAGTACAAGACCCTAAGACAGGGGAAGTTTTAGGAGCTTTACTTTCTGGTGATGTAATTAATCATCAGTCACAAATAGTTAAACAAATTCTTAATGCTACTGGAGGTGGTTATAGTGCTATTTATCTACATCAATCCACCGGAAAATTTAGTCTTGTTACAGCCGCTTTAGAAAGGAGACAACATCGAGAAAATCGAGATAAAAATTTAAATCAAAGAAATGAAAAGTATTATAATAAATATCGATTTAATGTTCCTTTAGAAAATAATTTCTTACTTAAACTTGCTGTTGAAAAACCTGGTCAAGTAGCAACTACACGTTTAAAAGTAGGAAATAATACTTATACTATAGCAGCACAATCAATTAATAATTTTGCAAAACAACCTGTAGCAGTTTTAGTCAGAGGAACTCCAGAAAGAGATTTAAATCTTTTACTCAGAGATAATTTGTTTGTTCAAGGGGTGGTTGCAATTATAGCATTGGCAATCGACATTGGGTTAGCAATCTTGTTAGGAAGAGCGATTGTCTATCCAATAAAGTGTTTACAGAAAGCCGCTCAGGATTTTTCGACGGGAGACTTACAAGCACGAGCGGAGGTAATCGCACAAGATGAAATAGGAGAGTTAGCACATAGTTTTAACTTAATGGTAGAACAAATTGCTAGACGCGATAGAACTATTTTGCAACAAATGCAACAACTACAAGGTACTTTAGAACAACTCCAAAATACTCAGAATCAGTTAATTCAAACAGAGAAAATGTCTGGTTTGGGTCAAATGGTCGCAGGGATTGCTCACGAAATTAATAATCCTGTCAACTTTATTTATGGTAATCTCGATTACGCGAAAGAATATACACAAAATCTAATTGAATTATTACAAATTTACCAAATAAAATATCCCGAACCAGATTCTACAATTAAGGCTAAAGTTGAAGCTATAGATGTTGATTTCTTACAAAAAGATTTGCCCAAACTTCTGAATTCTATGGAAGTAGGTTCTGAGCGTATTAAGGAAATCGTTAATTCTCTACGTAATTTTTCTCGAGTCGATGAAGCCGAATTTAAAGCAGTTAATATCCATGAAGGGATTGACAACACATTAATAATTTTAGCAAATAGGTTGAAAGAAAATATAGATCGTCCTGAAATAGATGTTATTAAAGAATATGGCAATATTCCTTTAGTTGAATGCTACGCAGGTCAAATAAATCAAGTATTTATGAATTTGATTAGTAATGCAATTGATGCCTTAAACGAACACACCATAAATGTACATTCACCTAAAATTTGGATTTATACTGAGCGGCTCAAATCAAACTGGATAGTAATTAAAATCAAAGATAATGGACAAGGAATAGATAGAGAAGTTAGCTCTAAGTTATTTGAACCTTTTTTTACTACCAAACCAGTTGGTAAAGGTACGGGATTAGGTCTTTCAATTAGCTATCAAATTGTTGTGGAAAAACATCATGGTAGCATCTCATGTAACTCTAATTTAGGTGAAGGAACTGAATTTGTCGTGAAGATACCGATTCAACAAACTATTGAGTTATAGCGGATTGCAACTAAGTGAGGTACAGTTCAAAAACTGAAAGTCAGTTATAAAGCAGATTCTACTCCTGACTCCTGTCTTCTGACTCCTGAATTCTGCTGTAAGTCTTCAAACAAATCAATAAGAATTGGCAGAACTGAAATTAGCTCCGTCAGGTTTTTAATTAAATCTAAAAATTTAAATTTTCGAAGAAAGACCTGAGTTTGCTCTCATCTAAATCACCTAAACTGCAAACTCCACTACATACATCTACTCCAAAAGGAGCTACTTTTTCAACCGCAAGATTAATATTTTCCGGGTTTAATTCCTGCTCTGACTTATAACTTATTCTCAAATTAAGCAGCTTCGGAAAGCTGACGATCAAGACGACGGAATAAAAATACCCAGACAGGTAAAGAACTATTAATTGCAATTAACCTTACCAAATGACCAACGGTTACCACTTCTACATTATGATTTAAAGTCAAAGCCACCAAAATCATTTCTGCAGCGCCTCCTGGTGCAGTTACTAACATACAAGTTAACCAGTCCCAAGACGTTAATTGCATAGCAAAATAAGCTGCGATCGCACCTGCAAATAAAGTCATAAGAGTTGACATCACAGCATAAGCAATAGTTTTCTTACCAAAATCTGGTTTTTCACCCCAATATTCGCCAATAGTAATCCCCAGGAGCGTTTGACCAATGATACGAATAATTGGCGGTAATGCAAAGTGAGTAATTCCAGTTGCGATATGTAAACTATGAATTAGTGGATTAAATGTTATTCCCACCAGTAAAGCTGCAAAAAAATGAGCTGCGGGAATTTTAAATAATGTGGCAATATAAACTGCAATTAAGCTTACAACTAAGAGTAATAAAAACAAACCAAAATATGAAGGTGTAAAAGTGATAAATTCTACTGCTGTAATAATTGTTGGAGAGGTGATGTGATCATCTGTTAAAATTCTTGCGATCGCTGGGATAAATAATACTACTGAGGTCACACGAATAACCTGTACTAATGCTACTTGTGTAACGTTTTTATTATAGTCTGCAGCTATAGCTGCCATAACACCAACACCTCCAGGAACTGTGGCTAGCATTGCTGTTAATAAATTTGTTTTACTGAGGCGAGAATAAATGTAACCAATCAGAGTACCACTTATGAGTAAAAAAAGAGTCAGAAAAACAAAAATAGGAATTCCTGTTACAACACCAATTAAATTATTTTGAGTTACAGAGAAACCAATGGTCAAACCTACTAAGACTAAACCAACATGTCTAGCACTCCGGTTTGGTTTAAGTGTAAGCTGATAAAAAATCCGACTGACTTGCAGAACGATTACGCCGGCTATTATCCCAGAAAATATCCATGCCATTCCACCAATATTGAAATGGGAAAGAATTAGACCTACAGGTAATGCTAAACATATCTGCAAAGCAAGAATGGTCAAGGATTGCCAAAATAACTGCTTTGTGCTTTTAGAGGAGGCGTCTATATCGATATTATTTAAGTTTCTATCGCTACTTATCTGATCGGAAGTAACTAACTTTACAGCTTGTTTCATAGATAAATATTTTTTAACTTTACTTTACTATGTATCCACGCTAACGCGATCTTGGTTGTAAAGATAGTCAGATAAGTAGATTTGACAGAGATTAGAACTCTGAAGCAAGAAACAACGGAGAATAGTATGGAATGTGATTCTTTGTCAACAGCTTTAAGTCATATCAAGTCCGGTAAATTAGTTTTACCTCAGGGCTGAATAACAAGATCATCATATCCTCGAATAATACTTTTGAAGAATCAAAGTCTGTTAAAGCAAGTAAGGTCCACGGAAGTGGACTTTTTATTTACACAATTTGAATATCTCGATTGCTGCTCACATGTATTTCTCGCTACACACAAACTGCCTGGAAGTTAACTATGATAAATACCTATAGTATTTGCTAAATCTTATCTTACCAGTCTATGGAGTTTTGTACTTGTAGAAAAAATATATTTTTTTATTATATGGTTAATCAAAATAAGTATTAAGAATTACTTGATTTACTTTCGTTAATAAGTATATTTTTATATTGCATCTTACCTTAAATCTTTCTCAAAAATATTCAGCGATATTTCACTGATATTTCTCTTAAACCGCGTTCATTTATCTATCACTTATTATACAAGTGATAGTATGATATTTTTTGCATCATTTTTTCCAAAAAATATATATTGACTAAATTTGTAATATTACGGTTTGAATAAATATATTTTATTTAACTCAATTTGCTTGGTCTTAATATAGTCAATTAATAACTTTTGGGAATCAAAGTAAATGACTTAAATAGGTTTACTTATTTTATTGCTAGATTTGTTATATCTATTGAAATTATAAAGTAATAAATGTATTAGCTATTTTATAATAGGCGAACTAATACATTAATACTCAGAAGTAAATAAATATTAGTGACATTGTTTAAATGTGTTTTAGCTAACTTTTTTTATTTTTTACACGATTTTATTGAGAATGAATAAAATACTCATCTAAAACACCCATCGTTTTTTGCATCATAAGTCATGAGTAATTTTTAATTACTTACAGTGATTAATGTCACTTTAATTAAATATTTTTTATCTTTCGCAATCTTAGCTAAATAAGCAAAAATAATATTGTATTTTGACGAGTGATTCTCTTAAATTAGGGCTCTAACCAATCAATTGAAACTATTTTTAACTACTCAAGCAGCCAACAAAAATGAAACTACTCCTAGTATGTACTTCTGGCGGACACTTTTCTACAATGCGAAGTCTTAAATCTTTCTGGTCCGTTCATGAAAGAGTTTGGGTTACTGATTTAAAGAAAGATACAGAAATGCTTGAGGATAATGAAAAAGTACATTGGTTACCTTATCAAGCCCCAAGAGATTTCCTAGCTCTAATATTTAATATCCCCGAAACTTTAAAAATTATTCTGACTGAAAAACCAGATTTAATCATTTCCACAGGAGCAAGTATAGCTATAAACTTTGCATTTATGGCTAAACTTCTTGGGGTTAAATTTCTTTATGTAGAAAGTATTTCTCGTGCTGAAGAATTAAGTGTGACAGGAAGAATAGTTTATTTACTGTCCCACGAATTTTATGTTCAATGGCCTGAGTTAAGTAAAAAATATTCTAAAGTACTGTTCAAGGGTTATGCTTCATGATTTTTATGACGCTAGGAACTATATCTTTCCAGTTCAATCGAGCTATTAATTGGTTAAGTGTTTTAATAGAAAATGGTGTAATTTCGGAACCTGTCTTTTTACAGCATGGTTCCAGCGATGCTTCTAGGCTTGTAGGACATCCTTTAGTAACCTTAGAGTCGACAGTTAACGGACGAAAAATGACTGAGCTCGTTGAAAATTCTCGTCTAGTTATTTCCCATGCAGGTCAAGGTTCAACGCGTATGCTAGCAGCTAAGGGATGTAGTTTTATTCTTATACCAAGGCTAAATAAATACAGCGAACACGTTGACAATCATCAGTTATTATTTGCCCAAGCGGTGGAAAAATTTGGCATCAAAAGCTGCTTATCTTTAGAAGAGCTTAAAAGTGCAGTTTTACAGCCACCACCTATTTTTCAGGGGCAAATCTTCCAAAATCCTAAGCTGACAGAACATCTTTTGCAATTGTATCCACCAGAACATAAAAAAGTGGAACAGCAGCAAGCATTAAATTCAAATTAAATTGAATTACCTTAACTAAATATTGAGACGAAACGGAAAATTAAAATTTTATATATTTCCGATTCATTTATCTCTTTTTGGTATGACACGTGTATTTTGTAAGAATTAAGGTTGAGGACTGTGAAGGTATCTGCAATTATACAGAGGCTATGGTTACCTCTACTTGGGTTAAATGGTGTTATTGTTGGGTCTGTGATAATGATTGCTACATTTTCACAGAAAACTTGGACAGCTAACGCCCAGTTGATTTTGCCTGATACCACAACAAATCTAGATGCTAGTTTAGGTACATTGGGTCAGTTGAAGGAGCAAGGGGTTGCTTTTACTAACGAGCTTAATCCGCTTAAAGTTCTAACTTCTATCATTACTAGCGATGATGCGATCCGTCCTGTTCTCTTATCTGATCCTGAAAAAGATAAGTTTCGTAGTTTGAGTAGTTATAAAAAGTTGTTTAAGGTAAAACCTACCGATCAGTCAACAAATATTCAGCTACAAGTTACAGCTTCGGAGCCAGAATTAGCAAAACAAAGGGCAAAAAGATTAATTGAAAGTTATCAAGAGCGCTTAAATGAACTGAGACAGGGTACAGCAAATGCTCGAGAGCAATTCACTCAGCGTCAGCTTAAAGATGCTGAACGTAACTTGCAGTTAGTCAAGAGTAAATTAGCACAATTTAAAAAGTCTACGGGGTTCGTTAGTGATGAGGAGCAGACTAAAAATCTAGTTACGGCGATTAATACTCTAAGAACAACCCAAACAGATGTACTTGCTCAAGCAAAAGCAACAGCTACCCGTTCTCAAGAATTAAGCCGCACACTGGGAATGGCTCCACAGCAGGCTATTAATTCATTACGTTTAAGCGAAAATAAAGAATACCAAGCATTACGACAAAAGTTAACTGAAGTAAATACTGAAATTGCAGTTAACCGGGGAACTTTAACAGAGGAACATCCTACTGTTAGAGCCTTATTGCAACAGCGTCAGAAATTACTAATGGCGCTTAATCGACAGCTTAACGCAGTGGTACCGAGTGCTGATGGAATAGATGCTAATTTTGGTGGTAACAATTTCAAAGATGCCACTATAGAATTGATTGCACAGCTAATTCAGGTTGAAAGTGAGAGTAAAGGGTTGCAACAGCAGGTATTAATAATTCAGAACAAATTAGAAAGACTGCAAACAGAACTTAAAAATATCTCTACTCTGCAAGCTCAATTATTGGATCTGCAGCGTCAATATGATATTGCAGAAGGCGTTTACAAAGGGATTGTAGCTCAGTTAGAGCAATCAAAAATTGCTGCTTTTAATGCTTACCCCAATCTGCAAGTACTCGATCAACCCACTGTCGATCCAAAACCGACGAGTCCGAAAAAATCTCTAATTGCTATTGGTGGGATTTTAACTTCGGTTTTTGCTAGTCTTGCCTTGATCTTATTTTCTGAATCTCGTAACCCATTACTCAAACAAAAAGATCTGCAAGATATTGAGCTACCATTGCTGGCGCGGATTCCGATTTTTAAATCTGCTCCATTGGGTTTAACAATGGAATCTGATGCACAGATACCCTTTCAACGCTTGGCATCTACCATTAGTTTAATGTCATTAGAAAATCACCGCTTAATGGTAACTAGCTCTACTGCAGGAGAAGGTAAAACTACTGTCACTCTTGGGTTAGCAAAAGCTTTAATGGTTTTAGGTTTTCGGGTGTTGATGGTAGATGGTGATTTCCGTAAAGCTAAGTTGAGTCGGCAATTTGGTCATGTTATGCACCCACAAAGTAATGATTTGCCTCAACCAATGCAAATCAGTCCCGGCTTGGATATATTACCAACTGCGCCCAATCAAAATAACAAAGTAATGGAATTTGTAGCCCGTGGGGGTTTTGAAAAGTATCTTAATACCATTCAAACCAATGGTAATTACGATTACGTAATTGTTGACACGGCTCCAGTGACCTCTACCAGTGAAACCGCTCTAATGGCAAAAGTGATCGCCAATGTGCTCCCAGTCATTCGGCTAGGGATAAGCGACCGCTACATGGTTCAAGAAACCATAGAACAATTGATGCGTCATAATGCCAACATTATTGGCTTGGCGCTTAATGGTATTGAACAACGCTCCGAAGGTTACATCTACAAGCACGATAGTTCGCAAGTTAACTCATGAAACAGCAACGGCGCTTTCTGGCGCGTTCATCCACAGTCGCAACCGAAGAAAGCCTCATACATAGGGGTTTAATTCGTTGGGGTGCTTTAACCGAAGCGGAGCAGCTCTTTTGTAGCTTCATTATTCTTACCCCTGTGTGGTGGTTAATGGGATGGGGTTATCAGTTACTGCTATGGTCAATAATAGTTGCTATCAATCAGATACTCCGGAATGGAACACTTGGTCTGAAGCGTCCCAGTCTGACCGTAATTTCAATTATTGGATTTGGTATATATAGAGCTATATCCACAAGTATTAATAGTTCACAGATCAAACCAAGTTTTATCTTAGGTCCACTCGCAAGTTTGTGTTGCTTAGGATTAATCATTTGGTATTTACAGAGTAAAAATATCCGCATACGTTTGGAGGTTATAACCTGGGCGTTTTCCGTTTTGGTTATTGAAATGTTAGTGTTTTGGATTGTTGCTCAATTAATTTTACAAACACCACACTACACCCCAAATCTTTCCCTTTTTGGTTACCTTACCAATAAAAGAGAACGGTTTATTCCTGGAGCTGGGAATGGGAATTATCTACTTCCTTACTTTCCCGATGATAAAGTAGCTGCAGGATTTAGTCGTTTTAGTTTTTTCTTCCCTGGTCCAGAGTCACTCGCCATATTGGTAGGGTTTATTGGTCTAGTTGCTTTAGAAGTTAAAAATCGTTCGTGGTCAATTGCACTTTTTTTTGCGAGTGCTTTTCTATTGTTGACTAGTGCGACTCGTTCTAACTGGATTGTGTTTCCCTTAATACTGGTTATTCGCTATGTAACAACTATTGGTAAAGGAATGCAAACTTGGCTGATATTCTCCTTGATTGCTGTGGTAAGTTTCGTTTCATTTTCACTACCACCTGCAACTGATTTTATCACTAATACTTTTACAAATACGGTAGAGAGTACGGGTAATGCTCGCGCTGATTCTACTGAAGTTCGTGCATTAATTTACCAAAGAACATGGGAAACCATTATAACGGAACCAGAAGATTTTATATTTGGTCGCGGACTTCAAGGGCCCACAGTATTACCTGGATATGCACCTGCACAAATTGGCTCCCACAGTTTTATCTTGGGAACATTGTTCTATCGTTCTGGGTTTATGGGTAGTACCATTTTTGTGAGTTTTTGGGTTTCGCTAATTCTCTACTTGTATCGAACCCGGAAAGATAGACCAATCTGCTCTTTTTTGATGATTCTCTACATAAGCATGACATTTAGTGTGATGGAACTTGAATCCACAGTTCCGTTAATACTTATTATTTGTGTCGCCTTAACTACAACTGCAAAGCCTATCAGGGGGAGGATTTAACATGCGCAAACTTATGATTTTACCTGGAACTTGTCATGCTCTTGGAGGAACATTAATTACACTCTCCCTATTAATTAAAGGATTTGAGCAATATGGTGTAAGAGAAGAATTCTGTGTTTTAGTGCATGCAGGCTCGATTACACAGAAGTATTTGCAGGATGCTGGACAGGGTGCTTACTTAAAAGTAATAGCTGCTCCAACAGAACCTGAATTTTTTAGAAAAGCATTGCAATGGGTAAAACAGCAACCCCGTGACTACCCGTTATTATTAGATAACTGTCTTAATCGTTCTTTACTATTTACACTTGTAGCTGCTGCTCCTTGGATGCGCTGGAGTGGTCGCCCGATTTACCACTTTTTTCATGACTTAGCACTTTCTTATAATCGTATGGGTGAAGTGTTAAGAAAATTAATCTGCAAATGTCTTGCTCCACAAGCTATCTGTAACTCTCAATTCACCGCTGAGTGTATTCGTCGTCGCTTAATATCTGATATTGTAGGTATTCTCTATCAACCAGTAAATACAGAACGTTTTAACGTTCGAGTTTCTTGTGCTCTCCCTGCTCCTTTAGAACCTATTCTCAAATCAGGAGCAAAGTTAATACTGACCCCATCAAGAATTAATCAGCCAAAGATTGTCAATGATAAAAATCTACGTGCCTTAATCCCAGTATTAGTCTCCTTAAAAGCAAGTGGTCATTTCTACCACAGTGTGGTTATAGGAGAGGATTTATCTCCTGGTAAAATCTATTCCCAGGAGTTACTCCAACTTGCTAAAGATGCAGGTGTTGAAGATCGCTTTACGATGTTACCTCCCACATTTGCGATTGAAGATTATTACCAACATGCTTCAGTAGTCTTGACCCTTGCTCCCAGAGAACCCTTTGGGCGTACCGTTGTTGAAGCACTCGCCTGTGGTGTTCCTGTAATTGGTAGCAAGAGTGGAGGAATTGGGGAAATCCTGAGTAATTTTGCACCGGAGTGGATGGTAGATCCAGAAGATGCAAAAGCTGCTGCTGAAGCAATTGTGCGTGTCACTACCGATGCGAATACAACTCAAATACTTGAAAAAGCAAGAAATTGGGTGCACTCAGAATGCAGTGTTACTAGCTATGCAAAAAAGATGATGCAAATCACAGGGATTGCTCTACCCGAGAACAATCAAAAGGAATTAGTTCAAATCAGTTAAATCAGACCTTCCTCTATTAATAATATGCTCCAAATAGCAAATACAGATGGTGTTAAAACTGAACCATCTCAACAACCTGATATTTTGGTTATCTCCCGTGTTTTTCCTCCCGATGCAGGGGGAATTCAAGAGTATGCTTACAATCGCTGCTTGCAAGATCCAGATCGAATAATGGTTCTTTCCTCTGCTTGTGCGGGTGATGAGTCATTTGATAGAGTGCAACCATTTCCAATATACCGCTGGTTAATGCCTGCACTATCTCGCTTTGGTGCATGGGGGAGTATTCTCAAACAGATTCTGAATATGTTTTGGTCGGTGGTGCTTGGGGTTCAACTATATCAACGCCATCGCTATCGTTATATTGAATGGTGTCACGGTTATGATTTTCCATCATTGCTAGTTTTGAGCTATTTATTACCTGTGGAATGTTTTATGTATCTCCACGGTGACGACGTACTTTGTCCCCAAAAAAATCCTGTTTTTCGCTGGTTATTTGAGTGGACACTCCAGCGCACCAAAGTAATTATCTGTAACAGTAATTTTACTGGCGATCGCCTTAAAGAAAGTTTTCGAGTTGATAGTCCGACTCAAACAATTAATCCAACTGTCAGACCAGAAAAATTTGGTAACGTAAACCTGGAGGAATTAAATACCCTAGGCTCTCAAATTCGCTCCAAATACCAAATTCCCCAAGAAGCTATTGTCATTTTGTCTGTAGGACGATTAGTTAGGCGCAAGGGTTTTGACCGCGTAATCGAACATTTACCAACTTTGTTAGCTGAAGGAATTGACATCTACTATATAATCTGCGGTAAAGGCGGGATGGAGTCCGAACTCAGAGAATTCGCTGCAAACTTGGATGTCGCCTCGCGGGTTATTTTTGCAGGATATGTACCTGATGAAAAATTAGCTAGCTATTACGCTGCGTGCGACTTATTCTCGATGCTGACTTTCTTTGATAGCAAAGATAAAAGTATTGAAGGCTTCGGAATTGTTTATTTAGAAGCAGGTTATTTCGGTAAACCTGTAATTGCTTCACGAGTTGGAGGTGTTGGGGAAGCTGTGATTCATGGAGAAAATGGTTTACTCGTAGACCCAAATTCGACCAATGAAACTTTGAACATTTTACGTCAGTTATGTACAGATGAGGAATTGCGGGAAAAGCTTGGGCGCAAAGGTAAAGAATTGACAAATAGGGTTGTTCCTCATTCTTGTCTTTATATAAATTAATTACTTCTTATAATTACCTCTTACTGATTAAGTATATACAATTAATGCAACAAGAAATACAGAATATGTCTCAAAAAGATAGTGGTGTTATCACCTTGGCTTATGGGATACCCAAGTATGTTGAAATGGCAAAAACTCTTGCACGTTCTTTACGTCTTCATTCACCAAATATTCCCCGTGCAATTGTTACTGATAATCAAGACGATCGAGAGTTAATGGAACTTTTCGATGACATTATTCCATTAAGAAAAGAATACGGATCGAATCTGAGACAAAAACTCCACCTCGACAAGTATTCGCCATATGAAAAAACTGTTTACATTGACAGTGACTGCATTGCAGTAAGAGAAATTAACTTTTTTTTTGAACTTTTGAAAGACAGAAATTTTAGCGTTCCAGGAGAAAATTTACTTAAGCCGGGTCACAAAGACAGTTTCATTGACGTAGATTTTGTACTTACACATTTCGGCTTGGAAGCCTTACCTCAATTTAACGGAGGTCTTTTCTATTTCAATAAAAATGAAACTGCAAACTTGGTTTTTGATACAGCACGAGATATCTTAAATGATTGGAAAAAACTTGGCTTTTCCGAATGGCGTAGCGATGGACCTAACGATGAACGTATATTCGCGATCGCGATGACCTTGCATAAAGAAACCATGTTTCAAGATAAAGGTCAGATGATGTGTACTCCTATCGGACTTAAAGGTCATTTTGATATAGATGTTTTCACAGGTAAATCTACTTTCCAAAAGTACGATAAAGTTGTATCTCCTGCTATTGTCCATTTCGCATGTGTTTGGGGCGAGCATCCTGTATATTCTCGCGAAGTTTTAAAGTTAAAAAATATTAGTTCGGGTAAAGAAAATAATATTGAATCTGGAATATTGTCTGCAATTAAATATAGATTTGGTTATCAAATTGCTTTTGTCAGATATTTGGTTTATCGAGTGCCTAAAAAGCCTAAATATTTTATATCTATGGCTAAAAGAATTTGGAAGAAAGTATTTAGTTGAGGTCGCCAATTGAGTATTAACAACTGCAATTAAATGTAAGTTGAGCTACTAAGTATCCGAACAAATGAAATATATAACCAATTATGACTAAAACCAACTCCACAAGGATTGTCAAAGCCAGTCTATGGATGACTATAAGCTTTGCTTTAAGTAAAGTTGCTCAACTAATTTCTCAAATTATTTTAGCTCGCTTACTGTCGCCCAAAGACTTTGGTATTTGGGCTATGGTGTTGATTGTAAGTAATTTTTCAATCCTGTTTAGAGATGTGGCGATCGCCCAGGTTTTAGTACAGCGAGGCTTAGATGACAAAAAGATAGTTAATACTGTTTACAGTTTGGGTGTAAATATCTCGATTGGTTTGTTTCTCGTACAAGCAATCGCAGGTTTCCCACTTTCTCATTTTTTTGGAGTATCTATAGTATTTCCACTAACTGTATTGTCTGCGGCTGTATTTTTGATTGGTGCAGGTGCGGGTTCACATACTGCTGTCATGCAACGACAAATGAAATTTACTCAACTCGCGATCTGTGACAGTGTTGCTAGCTTTGCAAGAGTTGGTGGTGCTATTACTTGTGCTGTGATGGGTGGAGGAGTTTGGTCTTTTGCGGTGGGAGAGCTTGCTATGGGGTTAGCAGATAACTTACTCAAACAATCATTTAGTGGATATCGCTTCACCTACCGTTTCCGATTGGATCCCTCTGCTGTGAAAGAGGTAAGAAAATTTATTGCTGGTATTCTTGGGAGTAAGTTTGCTGTTCAGATCAATACAAATAGCGACAACCTAATTATTGGTAGAACCCTAGGTACACAAGCACTTGGATATTATAATTTAGCGTACCAATTGGCAATGATGCCTGTATATGCTTTATCTCAAGTAAATAGAGTAGTTTTTGCTGCTCTGTCGCAAAAAGATAATGCGGGTCAGAAAGTTTTTCTGGCGAAGGTATTGGAATTATATGCAGTACTTTCTGCGCCAATTTACGGTGTAGGACTAGCGATCGCACCTTGGGTAATTCCTTTAGTGTTTGGTTCTGAATGGGTGGAGACAGTTAGACTTTTTCAGATTGTATTGATTTTTGCCTATACAAGAGGCTTCATGTCAATTCTGGGAACTACGCTACTTGCTTTAGATAAACCTTTAAAAATTGCCATAATTGATTGGGTCTTAGTCCCAGTTTCTATCTCTTCATATTTATTTGGGGCTAATTTAGCAGGAATTCAAGGGGTTGCGATCGCTGTTGCACTAGTTATGGGTGTTGGTGCAACTATCTGGTTTTTGTTCGCAACTTGTCGTGCTGCTGGTTGGAATCTTGGACTTTTAATTCAACCAATTTTATTACCAACTGTCGCAATGAGTATTGGATTAATGCTAATCTTCGCGATTCCTTTTCCTGAAAGTTTACGGCCTTTTTTACAACTAGTAATTCTGATTTTAATTTATGGAACTACTCTAAGTATATTTTCCAAAGGACGTATTCCTACAATGCTAATAAATTTGATTAAAATTTCTATGAATAAGAGTAATAAATAATATAACTTGAATTTCCGATGTTTCATGTATATTTTTACCTATATCAGTCAAAATTATTTATGAAAAAATAATTATGTTTATTACAAAAAATATACTCCCGACGTAATTACTAAGAATTGAATAGTGATCGTATATAAACTATGAACAATCAGCAAACAGGTAGGCTATTCTCACTTGACTTGCTCAAAGCAATGAGTATTGTTGCTGTAGTCTCTTTTCACTCAATGATTTTACCAAAGGAAAGTTTATCATCAAGTCAGCTAGCTGAAGGTATTCTCTTTTCTCCTTTAAAATTCTGTGTTCCAGTTTTTCTGACAATTTCTTTTTTACTTTTTGAGAGGGGAGCAGATAAATATAATGATTCTAAATTAGCTGCGATTAAGAAGCGTTTATACCGTCTTTTTATCCCAACCATATTTTGGTTTACTATCGCAACTTTATTAAAGCTATTAAATAGAAAACCTATACCAGAAATCATTGGAGACTTAGCTAGAGGTGAAGTATTTACAGGAGCTTATTATTTATTAGTCATTATCCAGCTTATTCCCATTTTTATTCTTATTAGAGGCTGGTTAAATAAGAAACTAAATATTTGGTTTTTAGGAATTATTCAAGCTTTAGTTTTTTTATCAATTTATATCATACCTTCTAACTCATACCAGGAACAAATACTTACGATATTAAGGAGCATCAATAGACCTTTATTAATTTATTGGTTTATTTACATTGGCTTAGGTATTTTTTTCTTTAAAAATTGGTTATTAGTTGTTAAATTTTCTAGTCGAATTAATATAAAAATCAAGGCATTATTATTAATAATATATTGCGTCGTTCAAATGATAGAGTATCGCTGGCTATTTATTAGATTTGAAGGGAATATACTACCATTTGATTATGTAATGTTTTCCTGCATTATTAGTGTATTTATAATGTTTTTTTGTTTTGCATCTCTTCAAGAGACACAAGTTTCTTCATCAATTAGGGATCTAGTTAAAATTTTATCAAAATATAGTTTGGGTATTTTTTGTATTAATGGTATTGTTTCGCAAATTTTTATTTCAATTAGTACTCGCTTTCTTAGCCAAGCTACATTCAGTTTTCCTGAAATCATAGGTTTGAAGCTTTTCGTTTGGATGATATTACTCTTTATTTCTTTGGGGTTATCAATATTCTTAGAACGTATTGGTCTCAAAGCAGTCGTTTGTTGATAGGACAGAACATATTTAGGTTTTAGAAGTACAGTATATAAACTTGAAGGTAAGTGTAGAATCCTTCTTACTTATCAATCTGTACTTTATCATTTTGAGATTCCAAATACCTAATTGATACGACACCTAATTGCTCATTATGGGTAGATGAACTCTGGTTCAATTAATTCGAATGACTTCATTTACTTTCTGAATTGTGTGTACCCCATTGGTCTTTCCACACTGGATGTGCGGACCGAATTATCTCTAAGGGAAGACGGCGTCCTCTGTATCCACAATAAGCAAAGATTGTAAATGTCTGCCAACTAATTAAAATGGAAGTGTCTTGAGTTCCTAAAGTAACCGCAGTAAGTAATAGACCAAATATAAGAACGCGGAATAATTGGGCTATGTTTTTTGGCCAACCATCAACCTTTGCGTAGCGGTAAATAATGTAGGGAACCCAACGAGAAATTACGTGAGCTGTAAATATCATTGTTCCAACCAGGTTACTAACAGTCACAGTTAGAAATCCAAAACATCTACAAGCTTGTAGAACTGGATACAACCAAACCCGTGTCTTCTTATCGATATGGTTGTAAATCCAGAAAACAACTCGGACAAAAATAAGTAAACTTATCCAAATTAAGGTGTCAGTTAAAAGGCTGGTTGCGTGACTAGAAACAAATTCAAAGTTAAGAGTTAGATTAGCCGTTAATTCTTTACTTAGCTCTAGAAGCAGGATTCCTGGAATTGTGAGAATTATTGACCAAATCCAGGGTTGCCATAGATTAATTCTTGTCTTGTAACGTTGATATGTATCTGTTAGTTTAGGTTTTTTCTCAAATTTCTCGGCAACTAAATCATTCTCCATATAGCCTGTTTCATAGATACACCAGAAAGAAAGTATCATAAAGGTCATGCTAAAGGCATGAATAATTGGTTGAAAACTTATCCAACTTGATGCCAAAATTAGGAATAGCAGGTCATTTCCGAGAATTTCATTCATAAAGTATGGTTGACCTGGCTTTTTGACTTTTTCTAAATAAAAGAAGGGAATGTATACGTCAATCATTGCATGAATATTTTTTGCCTCGGGCCACACTAATAAACAGGGCTTAGATACACGAGACAGTAAGGGTAGATCATCATTGGAATCTGTAATTAGTATTGCATCTTTGACAACATCTTCACCTAATGCTGTTGTTGTCATTGCTAATTTACCTTTGTATCGGTCGCTTCCTCCCTGCCAAAATCTACAACAAATTATTTGCTCTATTTTTACTGGTAAGTGTTTTGCTAGAGGACGAATGATAAAATCGAAGCCCAGAGAAGAAATAATTACACGAGAATTAGGATTATTGTTAATCGCTTCAATTAGAATTTTGTTACCATAAAGCCGGGCAATTTTTTTAGCTTTAAATTGCCATAAAATAAGAGTCCATGGAAAAAATAAAGTTGCTAATACAACTTTTAACCAATCTCTTGATATGTCTCCTTTAATATTATTTGGTAACCAATTCCAAGGTTTAATTAAGCTCAGCATAACTAGGAAAAAAGACCCAAGTATACGAGGTTGCAAAGAGTTAAGATACTCCTGTGTTGAGTTGCGAAGAAAGAGAGTCTCATCGAAATCTACAAGAATAGAAGTACCATCTGGCGCTGTCTCAATTAGATTTACCACTTCTACAATAGACGACTCGGGATAGTTATTTTCCATAGTTGTTAAAACCTGAAGTATGGGTAATAGAAATAAAAATATTCTATTCTTATAATCAATCTACAGCTTAAGTATAAAATAGTACGTCTTGTTTTTGTTTAAGTATTATATTAAGCTTTAACAACCTTGGATGAATTTTATTTAAATAAGAACTTGTATTTGTTTTATCTTATATAAATACTTTGAAAAAAAAACAATTAACGAGTGCGTAAGTCCTATATTGAAAAGGTTAATAGTAAATTTAAAATGATAGTAAATGTATGGCAATACTAAATAATTTATAAAAATTAGTATACATATAAAAATTAATATATAGAGACCTAGCATTGCTAGATCTCTACATTTTTGGTAACTAATTGTATGTGATATCAATCCTCGCTGTTTGTGATTTTCCGTTCTGCTAAATATTGATAAAGTTTCCATCTTGCATTAACTTGAGCTTGTGCTGCTTGCAAGAGATTTTTAGCGAGTTCGGGTTTGCTTTTAGTCAGCATCTTGAAGCGGTTTTCTTGATAGACTGATTGTTCGATTGATTGCTTTGGTTGCTTCATATCCAGTTGCAAGGGATTTTTTCCTTGTTGAACTAAATTAGGATTGTAACGATATAGCAACCAACGTCCCGAATCTACCAAGGCTTTTTGATGGGTCATGGCGGTTGTCATATTAATACCATGGGCGATGCAATGACTGTAGGCAATAATTAGAGATGGACCATTATGGGCTTCAGCTTCAATAAATGCTTTAAGTGTGTGTTCGTCCCGCGCACCCAATGCAACGCTAGCGACATAAACATTATCATAGGTCATTGCAATTAAGCCCAAGTCTTTTTTCCCTGCAGGTTTACCACTTGCAGCAAACTTAGCCACTGCACCGATTGGTGTTGCTTTGGATGATTGACCACCAGTATTGGAATAGACTTCCGTATCCATAACCAAGATATTGACATTGCGACCGCTTGCAAGTATATGGTCTATACCATCAAAATCAATATCATAAGCCCAGCCATCACCTCCTACAATCCAAACACTTTTCTTGACCAGATAATCAGCTAGGGATTTGAGGTTTTGAATTTTGGATTTTTGTAGAGATGTACCAGAGCCTGCGGTGTCGGCGTTAAGCCTCTGGTAAGTCTCTACAGGATGGCACGTTTTCATAGAGGTCAACAAGTTGTCTAATTCTTTTTTAAGTTGTGCAACCCGTTCCCTTTGTTCCCAAATATCAGCTTCACTATTTTGTTCTGCGTTCAGAATGGAATTAACTAGGTCTTGAGGAATTAAAGTTTGTTTATCCTTCCCATTTCCTGTTTCCCATTTCTGATTTCCTAATTTTTCTAACAATTGGGCTGCATATTCTGTTTGCTTGTCTACAGATAAACGAAAGCCAAAACCAAATTCGGCGTTATCTTCAAACAAACTATTAGACCAAGCTGGACCCCGACCTTCAGCGTTAGTTGTCCAGGGAGTCGTCGGTAAATTACCCCCATATATGGACGAACAACCCGTTGCATTTGCAATTAAAGCGCGATCACCAAATAGTTGAGTTAATAATTTTAGGTAAGGTGTCTCCCCACAACCAGCACAAGCACCAGAAAATTCAAATAAGGGTTCTTGCAGTTGTTGTTGACGAATTTGTTTGAGTTTTAAATGTCTGCGATCTGGAAGTGGTAAATTTAGGAAAAAGTCCCAATTTTCTCGTTCTTGCGATCGCAAAGGTAATTGGGGTTCCATATTAATTGCTTTGCGTTCGGGTTGGGATTTATTTTTTGCGGGACAAATATCAACGCAGATACCACAACCAGTACAGTCTTCTGGCGCTACCTGAATAGTAAGTTTTTGGTTTGCAAAGTCCTTATCTTTAGCATCAATAGATTTGAAACTAATTGGTGCATTTACTAATTCAGATTCGCCATAAATCTTGCTGCGAATAGCTCCATGGGGACAAACCATCACACACTTATTACATTGAACACATGCATCTGGTTCCCAAACTGGAATCTCTTGGGCGACATTACGTTTTTCCCATTTTGCCGTTCCTGTTGGAAAGGTACCATCTATTGGTAAAGCACTTACAGGTAGTTCGTCACCTTCCCAAACCATCATCTTACCAAGGACATCCCGGACAAATTCCGGCGCATTTGCAGAAACTGCTGCTTCTAGTTCTAGATTACTACTAACAGTTGCAGGGACATCTACTTTTTGTAAGTTTGCGACCGCATTATCTACTGCTTTTAAATTCTTATTGACAATATCTACCCCTTTCTTACCATAAGTCTTTTCAATCGCTTGTTTAATTTTAGCGATCGCTTCTGATTGGGGTAACACATCGGCTAATGCAAAGAAGCATACTTGCATTATTGTATTAATTCTTTTGCCCATACCACTTTCTCGGGCAACTTTATTGGCATCGATGATATAAAATTTCAGCTGCTTGTTAATTATTTCGGCTTGAACTGAAGCAGGTAAATACTCCCATACAGTCTCGGAATTATAGGGACTATTAAGCAAAAATATTCCCCCAAGAACAGCGGATTTGAGAATATCAACTTTTTCTAGGAATACCCACTGGTGACAAGCAATGAAGTTAGCTTTGTCAATTAAATAGGTAGAACGAATAGCTTGGGGACCAAAACGCAAATGGGAAACAGTCATCGACCCAGATTTCTTTGAATCATAAACAAAGTAACCTTGGGCGTTATTATCAGTTCCTTCACCAATAATTTTAATAGTATTTTTATTTGCTCCAACTGTACCATCAGAACCCAAGCCATAGAACATTCCTCGGACAACGTTGTCTGCTTCCGTAGAGAAACTGGGGTCAAATTCCAGAGAACTGTGACTCAAATCATCATTAATCCCGACTGTAAAATGATTTTTTGGTTGTTCTTGGGCTAAATTTTCCAAAACCGCCAATACCATCGCCGGGGTAAATTCTTTGGAGGAAAGACCGTAACGACCACCAACTATTTTTGGTAATGGTGTTGCAGATAATCTTTCGACAAAGGCGGTGATGACGTCTAAATATAGTGGTTCGCCAGCACTACCGGGTTCTTTAGTGCGATCGAGAACAGCGATTGCTTTGACGCTATCGGGTAAGACTTCGACAAATTTTTCAATATCAAAAGGACGGAACAGTCTAACTTTAACTACGCCAACCTTTTCTCCTCGAGCATTAAGATAATCTATAGTTTCATGTACGGTTTCACACCCCGAACCCATTAGTACAATGACCCGTTGTGCATCCTCTGCACCGTGATACTCAAAAATTTTATAATGCCTTCCCGTCCGTTCTCCAAATTCATCCATTACCTGTTGTACAATTCCCGGACAAGCATTATAGAAAGGATTAATGCGTTCCCGAGCTTGGAAATAAACATCAGGGTTTTGTGCAGTTCCCCGTAACACCGGACGATCTGGAGTTAAGGCGCGATCGCGGTGAGCTAAAATCAATTCTTCATCAATTAACGCCCGCAAATCGTCATCTGTTAGTAGCTCGACCTTTTGAATTTCATGGGAAGTGCGAAAACCATCAAAAAAATGAATAAAAGGTACTCGTGCTCTTAAAGTTGCAGCTTGAGCAATTAATGCAAAATCATGTGCTTCTTGTACCGATGTTGAACAAAGTAATGCAAAACCACTCCCCCGGGTCGCCATCACATCACTTTGGTCCCCAAAGATTGATAAAGCATGGGTAGCCAAAGAACGAGCAGCGACGTGAATTACAGCGCTTGTTAATTCGCCAGCAATTTTGTACAGGTTGGGAAGCATTAATAACAAACCTTGAGAGGAGGTAAAGGTTGTTGTTAGGGATCCCGTTTGTAGCGAACCATGTACTGCTGCTGCTGCACCACCTTCACTTTGCATTTCTACAACACTGGGAATTGTATCCCACAAGTTAGGACGACCCCCAGCTGACCAAGTATCAGCCCATTCTCCCATCGGTGAAGAGGGGGTGATCGGATAAATTGCAACTACTTCGTTTAAACGATAAGCAACACGGGAAACAGCCTCATTCCCATCAATTGTTGCAAAGGTTTTTTTCATTTGTTTTACCTGGTTCTGCTAGATTGAAGTTCCACACCAATTAATTCCATACCCATTAATTCCAAACCCATTGCAATGACCCTGGGGTATGATTATTTTTCCAGTGTTGTGTCAATCAATAAGTATTAAAAAAACATTTGCTTTGGAAGCAAAAGTAACCAAGAGTTACTGTAAATGAGAAGGTTGATGATGAGTCAATCTCTAATGCATGCAGAGTTAGAGGAGAGGCTCTACTATTTAGTTAATTAATGTGACACAGTTATCTCGATTTTATTGCTATTCTGTTACATAAAAACAGCAAAGAAATGTTAATTCAGCTTTACCTCAGATATTTGTATTAGACAATAAATATATAAGCAGCAATTAGTTTTGAGAAGCCTCAAATTTTAGGAAAAAGGCTGCTCTGGAGGTGGAACTATGTTTGATATTTCAGTATCCGATGTAATTAAACATATAACTCTCAAAATAAGCGTGTTGATTCTGTTAGTTTTGCTAATACTGGCTATAACTGCAATCCCAGTTTTTTAATCCCAGTTTTTTAATCATGACTGAGGGTTAATTAACTATTAATTAACCGCTTAATTGGTCGTAAAAAATGAATACTATAACTGCATTTAGGCTAGCGCTCGCCCTTGCTGTGGGTCTTATTATCGGTATGGAACGCGGTTGGAAAAGCCGAAAAAGTCCCACAGGTTGGCGGGTTGCAGGGGTGAGGAGCTTTGCATCCATAGGGTTATTTGGCGGTATATCAGCCCTTTTAGGAGAAAAGTTTGGTGCAGGTTTCCTAGCGGTGACATTTTTTGGTCTAGCGCTAATGGTTGCTGTGTCTTACGTGATGACTGTCAAAGATACCCAGGATTTTGGGATCACAACTGAATTATCTTTATTAATTACGTTTGTTTTAGGTGCATTAGCTGTAAGTGGTTTTGAGAGTGAAGCCGTTGCAGGTTCTGTTATTTTGGCGGCATTGCTAGGATATAAACGGGAATTACACCGAATTCTGAGAAAACTAGATCGACGAGAACTAATTGCCACATTACAACTATTGATAGTTGCAGCAGTTGCACTTCCTCTACTTCCCAATAGTAATATTGGTCCTTGGGAAGCATTGAATCCTCGGACGATTGGTTGGTTGGTACTGTTAATTGCAGGTATTTCTTATATTGGCTACTTTACAATGCGAATCTTTGGGAGTCGCATTGGTTTGCTTGCGACTGCGATCGTTGGTGGATTAGTCTCATCCACAGCAGTTACGGTCGCCTACGGAAGAATGGCGCGCAAGGAAAAAGGAAATTTTGCTTTACTGGGTGCGGGTATTTCTCTTGCTGCTGCTACTATGGCTGTTCGTTTACTAATTGAAGTTGGAGTTGTCAATCCTGCTTTACTCCCTTGGCTTACGGCTCCAGTAGCTTTATTAGCAATAGTTCCCCTTATAGCGTCAGTTGTGATTGCAACTCGAGTTGAGCAAAACCCATCATCAGCACAGTTAAAGCTAAATAATCCAGTCGAATTGGGAGCAGCTTTCGGTTTTGCTGTGGTTCTGAGCATTTTATTTGTCCTTGTTCGTGTAGCTCAAAGCTGGTTTGGAAATACGGGTATCTATGCGCTCTCAGCAATTTCGGGAATAGCAGATGTAGATGCAGTGAGTTTATCTTTGGCACAAGCTACTCGAGGAAACTTACCTCTTCCAATTGGAGCGACGGGAATTCTAATAGCTGCAACGGTGAATACAGTTGTCAAAGCTTTGCTAGCTTCATTTATTGGTGGAGTGTTTTTAGCTCGATGGTGTGCAACTATTTTGTTGGGTGCATTGGGGTTGAGTTTAATTACAGCTTTTTTTATATACAGCTAAGAAATAAATTTACAGCCGATTTCATCTAAGTGAGGTACACCTAATATCTTTATAATGCAAGGGAGTAGGGAGCAGGGGGAATGCACCTCATCTACTTACAAAGTGCTGTATCTCTCTTTAAACTTTTGTTGACAACATTTTCCTCACGATTTCCTCATATTTATTTTCTAATCTTAAAATAAACGGGACTTACGCCTTTAAAAGCAGATTTCTAAAAAGGCTTGTGCAAAGTAAATATATTTTAGAGTCTATTTTTAGTCACAAACCTCAATCTTGCTGATGAATGAAAGCGTAAATTCCCATCAATGTAAACTCTCATAAATTCAGAATCAAGCGGTATCGTTTCATAGAAGCTATACGAAAAATGAACGTTAATACATCGCTCGAAAGCACAAGATTTCTCGTTGCAGTAATTGATAGTACAAAGGCAAGATTTTTGACTTTGGAACTAGAAGAATTAGTTGATAATGATTTTGGACCAAATTTGATCGAACGGGAAACTTTACATAATCCAACGAAAAAACTACCGGGTCAAGAACTTTGGGCAAATACTAAAACCGGACGGAATCGTGGTGCAGGGGCTCGAGCCCATAGCTATGATGACCATCGTGAAAATCATATGGTTGAATTTGAACGGCGCTTTGCTCAAAATATTTCTAACCAAATTTTTAGTTTAATTCGGGTTTATAAAACTGGGCATTTACTTTTGATTGCCGAACACCGAATTTTAGGATTGATGCGAGACATTGTCGTACCCATATTACCTAAAAATCTTAGATTATTTGAGTTAGCTAAAGATTTGTGTCAAGTTAAGCCAAAAGAACTTCATGAATATCTAGCTCAGAAAAAATTACTACCAGAACGACAGGGCGTATCTCAAAAATAGTATTTTTTGACACTCTGCCGTCCTATAAGGACGGAGATTCTTAGTTCAACAAATCCACGTAATTTTCCTATATTAAGATCTAAAGGAAGATTTTGGATTTTGACTTCACAGAAATTTCAGTAAATGCAAAATGTTATTGCAAATTCGCCACCAAAAGTAATTTTTCATATCCAAGAAATCACTAAGGTTTATCGCATGGGTGAAGTGGAAGTGCAGGCGCTCCACTCAGTTAACCTCGATCTTTATGAAGGGGAATTAGTAGTCCTACTAGGACCTTCCGGAAGTGGTAAGTCAACTTTACTTAACATTATTGGGGGACTAGATATACCTTCTAGTGGTTACGTTTTCTTTCACCAACGTGACCTCACAGATGCTAATGATGCGGTGCTAACTCGCTTTCGGCGCGAATGCGTGGGTTTTATTTTTCAGTTTTACAATCTGATTCCCAGTCTTACCGCACGGGAAAATGTTGCTCTTGTTACCGAAATTGCCTCAAATCCCATGCTTCCGGAAGAAGCACTAGAACTTGTAGGTTTGGAGGAACGTCTAAATCATTTTCCATCCCAGATGTCCGGAGGAGAACAACAAAGGGTAGCGATCGCCCGCGCGATCGCTAAACGTCCAGAGGTTTTACTATGTGACGAACCTACTGGAGCCCTTGATTTCCAAACAGGTAAACTAGTGTTGGATGCATTAGAACGGGTGAACCGAGAACTTGGAACCACGACAGCAGTAATTACCCATAATGCTGGAATTGCAGCAATGGCAGATCGGGTTATAACTATGCGTAGTGGTGAGATTACCAGTATTCATTGCAATCAAGCAAAGGTAAAACCTGAAGAACTGGAATGGTGATTTTTAAAGATGATGGCTTGGGGAACAGGAAACCTGGAACGGAAAAGATTAAAACTTTAGGGACTATTTTCGTAATTTAATGAAAGCCCTGGATAAAAAACTACTACGAGATATTCTCCACTGGCGCGGTCAAATTATTGCAATCGCCTTAGTTGTTGCTTGCGGAATTGCCAGTTTTGTCAGTATGTTGAGTGCTTATGAATCTCTGCAACTTTCCCAGACAACTTACTATGATAACTATCGTTTTGCGCAGGTATTTGTACAGTTAAAGCGAGCACCAGAAAGCTTAGCCAGAAAGATTGGAGATATTCCAGGGGTAATGCAGGTAAATACAAGGGTCGTAGTTGATGTAACTCTTGATGTTCCCAAGCTTTCAGAACCAGCGACAGGTAGACTGGTTTCAATCCCAGAACGGCAAACACCAATCCTCAACGATCTATACATTCGTCAAGGACGTTATATCGAACCGGGTAAGAGTGATGAGGTTTTAATTAGTGAAGCTTTTGCTAAAGCTAATAATCTAAAATTGGGCGATAATGTTGAAGCAGTAATTAATGGACGCTGGCAAAAGTTACAAATTGTTGGTATCGCACTTTCACCAGAGTATGTTTATGCAATTCGCGGTGCTGGAGATTTGCTTCCTGACGATAAACTATTTGGTGTTCTGTGGATGGGTCGTAAGGCTTTAGGTACTGCTTTTAATATGGATGGGGCATTTAATGATGTAGCGTTAACATTAATGCCAAGGACAAACGAAAAAGAGGTAATCTTTCGATTAGATAGACTTTTGGAGAAGTATGGTGGATTAGGTGCTTATGATCGAGAAGACCAAATTTCCAACCGCTTTCTCTCCGAAGAAATCGAACAACTCCAAGGAAGTGCAATCTTTGTCCCGACAATTTTCCTTGGTATCGCAGCATTTTTGTTGCACATGTTGCTTTCACGTTTAGTTAGTACCCAGCGTGACCAAATTGCAGTACTCAAAGCTTTTGGTTACAACAATATCAGTATTGGTTTACACTATCTGAAGTTTGTCCTAATCATTGTCTTTTTTGGTGCTTTTCTCGGTACGGCTTTGGGTCTGTGGTTTGGTATAGCTGTCACCCAAAATTACACTAGGTTTTTTAATTTTCCCTTGCTGCGCTACGAAGCAAGCTTAGGTTTGATTTTAGGGTCAATTTTTATTAGCGGTGGTTCGGGTGTGTTTGGAGCTTTTGTTGCCGTAAAACAAGCAGTTTCCTTACCACCAGCAGAAGCAATGCGTCCCGAACCACCAGCACAGTTTCGAGCAACTCTTTTAGAACGTCTAGGGTTGCAACAATTAGTTTCTCCCGCCGTCAGAATAATTCTACGTAACATTGAACGCAAACCATTCCAGGCTTTATTTTCTGCGTTAGGAATTGCTTTGGCTGTCGCCATACTAGTTGTCGGACGTTATTTCTCTGATGTGATGGTACATATTATTGACGTACAGTTCCGTAATGTCCAGCGCGAGGATGTAACTATTGTTTTCAACGAACCACGTCCCGCACGAGCAAGATATGAGGTCGAACATTTACCTGGGGTTATATATGCCGAACCTTTTCGTACTGTAGCGGTGAGACTGCGCTTTGAACATCGTAGCTATCGCAGTGCTTTAACAGGAATTAATCCTCAAGCTGAATTAAGACGTTTAATTAACCGCGATTTAAATTCCGTGAACTTGCCTGGTAATGGAGTTGTATTAACAACACAGCTAGCAAATACTCTAGGGGTAGATTTAGGTGAATCATTAACGGTGGAAGTATTGGAAGGCGCTAGACCTATTCGCACTGTCCAAGTTGTGGGAAAAGTTGATGAATTACTAGGGATGTCTGCATATATGGATATCGGAGCCCTCAACCAATTAATGCGGGAAGGCGGAACAATTTCAGGTGCTTATTTGATGGTTGATGACAATATTCTTAATCGCCTTTATGGTTTACTCAAACGAACTCCTGCAGTCGCTGGTGTCTCGATCCGTAAAACTGCAATTGAAAGATTTGAAGAAACGATTGCAGGAAGTTTAAGTATTTTTACCACTGTCTTGGTTATATTTGCTAGCATTATAGCCTTTGGAGTAGTTTACAATGCCGCCCGTATTGCACTTTCCGAACGCAGTCGCGAGCTTGCAACGCTGCGAATTATTGGGTTTACCCAAGCTGAAATTGCTTTTATTTTGCTAGGAGAACAAGCAATCATTACCTTAATAGCAATTCCCTTAGGTTTTATGATGGGTTTTGGGTTATGTGCTTTGATGTCCAGTGCTTACCAGTCAGAACTTTACCGCCTTCCTTTGGTTGTCACTAATACTAGTTATGGGTTTGCATTAATTGTAATTGTGATAACTGCAATTCTTTCTGGGTTTATAGTTCGCCGTCAGTTGAAGGATTTGGATCTAATTGCTGTACTAAAGACTAAAGAATGATGTCTTTGATTTTTTCTTAGGGAACCAAAACTATTCATAAAAAACTGCTTATAAATAGTTGTATAAAGTTGTACATATCTAGACTTTTCCATATTTTCTATAATTTTAATAGGGAAAATACTGTATGTAATTAATTTAGTTTTTAAATTTATCTATTTGTGACTTTAATTTATGACTATTCTATTTTCAGAAAATTTTTCAGGCAATGTCATATTCTATTTTGAGAGATAATTTTTCAATACATTATCCTCCCAAATTCTAATTACTCATAGATATTTGGAAGGATAAAATTTATTAAACAAGTAAATACTATTGATTATCGATTTAATTTTTGCTAAGTTATGAAGTTTTATTAATGATTAATTCACTACTTTCAGCACTTTTAACTTTCAAGCCAGTCGAAAATTTCATCCAACTGTGAGATATTTACTAAGCCATATTGCCAAAGTGTCATTGGTAATAAGCTAGGACAATCCTTAATATCTCGTAAAGCTAAATCGATCGCAGCAATAGAAATACCAAAATGTTTCTCTAAAAAGCTAATGAATTCAGATTGTCTTGTAGATAGCATTTCACTTTCCCCATCTGAAATAGATTCTAATTTGTAAGTTTTAGGCTGTAAGTGGGTTAAAGATATATTATAAATTTGAGGAAAATATGAGGAAATCCAGGAAATTATAAAACTTCACCTAACTTTATAAATCAGGATTTGCAAGATATTCTCGGAGGAGTATCTCAATTTTTTAAATTTACCAAAATTTAGGTTGTCATTGCTTAGCCTTCGCGTTAACGAAGTCTACCTCAAAGGTTTAGCGCGTTCTCAGCGTATGCAAAGGGCATAAGTATGTTAGTAAGAAAAATCATAACTTGTTTGTAATAGCGCTTTAGCGCTAAAGCGCTACTACGAGCAAAATACAGATATTTTATATTTATTTACATAGTTTACTTTTTTTTTCTTCCCTACTTACTTATGCAGTGTAGCGAAGCTGTTAGCAGAAGGGTGACTTTATTCATACGCAAGAAGAAAACATGTTTTTCAAAATGTGAGATGTTCCCTGTTTTCAGGAATCTAAGTAAAGGATAAAAGCTGTTAATTTATATTAATATATATACTCGCAAATTGTTAACTATTTTGTCATTCAGGCTTAGCAATGCGGAGAAAAATAGATAATTGGTAATTTATTTCTCCCATTACTCTTAAATCTTATAAATTACGATATATCCTCACAACTTCCCCAAATTTTTTCCTTAATCTAAAAATAGAGCCGATGCTAGGAAACAATTATTCTTCATCTTTGCTTTGGCTCCCGATTCAGTTGCAAAAAAATTATTAGAGGAAGGAAAATGTCTTGGATTGGTTGGCAACCACTTAAAGATTTAGATATTTTGCGACATCAAATGAATCATCTATTTGATGAACTAATGGAAATTAAGCATACAGAAAATACTGCCTGGAAACCGGCGATTGAAATCAAACAGACAGATATAGATATTATCTTACAGGCTGAAATTCCCGGTTTAGATGCTCAAGACTTAGATGTTGAAGTGAGTGAAGAAGCCGTTTCTATTGCAGGAGAACGAAAAGAAGAAAAATATATTTCTCAACAAGGTTTGTTCCGCTCAGAATTTAACTACGGTAAATTTCGACGTGTGGTACCGTTACCTGTTTCTGTCAATTATAGAGAAGTCAAAGCAGAATTAGAACGTGGTATTTTGAAGCTGAAATTACCCAAATTAAAACTAGATACACCCAAGAGTGTAAAAATTGATTTGACTATAGAAGAAAAAGCACGCGAAGCAATGACTGGAACACGCCAAGATGAAGAGCACTTGGTTGAAACAATGCGCGGACGTGCTGGTGAGGATTTAGAAATATCAAATCACGCTAATATCTCAGAAGAAGCAAGAACTGCACTAAGCAAACAACGCCATCATAAAGAACATTTAGAAGAAACAATGCATGAGCGTACTGCAAGTGAAATTCAGGTACCGACAAAAATCAAAAGCGAGAAATAAGTCCAACAAATAAGTTAACAAATACAAGAATATGTCAGCGATTAATTTATTAACTGTCTTCAATCCCTCTAACTATTTACGAGGGGGTTATGTAATACTACCTTGGGAAGCGATTTATAAAAAATTTCAAATTTCATCGGAAGAAATCGTACTAAGCGATCTGCATGACCTTTCACACAACCCAATCAACGCCCAAGTTGACAGGATCGATCCTAACGATCCGAGTCGCGATACCCTAGTTTTTTCTTTGTCAAAACCTATATTCCCTGGTTCTGAATCAGATCGGCTTGCTTCTGGTTTTATTCGAATAGATAAAGGTAAAGCAATACCAAAACAACTGGGTGAGTCATACTTAGATGTGGTTTATGGAGCTTCAGGACAGGTAAGGGGAGTGAGGCTTGTTAATAGTCGTTTAATAGTTTGGTTTAACTTGATACCTTCTCCTGAAGATAACGAACGTAATTGGTTTTCTGGATCTGCTAGCAGCGTGCAGCTCGACCGTGAGGAAATTCTCGACCCATTTCGTGCTGCGAGAGGTGAATGGTTGGGACAAGATCCAGAAAAGCGTTGCATGCAAATATCAGAACTTTTGTTACCTGGATCTTCCCACCCAAAATCACCTTACTACCGCGTTTCCTTATTTAATCATTCCTACAGACTCATATCTCACTCGAGTGGAAGTGTCAGAGCCTGTATAACCATAGCCTCAGAACCCTTTGATTACATTGGTGCAGATCCAGTTACAGGTGCAAATCGTCATTTAGTGTGTGAGTTATATCGCGTAATTAGTTTATATGCTGGAGCAGACTACTTGATAGAAGAATTATTTGTGAAGGGAAAACCAAAAGCTGCTGAAGGCAAAATTTTAGATTCATCACTAATTGTCAATCTTGATTTTGCTGCTCGCTACTTTGCACACATGGATATGGGAAAAACTGAGGATATTGAACAAGTATTTCCCCGAATGGACTGGTTTGCTGTTAGTTCTATTGCACCACCTTACCCAGCTTATGGTTTTGCGGCTGATGTACATATAGATTCAGTGACACATCCACACGAACAAAAGGAAAACTGTTTTTCTTGGCAGCTATTACCAGGGAAATCTGCAAAATGTCTACACCTATTCATGCGCGATCGAGCAGAAGGATTTGATGCTCGGGTAGGTCATGCGTGGTACGAGATGATCTACCATCCACTGAAAGCACGAGTGTATTCTGATGTTGCTGTTCGTAATACAGATTTAGAAACTAATAATACTGATGCGTTAGCACTTGCTGAACATAAATATTAAATTTTTGAATGAGGTGGTAATTTTTCTATAATTAGACCTCTCCGCAAATTGAATATGCATAACCCAAAATCTTTGTAGAGACGTACCAGAGGCTAACGCCGACGCCGCAGGCTCTGGTACGTCTCTACATTCTTTTCCGGAGATGTCTATTGTGTGGTTCGCTCGCAAAGCGATAGCGTCAACAATGCTGCTGCTACAATTGCGGCTGTTGTCCGAACGTGGTTCCAAAATGTCCAATCTATCAGGAATCTTCCCCATAGCGTTGCACCTTCAGAACTATTTGGGGTAACGATCGCAAGGGCATCATTCAGCGGGATGTTACAGGTGATCGTCACACCAATTGTACCAATCAGGTAAAATAGGCTACCCACTAGCCAATACAGAGCACCCGGTTGCTTCCACTGCAGCAATAAGAAAATAGTTATAACAATACAAGCCACGCCAGTTCCCAAAAATTTTGGGTCTAAAGCCTCGTCCTTAAGCGGACGACTTTATTCTGCATCTAAATCTTTTCTAATTAATCGCTCCAAATACTCAGAAGCACTTAATCCCGCTTTGATAGCTTTTTCTTGCATTCCATGCCATGCGTAATCTGTTATCAACGGATTCCTCTTCTTCTTAATTCCTTCGTATAAAACAGGCTGATTCTTCATACGTTTTTTCCCTTTTCCTGTTGACATAAATAGAATAGCCTCCTAAGCTAAATATAGTTTATTCAAGGAGCAGGAGAAAATCAAGTGTTAGTTCTGGAATACAAAGTAGTTGCTAAGAAAATTCAATATCAGGCGATAGAGGATGCTATTAGAACTACCCAATTTATCCGGAACAAAGCTATTAGATATTGGATGGATGCACCTAAAGAAAAGAACGTAAACAAAGCTGTTCTAAGCGCATACTCTAAGGTGCTGCGGGATGAATTTAAGTTTGTTAAAGATTTGAATTCTATGGCTTGTCAAGCAGCCACTGAAAGAGCGTGGTCAGCAATTTATAGATTCTACGGTAACTGCAAAAAGAAAGTTGCTGGAAAGAAAGGTTTCCCCAGATTTCAAAAAGATAACCGCTCTGTTGAGTACAAAAATACAGGCTGGAAACTGCATCCAACCAAACGACGGATAACCATTACTGATAAAAAAGGTATTGGTGAATTAAAGCTTTTGGGTAAATGGGATATCCACACCTATGACGTAAAGCTAGTCAAACGAGTTCGTTTGGTGCGTCGCGCTGATGGGTATTACTGTCAGTTTGCTGTCAAGGTAGACAATTCTCAACCATTAGAACCAACTGGGAATCAAGTGGGGCTAGATGTTGGATTAGAGTATTTCTACTCTGACAGTAACGGTAATCACGTTGAGAATCCAAGGTTTTTAAGAAAGGCTGAGAAAAATATTAAACGTTCCCAACGTCGAATCTACAAGCACAAAAAAGGTTCTAATCGACGCCGTAAGTCAAGAAAAGTATATGCTCAAAAACATTTAAGAGTAAGTAGGCAGCGTACCGAGTTTGCTAAGAGACTAGCACTCACGCTTGTGCGATCTAGCGATCTAGTCGCCTATGAAGACTTAAATGTTAAGAACATGGTAAAAAATCACTGCCTAGCTAAATCCATCAACGATGCAGCATGGTATCAGTTCAGGGAATGGATAGAATATTTTTCTGATAAATACGGTCGTCAATATATTGCTGTAGCACCACACTACACATCTCAAAACTGTTCTAGTTGTGGTGCAAAAGTTAAGAAGTCTCTAAGCACTCGTACCCATAAATGTAGTTGTGGATGTGAGTTGCAAAGAGACGTGAATGCAGCGATAAACATTCTTGTAAAAGCGCTTGGACCCCGCGACGACGTAAGTCGCAAGGGAATGCCAAGCAAGACAGCTACCGGCGGGCAGCCGGAAAGTAACGCTCGGGGAGTTGCAACCTCTACTCTGCTTGGTGAAAGCCTGGTAGAGCAAGTGGCGACATTGAACCGAGAATCCTCATGCCTTTAGGCTGAGGAGTGTCAATCAGACAGCATGCTGCAACAAAACCTCAGTTACCAATTTATGAGGGTGGTTTACCTCTGCATCAATTACAAAAAATCTTGAATTACATTGATGCACATTTAGAACGAGACATCAAACTTACAGATTTAGCTCGATTGTTGGATATGAGCCAATTTCACTTCAGTCATTTATTCAAACAATCAATTGGGATTTCTCCCTACCAATACTTGATTCAGCAACGGGTTGAACGGGCGAAGAAGTTGTTGAAACAAACAGATCGATTAATTGTGGATATTGCTTTGGAGTGTGGGTTTAACAGTCACAGTCATTTAAGCAAGAAGTTTAGACAATTTACCGGGATGACACCGAAAGCATATAGAGCTAGCTAAATCAATACGATTTTTACAGTAAAAGCATAAAGTTTTAATTGAGTAGCCAAAAGTAAATTTTACGCGATCGCCAGAATTGTTGGGTAGAATGAAGCAAAAATAAAATTCAAACAAAACCTAACTCAGCGATCGGCAAAATCATCTTAAAATAAATTAGATACTAATTGAATATGAATCAATTCAGCATTTTTACTACTTATAAGCCATTACCAATTAGGACGAATGGAGCCCAATAGTAAGGATGAGCAAAATTTGTTTTTGTCTTTGTACTTTGGCTTGAGTCTGTTAAAGCTTCTGAAGGAACTATCCCACCAGCACGCTTAATATCATCTAGTTTAAATTTCTTACCGTAAAGAAGTTTTAATTGTGCTAAACGCATAGCTTCAGCTTTTGTGATTGGTGTTTTGCTGGTAGCTAGATTTTGATAGAAGTTTTGCATCAGTTCGCTAGTACTTTGGTCTGCAACTTGCCATAATGAAGCCATTACTGATTTTGCACCTTTATTAATAAAAGAATAGGCAAGACTTGCAATTTCGACACCATCTTGACGCTCATTTGCAAGGGCTGTTTGACAAGCGGATAGTACTACCAAATGAATATTATTTAAACCTGCTAAAGTTTTAATTTTGGGTATTGCTAATTTTTTGCCATTTCCTAATAGCAAATATGATGCGTTTTTCTGCTCTGGAACAAATTTTCCATGAGTCGCAAGGTGTAATATTTTGTTACCTGTAAGATTATCTCGCAAGCTCTTATAATCGAAGGATTTATTGAGATATTCTTTACCTGGGTATATCCCTTTATCCTTGCTACTACTTCTAACAATTGTATCAACTTCTTTAGGTACATTATTTAAGGCAGAGAAACCAGGAAATGCACTCGAGACTCCCATTGCTAAAACGCTTGTATTTTGAGCTTGTGCGGGTAGTCTGCTGCTAGTATCTGTTAAGTCTGCAGAAAGTACATTATTAATCGTGTAGTTTTCAATTAAATATTGCTTACCGTCATATAATGCACTCATGGGAACATAGCGGGTGACTCGATCGAGTGCAAACACCAGATTTTTAATTTTATTTTGTTTAAGTTCCCCTTCCAAGGGCTTAATTAGCCAGTTATAAAGCTTTTGACTCACTGGTTTGATTTTGGCAATATCCGCAGCACCGCAATAAGAACGTTTTTCGCATTCTTCCATTAACCCACGGAATTGTTTAACAGTATTTCCTAATTCATCCCGAGATACTTTGACTTCGAATTTTTTCGCTGCATCACCGGAATATAATAACAACCAAAGTTTATCTTCCATCACTAATGGATAAATCATCACCGTATTCGGTTGTGCTTTGACAAGATCTACCGCTTTGGGACTATCAGGACGAAATGCACCGGGGTCGTTCGCTAGGCGATCGCGAATTTCTGTTTCGATTTTTTCTAAGTCTCGGTTAAACTCATTGATTGAAGCTGTGAGTCTGTCATTGAGCTTACTTTTATCTTTGCAGTTTGTGCGATCGCATTCACTGATTTGTCTAGATAAAGCTACTATCGACTGACTTCCAGTTTTAATTTTTTGTTCGCTTTGATTTAGGGGTAATTGAGTTTTTGTTGTGTCTGTTTTATCTTTAGCAAAATCGCGGATTTCCTGGATTTTCAATAAATCTAATACCTGTCGTGCTTCAGCTTGTCTTCCTTGAGAAATCAACAATTCTGCTAGTTCGCGATAAATATCAGCAGTTTTAGTTCCTTTGAAATCAATAACCGTATCCAAGAAAGATTTTTGTAACTCTGGGGGTAAACCTTCGATTCCGCGACGAAATTCTTCAATACCGTTGACTGCTTGTTTGTAATAACCAATAGCAATGCTAGGTTGATTTAATTTGCGATAAACCCGACCTAAACCAGCATAAATACCAGACTTGTCACCAGTTACGTTTTCAGGAGTTTGAATTGCAAGTGCTTGTTGATATGCTTTGATTGCTTCTTGATTTCTACCAAAATTGTAATGCAAGCTCCCTAAAAGACTAAGTGCACCTTTTTCAAATACCGGATTTTCAACTCTTCTTGCAAATTCTAAAAAGCTTTGGGCTGATTTCATTGCATTCGCATCATTACCCAACTCACCATAACCAATACTTAACATTCGATGAGCAAAAGCTTGTAGTCTAGGTACTTTAATTTCCTGGAAAATGGTTAAAGCTTGTTGAGATAGCTCTACAGTTTTTTGTGGTTCTCCTTGAGTAAAATAATTACCTGCAAGAGATAATAATGCTATACCTTCACTACGACGGTTTTTCAGTTTTTGTGATGTCGTTAGTGCTTGTTGATAAAAATTACGGCTTTTTGGGTAATCTCCTAAACTACTGTAAATATCACCTAAACTGAACTGAGGAGAAATCAAAAGATATGAACTATCTTTAAGCTCTTGAGCAATTTGCAAGCTTTTCTGCGTTAGTTCTAAAGCTTTCTGATAATTTTTCTGTGCAGCGTAGTAATCACCAAGACTATTCAAAGCGATGAGTTCCAAGGGATAATTTTTTAATTCTCGTCCGATTTTCAATCCTTGCTCAATCAATTCTTTGGCTTTAGTATATTCACCAACTATTCTATAAGCATTACCTAAATTAATTAGTAACTTTGCTTCTTTGTCAGGTTTATTAATCTTTCTCGCTTTTGTTATTGAAGGTTGAGCAACAGCAATGACTTTTTTATAATCCCCCAATTGATTATACATTTCACTCAGACCAACTGAAGCTGTTAGTTCTCCCTGAAAGTTTGAAATTTCTTTTGATGTCGCTAAAACTTGTTTTGCTGTTTGTATACCTTGTTCATATTTTCCTTGAAGCTTATATGCGTTAGTCAGATATATTAAAGCTAATATCTTTCCAAACTTATTACCACTTGTTTTTGCTATTCTTATAGCTTGCTTTGCAGTTTCCTCAGCTTTAACTGTGTCTCCTAATAAAATATAAATTTGACTCAGACTACCCAATACACTAATGCTATACACCTCAAGATTTCCTTTTTGCACTAAAGCATAAGTTTGTTGTGCAAATTCTAATGCTTTTTGATAATTCCCTTGTTCGCGGTAAATATCACTGAAGGTATCCAACGCTTGATATTCTAAGTTGGAGTTTTTCAATTGTTTAGCAATTATTAGAACCTTCTCAATTGTTCCCAGGGCTAAAGTATAATTTCTTTGTTTATTATAAATATTGCTCAGCTTAAGCAATGCATCTGCTTCTATTTCTGGTTGTTTAATTTGTTGCGCGATTTTTAAAGCCCTCTGAGAGAATTCAGTTGCTTTTGGTAAATTTTCAAAAGGATTATCATACAAAGAAGCTAAATCAAGCAGCGCTTTTACTTCTAGCTGAGGTTTTTGAAGAGATTGAGCTTTTTTTAAGGTTTTCTGAGCAAAATCTAGTGCTTGATTATATTTTCCTAAAGCTTGGTAACTAGAACTTAATCCATATAAAGTATAAAATTCATATTCAAGCAATACCCCTTTTTGAACAGGTAATAGCTTATTAGTATTAATTTGTCTTAGTACAGCCAAAGATTCTTGGTTTGCTTTCAATGCTTTTTCATGGTCTCCTATAGCATTGTAAGTAACAGATAAACCCATTAAAGTACTTAATTCACTTAATTGGTCTTTCTGCAATCGATAAATTTCTAATTCTCTAAGACTATTTTTGATAACTCTATCACGTTTTCCCCATTGAGTGTAAATCAAATTTAGTTGTGATAAAGCAGATGATTCTATATCTAAATCCTTGACTTCTCGTGCAAGCATTACTGATGTTTGTAAAACATCTAAAGCTTTTTGGTAATCTCTTGATAAGATATAAACCTGACCCAAATTACTTAAAGCATCAGCTTCTAGTTTTGATTTTTTTAGTTCCCTTGCAATATTTATAGCTTCTTGAGCGTACTCAACCAAACGGGAAGCAGAAGTACCCTTTGTAGTAATGTAAACTGGTATTAGCCAATTTAGTCTGTACAATTCGTCAAGACGAAGATTATTTTCTCGTGCAAAAGCTAAAGCTTGCTCACCAACTTCTACAGCACGTTTTTTGTTATTCTGTATGAAGTAAATCCAAGCTAAAGCAGCAATCCTTCTAGCTTCAGCAAGGCGGTTGTCTGTCTCACGGTTCACTAATTTCGCTTTTTCTAATGCTGCAAAAGCGCTATTATAGTTATTTAGTTCAGCATATACTTGCGCAATTGCATAGAGAGTAAAGCCTGATTGAAATTTATCTCCTACTTCTTCTTGAATAGTTAAAGCTTGCTGTAGAAATTCTAATCCTTTTGCATGTTGATTTAAGCCATAACTGTAAACCGATCCAATCCTTGCAAGGCTTTTACCTTCTCCTTTCTTATCTTTTACTTCATGACGAATAGCTAAGGCTTGCTGTAATAACTCTAAAGCTTTGTCATATTCTTTCTTAAGATAATAAACAAAACCAATATTATCTAAGGTTTCTCCCTCACCTTTTCTATCTTTTAACTCCCGACGAATAATTAGAGCTTGCTGTAAAACTTTATTTGCTTTATCAGGTTCTTCTAAACGGTTATAAACTTCACCAATGTTATTGAGAGTTTGAGCAATTCCTGCTCGATCGCTCTGCTGTTTTCGTATTTCCAACACTTGCTCATAGGTTTGTAATGCTTGTGGAAATCTCCCACGACGAAACTGTTGTAACCCTTGCTCAAATAGCTTATCTACTTGTGTCTTTGGGTTATCAGTTGTGGTTGTTTGCGCTAAAGCTTTGGAATAATGATCACTCTGTCCCGAAAGAAACGGAGGAATAGCATTAGAGAAGAACACAGAACAAGTCACTAGGAGAAGATATCTGAAGCGATAATTCATTATTAAATCCTTTCAAAACCAAATAAGTGATAGTAGTGGTGCGTTTGTTTCATTGATTTTGACTGTTTTTTTGGTCGTCAAAATACTCGTAGAGACGCAGCATGCTACGTTTCTACAACAGGTCAAGGCTAATGAAGCAAACTAGTCAAATATGAGTCAAGTCAGTATTTTGAGTATGTGCACTCAAAATTGGAAGTCATCAATCCGTTCTTCTTCCTTTACTACCCCCTCAACTGACGGAATCAAAGCTTCCTACGATTTTTGCTACTGCTTACCACTTGTCTGCTAAGCTTTGTGAGCTATGTTATTTTATTTGCACATTATCACAGGATGTATGCTATCTGATTACATCTTCAAATCAAATTATTTTTAGATTGACTTTATAAATCATCTCACAAACCACCTCTAACTGCTTGACACTCATGTATATTTCTAGAGGAAGAGGGGTTATGCAGTTTTTGATAAAGAAGAAGGAACGAAAAAATAGTCGAAAAATTATACCAATTTAGAAAAATAATCAGACAAATAGATTTCTGTAGAGATGTAGCAATGCTACGTCTCTACCGGAGAATCTGTTGCAATGATTTATTGAATTGGTATTAAATTTACAAATTAAACTTGCAAAAAAATAGAACATAATATCAGACGGTTATCAGTATTAATGACTATCTGATATCATGCTCGATAAATTGATTATTGAAGAATTGATATTGGAACCGAGTTTACGCCGTTTCAGTTAAAGCCTTTGTACCAAATGACGCAACTTTTGTTTTCTATCTTTACTGGCGATCGCAGTGAACCAGGCGCTAACAATATGAGGTGCAGCCATTAAAGCACCAAGGTGTAAACGCCATTTATTCCAAGTGGTAATTGCCCTTAATAGAGGCAAAACATGCCAAAAGCGATTAATTGAACAAACAAATCCATCGCCCAAAGAAGTAACTTCATGCCACCATCCAGCAGGAATAAAGAGGATTTCACCTGGTTTGAGAATTACTTCATAACCGTGAGAAAGTGCCTGTTCAAACTTAGGGAATTTTACTAGGTCAGGGCGTTCAGGATATACTTGTGAGTAACTACCACGCAATTTTAAACCGTAGCGCAAATAATTAAGTATTGACAGTGGGTAAAGGTTGTAAGTTTGAGAAGGTGGAAATAGTAGGACCCGCTTTGAACCATATAACTGTATTAGAGTACCATCCATTGGATCGTAGTGGAGTGGTGCAACATGATTACCTGGAGCAACCCAAAGGTTAAGGCTGGTAGCTGGCATCTTAAAACCCATTTGTGCTTCAGCCTGTTTAAGTTCGGATATATTTTCAAGAGGTGTATTCTTTAAAGAACATCTACCGAGATAAATATCGTTGTTATAGGCTTCTTGGCTTCGTAGCATTTGAGCATATTTACGAAATGTCATGCTGCGAGACTCAACACCACTACCAATGTTAGACCACTGACTTTTTTCCTGGTTATACCTTTCCCAACCATTGACACGAAATGGATATTCACCATCTCCTAATTTTTCACAGAGGAAGTCTAAATCCCAAGTAGGCATAGAATCAAGCAATCCAGTAACCACTACTGGAATACCATCAAATTTATACTTTTGGAAAAAATTTTCTGGAGTTAGGGAGGTTTTATTAATTCGTACAACTTTCTGAAAAGAATAGTTTGTTGAGGACGAATTATTTTTGTCAAATTTTTTTTCCATTGACCTGTATTGAGCTGTTAATAAAGGTAAATGTTGGCCCTAATTGTAGTTTGATTATTTATTTGTAATCAAACAATCTAACTAACGGTAGGAATCTGTAATTTTTAGTTATTTGGGGTTGTGTCACTAAAGTTTAAAGATGCTGATGTATTTTGAAGAAGTATTAATTATTGTGTATATATATTTACCAGTTTATAAATAATAATTTTTTACCACTGTTAATTAACCTCTCCATATTTTCTCTGACTCTTTTTCAAAAATCAAATCGGATTTCTATATAAGTTTTCCAAAAAAAACTTGCAGCCATATTCGAGGATACTTCTGGTGCTCTTGGTGTTCTTCCTTACTTTTATCTTTACTATGGTGGGTTAGAGCCAGTAAAACTTAAACAAGAAAATACTCCACCTACCCTAGAAGCTTAAACAGATATTAGATGGATAGTAAAACACTGATATCGAGTATATCATGATGTTTTACTTATATACCGATGGACATATCTGTTAGGACATCACATTTTGCTTCAAAGGAAAGAACGCTCAAAATCTACACTTTTTCAAAGCGCATCCACCGCAAGTTTTTGCACGCATCTGCGGTGTTAGTACCTATCCTGCGGATGTTTGGACGCACTACGTGTTCATCCGCAGGATGCGTCCAAACACCTCCGGTGCGTGCGTCAACAAACAGCTTGCTGTGTCCAAATGCGTACGTAGCGTAGCGGGTTCAAACGAGAAAGGGAACGGGAAAAGGGGGACAGATAAATGTCCTAAAGGTAAAGAAAAAACTGCATAACCCCAAATCAATCAAGAACTAAGAATAAACGACAGCAAAAATTATGGGAGATAAATCAAATCAGCATCAATTCAAATCTATGACCAATGTCAATAATCAAGTCATGAATTTTTCCAAATATTGGATGCTAGTAACAATTGATGGGATGGGAGAGCGCAAACTCAAAGAAATCGCACTTGCAAAGACTTTTATGATCGATGTTTTTGCTAATTTAAGGGGTATTGATGAAATGTCAGATACCTTAATTCAAAAGCAGTTATTTAACTTGTTTGAGAATAACACGGGCGAGCAAAGTCTTCTTGCACAACGCTCTTTACTTTGTTTTATCTCTTGGAATATTGAGCAAGTCTGCTTACAACTTGTCAGACAGTTTGGAACTTTTCATGGATTTACTCAACGGGATTTATTACCCTATGTTCTAGATGATGATGGTAGCTTACAACCATCAAATAAATATCAATGTGTATCTAGACAAATTTTACAAACTTTCAACCCAGAAAAAAGTAGTCTTAGCAGTTGGACGAGCAGAAAAGTTAAACAGCACGATCCATTGAATAAATTTCTTTTGGAATGTGGAGTATATCTTATTAGTGATTGGGCTATTCTCAATGATACTAAAACTCAACAATTACCAAAGATTTTAGGTGAGTTTCATTCCTTAACATCAATTGAAATTGAGCGATCGCAAAAAATCCTTGCAGCATATCACAGTATATATCGTATAGAAAGACTAGAACAACGAGGTCGAGGGTATAGGGGAAGGTGTAAGGTACCGACAACTGAACAACTGGAGAAAATTCGAGGAATATTAAATCAAACAGAAATGTCTAAATTTTCCCATGAAAGATTATTAGGAGAATTACAACAACTTGCGAGTCAACTGAGAGAATATCGGATTTATGTGCGGGGTGGTAAATTTATTAGAGATTCTTTAGACGAACAGCTAAATCAAAACTATACTTTATTAGAAAATATTCCAGCTGAAAATTCGGAAAATCTGACAATAGAAGTTGATCGCACTCAAGAATTTTTGAAAGCTTATCGTTTACAAATGTCAAATTGTTTAGATAGTGCGCTAAATTCAGTTGTGCGATCGCGAGTGGGAAAACTACAGAAAAAAAATGTAGATAAAGCAAACAACTTCACCACAGCATTATATTTATTTCACTGTGAAAGGTTATCAATGAGTGAAATTGCAAAAAAATTAGGTTTACGGGCCCAAGATACAGTAACTCGATTATTAAAACTCAAAGAATTTCGTGCTGATGTACGACAAGAAATATTATTAAGATTACGAGAAAACATTCTGGAACTAGCTCAAAGTTATTCTACTCCAGAACGTTTAAAAAAATTATATTTACAAATTAATGAAGCTATAGAAGAAGAAATCAATAAAGTAATTTCCCAAGCTGATAAGGAAGCATCGACAATTAAGAGCAATGTTCCAATGAGTTGTTTTTCTCAAACCCTTTGCAAACAATTAGAAGAAAGAAGAAAAATTCATGACTCATAAATTAAACTTTATATTTTTTGATTTTCGCTATCGACGAATACTATTTTTTAGCTCAAAATTAAAAATTCAAAACCTAAAATTCAAAAATATCTAAATTCCATTCCCATGAGTACTTTACTAATGTCTACCCATTTTGAACCTTTACCGATTGAAACAATTTATCTTGATTCTGAAGATATTAGTCGGGCTGTAGAAGTTAGCAACAAAATTCCTAATTATTCGCGTCAATGGCAAACTTATTTAAATGCTTTGACGTTATGTATTTTTGAAAAATGGTTAGAAGAACGTTATAACACCCTAACTGTTGATTGGGAAGAATCTACAATCAATAAACCAGCATTAGCAAATCTAATTCCAGCCACTACTAACTTGAAAGTTGGTGAATTTAAAATTTGTTTAATTACCATTCCCAGTATTTTTGAAGAACAAGTATCTCTATCAAAAATAGTCGTAGATATTCCAGAATTTGTTCCTTACTTTTATGTTTTAGTAGAAGTTTTGGAAGAACAAGAATGTGGTTGTGTTAGGGGATTTCTTTCTTATTCTAAATTACTTGAAAATCTTGAAAATATCGGGACTATAGAAAAAAACTCTCTACAAACAGACTGGAATTATCAAATACCTTTAACTTGTTTTGAAAATAATCCTAATAACTTACTATTATATTTACGCGCTTTGGAACCAACAGCTATTTCCTTACCTGCAATCCCAAGCGATCGCAGGGAAATATTAGCAGCCATGGAGAGCGAATTCGTAAAATTATTACCTAACTTGCGATCGCCAGAAACAGAATTTTGGCAAGTTTTAAATTGGGAACAAGCAACAGCAGTTCTTACCAATATTGAATTAGTTGATTGGATATATAATCTACAGATTCAAACACGAAATCATCAAACACAAAATAATCAAACTCAAAACCATCAAACTCACAACTTAGAATTAAATACTAGTGTAAGAGATTTAATTCAATTACTCGTACAACCTGCGATCAATGTCGGACGTTGGTTATGGGATGAATTAGATGAAGTCGGAGAGCAACTATCTTGGACATTATTACCCAGCTTTGCATCTGCTACAGCTTTCAGAAGTCCTCTAGAAGAATTTGAAGCAATTAAATTACAACTGGAAACTCAAGGTATAGAAATTTCCTCAGTAGCACGATCTGGATACCATGATTTTGTCTTAGCTGGTATTCCCTTGAGATTATATGCTGTGACATGGAATTCATCTACAGAAAATGAGCCTAGTTCCTGGAGTTTACTATTAATTTTAGGTACACCTGTACCAGATACTTTACCGGAAAATTTGAAGTTACGAGTCAGCGACCAAACTGGTATTTTAGTCGAGCAGGGGGTAAATCCAGAGCAAGTTGAATCTTATCTGTATACTTGCGTGGCTGGAAATTGGAATGAGAAATTTATTGTAACTGCGAGTTTAAGCAATGGTGTGGAAGTCACATTACCACCATTTGCGTTTGATATTAGGCGATGATTTTTTATTAATAACACAATTCACCCAGGGATAACCTAATTAAATTCGTTACGATGCAAGCTTAGCAAAGTATTTCCATGGAGAAGTAGCAATTCGAAATATTTGATTTCTGGTAATGAGCAAGAATATTTCCTATAGATTCCTCATAAAGATTGCATACCCTGTATGATGCTCAGAACTATATGTGATTAGCAAAGAATTTATGCAGCATGTTGAGACAAATAACGCAATATTCGTTGTAAGGATTCCTTAAATTAGTTGTGGCTCAAAAAAAGTGAATCAAAAAACCTTAGTCCGAAAAACTCAAATCATCAGTTGCACGAAATTAGCGTCCTTTTCAGTCACATTTGCAATGGTACTGGGATTGCTCGTGAGTATACCCAAGGAAGTTGGAGGAGAAACCCAGCCAACACCTTCAGCCCAACAGTCAGCAGCACTGGAGGAAGGTAAGCGGTTATATCAAGAAGCTTTGAAGTTGAAGGAGGAAGGAAAATATACACAAGCGATTCCTTTGGCGGAACGTTCACTGGCAATATTAGAAAAGTTATTAGGTCAAGAATATCCTATTGTTGCTACTAGCCTTAATGATTTGGCATTACTTTATAAAAAAAGCGGGAGTTATGAGAAAGCACAACCACTCTATCAGCGATCGCTAGCTATTAGAGAGAAGATACTAGGTGCATATCATCCCCATGTTGCCACTAGCCTCAACAATTTGGCACAACTATACCGGGCACAAGGGAGTTATGAGAAGGCACAACCACTCTATCAGCGATCACTAGCAATTTTTGAGAAGGTGTTCGGTGCATATCATCCCGACGTTGCAGCAAGCCTCAACAATTTGGCACAACTGTATGAAGAACAAGGGAGCTATGAGAAGGCAGAACCACTCTATCAGCGATCGCTAGCTATTAGCGAAAAGGTACTGGGTGCATATCATCCCCAAGTTGCAGTAAGTCTCAASAATTTGGCAGTACTATACAAGACACAGGGAAACTATGAAAAGGCACAACCACTCTATCAGCGCTCGCTAGCTATTAGCGAGAAGGTACTGGGTGCATATCATCCCCAAGTTGCCACTAGCCTCAACAATTTGGCTAGCCTGTATGAGGCACAAGGGAGGTATGAAAAAGCCGAACCACTCTATCAGCGCTCGCTGGCAATTTTCGAGAAGGTACTTGGTGCACATCATCCCAATGTTGCAGTAAGTCTCAACAATTTGGCAGGACTCTACAAGGCACAAGGAAACTACCAGAAAGCCGAACAAATTTATAAGCGCTCGCTGGCAATTAGGAAGAAGACACTGGGTGCATATCATCCCAAAGTTGCACTAGCCCTCAGTAATTTGGCAGAACTGTACCGGGTGCAAGGAAGCTACCAGAAAGCCGAACCAATGTATAAGCGTTCACTGGTAATTAGGGAGAAAACACTGGGTGCATATCATCCCAATGTTGCAATAAGCCTTAACAATTTAGGGCTGCTGTATTATGCACAGGGGAGCTATAAGAAGGCAGAACAACTATATCAACGCTCGCTGATGATAAGGAAAAAGACACTGGGTGCATATCATCCCAGAGTTGCAGTAAGCCTCAACAATTTGGCACTACTGTATCAGGCACAAGGTAATTATGAGAAAGCCGAACAACTTTATCAGCTATAGCAACCGCCAGGTTAGCTAGGACGCTAAAGTCAAGACATGCTCCATGGCTTCTCGCAGTGTTCCAAAATTCTCGAGTTGTT
>NZ_LMTZ01000133.1 GCF_001456025.1 Mastigocoleus testarum BC008
TTTTTTCAAAAGCATGAATGACTCAATTGAGTAATCTTCTGCTGTAATACCAACTCTATGTGAAGTTGCATATAACTGTAGAATAAAGAATGAAGAAATAAAAGAAGCAAAAGCGAACAATGGGGCGTCCCTTCAACTTGGAAGTAAGCGAGAGTGCTGAATATCTGTCCAAAAGTCTAAAGAAAGCTCGCACAGCTTTTGAAAAAGAGCGGTTGCAAATGCTGTGGTGGGTTAAAACAGGACAAGTGTCACAGCATAAGGAATTAAGTCAAAGGCTGGGGAGAGATGACTCAACTGTGACACGCTGGTTGCAAAGATATCGACAAGGAGGACTAGAAAATCTGCTTCTTAAAAAAACTTCTCCTGGGGCAGTTGCAAAAATTCAAGGAGAGGTGCTGCAAAGACTAATAGAGAGATTGCGATCGCCTCAAGGATTCAGTAGCTATGGAGAAATTGTAGAGTGGCTAAAGCAGGAATGCAATACAGAAGTCAAATATAAGACAGTCTATCGTGTAGTACGCTATCAACTTAAAGCGAAACTTAAAATTCCTCGACCTGTAAGTAAACAACAGGATGAGAAAGCCGTGAATTTGTTTAAAAAAACATTCCCCACGCCTTTGCCAGCTTGCAAAATCTCTTAGGTAAAGGAAAGCGATTGCGTTATCTCTGTCAAGATGAGACCAGACTAGGGTTAAAAACGGAAACTGGCCGAGTGATTACGGCTCGCGGCGTGAAACCCATAGTTTCCGTACAATGGCCAAGAGAGGCATTCTGGCTCTATGGAGTAGTAGAACCATTGACAGGATGGAATTTTTGTCAGGAACATCCTCATCTCAATAGTGAGAATTTTCAGAAATTCCTTGACGCTTTATCCCGGGAACTGGTTGATGACATGGCAATGATGCAAATGGATCAAGCCGGAGCACATCAAGCTTTGGCACTGTCTTGGCCTGAAAATATCATTCCTATCTTTCAACCTGCTCATAGCCCTCAACTCAATCCAATTGAGCGATTATGGCAGTTCATTAAACACCAGTTCAAGGGTGAAAGTTTTTCTGATTTACAACAACTACGTCAACGAGTTCAAAACGAGTTAACTCAAATGTCTTCTGAGTTAATCTCTTCTTTGACAAGCTATGATTTTATCCTTGAAGCTCTATTTTATGAAGCATTATTATATGCATCTTCATAGAGAATTGGTATTATAGTTTTCGATGAATATAACGTGCTCTCAGTTTGTCTAACTTGGTTTAACCCCAATAGGACTTAATTCCTTCACTTATTTTGCTTATAAACAGGGGCGATCTGAAAACATACAGTTCAGTAATCAAGTCTAACCTTCAACAAATATAATAATGCGTAAACTTATTGGCTCCCCAAATGCAACAGGTGGTCTAGAATTTACAGAAGCGCAAATACCCAAATCTCTACCAAATGAATGTCTTGTCCGCGTGACTACTTTTTCTATGAATCGTGGAGAAATTAGTTTTGCTCAAAGAAATGAATATGCTGGAAAGTCTATTGGTTGGGATGTAGCTGGTACTATTGAAGAAGCTGCAATTGACGGTAGTGGTCCACAAGTTGGAACTAAAGTTGTAGGTTTTTGTACTCGTATGGATGGTTGGGCTGAATATGTGGCGATTCCCAGTAATTTTTTGGCTCCCATCCCTGATGGTGTCTCTGATGATGTAGCTGCGACATTACCCGTTGCAGCTTTAACTGCACTTCATTGTCTGGAAAAGGGGACAAGACTACTGGGAAGTAAAGTGCTTTGTACTGGTGCAACCGGCGGTGTTGGTTTATTTGCGATTCAATTAGCAAAATTAATGGGAGCAGAGGTGATCGCTCAAGTCCGCAAACCAGAGCAAGTAGATTTTGTTAGCAGTTTCGGCGCAGATAATGTAATTATTACAAGCAATGGTGAAGCAGCAAAACAGTTTGCACCTTATCGTTTAATTGTGGATGGTGTTGGTGGTGAACTTCTCGGTAACTTAACCAAATTTGTTGCGAAAGGAGGAACCATTGTTACTTATGGTTCAACAGGTGGCGATGAAACTACATTGTCTACCTCATCAATGCATATGAACGGCGGACAGCATACTCTCTACGGTTTGGCACTCTATACAGAGGTAGAATTTGAAACTGCAAGTTCTGGTTTAACTCGTCTTTTAAAATTAGTAGAACAGGGAAAACTAAAAACTCATATTGGTAGAGAAGGTACTTGGGAAGAGGCTGGAAAAATTGCTGCAGAATTTCTCCAACGTAAGTTTACTGGTAAAGCTGTAATTCGGGTGTTAGATAGTAAGTAGGCTAATGAATATTGCGGAATTAAGGTATTATCCTTCTCGAAAGCTATTGTGCTATCTGCTAGATAGTGTCAAGTTTCAGAAGATATGTCATTTCACGATATAACCAACTTACCAAAAGGTTCTTGCGATCCAAGATCTGTATCTCCTGAAACCTTATCGATTAATGATCACCTACAAGTAATAGAACTACTCCATGGTGTTTATTTGTGTGAGGAAAGTCACGACAATGATGCACTAAAAAAATATTGACTCTCGATGATATCAACGAATATCTCTTGTTTAGATGTACAGAAGGTGCAAGTACTTTTATTGAGTGCTTGAAAAGCAATACTGCAGGTTTTGACGGTATCAGACATCAATGTTTATATTTTTGTGAGAAAAGCTTAAACAACAGACAATGTAATAATAAAAGCTTAGTGAGGGATGCTCAATATGGAATATAAAAATCCTATAGTTGCATCCCTCTTTAGATTTAGAAAGGATAGATGAGAACTCAGTCGAAAATTACTGTCAAAGCATGGCAAAGTCCAGGAATTCTTCTGGAGAAATACGATTATACTTCGGGAACTGTAGAACCCCTTCCGAAGCACTCCCATGACGAATATCAGTTAGGGTTAAGCTTTAATTGTCAAGGAGAATACTACTATAGAGGCAGTTATAATCCTATACCTATTGGTAGCCTCAGTATTATTCATTCTGGAGAAGTCCATTCCCCTAGTCAAAGAAATAGTTTACCAACACCTGTATCATTTTTAATGATGCATGTTGATTCTAATTTATTAAAAACTATTACATCAGAAATAGCTTGTAAACGAGTTAGTTTCCCTTTTTTCCCTCAAGTATCAATCCGCGATCGCCAAATCATCAGTATGTTTCAAGAATTGTATATTCCCGAAACCAAAAGATTAACTAAGCTCGAAAGAGATTCTCTAATTTTAGATTTATTTGCGTCCTTAATTATTCTTCACGCTCAAGAACGCCCTTCAATACAAATACCCAAAATTGTCAAACCTGCGATCGCTAGAGTTCGGGACTTTATTCAATGTCACTATGCTGACAACTTATCATTAAAGGAATTAGCCAATATTGCAGGCTTGAGTAGCTACTACCTTAGTCGTTCCTTTAGCAGGGGGATGGGAGTATCTTTAAGTGCTTACCAGATGCAGATTCGGATAGATCAGGCAAAAAAGTTACTTGCTCAAGGAAAACCAATTGTAATGATCGCTTCTGAAATAGGTTTTTATGATCAAAGTCATTTCGCCTTACATTTTAAGCGTTTGGTGGGAACTACTCCGGGGAATTATAAAAAAGAGCAGTAATGTTTAAGCTTGTAATCTGAAATCGTCATAAAACATACCTACAACTCAAGTCTTAAAAGCTTGATATAACAATTAGTGCAACTATGAACTGAGCCTACCCATCTAAAGTCACCATTAAAGAGATATCATATTAACTCTTTTTTTACCTGGGGGACTTCAATCTAATGCTCTGTTAGCAGCCCTATGATTCTCCCAGATGTCAAATAGCATTCCAGCAAGTAAAGCACAAAGCACTTTAGCGAATAAATACGCTGTGTCAACAAGGACTAAGCTAACTAAAAAGACTAGAACGTATACGAAACTAATCAACCATATACAAGAGCCTACTGACTCATCGCGTGGTTAATTGCACCATAAACAATATTACGTAATTCATTGTAGGTAGAACTGTTATTAGCTAAGTCCCTGCGCATGGTTTTGCTAAATTCCAGTTGGAGACCCATACCATTTGTATTCTTATTGACAATATTTTGAGATGATGTACCTTATAATCCTTCACAAACTTCTCCGGATTGAGCTTGTGTCGCATCAATTCCTTGTAATGTGTAATGGCTGAAAGTACTTTGGTTATTTGCAATATAGTCAATAAAAGCCGATCTCTGAGCCGTATTTTTCCCTCCAACACAAATAGTGCCATTGGAATAACCGCGATGATCACCATAGCCATGAATAGAGACAGACTTGGGATGAGACTGCACTAGTCCAAGAGCTTGAGGATCATCAAAATTACTTGAAGTAATGTGAAGACGCTTGAATTGGCTAAGTCCATCTAAACAACTAGAACTACCATGACCATTGAAATCATACCGATTCCAGTTGTAAAGATTAGCAAGATCGTTAGAGATATTACTAGTCTTCAATTCAATCTTGCCACCATGAATAGACAGAACAACAACATTCCGGTTGGGAATATTAACACTACTAATTGTGTAGTCTGTACCTTCAACACATTGCTGGGAGTCAGACAGTGCCGGTGGAGTACAATTCCCAACTTGGAAACAGTTGAATTCATCTGCATTTGCAGAGGCTGGTACTAATAAGTGGCTAATGTAAAGGAGAACAGGAGTGATAAATGTCGCAAACTTAATGTGTTTGTTCACAGCATTTTTTTGATTTCTATATGTTTACGGTATGTTAGTTGTTGTGCAAAAGAACTTATGCCATAAATAGGTGAATTTGCAATAATACTTAAACATTAATATTTGTATCTGAAAGCTAGGTTTAAAGAATATTTCACTCATAAATTCTGCAAGCTAACATGTATGCTATTATACGCAAACCCTATGTTTATCGATTTTGAAGCATTCTTTGCCAAAATTTATTCATTGGTTTGATTTGTAATATACTTAATCCCTGTTAATTCACCTCAGGAAAGCTTAATAGCTCGTATAGTTATTCTTGAACTTTTTCCTTGACAAGAGAAAGCAGATTCGATTAGACTATTTTTAGTACATAAGTACTATTTTACGTCAAGGGTTTTGATGTCAAAGCCAACTCGATTTCAGCATCGGGTAAGTTTTGAGGCGATTGCCTAAGAATGACTTAAATATTTATTAACAGGAGTTAGAATATGACAACAGCTGTGGAAACGAGAAACAAGCAACAGTTGATACAAGCGTTTGAGCAAATAATTAACGAAAGACAAAGTCTGGAATCAAAAATTGCAACAAAACAGGAAGAAGCTGCAAAGCAAAAAAATCAAGAAGTTTTAGAAGCCGCTTCTGCGTACACAGTTGATAGTATTATCACCAGTTTAGCTGACCTACAGTTAGAGTTTGGCAGTATTATCAGTTCCTTATCGGAAAAGTTAGTAACAGAAAATTCTAAATTAGATCAACTCGAAAAAGCAATTGAAATTGAAAATCAATATTTACAAGAACTGCAAAAAATCAGAGTTGTAGCTGATATTTTAGATTTACTGACTAAAGAACACCAAGAAAAGTTAGCGATCTTAGAAGCAGATATTCAATCTAAGCGAGAAATACTTGAAAAAGAAATTACTCAAACCCGCAAAGAATGGGAAAAAGAGCAGACAGAATTTGAAGAAGCTGTAATTACGTATAATGAGTCATTAAGAAAGCAAAGACAGCAGCAAGAAGAAGAATATCAATATAAATTACAAAATACTCACAAAATAGATTCAGATACCTACGAGAGTAAAAAACGTAATGTAGAAAGACAAATTCAATATACAACTCAAGAGAAAGAAAAAAAATGGCAAGAAAGAGAGAAATTTTTGCAAGATAATCAAAATTTATTACAAGAACACAAACAAAAAGCTTCAGGTTTCCCAGGCGAATTAGATGCAGCATTTAAAAAAGCTAAAGAAGAAGCAATAAAAGAAACTGCTCAAAAAGCAAAAGTACAAGCTGATTTATTTGAAAAAGAGTGGGAAGCAAGTAAACAAAGTTACGAATTAAAAATTCAGTCTTTAGAAGAAACCATTAACAAACAATCAGAGCAAATTGAAAGTATTTCCAATCAACTTCAATCAACTCTCCAACAAGCACAAGATTTAGCAATGAGAGCTTTTGGTAATTCCAACTCTGCAAAATAATAATTATTATTTGATTTTTCCTGGGAAGCGGTGGAAATATACCTTTTACTAATTATTCCACAAATAAATTATTCCACAAATTATGAGGAGTTTTATTATGGTAGCAAAAAAACCTAATCAAAAAAATACTAAAGCAGAAATTCTTCAGGCTTATAATGAATTAGCAAAAGAAAAAGCTTTATTAAAAGCTGAATACGAGCAGAAATTACAAGTTAGTAAAGCTAATAATATCAATACCCCAATCTCGAACGAAGTACCAGTGAAAAACTCAAAAACTAATCAATCAACCGAAGCTCAACAAAAAATGAATTCTACAATTGAAAGTTTAAGTAAGATTCAATTAGGATTCGGTAGTGCGATTAATGAGTTATCAGATAGGTTAACAAAAAAAGCATCTAATTTAGGAGAAATTCAGGAAGCTGTAGAAAATGAATTACAAGAATTAAAACAACTCTATAATTTGACAGTTACAGAAAATACCTTAGATAGTCTGATTCAGTCATATAATAATAATTCTAAATCTTATCAGGAAGAATTTTCCCAATTATCAGAAAGACTGTTAGAAGAAATAGAAGCTGAGAAAAATACTTGGAATAAAGAGCAAGACGAACATAATGTCACAGTTCAAGAGCGTAATAATAGTCTTAATAGGAACCGTCGCAGAGATGATTCTGAATACAAGTATAACTTAGATATTCAGCGCACGTTAGAAAAAGAAGAATACGAGCAACAGCAAGCGTATTCATATCAGGAATTAGAAGAATTACAACAGGAATCAGAAAAAACGTGGGAAGAGAGGGAAAATACAATTTCTGAGCAAGAAAAAGAATTTGAAGAATATAAAAGTAAAGTAGAAGCATTTCCCAGCGAGAAACAAGCTGCAATCAAAAAAGCAACTGAGTTAGGTAAAGGTATTGCTCAGTATCAGGCTAGGGTAAAATCAGATTTGTATGCTACAGAAGTCGAAGGACAAAAGAACTTTTACGAACAAAGATTACAATCTTTAGAAAATACTATTAGTAATCAGCAAGAACGAATTGTAAATCTTTCCGAACAATTAGAATCAGCACTTCAGCAAGTACAAGATTTGGCTGTTAAGGCGATAGAAGGTAATGCTAATCTTACTTCCTATCAAGCTATGAAAGAAATAGCTCTAGAACAAGCAAAAGTTCAAGGTAAAACGAAATAAAAAATATTTGACTGAAAAATATAATTTCGCCCTCTAATAAACTCTCTAGATTATACCAATTAGCGAGATTCAGGGGGCGATATCTTGTTATTAATCGAATTATTACTCTAATAGTCCAATGGTTGAATTAGAAATGAGTAAAAAACTCACCCTATGATTGGGAAAAACTAAATATTTTCCTACTCAGACTTAATAATTTATACTTACAAGAGCGTATAATCTGGTATGTAGATGTAGTCAAATATCCAAAAATAAATGGGATTGGTTTGTGAGAATATAATCTGAGATTATAGTATAGTCGTTTTTCCATTTTCCAATTGTCGTACCAGGAATGGTCTGTCATTAAATTAATTTCGTCAATATCTTCAGACTCACATGCTAATTTGACAGCTTCTTCTAAAAGCATACTCCCAGGTGAACATTTAGAATAAGCAGGATCGTAAGCTAATTTCCAAATTAGAATCAAACGTTTCAAACGAACTGCTAAGTTGATTGCAATTGTTTTACCTTCAGCTTCTAATATGTGCCATTCTAAGAAACCGGCATTTGACAATCTCTGGGTGAGACTTTGATAAAATGCAATGGCGGTTGGGCTGTCGATTATTGCTGTACCTGCATCTTTTTTCCAACTTTTAGCTTCCACCTCTATCAGCTGAGTTAAATATTCTGCTGTTGCTTTGTTCTCACTCAGAAAGCTAAACTTCACATCTGGTAACTTATGGAGTTTTTTGGAAGCTTTATTGAGGTTGCTTCTAAAATTACCGCTCAAGCTACCTCGATATTCGGCAAAGTTATCTCTAATTCTTAAAAAAGCTCCCACACTATCCAATTCTTCAGTTAGAGTAAATCCCGATAATTTTTCTAAAACACCAATAGTTGGGGAATTTTCTGGTAATCGGTCGAAGATTATTCCAACTTGGTAGGGAAAATATTCAATTGCAGCATCAATCAGAAATGGAATGACTATATTTTCCTCTCCCTGTTTTGTTAAAAGGTCAATTGAGCATGTTTGTGCAGATCTATGGGTACCTAATAAAGCAAATTTGAATCCAAGCAAACGACGCAATTTGATAACCAGTGGCATTACACCCACTAACTCATCTCCATCATAAGCAAATAAACATGCCCACGATTCATCATCTTCTAAATAATGTTCAAAATATGATGAAACCCAAGCAATTGATGACATTGGTAATTGTTGAGGTGCTTCAAAGGTTAGCTGATTCCACTTGTTTGCATGAAAATTGAGTTCCTCAAAGCTTTGTACTACTTTTATTTGTAATTGTTTTTTATTTAATTTTTTTTTGTAGGCGAGCATGATTATATATGCAGTTTTCTCACGTTCATACTTGCTATGAATGTAACATCTGCAATATTCGATATTAATATAATTTTCTAAACTTTTCTAAGCTTTTATGAATTATGTTGTGTGTTTCACAGGAGTTAGCAAAACTAACAAATATAACAGAGGCCCTACTCCAAAAATTGTTTTTCTGAGATTAGAGAGAGCCTCTAGTGTTTTACCTTTCACCAGGGATATAACTATTACTGAGCTTGAAAACGATAACCTATTCCCCTAACTGTCTCTATCATATTTTCTCCTAATTTTCGTCGTAAATAACCTACGTAAACATTAACAATGTTAGTCCCAGGGTCATAATCATAGCCCCAAATTCGAGCAAGAAGTTGTTCCCTGGTCATAACTTGTTTGGGGTGACGCATCAATACTTCCAATAGTAAGAATTCACGCGCAGAAAGTTCGATTGAGCGTTCCCCAACCCAAACTTGGCGGCTCAATAAATCTAACTTTGCACGTCCAACTGTCAAAATTGTGTCTTGTTTTGAGGATGGTACTTGTCGATTTCGGAGTTGTACGCGCATTCGCGCAAGTAATTCTTCAAAACGGAATGGCTTCGTCATATAATCATCAGCTCCTCCTTCCAGCCCGGCGATGGTATCATCCAAAGCATCTCGCGCCGTCAAAACAATTATTGGTAAACTTTCTCCTTGTCCTCGCAATTCAAATAGAACATCTAACCCATCTCGGTCGGGAAGTCCTAAATCTAAAATCAGTAAGTCAAAATTTTCATTTAAAGCCAACTCTGTGGCTTCTTGTCCTGTTCCAACAATTGCAGTTGTGAAACCGTGCTCTTTTAAGCCTGTTTCCAAAAAAGCGGTGATGCGGGGATTATCTTCAGCAATTAAAATCCGATTCATGAGATTTGGATTGTACAGTTTTAAGTTATTGGTAATGAGTAATAATTAGAGAAGAGTTAGTGTTTGAGATGTATGAGTAGGGGTGAGTTAAGCCACAATCGGGTTAGCAAAGTAAAGCGTAATATGCATGGTGACAGGCATTAAAGTTGGAAATTACTCATTAGTGTTGACATTATTCTTTCTGGTTTAAACTATTTAGCTCTCCTAATTACACTTGCGATCGGTATCCAGAGCATCTCACTATAGTTATGGGGTAATCTTGAATACCATAAAGAAGCGTGAATTTTAGCTATAAACCTATAGGACATTAACTCTATAGGTTACATATTTTCAAGATTAGTTATCAAAGCATTCAGTACTGGTTAACCATAACTTAGGACACTGGGGGCACTAAACGCTAAAGGAATTACAATCGTAAAACTCGAGCCATTACCAACATCACTTTCTAAATTTATAGAACCACCATGTGCTTGGACTATAGCTTGGACGATTGAAAGCCCTAAACCGGTTCCTTCAAACTGACAATCACGATTAGTCGCTCTCACAAAACGCTCGAATATACGTTTTCGGTCTTCTAATGCAATTCCTTCTCCATTATCCTTGACCCAAAAATACACACGAGAGTCACGTACGCAAGAACCAATAGTAATTTTGTCCCCATCTTTGGTATGCCTTACTGCATTTTCTACCAAATTCATTATTGCCTGAGTTAGGCGCTGACGGTCAACTACTATTGGACTTAATCCTTTAGATTCCAAACACCAATTCCGATTTGCTAAAGTTCTTGCTTTTAAATACACTTCCTCTGTAAACCAATCTAGCTCTTCTGGTTTGCACCTGAGAAAATCAAATCTTTCGGCTTTCGCTAATAGTAGTAAATCATTTACTAAACGACTCATGCGATCCAACTCATCCATCACCAAAGCAATGGTTTCATTTTGTTCTTGAGGTCGATAATTGAGGATCTCTAAGTGTCCTCCAATGACAGTAATTGGAGTTCTTAACTCGTGAGATACATCTTTAAGAAATCTTTGCTGACTATCAAAAGCAAACTGTAAACGATCCAACATTTCGTTAAATGTCACAGTTAATTCAGCAATCTCATCTACACCTTCTACCGCAATGCGCTGCGTCATATCTGACTCAGTAATACTTTGGGCAGTTTTCTTTAATAAGCGCAGCGGAGATAATAGACGCCCAGTACTGATCCAGGCTAGCAAGAAGAAAAATCCTAAAACAACTGTCATAACTTGCATTACCAAGAAAATAGCTCCCGTTCCTGCTTGGTAATCAGTGGTTGTGTCGTAGAGAGCAACAACTGTAGCATCTTGATTATCTATCCGAACTGGGTCTGCGGCGTAAATCACTCTCGATCTTCGGTTATATACCTTGTCACTTTTGATGTTTTCGAGATTTATCCATTTATCTTTTAAGCCGGGATGAGATGAAAATACATGCTCTGGTATTTCTGGCTTAGATTTATAAATCCGATCTTTAACTAGTGTGATGAAGTATTGATTGCGACTAGGAACATAACTGGACAAAAATTTGTCAAAAACTCCTTTAGTTTCTTGGTTCTGATATTTTTTTGCTAGTAGTTTAAATCTCTCTATCTCCTGCAACAGAGATGCTTCAGCTTTAACTTCAATACGATCCGAATATATTTGTCGCGTCAAATAGATAGAGCACAAAGTTGCTGAAACACTTAAAAGAAAATACCACAACAATATCCGGGATCGGATACCAGTTAAAAATCGCAGCCATGGGGGTATTGATCTCATTATCTTTTTATCTTGTGTCTAAGCGGGTATTTCTTGAATTTTGCAGTATCTGTAAAGCTTCACTACAACATTGTTGAGATTTCTGTCGGAACTTAAACTCAGTTTTCGGACTACATGTAAAATAACGAACATTAAACTGTTAATCCTAAATGATAAATCCCAAATGATGGAGTCGAAAAATTGGTGCTAAATCGAAAATTCAGACTTTCATCCAGTTCAAACAGTGTTGAAGTTTAAGGAAGTTGAATTTTTGGCAAAGATTATCTATACTTTATGAGGTTGACAAAATATGCACTTTTATATATTTCCCTTCCCAAAAACGGCTTTGCTTGATGGAAACACTCAGAAAGTATTGTTTGTAATTTCCTCCTTAGTTATTAGGGGCGGGTAAGTCCCTATTATCAATTGTTGTCAAATTACATAAATTTATAATAAAGATTAGATGAGAAAGTTCTTATAATTCCGGAAACGATAGAATTACTGCGAATCAGGGGATTTGGGAAAATAATTAATAAAAATCTTATGTAATTCGTTTCGGGAATATAGGAATCATATTTGATTTTTGAAAAACACGTAGGGTGCTGTTAGCGAAGCGTAACGCACCATCATGTCGGGCTTTGGTGCGTTACGACTTACGTCTAACACACCCTACAAATACTTAAATTTTTTCAATATTCAAACCGGATTCCTATATTAAGGTTCTTATTACTAAAGTAGCTTGCTTGTGAACTTTTTCTTGAGTTTATTTTATGATTGGGTTTATTTGCCGAAGCTAGTATTTTGATAAACTTATTTCAAAAAACACACCAAATAAAAGCTTTATAACCTACAATATATTTATAAGCAGAAGCTAAGATAAGCCTCCTTATTAAGCTAGAAAAGGTACTTTAAATTGCTGGGCTAAGTATTTAAAGTGGAGGTAAAAATTATGCAATATTGGATGGAAGATTTATTAATAACAGACAGCTTTACATATTTAATCATCAAAATAGGTGCACTACTTGTAGTTTTATTTCTTTGGATGATAGTAATGTCCCATCCTGCTTATTGAATATGTGTTATTTGAGCGGGTGATTCTGATGGAATCACCTGCGGAAGTTTTAGATATACCCCATAAATTTTACTTCTGTTGGTTTTTTGGTTCCTGCTGGTCTCAAAATATGCAAGAGAAAACACACCTTGAGATTATTCACAAATCTAAATAGGGAAACATTTCTCTTACTCTAGCAAACGAGGCTTTAGAAGTTTTACGCAACTGTAAAATTTGTAGTGCAGCTATGTTGGCGAATCGATTCGTAAGAAAGATAATTAATCAAAAGTTGCTGTTATCTGGATTGACTTTTTACAGCAGGAAGTGTAGCTCTATACCAACAGATAGACTTGATAGTTGAGCTTTATGAGGAAAATGGAGAACACCCTGTGGCTTTAACTTGGAAATCCTATGAATTTGTTTTTACACCGCACTGTCTCTAAAGTTTGTGAGGGACAACTATTGGCAAGGTGCGCACTAGTTCTCTAATAATATCGTTGGTCTGTCTCCCTGTTTTCTGACAGTATTTCTCTAATTTTTCTACTTCTTGCACGCTTAAGTTTATACTTAATTGCTTTACATCAGATTTTTTATTGAGCATACAGCAAACTACATTATTTTAACTACTCACTAATTTTATATCATTATGATCCTATATCATTATGACTATTAAAGTGTAAAATGGTATACATACATAAGTAATATGATATAAAGGGTTTTGGATGAAAATCCTTTACAGACCAATGTGTACAGCTAAAACACAGCCATTGAAAATTTACTTAGACAAAGAACAACATTTGCTATTAAAAATACTTTGTGCCCTTGAGCAGAGAAGTATGAATAGCGTGATAACTGAGTTAATTGCTGATTGGATCGAAGAAAAAAAGGAGGTTCATAAAAATATAATAAATATGTAAAAAGCTTCCATGATGCCGTGGGAGAGTTAATCTTAAATATCTTGGGTTTACTTGTTTGATTAAAAACAGATCTTGACTATCTTTAAATATTGCTTTTCGTTGGTTGTATATCAGTACTAATTTCTTACTAACGGCAGATTTATCAAGCAGTTTGTGGATACGAACTGCTTGAATTAGGAATTTAGGGACATTCCGTCACAGATGGCGTGGTGTCCATACAATATGATCTCGGATACCTCCGTTGACTGAATGAGTGCACAACGCACCAGTGGTCCAGTCTCTATGGCGGATGATCTACGGAACTCCTCCTTAAAAAAACTTTTATGACAGTTAGGGTGCGGAATGTGAATTCCTGTCTTTACTTTCTGAATCAGAAAGCCATAAGCATTTGTGTAGAACGAAATTTTCAATCAGTACTCAAGTTCCGCCTTGACCGGGAAATAAGTCAAGGTTCAGGATTCTAAAATTTTGGTCAACTCAAACTAATCTCACCCCAAAATAGAGATCGGTTCAAGGATCTACCTTATGAAGTTCAGAGCGGGTTTCTATAGAACCCATTTGAGATCTTTATTTCTAGTCAGCAGCTAGTTGTTGAGTATTAATCTAATAAAACAAAGCTTGAGCTTGGCATTATTGGCACGAGGGCGTTGCTAAATAGAATAGATTAGACATCTCCGAAAACAACCAAATTCTTACTATTACTAACTTTTAAATAGCGACCGCCGAAATAAAACAAGGGTATTACCCTGATGTAAAGCGAATTTGTTTGAAAATATACCCAAATGGTATGGGCTTTAGAGGGGAATGGCACCAAGGAAACCTGAAAGGCTTGCTAGAAGGGAGGTATGGGGATAGGAGTAGAGAGGGGAGAAGGGGAGTTTAATTAATGGGGATTGTTGCACTAAGCTAAATAACACGCTTTCCACACCTCCCACACTCCCCATCAGTTCAAGGCTTGAGTCTTAACTTCGTACAATTTGGCTTTAGAGAGATTGAACGTGTTACCCCGAATTCACTATACAGCAATTATGAATTGGAAGTCCCTTTAGGTTAAATTGCAAGTCATTGCTGCAGTCCGAAAATTTAGCACCACAGCTACGGAAGAACCGTTTTATCTGCTACAAATCTTTTTGTCGGATTTATTTGATTAAATAAAACCTACACCTTTACCACGTTTATCATCTTCCATTGTAAGTTTTCCGTCTTCTTCATTGTTATTTATATCAGCCAATTCTTTAGCTCTCTCAACAGCTTGTGCTTCTTCCTTGGCTCTAAGATCCCCACGTTCTTCGTAATACATTTCTGGTTCAACCGCATAATTATTTGCTAAACCTTCATTGTCTACTGTAAAGCCAGCTTCTTCTGCTTGTTGCTTATACCCTTCCCCTTCACGCTCTATCCGCGCAGCAGTTTCGCCAGGTATAAGATTGCGATCGTATCCGTCTCTTTCTGCTCTTTGTTTACTATCAACTGCTTTCTTATGATCAGCCATAAATATTTATCCTAAATCTGCTTAACATTTATTATTCAAGTAGTCTATTCACACTCCCCAGACTCAAATCACCGAAATTCTCGGTTTTGCTAAGGTTGTAGTGAAAAATACCTGTTGTATTATTTCAGCATCAACCACACTATTAATTTAAAAATGAAATGTGAGATAATTGTGAGCTTTTCGTTAATTTTTTTACTTTAAAAAATCTTCCGATTTTTTAGAAGTGTTGATTTACTAAAAAATTAGGCATTGCATATTTGCGGGACGATAACCAAATTTGTCTAAGCTGAAACTACTGATAAATAAGGGGAATTTTTTTGGATATATTTAAGTCATGCCATATTAATGCAACGCCAATAATTGTGTTTAAACTCTGCAGAGTTCTTGGCAAGATTCCATAATCACTCAAGGAGTATTATAACTAACTGGTATTGGTTCCCCTGCAGATATAATCACTGGAAAGTGATGAACATTAGGTCGATGCATTGCTTGTAAGCCCAAACGAGCTCGATTAGGCATATCTGCTTCTGCTGTTATAACCACACCAGCGCTGTCCAATATGCAGTGATTGAAGTTAAGTCCATTCAGCTTAAATGCCATCATACTTACAATAGCAGCATACCAGATACCCAAAGTTCTCATCTTGGAGCCAAAGTTTTGAATATCCTACATTTCTTGTTGTAAGAGAATAATGTGATAAAGTTGTGAGGCGATACTTTAAGACAACAGTTAAAATAATTAATTTGGTCTGACGTGTTGATAATAGCCGTTAGTTAGCCTTCATCAAACAAACAAATTGTAAAAGGCTTAGAAATCTTAATACCTTAGTTATTCCGTTTCATAGAGCACAAGTTTTAATATTTTTATAGCCCAACTCAATAAAATTAAGATGCAGGCCATTAACAAAAACTCATCAAAAGCAGCCTGGACCAAAGCAATTGCTCAACCGGGTGAAGAATTTCCCCTCACCCCGTTAAAAATTTTATCTGGTCACGGTCAAATCCCTGTAGGATTGTGTGGAACCCTGTATCGTAATGGCCCAGGTCGTTTAGAACGTGGTGGAATTCACGTAGGGCACTGGTTTGATGGCGACGGTGCCATTCTTGCTGTATATTTTAATCTTCCCGGTCAAAAGGGGGGTGCTAGCGCTATTTACCGTTATGTTGAAACTGCTGGTTATAAAGCAGAAACAAAAGCAGGTAAATTACTTTATAGCAACTATGGAATGAAAGCACCAGGGCCATTTTGGAATCAATGGCTCAGACCTGTGAAAAATTCTGCAAATACTTCAGTGCTTGCACTTCAAGATAAACTTTTGGCACTTTGGGAAGGTGCCGAACCCTATGCTTTAGATTTAAAAAATCTTGCAACTTTGGGTAAAGATAATTTGGGTGGATTAAGCGATGAAATGTCTTATTCTGCTCATCCTAAGATTGACGCTGCAACGGGCGAAATTTTTAATTTTGGTATTACACCCGGTAGAAAAACAATCTTAAATATCTACAGAAGCGATTCTAGTGGAAAAATTCTGCAAAAAGCAAAGCATCAACTTGAGGGTATACCTTTGGTGCATGATTTTGTGTTAGCAGGTGAATATCTGGTATTTTTTATACCTCCAGTTAGATTGCATTTCAAGTCTGTATTAATGGGTTCTAGCTGTTTCAGCAATGCACTGAAGTGGGAACCTGAATTGGGAACACAAATTTTAGTATTAGATCGTCATAGTTTACAAATTGTCAGTCGTAGTGAAACTGAATCTTGGTTTCAATGGCATTTTGCCAACGGTTTTGTAGATCCTGAGAATAATTTAATTGTAGATATGGCTTGCTATGAGGATTTTCAAACCAACCAATTTCTCAAGGAAGTTGCAACAGGTGAAACTCACACTGTTGCTGAAAGTAGACTGACACGAGTTACATTAAACCCTACCACAGGGAAAGTTATAAATACCGAACGGATATTAGATCGTCATTGTGAATTTCCGATTGTTCCCCCATCTCGTGTTGGCAAAGAATCTCGCTATACTTACTTTTCTATTGCTCGACAAGGCACAGATATCGGTCGAGAATTATTGAATGGAATTGCTCGGTTGAATCATGACACTAACACTATTACTGAAGCAGTATTTCCCGACAATCATTATCCATCGGAACCAATTTACGTTTCCGATCAAAGAAATCCACTTCAGGCTTGGATTTTAACTGTAGTTTACAATGCAGATGAAAAGCATGGACCTAACGGTCGTAGTGAGGTTTGGGTTTTTGATGCTGCTCGTTTGAACATAGAACCTGTTTGTAAATTAGAACTACCCAAGGTGATTCCCCCAGGATTTCACGGAACTTGGAAACAGGAAGATTAGCAACAATTTTCAATCGCAGAATTTAGGAGTAAGGAGATAGAAGAAAGGATTCAAACCAGTTGAAAAGTGTTTCAGTTGTACCTTACTTACTTGCAATCCCTTATAAAAATAGTACTTGGGATTGGGATGATAAAATTAGTTAGTTCTATGCCTCCATCTCATTAGCAAACTCAAGTAGGGGATTTGCGATCGCACAAATGAACTAATCGCCCACGATCAATCCAAATCCCCTGTAGTTTGATCCCGAAGAAATCTTAAACAACAAATGCGTCTACTTGAGCGGTACCAATATTAAATCCACTACTAAATGCATCTACACTAAATACGTCATTAAGAGCTGTTGCAGCTTGCTCTGAAAGATTCACGTTGACGTCAGTTAAATCTAAATTAGTAAATATTCCTTTTGTTTTGGTGCCCACATTCTCCAGTTCTAAATCAAATAATGGAATGCGAGTTACCAAACTATCATTTGCAATTACTGTTCCTGTCAAAACAGGTTCACTATCGACATTATTAATAACGAAGTCTGTTAAATTAACTTCTGTATCTCCAGTGGTAAAAGTCAAACCACCCTTGTGGAAAATTTCTACTTCTGTGTTATCCAGATCGGTTGCTCCACCAGTAATTAAGAAATCAGCAACTCCATTACAAATATGAGTCCCGCCAAACCCTGTCGCCTGAACGTTCAAATCTCCCAATGCATTTACTAGAGAGTCACTTAACTCAACATAAGTTCTACCTGCAGGAAGTACGTCTTGGGTTTGAGATGCTTCTGAAAATAGTAAGCTATCGTCAATAAAATCTATAATAGGTAATCTACCATCGCTAATATTACCGTTACTGGGGTCGAAAAGTGCATCCACTTTAGCAGTACCGATATTGAAGTCAGGAACAAAAGCCGTAACTCCAAAAGCCTCATTGAGAACATTAGCTGCAACATCTGTAAGAGTAACATTGACATTGTCAATATCTAGGTTGCTACCACCCCGATCTTCAGAGGTTCCAATACTACCAATTTCTAAATTAAATAATGGAGCGCGAGTAATAATATCCCCGTTAACTGAGACTAATCCAGTTAATACTGTCCCATCTTCCAAATTGCTAATCACAAAGTCCGTGAGGTTGACTTCTGTGTCTCCCGCTCTAAAACTCAATCCTCCACTGTGAGAAACTTCAACTCTAGTACTATCTAGATCCGTAGCACCTCCAATAATAGGGAAAATTGCCACACCGTCCGTAATTTGAGTGTTACCAAATCCACCAGCGTGCACATTCAAGGAACTCAAAGCATTCACCAACTCAGTACTTAATACTACTGAAGTTTGACCGTTGGGATTTGCTGAATAAGTCATTTGTAGAACCCCAAAATATTTATAGATATTGTTGATAGACTGATTTTTTGCTATAACTACCTAAATTAAGTTAGGTGAAATATTTTGTCAAGTTGTAACAGTAATTGATTTTCCGTCACGTCGCTGAGACTCCAAAATATAGAGTATTTTTGAAAACTTGACTATCTGTCAATTGTTTTCGCTTGTTGTTGTGAGATATACTCTGTCCTTGAAGCGTTTAAAGACCGCACCATCACTTGCAATCATTAAGAAATATTAATAGCATGAACTTAGATGTATTTTTCTTTCTTATTTACTTAATCAGAAAAACTAGCAAAAGAATATTTCTATTTTTATGATTATTGCTTAAATATAAAATTTATTTGAAATAATACTTGTTTTAAAAAAATATACTCTAAGTAAACCAATTGTAAGTAGTAATAACTAAATAAAGTTATAATATTTTATTCTAAACAAATTTGAAACTCTTTAATGAAAGAGGTTATGCCGATTAAATATAATCAAATAATTAAAATATGTTTTTTGGTGATTTTTGTGCTAAAAATACTGTTTATTGCCTCTTGTATTACGTGAAGCAATACTAAAATAATATCTTTTAATGATATTTTTTCATTTATTGGTTAACAAAATCTTTGAAAAAAAGCTTAATCTTTAACAAGAAAAAATAATTAAGGCTGCGTAAAACAGCTAAAGTTTTGTTAAGATGCAAATGTAGGTGATGCGTCACCAGTTTAGCGGAATCAGTTCTGATGATTTAGAAGAAGTAAGTGTAAACAGCGAAGGAGTAAATAATTATGGATAACTATATTTTCTTTGAAGAAGGCTTGTGGATGCTAGTTTATGCTTTCTTGTTATCCTCAGTTGGACTCATTGCAGTTTCTGGAATTGGTTTAGCAGTAATCGAAAGTATTGAAAGAACAAATAATCGATAATATTAATTAGAATAATAATACTGGTACAGGTCAGCAGAAATAAAGCAACTATTTATAAAGTCTAGAAGCTAGATAATATAATACTTTTGACTTATATCCTACGGACACGCCATCCTATGGACACGCGCTTTGGCTCCGCCGACGCCGCAGACTTTAGTTGCGCTACCTACGGTTCGGATCCGCTAATGACTTCCGCACAGTGGTACTAGATAGTTTTCTTCTTGCTACTAATGGTTGGTGTTCGCTCCTGAAAAAAGCTGGGAATAATAGATATTGAGACTCAAGGGAGTAAGCAAACTCCATATCTAGAAAAAATTGAGTTTCGAAAACACCAATACTGCAAAACTCTAGAGCAAGGAGAAAACCGACATGAGTTTATCTGAAAATTTATTGAGCACGCAGGCTAGGAGACAAGAAGTCTTCACTACAACGGAAGCTTTCACTGCCATTATTTTAGCAGCTACGGCTTCAGACGGTTATATTTCTCAACAACGAGCCGATGATATTTCCTCTGCCTTATTGCGAATAAAGCTTTTTAGTGGTTATTCCGGTGAAACTGTAGCTCAGATGTTGGATAAACTATTAGGTCTTTTGAGACGAGATGGATTCAACGTTTTGTTCAACACTGCTAAGGAGTCATTACCGCAAAACCTAAGAGAGACATCCTTTGCTGTAGCTACAGATTTGGTCTTGTCTGACAGCGTTGTAAGCGAAGAAGAGAGAAGTTTTTTAAACGATCTGCATCAAGCTTTAAATATAGACACTACTACAGCAACAAAAATTGTCGAGATCATGACAATTAAGAATCAAGGATAGAACAAGATTTTTATATAATAAGGACTTTACAAAATCGCAATAGTGGGTTCTCGTAAATTGGACCGTACGCTTAGTAACCGTGGGAAGACAAAAAATTAGAGGATAGTACTTTCTACTTATTCTTCTTATCCTCAAGCAAAATTTAATAAATTTAATCTATTGTTTGTATAAACTAAACTTGCCAAAGGAGTTATGCTTCTTTGGCATTATTTTGTACAAACTTTTTAACTTACTTTAAACAATGCCCTATAGCATTGTTAAATGCTTTGCTTTATATTTTCCTTTATAAAATTATAGGATTTAAACACTTTTTGTTTTCTCTTTAAGCCAGAGTGGTTTTTTCACCACAATTTTGGCGCGTCATTACCATTAAATCCAAAAAGTATTCATTATGCTTTGTTCTACCACACTATCTCAATTAGCTGAAGTATTAAAAGCTAAGCAAATTAACTTACCGGGGAATATTCTATCTCAAAAAATTACTGGTATTCAAACAGATAGCCGCATACTTAAGCCAGGGGAAGTATTTGTTGCTTTTCGAGGAGAAAAATTTGATGGACATGAATTTATTCCAGGAGTTTTTGCTAAAGGTGCTTTAGCTGCAATAGTCGACGAGAAATATCAAAATCAAGAGTTTCCCGAACTGCAAGTTAAAAATACCCTTGTTGCTTACCAAAAAATTGCTCGATGGTGGCGCGATCGCTTTGATGTTCCAGTTATTGGCGTAACAGGTTCTGTGGGAAAGACCACAACTAAGGAGCTGATAGCAGCAGTTTTATCAACCCAAGGCAGTGTTCTTAAGACCTACGCTAACTACAATAACGAAATAGGCGTACCAAAAACCCTGCTGGGACTAACACCGCAGCATCAGTACGCTGTAATTGAAATGGCAATGCGAGGTCAGGGACAAATTGCTGAACTGACCCAAATTGCTCGCCCAAATATTGGTGTAATTACCAATGTGGGTACAGCACATATCGAACTATTAGGTTCGGAAGCTGCTATTGCTAATGCGAAATGCGAACTGCTTGCACAAATGCCTACTGACGGTGTTGCAATCCTCAACCATGATAACCCCCTATTACTAGAAACTGCAGCTAAGGTCTGGCAAGGTAAATGTATCACCTTTGGCTTATTTGGCGGTGACATCCAAGGACAGATGATTGACAATTATACTGTGGAGGTTGATGGGATGAGATTACCTTTACCTTTACCGGGACGTCACAACGCCAGCAATTTTATGGCTGCTCTTGCTGTTGCTCAGGTTTTAGGGATTGATTGGTCAATTTTAAAATCTGGGGTAACAGTAGATATGCCGGGTGGGCGATCGCAGCGATTTGAATTACCCAATGATGTAGTCATCCTAGACGAAACTTACAATGCCGCACCAGAAGCAATGACAGCAGCATTAAACTTACTAGCAGAAACTCCAGGTAAGCGTAAAATTGCTGTTTTAGGAGCAATGAAGGAACTGGGAGAACGTTCCTTATCTCTACATCAGAGAGTCGGAGAAACAGTCAGAAATTTAAAATTAGATGCTCTAATGGTTTTGATTGACTGTAACGATGCAGAAGCCATTGCAATGAACGCTGAAGGTATTCTAACGGAATGCTTTTCGAGCCATGAAGATTTAATTAGTCGCTTAAAGAAATTTGTTGAACCAGGTGACAGGTTACTATTTAAAGCTGCCCATTCTGTAGGTTTAGATCGGGTTGCTGACGGGCTTCGTAAAGAGATGGCTGGTTAGTTACTTGTTGTTGGTAATTGGTAATTGGTAATTGGTAATTGGTAATTGGTAATTGGTAATTGGTAATTGGTAATTGGTAATTGGTAATTGGTAATCGGTAACTGGTAATCGGTGATTTCTTACTCATCACTCATTACTTATTACTTATTACTCGTTACTTATTACTTATTACTCGTTACTCAGTAACTAGGAATCCGGCAAAGGAGAATGACTTTTGGAAAACAAAATTGCTCCTAAATTGCAGATCCAACAAGTAACAGCTAGCCACATCAAAATAAAAGTTGGAAGCATTACTACACCAACCATAAACCAGGTATAGACATGAAATACCATCACTAGAGCCCAGAAGCTAGCAAAAGCTGCAGATTGCCACACTTGAGCAGAGGAACGACGGAGTGCTGAGAGACCTATTGTCAGTGAAGTAGACAGCAAGTTAGCTGGCACTAAAAATGAACAAATTCCAATGCAGTTGTTACGAGAAAATTCAGCTATCGTGTTTAAATCAAACATCAATCCTGTTGATTTATTTATCTAATTATAAATTATTGTATCTCTCTCTTAAAAGAATTTAAATTCTCCAAATTCTTATCTATTTTACCTCCTAAGCACAATTCAATACTTAATGGCCTATACCCGGTTAAAATATCTTTGAGTTCTGCTGCTTTAAATTTTTTTAATGTGACCAAAAATCTTACATATGCCATTCTGGGAACTGGCGCTTTAGGAGGATTCTATGGTGCTAAGTTGCAACAAGCAGGGTTGGAAGTTCATTTTCTAGTTCGTAGCGATTACGAAAGTGTCCGGCGTAATGGTTTATTTGTGGAGTCTGTTGATGGAGATTTTCGATTAAATCGGGTAAATGCTTACTGTGATGTAAGAAATATGCCTGCTTGTGATGTTGCGATCGTGGCATTAAAAACAACACAAAATCATCTTCTTCCGGACATCTTACTGCCCATACTCAAGGAAAATAGTACGGTCTTGGTGTTGCAAAATGGACTTGGGATTGAAGAAGAAGTTGCAGCAATCATTGATCGTTATAAAGTTAGCGGACATAAAATCGGTGAAACTAAAATAATAGGTGGATTATGTTTTTTATGTTCCAATAAGGTCGGAGATGGACATATTCGCCACTTAGCTTACGGAAAAATTAATTTAGGAGAGCATAAAAATAATTCCCAACATGGCGGTATCGCAGATGAAATGCAAATAATTGCAAATGACTTTGAAAGTGCTGGAATTCCGATTGAATTATCATCCGATTTACTTCTTGCTCGTTGGAAGAAGTTGGTTTGGAATATCCCCTACAACGGATTGTCAGTTGTTTTAGATGCAACTACAGAGGAATTGATGACGAATCCTAATAGCTTGGAATTAGTGAAAGAGTTAATGCATGAAGTGTTAAGAGGAGCAAAAAGCGTAGAATGTGATATTCCCTTGGAGTTTATTGAGACGATGTTGGAGCATACCCGAAATATGCATCCTTACCGTACCAGCATGAAGATAGACTATGACGAAAAGCGCCCTTTAGAATTAACAGCAATTTTTTCGAATGCTTTACAAGCAGCATTTTCTCGTGGAGTTAATTTACCAAAAATTAGATGCTTGTATCAGCAACTACAGTTTTTGGATCTGAGAAATAGAACCAATGCAGTCAAATAAAATATCCAAATTTATGCGGTTGTTTGAGTTCGAATATCTCTATTGTGAATATGAATAATTCAAAAGATATAGAATTCCAAAGATATAGAGTTTTCACTCATTCTGAAGTATGAAAGTTTCTAGGATGCTAACCAATTTTATTTAGTATCATATCTCTTCCATTTTGATGAAAGATTAATTGGGAAGCTTTACCCTGATTATCAGTCACGAAAGTAAGTTGAGCATCTACGATCTTACGAAAAAATTTAGTTGGAGATTCAGGAAAAATTTCAATAACTGGTCCTCCAACCCATTGAATAAAGATGCGTTGAGATTCAGTAGTAACCGTTAAGGTAATATCATTAACTTCAGACTGCGATCCGGAAGGCTCAAATTTATATTGTCCTACATAATTTTCGTAAATAGCAGGATCAAGGTTGATCGCTTCTCGTTTTTTTGGTAATTCATAGGATTCACCCAATATAATCGCAGTTAAATCTCGTCCAATCTTTTCCACTGGGGATGTGACAAGATTACTTAAAACCACAATTGTGATTTGTTCGTTGGGAAACCGAGAAAAATGACTGCTGAAGCCATCAATACCTCCATTGTGTGAAATACGATGGCGATCGTATATGGTGTCGAGCAACCATCCATAACCGTAATGCACTTGTTCATTGTCATCCTCAATAACCTTGATTTGAGGGGAAAACATTGCGTCTCTAGATAATTTGTTCAGTACTATATCGGTATTGAGCGAACAGTCCCATTTATAGAGGTCTTCAACTGTGGAATACAGCGCACCCGCACCAGATGGTAATGACATATCTATAAGTTGGGCGTTTTTATATTCTTCTCCCATAGAAACATAACCAGAAGCACGATTCTGCAATATGGTTTCGTAGCGATCATAACCGGAATCGATCATTCCTAATGGAGTGAAAATATATTCTTGCAAGTAATCTGCATAGGATTTATTGGAGACAGTTTCAATGATTTTTGTTAAAACAACATAGCCAGAATTACTATATTTAAACACTTCACCTGGCTGGAAATCTAAAGGATGATGGCTAAAATAAGCAATTAACTCATCCAACTCCATTTTGATTGTTTTCTTGGACTCAAAATCGTCAAAATTAGTGTAGTTAGGAATACCTGAGGTATGAGTTAGGAGTTGATGAATGGTAATTTTTCCCCCATTGGGATAGTCAGGTATGTAAGTTGCGACCGAATTATTTACATCAAGTAAGTTTTGTTCTTGAAGCTTGAGAATTGCTGCTGCAGTAAACTGCTTAGTAACAGAACCGATACGAAATTTTGTTAGAGGTGCATTGGGGATACTATGTTCCAAATTCGCCATTCCATATCCCTTACTCAATAATATTTCCCCTCCATAAGCAACAAGCACAGAACCGATAAAGTAGCCAGTTTCTAGATGTGCTTGTAAATAAACTTCCATCTCTTTTGTGAGATAGTTCATGTTTAGTGTGTCAGATTCGCTGAGATTTTTGGGCTTAACCATGGGACTACCTTTTCTTTTGGCTATTTGTTTAGTATATAAGTGCAATCCAAAGGAAATCTTTAGACTAGTTGAAAATGTCGTAAGTTACTGGGTAAAATGCATATGTTGACTTGATTTAGCTCTATTAAAAATAGGACTTACAAAAATAGGACCGACGTAAATAAACCTGGTTTCTACAAGAATTCTTCTGTTTGAACAGTAAAAATCTATCAAAAGATCTGCTTTTTGGCTTCGTGTACGTAAGTTCTGAAAAAAACATAGAAAAGTTGAAAGCTAACCGGAATCTTCAGTGCAGCTACTGTTTCTATATTTAAACCTCATATAAAAGCAGCTAATATATGAAAAAAATCCTAATCTTTTCAGCAAATCCAAAGAACACAGAAAAACTACGTTTGGATGAAGAAGTACGAGAAATTCAGAAAGCACTGAAACAATCTCAAAATCGAGAACAGTTTCAAATTTTTACTTTCCTAGCAGTGCGAGTTGAAGACCTGCGTCGTTCTTTATTGGAACATCAACCAACTATCGTTCATTTTTCGGGACATGGTTCTGGTGCTGAAGGTTTAGCTTTGGAAAATAATTCCGGGGAAATGCAACTATTAAGTACAGAATCTTTAGGAAGGTTATTTGGGTTGTTTCAGAGCCAAATAGAGTGTGTTTTACTGAATGCTTGTTATTCACAAGAGCAAGCAGAGGTAATTCACCAACATATTGATTATGTAGTGGGGATGAATCAGGCTATTGGGGATGTCGCAGCGATTGAGTTTGCTATTGGATTTTATGATGCGCTGTTTGCTGGGAGATCCTATGAAGAATGTTTTGTAGTTGGTCGTGCTTCTATTGACTTACAGGGTATTCCAGAATATTCAACCCCACAGCTTAAAGCAAGAAAGCGATATTCTTCCAATCTTGAAGACAATATAAAAGAAGATAAAAAATCAGAACTTGAAAAGAAATCGCCTCAGACTATGACACAAGAAAAACCTTCACAATCGATTGTTTTTAATTGTGGTAGTTATTCAGGACAAATAGGACAAGCTGGAGGTGACTTAAATCAAAATCAGTACAATAATCAAGCTGGTGTGGAGAAACAATTATCTGTCACAGAGGTTGTTGAATTAATAGAACAAATTGAATTTTTATTTAGTAATTCAGATTTACCTGAACAGCAAAAGAAAAAAGCCCTGAAACATATAGATTATGCAAAAGATGCAGTTCAAGAAGAACAAGCAGACAAAAATACTGCTACAAAAAGCTTACAAAAAGCCACTAAAGTTCTCGAAGAAGTCAATGAAACTTTGGGTGTAGGTCAAGGTGTTTGGGAAAAATTAGAACTAATTACTAAACCATTAGCTTCTTGGTTAGGAGTCGCAGTAAAAAGTTTTATTTAACTTTTGCGTAAAACAATTGTGTAAATTGTGTAATACAAATTAATAATCATCAATAATTTTCTGCTTAAAATAAATAAAAGCTAAGTAATAGTTTATTTAACGAACATATGAACCAACAACCAAATTCTCATCAAAATTTCGATAGTAATGATTCCTCATTCAAAGAAGCACAACTTGGTCAAGCTGGAGGTAATCTTAACCAAGTTCAAAACATTAACACATATAGTGTTCTCAACTTAGCTGGGTTATTACGTCCTAGGCAAGTATATATTTCAAGTCAGCAAGATTATAATTCGCGGAAAATCTTACTTAGTAAAGTAAAAAAATATTGGATAAAAGATGTATTAGAAAATTCATTACACAGTAAAGCTCTAATTGAGATTGGTTTAGAAGAGCGTTTAGATGCTGTGAAGCGCCCATCCGAAACTGCTCAAGAAAACCTTAGCGATTTAAGGCAATCATTACCTCAAGATCAAAATAATATTGATGTATTTAGGGAAATGGATCGAGGGCGAACCTTACTAATTTTAGGGGAGCCTGGAGCAGGTAAAACTACATTTTTGTTAAGGATCGCAAAAAGTTTAATTGCTGATACTGAAGAAAATTTAAGTTTACCAATTCCAGTTATTTTTAACTTATCTTCTTGGGCTAATAAACGACAAAATATTGCTCAATGGCTAGTTCAAGAACTAAATAATAATTATAAAGTATCTAAGTCTCTTGCTAAACACTGGCTTCAAAATCAACAGCTATTGCTGATGCTGGATGGTTTAGATGAAGTCAAAGCAGAACATCGAGTTGCTTGTGTTAAAGCATTAAATGAATTCATGCAGAACTATGGAGAAACTGAGATAGTTGTTTGTAGTCGCGTAAAAGATTATGAATCTCTTTCCAACCGTTTAGCAATACAAAGAGGAGTTTGCATTCAATCGCTTACAACTGAGCAGATTAACGATTATTTAGATAAAGCAGGAACTCAACTGCAAGCGATAAAAAGCTTATTAGAAACAGATACAGCACTACAAGAACTAGTTAAGTCACCACTAATCCTTAGTATTATAACTTTTGCTTATAGAAATGTTACAATTGAAGATTTACCAAAAGTTGATTCAATAGAAGAACATCGTCAACACCTGTTCAATAATTATATTCGACGAATGCTTCAGCGACGCTCTATTAGTGGGATTAAGAAAATTTATCCTGATAATAAGGCTAAGCATTGGCTGAGTTGGCTGGCTTATCAAATGTCCCAAGACTCTCAAACAATATTTTCTATTGAAAATATGCAGCCTAAATGGTTGAAAAATAATTGGCAAAAATTAATATACCGCTTTGGAATTATAGTATTTTCTTCTTTAATTATAGGTGGAATTCTGAGTTCTTTGATTTTTGCTATCTATATATTAGACTCCAAAAATTCTAGTATACAAAAAGTAGTAAATAATTCATTGATAGGATTATTTGTGGGGCTATGTGTCGGTTTATTTAGTGTAATAAATGGATGGTTTGTCAACAATGACAAGATAATTTTGCCTACCGAGAATAGGAGATTATCTAGAATCAAAATAGTTAAAGGACTTATTAATGGAATAAAAACAGGATTTTTTTGGGGTTTTGTTATTGGGACAAGTATTACGATTTATTTTGTACTTTTTGAATTTAATTTTAGTTGGTCATTAAAAGAAAATAGTATTTTTGACAATAAGTTTGTTGGATTATTTATATCTTTAGCATCTGGCATTATACTTACATTTATTTTTAAAACAGCCAAACAAATTTTTAATGATTCTAATATTAAATCTATAATTAGTTCGTATGATAAATTAAAGCTTTATTTTAAACAAGTCTTGTCGTGGGGAATATATACAGGCTTTTCCATATGGCTCATCAGTTTGATTATTCCTAGCAAATTAATAGTTCTTATAATTAAAATTATAGATATTAGTTTTTACCCAATCTCTATTTGTTCGTTATTTTTTTCTTTATCTTTTGGTGTAGTCTGGGCATTTTTAGGTAGTAGAGATTCAGTTGAGATTCAAAAAAATATAGTATCTGTTAATCCTCTAAAGCAAGTTTTTATTAATACTATCTTCAGTTGTGGGATAGGTTTTATATTAGGAGTATCTATAGGAGGAGCATGTATCATATTTAATCGCTATTTCGGTTTTTTCGGTTTTCTTTCAGAATATTTTAAAAGTTCTGGTAACAATATTGAATTTATTTTTATATGTGGATGTCTATTAAGTCTTTGTGGATTAACTAAATCTTTCACCTGTATTCAACATTTGAGTTTGCGCTTTATTCTTTATAGATACAACTATATTACCTGGAACTATACTCACTTTCTAGAGTATGCAACTGAGCGGATTTTTTTACAGAAAGTAGGTGGTAGTTATATTTTTGTACATCGCTTGATACTAGAACATTTTGCTGCACTTTATCAAGCACCTCAATCATCTTTAAGCACTAGCTCAAATTTATCTGTAACTAGAAAACGTAAAGTTTTTTCATTATTCTTCATTGGTATAACTATTTTAACAACTTTATTGGGCTATGTATTCAGAAAAGACTTAGAAAAATATACCAGAACTTTAGAAGACCCTAGCAGAAGCATAAATCATTATAGTAAGGAAATTCAGAATAATCCTAAGAATGCTGAAAATTACAACAATCGTGGTAATGCTTACTACAAGAAAAAAGAATATGACAAAGCAATTGCTGATTATAGCCAAGCGATTAAATTAAACCCTAAAGGTGCAGTTTATTACCATAATCGCGGCAATGCTTACAACAATAAAAAAGAATATGACAAAGCAATTGCTGATTTTAACAAAGGGATTGAACTAGACCCGAAAAATCCACTTTATTACAAAAATCGTGGTGACACTTACAACAATAAAAAAGAATATGACAAAGCAATTGCTGATTTTAACAAAGGGATTGAACTAGACCCGAAAAATCCACTTCATTACAACAATCGTGGTAGTGCTTACCACAATAAAAAAGAATATGACAAAGCAATTGCTGATTTTAACCAAGCGATTAAATTAAACCCTAAAGATGCAGTTTATTACCATAATCGTGGTAGTGCTTACAACAATAAAAAAGAATATGACAAAGCAATTGCTGATTTTAACCAAGCGATTGAATTAGACCCGAAAAATCCACTTTATTACAAAAATCGTGGTGATGCTTACCACAATAAAAAAGAATATGACAAAACAATTGTTGATTACAGCCAAGTGATTAAATTAAACCCCAAATTTAATTTTAATTACAATAAAGGAGAACATGACAAAGCAATTGCTTATTACAGCCAAGGGATTAAATTAGACCCGAAAAATACACTTTATTACAACAATCGTGGTAATGCTTACTACAAGAAAAAAGAATATGACAAAGCAATTGCTGATTATAGCCAAGTGATTAAATTAGATTCTAAAAATGTAGTTGCTTACAACTCCCGTGGCTATATTTATAACACAAAAGGAGAATATGACAAAGCAATTGCTGATTACAACAAAGCGATTGAATTAGACCCGAAAAATCCACTTTATTACAAAAATCGTGGTGATGCTTACCACAATAAAAAAGAATATGACAAAACAATTGTTGATTACAGCCAAGTGATTAAATTAAACCCCAAATTTAATTTTAATTACAATAAAGGAGAACATGACAAAGCAATTGCTTATTACAGCCAAGGGATTAAATTAGACCCGAAAAATACACTTTATTACAACAATCGTGGTAATGCTTACTACAAGAAAAAAGAATATGACAAAGCAATTGCTGATTATAGCCAAGTGATTAAATTAGATTCTAAAAATGTAGTTGCTTACAACTCCCGTGGCTATATTTATAACACAAAAGGAGAATATGACAAAGCAATTGCTGATTACAGCCAAGGGATTGAATTAGACCCGAAAAATCCACTTTATTACAAAAATCGTGGTGATGCTTACCACAATAAAAAAGAATATGACAAAACAATTGTTGATTACAGCCAAGTGATTAAATTAAACCCCAAATTTAATTTTAATTACAATAAAGGAGAACATGACAAAGCAATTGCTTATTACAGCCAAGGGATTAAATTAGACCCGAAAAATACACTTTATTACAAAAATCGTGGTAATGCTTACTACAAGAAAAAAGAATATGACAAAGCAATTGCTGATTATAGCCAAGCGATTAAATTAAACCCTAAAGATGCAGTTTATTACCATAATCGCGGCAATACTTACAACAATAAAAAAGAATATGACAAAGCAATTGCTGATTATAACAAAGCGATTCAATTAGACCCTAAATATACAAATTCTTACAAAAATCGTGGAATTGCTTACAATAATAAAGGAGAATATGACAAAGCAATTGCTGATTACAGTCAAGCGATAAAATTAAACACCAAAAATGCTTTATATTACGAACGTCGCGGACTTAATTACCGTAATAAAGGAGAATATGACAAAGCAATTGCTGATTACAATAAAGCAATTAATTTAGACTCCAAATATCCTTTTTCTTACAGCGGTCGTGGACTTGTATATTACAAAAAAGGAGAATATGATAAAGCAATTGCTGATTACACCCAAGTTATTAAATTAGATTCTAAATTTATTTTTGCTTACAATAGTCGCGGTAATGCCTACCACAAAAAAGGAGAATATGATAAAGCAATTACTGATTATAGTGAAGCTATAAAATTAGACCCTAAATATATTTACGTTTACTACAATCGTGGACTTGCTTACTACAATAACAATGAATATGACAAAGCAATTTCTGATTTTAACCAAGCAATTAAATTAGACCCTAAATACATTCTATGCTTACGACCTTTGTCGAGAGCTTGCGCGGAGGTTCCGCTTTTTAAATAAAAATATTTTTTGAAGCCAAAAATCTTACTCTACGGTTTGTCTAAAAAAGCCAATCTGCCAAAATTGTATTCTCCAAGCTTGCATGGTATTTACCACGGGGAATTGATTTTAAACGATTTTAGTTTGGATCTCATCTAGGATTGCTATAATCTGTAATTAACAAAATAAAAAAACATAAATACTAACTTAAATCACTCGTAAAGCAACTAATCTCTGCAAACAAAATAGACCTACAACCATAAAACCTACTCCAGAAACTATCAGAGCTGTATCTAAAGAATAGAAGTCTGTTAACCATCCGACCATTGGTCCTACTAATGCAAAGCCTAGACGAAATACAAAGCTATTGACTGAAAGCACGGTTGCTCGAATAGAAGAAGAAACATGCTGATTGATATGATTTAAAAGCAAGGGCATACGCAAACCCCGGACGAAGTAAATCACTGCAATAAATATGATTCCCCAAGCCTGCTCGATTAATCCGAGAAAAATATAAGAACCACCCATTAAAAGTATTAAACCGAGAAAGACTGATTTAATTCCCAAGAAATCTTCGAGAGAGCTAGCTTTAATCGAAGCTAAACTCAAGATTATATGGAAAAAAGCCCAAGCAAAACCAAATGCTTCTGTGGGAAGTCCTCGTTGACTCATATCAGCTTGAGCTAACCAAACAATCAGGAAGGTGGCAGTACCAAAATTAGCGGATAATAAGATTAACCATTTGAGATTCTTATTTTCAAATAAAGCTAGACGGACAATCCGCCAAAGCTCTTTAATGTTCCCCTGTGGAGCAATCTGGGTGACAGATATATGAGGCGTAGGTTCTACTAAAGTCAGTACTAAAATACAATAACCAACGATAAAGACTGTTTGCAGATAAAAAGGGTAAACCAAATTGACTGATGCTACTGCAGCACCGACAATACCACAAATGGCTTCTGTTACTCCCGCAATCGCCACAAGTCCACCTTGGAACTTTCGATAATCTTGTTCGCGCCCAATTTGCACTAAACTATCAAAAGCGATAGCTATATCTGCACCCGAAATTAAACTAGCTGCTAACCCAGCAAAAACTTCTGCGATCGCAAATATGATAAAACTTTTCCCCAAACAGTAAAGTATTAGGGAAAAAGTCCAAATTAAACCTCCTGCAATTAAGGATTTTTTTCGTCCCAAGACATCAGCAATATATCCAGAGGGGATTTCAAAAATAAATACCGATAATGAAAGAATACTTTTTAGTAAAACTGCTTGTTCGAGATCGAGTCCGTAACTTTGATAAAAAAGAATTATTGTTGGAATTGGAAACCAAGCAAATTCCAATCCTTTGAGCACTTGTAATTTCCATAAATTTGATTTAACCATGGTATTTTTGTGCTCGTCAAAATTTTATTGATATTTTTTGTAGGGTAGGCAACTATATATAATTTTTGATAATAATTTCAAACTATCATAATTTGCCCATCATTTGTCTACTCTATCCTTATAACTGGGGTTTAGACTAAGACACATTAAAACAAATAACAATAAGCATTTGATGTGTTTCTTAAGTTGAGTTTCACACATTTTGTTCCTAATACAAATATTATTTTTAGAAAATTTTGAGAATAATAATCGCTATTGAGGTGAGAGAGTCGAGCAGTTATCGCATGCATCTCTCCCTTACTTTTTTATGATTATTATTCTCACTCATTCTTATTTATACACTTGGATATATTGACAAAATGTACTCAGTTTTAATTTTTAAAAAATGCACTCAGACAAACTAAAACACCAATTTCTAATTGAATTCTTATCTTCCCTTTTTTTTCTCGATTGTTTTTTAAATTGAACTTTAGAAATATTTTGTGGGAGGAAATTAATAGCAAACACCCCTACTTCCAATTCCAAGTAAATAATGTGGACCAGGGCAAACGCATCTAAATTTAGTGCATAAGCTATTGACGAAGGAACTTATTTATGAATGAAAGGAGAAAATAAGATTTATCATCGAGGATATCTTGTCTACTTATAAAAGTTGAGTCAAAAGGCTAACTAAGTGAAAACTTAATAAGCATTGCTTAGTGTAGTTACTTGAGACTTTATTGAGAACAGAGAGTTCTTAATGACAAGATACCTTCGTCCTTCAATCTGGACAGTGCCTTTGTGATCGACTTTGTTGTGGAACAAGGAGAAGAATGTAATTCCGACTCGCCTAAATTTGAAAAATCCCACTATCAATAATTTGAATTAGTAATTAAAAATACTATTTCTACAATTGAAAGACTAAGCACATTTTGATTAAAATCATATGCCATTACCCAATACAATTCAAGCTCCATCTTTGATTCAAACATTCCAATTTTTTAGTAATCCTACAGGATTTCTGGAAAAAGTAGCTCAACGACATCCTGATATTTTTTCTGGTACATTTTTTGCTGGACAACCCTGCGTCTTCATACAACATCCTCAGGCTATTGAAGAATTTTTTCGCAACGAAAAACAAAAGTTTGGTCTGTGTGAAAATAAATCTGTGCAAGCTCTAATTGGAAAATATGCAATCACATCGCTGGTTGGAGAAAATCATAAACGTCATCGGCAACTTCTAATGCCTTCTTTTCACGGAGAGCGGATGCGTTGCTACGGTCAGATGATCTGTGATTTGACTGAAGAAATTTTGAGTCAGCAACCACTGGGTCAGATTTTCTCTGCTCATACAATGATGAAAGAAATTTCCCTGGAAGTCATGTTAAAGGTAGTATTTGGCTTGTACTCGGGAGAACGCTATGAAAAACTCAAGCATCTAATACCCTCGATGTTGAATCTTTTAGCTTCACCTCTATTATCTACCCTAGTATTTTTCCCTTTCCTACAAAAGGATTTGGGAGCTTGGAGTCCTTGGGGAAAATTTTTGCGCATTTGCAAACAAGTTGATAGCTTATTATACGCTGAGATTGCTTACCGTAGAGCAAAACCAGATCCAGAACGTACTGATATTCTCTCATTATTGATGGAAGCAAAAGATCAAGAAGGTCAATCAATGACAGATCAAGAACTGCGCGATCAGTTGATAACTCTTTTAATGGGAGGACATGAAACCACAGTATCAGGAATGACTTGGGCATTGTATTGGGCTCATAGAAAGCCAGAAGTTGGTGAAAAATTGCGCCAAGAACTAAACACCCTGGGTAATAACCCCGAACCAATGACTATTTTCAAGTCACCTTATCTGACTGCTGTCTGTAATGAAAGTTTGCGGTATTACCATCCTGGATTAGTAATTTTTCCTCGGGTAGTCAAACAACCTGTGGAACTATTGGGATATACCTTGGAACCTGGAACAAGGGTAATTGCTTGTACATATTTGATTCATCACCGTGAGGATACATATCCACAGCATAAGGAGTTTAGACCAGAACGTTTTCTGGAAAAGAAATATTCTCCCTATGAATTCCTACCGTTTGGTGGTGGTATGCGTCGCTGTATTGGGGAAGCTTTGGCGATTTTTGAAATGAAGTTAGTTTTAGCTAGCATCATATCAAAATATAAACTCAGCCTAGAAGAACTCCAACCAGTACAAGCAAAATTTCAAGGTTTTACTCTTGGACCTGCTAATGGAGTCAAGATGATGCTTAAGGAACAATGTGAACCAAGAAAATCTCTGCAGACTGTAGCTTAGCTTTTAATCAATAAATTTTCATTGGACTTACGAAAATCACTAAATCCCAAGGTTTAAAGAAGAAAGAGGGTAGGAATAAAAAAATTGAAAGCTCTACTAAGCAATTAAATCAAATTCCTCAATCCAATTTCCATACAAACCTGAATACATAAGTCCTGTTACTAAACAAAAACCTGAAAATACTACACATATACCAAAAATAGTCGATATGTATACATGTCAAGTTTGCAATAACTCCGAACATAATAAACCCTTCGTTGTTCGGGAAATGATGTTTGGCTTAAAAGAAGAGTTTGATTACTTTGAATGTTCTAATTGTGGCTGTTTGCAAATTGTAGAAGTCCCATCAGATCTAGGCAAATATTATCCTGAAGAATACTACATTGGTACTGAAAAATTACCTCAACTACCTCCACCAATCAAACTGGGAGAACCTGTTCAACATTGGCTTGAGTTAGCTGGATTGGATTTTAATTCTGCAATCTTGGATGTTGGTAGTGGACGGGGACATATGCTCAAGGAGTTGAATAAAGTAGGATACTCCAATCTCACAGGGGTCGATCCATTCATTGAAGAAGATTTACATCCTCAACCTGGAGTTACAGTTTTAAATCGTACTTTGGAACAAGTAGAAGGTGCTTACGATTTCATCATGCTGCATCATTCCTTTGAGCATATGACCGATCCCATCGGCATACTTAATCAACTGTATAGACTCCTTAAACCTAATCATTTGCTATTGTTACGGATACCCCTGGCTCAGTCCTATGCTTGGAAAAATTATGGAGTAAACTGGGTACAATTAGACCCACCTCGTCACTTATTTTTACATACACAAAAGAGTATCAAGATACTAGCAGAGAAAACAGGTTTTTCAATTCATAACGTTATTTATGATTCCATTGGTTTTCAATTTTATGGGAGTGAATTATACAGGCGAGATATGACTCTAGTAGGATCTTGTCAAACTTTATTCGAAAATCCTGCCGATTTTATATTTTCCAAAGAAGAATTACAGGAATTTGAAGACCGAGCAGAGATTCTCAATCAGAAGGGAGAGGGCGATCAGGCCTGTTTTTACCTGAAGAAAGGAATTTAAGCGTGTGAAGCTTGCCTGTTTGCCCTTACTTCCCGCAAGAATTTATTTCATCGCAACAGTTTGGGTTGACAGGCTAATAGACATATATCAGAGAGATAAAAACAGGAGAATATAAATAAGTGGCTAATATCTTAATCGCAACAACTCCAGCATCAGGGCATGTTAACCCAATGGTTACATTTGCACGCGAGTTAGTCAATCGTGGACATGAAGTATGGTGGTATACAGGCAAAGTCTTCCAACCTAAGATTGAAAAGCTTGGAGCAAATTATCAACCGATGCAGAAAGCCTATGATTTCGGCGGTATGAGTCGAGAAAAAGCCTTTCCACAGACCAAAGGTCTAAAGGGGATTTCAGCCTTTATCAAAAGCATGAAATCAATTTTTATCGAGCAAGCACCCAAACAGATGGAAGACATACTCAAAATCTTGGAAGATTTTCCCGCAGATCTGCTTGTTGGCGATGATATGTGCTATGGATTAGGGTTTGTACATGAGAAAACTGGTATCCCATTGGTAAACATCAGTAATTCAATTTATATATACAATAGTAAAGACACTGCACCTATAGGTTTAGGATTACCACCAGATAATTCACTACTTGGGCAAATACGAAATATTTTTTTGAACTTCTTTAACGATCATATTGGCCAACGAGAGCTAAAAACTTACACAAATCTAACCCGTGCTAGCATTGGACTACCTCAAATTAACAAAAGTGTATTAGAAAGCATCAGCCAACCACCTAACTTGTATTTACTCGGTACTGTACCTGAGTTTGAGTATCCCCGCAGTGATCTATACGAACATGCCCATTTCGTCGGTCCTTTTATCAGTCCACCTACAGAAGATTTTAAGCCACCAGTCTGGTGGAACGAACTCAACAGTAATCGTCCGATAGTTCTGGTAACTCAAGGTACCATTTCAAATCACGATCTTAACGATTTGATTCTTGTAACAATAAAGGCTTTAGCTGATGAAGATGTTTTAGTCATCGCAACTACGGGAGGAACCCCAGTCGAAAATATTAAGCTTGATTCCCTGCCTGATAATGTGCGTGTAGAGCAGTTTGTCCCTTACCATTTCCTCATGCCATATGTAGATGTAATGGTCACAAATGGCGGGTATGGCGGTGTACAGTTAGCTTTATCTAACGGAGTACCTGTAATCGTGGCAGGTACAAGTGAGGAAAAGGCAGAAATTGCGACTCGAGTTGCATGGGCTGGTGTGGGTATTAACCTAAATACGGGAACCCCCTCGGAAAAAGAAATCCGTAGCGCAATAAAGACGATTTTACATGAGCCAGATTATAAAAACAAAACACGACAGTTACAAGCACATTACCAGCATTATGATGCACCGCAACGTGCTGCCGATTTGAGTGAAAAACTTTTAGAGACTCAAGCTCCAAGCTCTATTGAGGTTTCTCAAGTCATAAAGCTAAATGTAGACAAGGCTGAGAAGACAAAAGTATAAATTCCTAGTTCGTGAACAGCTAATATCGAATTTGTTAGCACCGGAATTAAATATTCTGAATACATATAGGTGCGTATCGAACTTTTTTCTAAAAAGCCAAAACACAAAGATATTGAAAAACAAGTAGAAGCTCCTCAATTTCACATCATTAATCAGCATTTCAGGCTTAACTGAACCGTATTGAGTCATACAAATAAAAAATTACGCATTGAAAGAATGGAGAATAAAATAATTCAAGTTACCGACTCCTCTCGGAAAACTTCTATCTGTCGACCACTCGGAGCATGGGAAAAACTATTTTGGTTGTCTAGCCAAGCTCATCCGGCACATGTTGGACTAACTGCCAAGATTAGGGGAGAATTCAGCATCGAACAACTTAAGAAGACCCTTACTCAAGTGCAGCAGCGTCATCCATTGCTGCGTGTACGCATTGCTTTTGATCAAACTCAACAACCCTGGTTTGTAGAAGACCCTGCCGAGATTCCATTGCGAATTGTAGCGCGACAAGGAGAGCAACATTGGCAACAAGAAATAAAAAAAGAGTTGTCTGAACCCTTTGTCTGTACACAAGCTCCCCTGCTGCGTATTGTGTTACTTCATTCGCCAAATATTTCAGAATTGCTCCTCATTTGCGATCATTGTATTTGCGATGGCATATCTACTATATTGCTAACTCGGGATATTTTACAACTACTCGCCACTCCTGATACTTTTCTCGAACCTCTTTCAATAATTCCTGCAACGGATAATTTAATTCCAAGTAAAGTTGATGACAATATTCTTTCAGGAAACTCAGAATTTACTAACACTAGTTGGATCGAGCAAAGTTCTCTAAATGTACAATTGCTTCCTCAATCACCCATCTCTCCGATGTCTGCGAAGGATAATCATTTATCCTCTGAGACTCTTTCTCGTCTCAAATTTGGCTCACTTTCACCAAAAACAACTAAATTATTAATTTGCCGTTGTAAGGAAGAGTCAACAACCATCTATGGTGCCATTTGTGCAGCTTTTTCTCTAGCAATTGCTCGCCAAAATCCTTCAGAAGAAAAACATACACTTCAGTGTTTTTCAGCTATTAATATCCGGCAGTATTTAAAGCCCATGGTTGGGGAAAATTTTGGTTACTATGCTCATGGAATATCTATTTTCCAAAGTTTCAGCACTAATGAAGATCTATGGGAGATTGCTCGCTCTTTCAAAAATAAACTTAAGGAGGAAATGATACCAAAGAAAATTTTTGAAGATATTCTCCAAATGCAGGAATGGATGTCCAAAAATCCTACCCTCACTCAGGTACAGCAAGGAATAACAGAACATCTTGACGGTGCTTTATCGGTAAGCAATCTTGGGCGTCTACAATTTCCCACACAGTTCGGTAATCTCCAGCTTGAGGCAATGTATGGACCTATAGGAATACTACCTGGGGGCAATCAATGGCTTGTGGGAAGTGTCACCGTAGGAGAACAATTATTCTTGACGTTGACTTTACCAAATTCAAGTATATCCTTAGCTGGAGTAGAAAATATTTTAGAAGATGCAATAAACCTGCTAAATATGGCAGTCAAATAGCAGTGCTTTTGCTCTACCATAGCAGTGAGCATGTAGGTTGGGACATTATATTTGGCTAAGAAGGGAATAGGGAAAGGGGAACAGCGTTTGGACGTCTCTTGCTGTATGACTACGTCACGCAATACCTATAGCTATAGCTGCGCTACCTACGGAACTGCTACCTACGGATCCGGTACGCTACGCTAGCAACGCTAACATCCGTAGGATGCGTACTAACACCTCTGGTGCGTGCAAGCAAGACAAGGAACAGGAAATGTCCTAACCTAAAACCATAAGGGATTCCCAATAACCCGCGTTTCTCGTTTGACTGCAATAAGAGTGAATTAACACGCGCATGTAGTATTAAGTACATGCGTGTTTGCCTTTTTGAGCTATAAGTTGGTACGGGCGAAGACGTCGCATCCTTTAGTCTAATCCCAATTCTGACACCTCTCATGGCGCTATACTTGTGATTATTTCATAGTTATTTCTTGTCGCTATCATTACTAGCACTATTGTGATAAGCGCAAGCTTGCACATAGCATCGCTATATTGCTTTACTGGAAATTAACAACGCGTCAATAGTATTGATATTCAGGATTTGCAAAAATTTAGGGCAAATAAGCAGACAATAAGCTTAAGAAGTTGGTTTAACTGAAGATTATTAATACTTTTCCATATGCCAGAATTTATCGAACAACTCCCCTGTCACGAACCTCAATGGAATCCGATTTCATCTGTAGAAAGAGTTCAAAGATATCAGCAAGGAATCGTTCTTATATGTGATGGTAATCTCAATCTAACTCTGAGTGTTCTTGCACCTAATCTAATTCGAGTTCGTTTTTCACCTGCGGTCGATTTTATTCCCAGACGTTCTTGGTCAGTTGCGATCGCAGATGAAGAATGGGATATTGTACCCTTTGAGGTTGAGGAAACAGAAGAATTTATCAATATTAAGACCGCAGAAATCATGGTTTGTGTTCAGCGCGATCCCTGTCGGATAAAATTTCTTGAACAACAAACAGGTAATACTTTTGCTAGTGATACTGATTTGGGAATTGCTTGGCGCGATAATGAGGTTACTTGTTGGAAGCAAATTGGGGTTGAGGAAAAGTTTTATGGTTTTGGGGAACGCACTGGATTATTGAATCACAGAGGAAAGCGTTTTACCCATTGGACTACAGATTGTTTGGATTTTGGTGTACTCACCGACGAAATGTACCAAGCAATTCCGTTTTTTATATCTTTGTCTTCCCAAGTTAATTATGGTTTATTTTTTAATACCACTTACAAGAGTCAATTTGATGTTGGTGCAAGCCAAAGCGATACTTTGCAACTGCAAACCCAAGGTAATGAATTAGATTATTATCTGATTTATGGTCAAGAGCCTGCAACCATACTTAACACTTATACCAAGCTGACAGGGCGAATGTCATTACCCCCTCGTTGGGCTTTAGGTTATCATCAATGTCGCTGGAGTTATAACTCAGAAACTGAAGTACGAACATTGGTGCGGGAATTTCGTCAGCGTCGTATTCCCTGCGATGTTATTCACCTTGATATTGATTATATGCAAGGATTTCGGGTCTTTACTTGGCACAAACAGCGTTTTCCCGACCCAAAAAAACTAATTGACGAACTTACAGCACAAGGTTTTAAAATCGTTACCATTGTCGATCCCGGCGTTAAATACGATCCAGAAGCTGATTACGAAGTTTGCGATCGCGGATTAGAAAACAATTATTTTATCCGTAATAAACAGGGTAAAATATTTCACGGTTATGTATGGCCTGATCGCTCTGTATTTCCCGATTTCATTCGTAGCGACGTGCGGGAGTGGTGGAGTAGTTTACACAAGAATCTTATCGATAAGGGCGTAGCTGGAATCTGGAATGATATGAACGAACCAGCTTTGGATGACCGTCCTTTTGGTGACTCTGGAAACAAAACTTGCTTTCCTTTGGATGCACCCCAGGGCGATCCCAAAGAACAAACTAACCATGCCGAAACACATAATGTATATGGGTTAATGATGGCGCGTGCGTCGCGGGAAGCTTTAGATAGACTTCGTCCCAAAGAACGTTCGTTTGTTCTTACTCGTTCTGGTTATGCGGGCGTTCAGAAATATTCTGCAGTGTGGACGGGCGATAATCATTCCTTGTGGGAACATCTGGAAATGTCCTTACCCATGCTCTGTAATTTAGGATTATCTGGGGTACCGTTTGTTGGTGCAGATATCGGGGGATTTGCAAGTAACGCCACACCAGAATTATTTGCTCGGTGGATGCAAGTAGGAATGTTGTATCCTTTCATGCGCGGTCATTCCGTTATAGGTAGCAAGCGTCATGAACCGTGGGAATTTGGCACTGAAGTAGAAGATATTTGTCGTCAGTATATTGAACTTAGATATCAATTATTGCCCTATATCTACACCTTATTTTGGGAAGCAGCAAATACAGGTGCGCCAATTCTCCGTCCACTGCTTTATCATTACCACGACGATCGCAACACTCAGGAATTTTACGATCAATTGCTACTAGGTGAATCTTTAATGGCTGCACCTGTATACAGACCTGGAGTAGAAAATCGAGCTGTTTATCTTCCCGAAGGAACTTGGTATGACTGGTGGACGGGTGAATGCTATCAAGGTTCTAAGTATATTCTTGCCCATGCACCATTAGCAAAAATGCCCATGTATATCCGTGGGGGATCGATTATTCCTCTGGCACCGGTAATGCAATATACTTCTGAGTCACCGGTAAATCAATTACGATTGCGAGTTACCCCCGGTACGGGAGAATATACATTATATGAAGACGATGGGACTAGTTTTGCATATCGTGATGGTCTTTGGTGTACAACAAATTATCGAGTAAGTATGGAAGGAGAACAGATAATTGTAGACATCCAAGCCAGACAAGGTGATTGGATTCCCGTACCACGTCAAATAATTGTAGAAGTTTTGGGTAAAGGCGTACAAGAATTTGAAGATGATGGTACTGCGAGAAGATTGCAGTTCTAATTTGTTCTTAGTTGCGCTTCAGCGCTTCTGATGCATTCAGGACATAGCGTAACTAATATTTTTTTCGCATATAATTCACGTGAACTTGTATACTTTTTTAAGTCTCGGTAGAAGTTTTGAAGGTTACAGTACGCCAATTACCAGTGGCGAAATGTAATCAAAATGCTTAAAATAACACTGTATAATTTCTGGTTTGGAGATTTTTTGTTTTTTGAGATAATGTCCAATATTTTTACGAATAGTTACTTACTTATAAGAGTGGTGGAAGCAGGTGCCACTATATCAAGCTAAATGTGATTTTATTGGGTTTATCACCACGTTCAGCCGGACAAAATTGTAAAAAGTTAAACATTATGTGGAATGAAAGATACAGAGAAACTGGATTTGCATATGGTACAGAGCCAAATGATTTTCTTTTTGAGAATTTTAACAAACTAAAAAGGGGAAAAGTTTTGTGCCTCGGTGAAGGAGAGGGACGAAATGCTGTTTTTCTCGCAAGCAAAGGATTTGATGTGACGGCAGTTGATTTATCAGAAGTCGGTCTTGAAAAGACTTTGGGTTTAGCCGAACAAAATAAAGTTACAGTTAAAACTGTTTGTGCTGATTTATCAGACTTTAGAATTGATGAGAATTATTGGGATTCAATCGTTTCGATTTGGGTTCACCTTGGGTCTGTTGTTCGTCGCGTTGTTCATCAAAAGGTTTTTAGTGGGTTGAAGACAGGTGGAACATTTTTACTTGAAGCATACACGCCACAACAATTAGAGTTCGGAACAGGGGGAGGAAAACAAGTCGATAAAATGGTATCACTAAACTCGTTACAGGAAGAATTGAAGGGATTAGATTTTGAGATTGGTAGGGAAATTATACGGGAAATTCATGAAGGGAAATATCACAACGGTCAAAGCGCAGTAGTTCAGGTTTTGGTACGTAAATACAATGTTTGACCGCGATAGTGCTTTTAAATACCTATTGATATCGAATCCGGAACCATACTAAAAGAATTCGAACTTAGATACCTTTCATCGCCATCGACCAAAAGTCTTTTTCTAGAACTGCAATCTCTAGGAAATCTGATTCTGCTTGAGTTTGTATCTTTTTACTTTCCGTTAACAAAACTTCATCAGCAATTTGTTCTAAAAGTTTCACATATTCTGTAAAACTTTGATTTCCCCAGCGCTCGGTGAATTCTGCATAGGGTGGTGAAATCTTACCAGGTAATTGCCAAACTTGATTATAAGCTAATTCAATTCCCCATAAGGTGGCGTCACAATGTTTGTAAAGTTAAGTACTTGTTGGTTTAAGTCATTTAAGTTTGCCGCACTGATAATTTCTCGCATCAAATTGGTTCTATAAAATCTATAAACAGAACTTTAGGTTCAGATAATTTTTGATATTCAGATGCTTTTGATTCTATTTGTTGTAGTTGTCCTAATGCTCGACTACATGAAAAACCGTAGGCTTCCTTAACACGATCGCTGGCTATAGTTAAAGCAGTGCGAGATTTTTCCACAAACTCAGTTAATTGGTAGGTTTCTCCTGGGTTAAAGTATTTTTTGACTACTAAAGAAGGGGAATAACAGCTTTGCTGTGTACCGTCTGGCCATTGAATTTTAAAGTTAATTTCAGGCATAATTTTATAAGCTTATAAATTTATAATTTTCAAATGGATAGTTGTTTATTTTGTAATAATTTAGAGTTTTGTAATAGTTTAGAGTAAATCTTCAAATGCATTTGCGCCGATTTTTGCCAGGAATACTGTAAAGGAATATTTGAGTTATTACAAATCAGTTTTTGAGCTACATTTTTATTTAATATACTGAGCATAGCACTGACAATCGCTTTGCTGGAGTTAGGGTCTACGAGTAAAGCTGATTTATCGGTCAAAAATTCGGTAAATGGAGGAATATTAGAGGTAATTATTGGCAATTTTGATGCGATCGCTTCAAGCAATACTAGTCCCCATCCTTCTTTAACAGAGGGGAAAACAAAGACATCGGCGCAGCGATATAAAACTGATATATCTTCATCTCTCATCACTCCAGGTAAAATCAATGATTCTCCAATATTGATTTTATTTTGTTTAGCAAGATCGAAGAATTTTAAACGATAAGGTTCGTAATCAAATAAAGTTTCTCCACCAGCAATAATTAGCTGTGCTTGGGGATGGGTTTTTAAGACCTCAATAAAAGCCTGTAGCAGTTTTAAAGAATTTTTCCGAGGTTCAATTCCACCTATAGTTAGATAAATAGGATTACCATTAATTCCTAGCTGCTGTTTTAATTTTGCTTCTTTACCGTTAACCTTACTAGAAAATTTTTTAGCATCAACTCCATTAATAATTACTGGTGCATCTACTTGATACTGTTGATATAATTGTTCTTGCCAATATTTAGAAACACACAAGCATAAATCTGGTTCTAATATCGAGCGATCGTGACACTCTTGTAAATACGGACTATTAAACTCATCGATATGGTGAACTGTACGAATAAAACAAGGAATCATTCCTCTGTCTCGTAAAATTTTTAAAGCATTGCTACTAACACAGTCTTGAGAGTGATAAATATCGTATTTCTCTGATTCTTGGGTCAGATAATCAATAAACTCTTGTATCCTCTGTTTGATTATTTCATCTACTGGGTCTAAACCATTATTTTTTGCCTCTCCATTAAAATAGTCTTGTTTTCTTTGCAAGAATAACTTTCGATCTGTGGTGGGTTTAGTAGGAATTAATTTACTAGAACAATTTAAAGGACGATGAAAACCAATGCCATCTTTATCCAAAGCATATATGCAAACTTTATGTCCATTTGCTTGCAGTGCTTCTCCTAATTCTAAAGTATGAATTACTCCACCTCTAGGTTTTGTCGAGTAAGTAAATAAGGCAATTTTTAGTATTTTATTCATCCAATTTACCTAAATATATGCCATAAATTAAAGAAATTTTATTATTGTTTAAGTACGTTAGTAAGAAAAATCATAACTTGTTTGTAATARCGCTTTAGCGCTAAAGCGCTACTACTAGCCAAATGCAGATATTTTATATTTATTTACATAGTTTACTTTTTTCTCGCCTACTTACTTAAATCGTAGAAAATAAAATTATTTAGATAAAATTAAATTATCTATTTTCAAATCCCAAAATAAATAAGATTGCTTGTCTGATTGAATTATCAGTTGAGAACCTTCTGTAATTTTTCCAATTGAAGCACAGAAGATATTTTTTTCACTAAATTGCTTTTTGATAATATCTAAATTTTTGGGCATAATTGATAGTAAAAATCCATAACTAGGAAAGCAGAGTAACCAAGTTTCTAAATTTACGCCGGGAGGATAAATAATACTATTTAAATCTAAAATTGCACCACATTTAGAAGCTTCAATTAACATTATTAGAGTTCCAACAATCCCTCCCATGCTAATATCTTTGCCAGCATGACATAAATTATTCTCTGCTAAATAAGGAAAAATATTTAAGTTTTCTTGTAATCGAATTGGCTCGGTTTGGGTAGCAGCATTCCAGAAAGGAAATTTCGGGTGCATCTCTCCTTCCAGATCTACTGCAACAACTAGTAAATCTCCAGGTTGAGCGGCAAAACTACTAATCAAATTTTTTGCTCGCCCTAAAATAGAGACGCCCAAAGCATTATAGCCACTATGAAAATTGGTATGTCCTCCGACAATCGGTACGTTAAAAGTTTGAGCAGCAGCTTTTAATCCTTCTAGTAATGGTAGGGCTTTAGTAGTATCTTCTGTCCAAATAGTATCGACAATGGCGATCGCTTTTCCTCCCATTGCTGCAATATCGCTGATGTTAACCATAACTGCACACCAACCTGCAAACCAAGGATCTGTCTCAACTAATATGTGCCATATTCCTTCAGCAGCTAGAAGTAAATAACCGTCTCCATCGGGGATTGCGGCGCAATCATCACCAAATTGTATCCGATCGTCTGTCTGTAAATTTAATATTTGGCTGACAATCTGAATATCTTGCTTTTGAATTATGCCTAATGATTGTTTGAGCTTTGTAGCTAACTTTTCGAGATTTAAAGAAGAGGGATCGTTCATGTAGAAGCGTTACACAATACCTATACAGGGATCGCTTAGATAGAGATTTTACGGGGTTCCATAATATATTCGATGTTAATTATTTCTATTTTTTTGTCAAGATAAAAATCAAGAATTAATTAACTAGCTGATAATTTTGTAGTTGCATTGATAAATTAGGGCGAGCTTGATTTGTCGCTGGATAAAAATCTAGTTCTGCTTCCATCAAATGATGAACTCGACCACAAATACTAATTTCGTCAATCGAGTTCCAGTGCAAACGTTGAAAAAACCGCACATTAGCTAATTGAACTGTGGCTAAAAACCGATCGCATCCCCAAGTGTTAGCAGTAGTAACCGCTTTATCAATCAATCCTTTACCGATTCGCCACCCTCGCCGATAATCTTGATGTACCCCCAGCCTACCTCCGTACCATAATCTTGGTTGAGTTTCATAGATCCTAACAACCCCGACAACTTGACTATCATGACTAATTGCAACAATAGGATAAGCCATTGAGTCATATTCATCGCGATCGCTCATCTCAAAAATCCCTTGTTCTTGGCAAAAGATTTGTTGTCTTAGTAGAAAGTAAGCTTCTATTTCTGTTTCAGATAAAGCTAGTTTAAATTGATAGTCTTTTTTCATTAGTAAATAATAATACAGATGAACTTTCCCGGACGAATCGCCCTCACGAATTAATATTCTTGAAAGTAGATTTCTCAAAGGTAGATAATGCAGAACAAGCACCACATTTGGCACAACCAGCCTTAATATCCTGGGAATACATACCTGCATGGTTTAACATTGCAGCGACACCTTCGTAGATGGCGTACATAAACTCGCTGCTGGGAGGATGATGATCCGCCAAAGGTGTACCTGTAATGGGAACAAATGGAACAACAAAAGGATAGACTCCCAATTTAATCAGGCGATCGCAAGTATCAGTAATAGTTTCCAAACTATCCCCTAAACCCGCCAAAATATAGGTGCTTACTTGCCCCCAACCAAAGACTTGTACTGCTGCCTCAAAGGCCTGAAAATAATAATCTAGAGATACTTTTGCTTTCCCTGGCATAATGCGAGCGCGTACTTGTGGTTCAATGACTTCTAGGTGCATTCCCAAGCTATCTACACCAGCATCTTTCATCCGTTGAAACCAAACAAAATCATTAGGAGGTTCGCATTGAGCTTGAATAGGTAAATCAACCCTAGCTTTGACTGCTCTGGCGCATTCAGTTAAATAAGCTGCTCCTCGATCCGTGGTATTTGGCGTACCCGTAGTCATCACTAACTGTTCCACATTATCTAGCCTTACTGCTGCTTCTGCAACTTCGGCTAAATGCTCCGGGGTTTTTTGGGCGATGGTTCGACCTGCAGCTAAAGATTGTTCGATGGCGCAAAATTGACAAGATGTATTGCGATTACTGTAGCGAATGCAGGTTTGTAAAACCGTTGTGGCTAAGACGTTGTGACTATGTAATAAAGCGATATGATTGTAAGGAATGCCCTCAGACGTTTTGAGGCTATAAAATTTGGGCTGTTGGACAAATTGGATAGATGCAATATCCTTTCGTGCTTGTTCTAAAACATGAGATTTTTTATCATTGATAGACCGTTGGTGGAATTCTTTTAACGTATACTCAGATTTAGCAGCAATATTAGTGTAAACAGGTATCATTACCGTTGTACCATCTATCGTTACTGCTTTGTGATCTGATGGTCCAGCACCACCTTTTCTCCCAGATGTTTCTGTGTCACCTTCTACCAGTTTTAAACCTTGAGACTGTAATTGGGTAATTAATTTTTGCTTGTCGTTATTATTCATTAGATCGCTGCTAATTGATGGGTTAGGACTCACGCAAAAGTGAGGTAATTACTCCAAGACGTAGCGCTAACCTTACACTGCGTTCCAGTCGTAATGACAAATTTATGTGCTGCGGACACGGTAGAGACTAACGTCGACGCCGTAGGGTCTAGCTAGCTGTCTTACTTTACAGATCTACTATCGTTACCTAAGTCCTGTGGGTATTAAAATGTTGGTAGTATTGTTAGTAGCTATTATCTATAACTTTAAATAATTTTAAATAATTTTTACGGCGATTCCTTCTTTAGTTGTACTTCTTGATTTACTAGAGGTTCTAAAGATTGTGATTTACTGTTAGTTAAGTTGCAATCATTTTGTATTGCAAAGGGATCTATTGGTGTTTGATGCCATACACTAAATCTATCGGTATTTACTTGGAGTTGTAATAGATCGGGACGGGAATAATGCCCTACCGAATCCATCATCCGCTTGCGTTTAGTGATTAGAGAAAAATCTAGATCGGCGATCACCATTCCTTCTCCTTCTGTTATGGGTTCGCACAGGGAAACACCTTCGGGAGAAATGATTGTAGTGTAACACCCGCCAGTTAAGACTCTCTGCAATTTTTCATCTGGGCAGATTTGGGTAACTTGTTCGGGACTTAGCCAGCCGGTAGAATTGACCACAAAACAACCAGCTTCTAAGGCATGATGTTTAATAGTTACTTCAGTCTGATCGGCAAAAATTTTTCCTACCATTGAACCTGGAAACTGAGCACAGTGTATTTGTTCTTGCTGTGCCATTAGGCTGTATCTAGCTAAGGGGTTATAGTGCTCCCAACAAGCTAAAGCACCCAATTTACCCACAGCCGTATCTGATACTTGCAAACCCGATCCGTCTCCCTGTCCCCAAATCATCCGTTCGTGATAGGTCGGAGTAATCTTACGTCGCTTAAGTAATAAACTACCATCCCCATCAAAAATTAATTGGGTATTATATAAAGAACCCCCATCTCGTTCGTTAACTCCTAAGACCACTACCATCGAGTTCGCTTTAGCTGCTTTACTTACCGCATCGGTAACAAGACTAGGAACTTCCACAGCTTCCTCATATAGCCTCATATGTTCCTTTCCCATCAACACTGGCGGCTGAATAAAAGAAAAATAAGGGTAGTAAGGAATGAAGGTTTCAGGGAAAACAATCAACTGTACCTCCTCTTTAGCTGCGTCTGCGATCGCCTTTAATACTTTCTCAGTAGTTCCTTCTCGGCTATACAACACAGGAGATATCTGTACTGCTGCTGCTTTAACGGTACGTGAACGATCTATCATGTCTTTAGTTTATGGCTATTAAGAGACGAATCAGTTTTTCAGATTTGAAAGTTGATTAACTCTTTCAATAAACACATTTTAAAACCCTTATTATATAAGGCTTTTAGCCAAAGAAAAAAGATGTATTTCTTTCATGTTTGGCTAGCTGCAAAACCGTACTTTGGTATATTCCGAACTTGCATATTTTGTAGCCCTCATCCACCAAAGCTTTTAGCTAAAACCAGAAAATGTGCAAGTTGAAAGTTAAAGTCAGCAAAGCCGCTCAAAATTCATATCGATGGATTTCCGGTAAAATACTTGCGATAAGGTTCGTAGTAGCGCTTGAGCGCCAATATCTTTACTGTGGCGCTAAAGCGCTACTACAAACAAACATATTTTTTCATAAGTAATTAAGCGGATATGATATTACATCGTCCAGGTGTCTATAATAAATGCGCCTTCTTTGCGGTGGAGTAAAACAATATCCAATACATCTAAAGGATTGATGGGAATAATTCCAGGAATAAGAGAAGGTTCGCCATGTCCATACAATGCTTGTAATGCGAAGCGACAAGCATAGACCTTTCCTCCTTCTTCCATTATTTTGATTAGCTGGTTATTCATCGCCTGATGTCCAGGAAAAGATTCATCGCCAATCTTGGGAAAGCCTCGCTGTATCCCCAATGTTACTCCAGGACCATATAGTAAGACAGAAGTCTCGAAACCTTTACGAATCAAACGGGTAGCCTGTAGTAGGTTTACCAAACCAATTGAACCTTCAAAAGCTACAGTATGAAAAGTAACTAATGCTTTCTCCCCTGGTTCAGCTTTGACATCAGGAAATACTTTCTCTTCATAATCTACAAAGAAATCACCAGTTTGATGGGCGGGGGTAGTAACTTCAGGCATAATTTGTATTCCTCTAATAATTTTGATTATCTTTATCCTGCTTATCGGGACTTATTTACTGTCAAAATCCGAGGGCGACTTAATTGACAGCCAACAATGTACCTGGGTAGATATATTTCATTTTGTTTGCTATGCGATCAGACAGATATTGTGCATCTCTAGCTATCCCTGAAAATCTTCCCGAACCCCAGGTATATAGCCAAGGAAGTCCTAAAAAATACAAGCCATTAACACTAGTGACACCACGCTCGTGATTGGGATAGCCTTTACTGTCAAATACAGGAGCTTTAACCCAGCTAAAGTCGGCTTGATAGCCAGTACACCAAATTACGGAAGTAATGTTAGCTTTTTTGTAGTCAAGCTGTGAAACTTCTGTTTCTGGTTCCCAAGCTGGTCGATATTCTGGTTCAGTAGGCGCAGCTATTTGATTTTTAGCAATGTATTCATCGATTTTTCTTTTAATACTTTCGGCTACATCATCAGCACGATCGAGATTATGCTTTAGGTTGGGTTTAAATTCTAATTTGTCTCCCTGAATATCTTTTAATGAGCCATATAGCTGCATTCCTTCAATCGCAAAGATTCTTAAGTCAATTTCATGACCACCGCCACGACCACTAACATAATGATTAGTTTTAGTTCTGACGTTCTCTTTATCAGGATGATTAGCAATGGTTAAATTGTAATATCCTAGTCGATCTAGCCAATATACTACATCTTTACCTCGGTATTCGCGAGGCGATCGCGGTGCGCTGCCAACGCATAGATGAACCTTTCTCCCTACTAAGTGTATGTCTTCAGCGATTTGACAACCTGATTGCCCACTACCGACTACCAGTACTTCACCGTTTGGCAATGATTCAGGGTTTTTGTAATCAGAAGAATGCAGTTGCAATATGCTCTCAGGGAATCTTTCGGCAATTGTTGGTACTTTCGCCTGATGATAGTTACCTGTAGCAACTACAACTTTATCTGCTGTATAGTATCCCATGGAAGTAGCTAGTTCAAATAATCCCTCAGAAGTATTTTTCTTAACTGAAAATACTTCTAATCCTTCTTTAATTGGTGGATTAAAAGATTTGGCATAGTCTCTGATGTATTCAACAATCGCATCTCTTTCCATGAATCCGTCAGGATCATCACCTGGATAATGATAGCCAGGGAGAGTACATTGCCAATTAGGTGTTACTAAGCAAAAGGTATCCCAACGTTTTTCTTGCCAAGAATAACCAATGTGATTCTTTTCAAATATGATGTGATCGATCCCTTTACTCTTCAAACAGTAGCTAATCGCTAGACCAGCTTGTCCACCCCCTACAACTATTACAGAGTAATGTTTTTTCATCATGTATACCGTGCAGCTTAGTTACATAACGGGACTCAAACAAAAAACAACGATAAAAAAGCCTCAAACCCAAGCAGGGCAATGATGAATGTACTTGAAGCACTTTAAAATTACTGTCAGCGTAGCTCGGCGTTAGTCATAACCCAGATTATAGAGGTCCTCAAATAGATAAGGTACAGATGCAGAAGCCATAAGCCCAAAAGATATTACAACGCGATCGCCATACTTAGTGGTGCTTTAGGTGTAATGAACGTAAGTAAAAACCGATATATCAAGAAAACAAATAAATTGAAGTTAAAACATTAATTTGTATAAGTTTGACGTTTTTTTTTAATCTCTAAGTGCCATTAATACAATAAAAGTTTAGTTACACCTTAAATTGTATATCTTGATACAGAATTGTCAAATCTAGCAATATAGACAGTAATTGAAGATAATTAACCTTAAAAACTCTTTATACCTGTCATTTTTGACAGGTTCTAAATTTAATTCTGCCAATATTTCTTATTAAAATATTGCTCAGTTCCTGAAAAAAAATTATAAAATCCTTACATAGCAAGGGTTTTATGATTTACTTCAAAATATTCGCTAGTCTTAACTGTTGGTCATAAGCATTAAGATTTCAAGGTAAGGAACAGGGAACAGCAGATATAAATAGATAGTAAATGTATAAATAATTTTCCTTGCTTACTTACTCAACTGTCATCGCCATTGACCAAAAGTCTTTTTCTCTAGTTGCAATCTCTAAAAAAGCCGATTCGGCTTGACCCTGTACCGTTTCATCTACCGTTAATAAAACTTCATCAGCAATTTGTTCTAAAAGTTTCACATATTCAGTAAAACCTTGATTTCCCCAACGATCAGCGAACTCTGCATAGGGTGGTGGCATCTTACCAGGTAATTGCCAACCCTGATTATAAGCTAATTCAATCGCCCATAAGGTATTTGCTTGCACTGCATAGGGCATAGTTGTGACTAATTTCATATATTCACAATATTGCTTACAAGTTTCTTGGGGTTCAGTTTCTAAATTAAGCTGTCGCTCTTGTGCTTTCGCTTGAAACCAAGTCAGTTCATCTTTAAGTGCACCCAAACCACTTAGAAGAATATCAAAATGATGCCTTGGAGAATTAGCTAAAACTCGCGCAACAAATCGAGTAAATTCAACGACAAATAGATAATCCTGTACCAACCAAGTAGAAAATTGTTGTGGTTGTATAGTTCCTAACTGACATTGGGTGAGAAATGGATGCACTGTGGCTTGTTTCCAAGCTTGAGAATGTTTTTCTAAAAGTTGGGAACAGGTAATAGTCATGGGGAGTAGTACCAAAAAGCTGTTGAATTAAGCTGTTGAAGTAATATTTAGATATAGCAGACTTATGGGCTGTTGCACCCCGTTACACTAACAGGAGTCAAGAGTCAGAATAGATCCTTTTTGTGAATAGTACAAAATTGTTTTACACCTGACTTGAGAAAAACATTATGACAACAGAAATTACAACCCCACCGGAAGTATATAAAGGACAGTTTGGCGAATTTACAATTAATGATAGCGATCGCACTGGCGTAGTTATTTACCGCTCTGGTTTAATGGTCGCTGCACTCTGTTTTGCAATTGGTAGTGGCTTAGTATTATTTAACTTCCAATCAACACTACCATTTCTGACAGCGTTATATGCTGTGTTCAGTATTGCTTTGGGTATAAGTTTGGTAACCATTCATATTTATATGGTGGAACTGCACCGCTTACTACAAATATTTTGGGTGGTTGGTAGTGGAGCGGCGATCGCGATCGCTGCTTCGACTAGCGAACCTTTAGCAATGACGATTTATAACCAACCCCTGACCATTTTGGGAGTAGGTTTTACCTTTGCAGCTTTGACCGGAATTTATTTTAAAGAAGCTTTTTGTTTCAACCGTTTAGAAACCAAGTTGTTAACCCCAATAGTTCCATTATTGCTGTTGGGACATTTGACAGGAATTTTACCTCTAGATGTAGAAAAGGTTTTACTCGGAACCTGGGCTGTTTCCTTTTTGGTCTTTGCTTTACGTAAAGTTATCCAAGCAATTCCACCAGACATCGGAGATAAATCTGTATTTGATTACTTGGAAGCTCAACGTTCTGCGAAAGCGTAAAATTCTAGGTAAGGAGTAAGGAGTAATAAGTAAGAAGTAATGTTAGCGGAGCGCGTTCACAAAGTTAGACACTTTAGTGTCTACAGCACACAGTAAGGAGTAATGAATTTTTAATCCCAAATCCCCAATCCCTAGTCGCTAATCCCTAATCCCTAATCCCTAATCCCTAATCCCTAATCCTCAACTGGGAATACTAAACCGGTAGGGTGAGGGAGGATAAAAACTTGGTAGAGGAACGCGCATATTGGTTAGCTTGGACACAAGTTTCGGGAATTGGTCCAATATTACTGCAACGCTTACATCAGCATTTTGGCAGCTTGGCGATCGCTTGGGAAGCAAAAGCTCAAGATTTGGGTACCGTAGAAGGTTTTGGCTTACAAACTATCAAAAAAGTTATCCAACAGCGTTCTCGCATCAACCCAGAACAATTACTACAAAAGCACCAACAAGAAAATCCTGATTTTTGGACACCCGCAGATCCAAACTATCCCCGCTTGCTCCAGGAAATTCCTAGTCCCCCGCCAATTTTGTATTACCGTGGCGAAGTAGAGTTAACAGAAAATCTCGGACAAAAACCTTCGGTGGGAATTGTGGGGACGCGCAGACCTACAGAATATGGTATTCGTTGGACGCGTCGAATTACTACAGCTTTGGTAGAAAATGGTTTTACCATCGTTTCCGGAATGGCTGATGGAATTGACACCGTAACCCATGCAGCTTGTCTCAAAGCAGGGGGACGTACAATTGCTGTTTTAGGTACAGGTGTTGATGTGATTTATCCTTCTAAAAATCGCGAACTTTACAAACATATTTTGAATCGCGGCTTAGTTGTTAGTGAGTATCCCGCCAAAACTCCACCCGATCGCAAACATTTTCCCCGTCGCAATCGCATCATTGCAGGTTTAAGTCGTGCAGTTTTGGTTATGGAAGCTCCAGCAAAATCTGGTGCTTTAATTACTGCTGACTATGCAAATGAATTCGGTAGGGATGTTTATGCTTTACCGGGAAGATTAGATGATTTACCATCCCAAGGTTGCTTAAAATTACTCACACAAGGGGCTGCACCGATCCAAAAAGAGTTAGAAGAACTGCTTAAAAGTTTGGGAGCCATACCAAAGTTAGATTTTGCGAATCATCAAGCAGAAGTATCAAATGTACCATTACCAGATTTATCACCAGAACTGCAACGGGTAATGGATGTCATTTCTTCAGAGTCACTACCACTCGATTTTATTATTCGACAAACGGGTATGTCAGCGAGTGAAGTTTCTAGTAATTTGTTGCAGTTGGAATTAATGGGATTGGTGTCGCAGTTACCGGGAATGCGTTATCAGAGGTGTTAGGGATTGGTAATTGGTAATGGGTAATTGGTAATGGGTAATTTTGACTTTTGACTGATAAATTACTTTGACTTGAGGTCAAATTCATACCAATCACCGCGCCAATAGAGTTTAAATTTCATGCGTTTCCAAGCGTTAGGCAAATTGGGTTTTGTTACGGGACCATCTTGCGTAAACTTGACTCCAGCAACACCGAAAATTACGGCTTGCCAGATACTACCACAGGATGCTGCATGAATTCCTTCAGCTGCATTGCCTCGAGTATTCTCCAGATCTACTAAGGCTGCTAGCCTAAAATATTTATAAGCTTCTACTGTTTTTCCCAAAGAAGCTGCTACAAGACCTTGAACGGCTGGACCAAGAGAAGAACCATAGGTAATATCGGTTCGTGGTGCGTAGTAATCCCAATTTTTCCTGAGAACTTCTTCACCATAATCAGTGTCTGGAGTTCTTCCCATGAGATAGAGGAGCATTAAAACATCTGGCTGTTTGAGGATTTGTCGCTTACTAGTTTCCTTGATTCCCAAAATAGCTTGCATTGAACGGGTACGCGGTTGGTAATCAGCAAGCTTAGTATCTTCTAGTTTAAAAAAGCCTTCAAACTGTTCAAACAAACCTGTTTCGGGGTCATAGGGTATCCAAATATTTTCGACGATATCTCGCCAGCGCCAGCGTCGTTTTGAGGTTAATTGTAACTTTTCTTCCAGTTCTAAAGTTTGTTCGGGATAGGTCTTACTTAACCAATCGTAAATGTTAAGGGCTTTTTCCAAATGCCATTGAACTACCCGGTTGGTAAAAGCGTTATTATCAACATTTTCGTGATATTCATCTGGACCAATCACCTGGCGAATTTCATAGCGTTCGCGTTTGATATTGAGTTCGACGCGGCTACTCCAAAACAAAGCAGTATCAAGAATAATTTCAGCCCCATAATCGCGCATCCACTCATCATCACCGGTGACTTGCCAATACCACCAAGTGGCGATGCTAATATCGGAACTGATGTGAACTTCGCGATCGCGACACCAAATTCGGATATCTTCGCCATAGATTTCATCCGGTGGAGCCCAACGGGGAGTTACTTCATCGCCAGTATTTGCACTTTCCCACGCATACATTGCACCCCGATAGCCATAACTAATTGCTTTGCGGCGAGCGCCCTCTAGGGTGTGGTAGCGGTAGGTGAGCAAGTTGCGAGCAATATTTGGTTGGGTAAAGATGAAAAAGGGTAGAATAAAGAATTCGGTGTCCCAAAAAATATGTCCGCGATAACCGAAGCCAGATAGAGTTTTAGCTGGAATGCTAACCCGGTCGTCATCTTGGGGAGCGCTAATCAGGAGTTGAAATAAATTGTAACGAAGGACAAGCTGAGCTTCACTGCTTCCTTCTATTGCAATATCACTGTTTTCCCATAAGCTTTCCCAAGCTTTTTCGTGATGGCTTAGTAGTTCTGTATAGCTGGGTAGTTGCTGTAATTTATTGCAAGCAGCTTTGATCGGGGCTTCCACTTCCCGAGAGGTAAAAACAGTAATTATTTTCTCTAAAGTAATAGTTTTTCCGGCAACAGCATCGAACTTTGTTTCTATGGTAGGAAAGCCTGGTACACTTGTATTTTTTGATTCAGCTTTAGTTCCCGATATAGTTAAATTTACTGCCATTCCCAGTTCAATGCGCGAGCTTCTAGTACGAACTAGTAAGGAAGTATTACCATCATCATAACTTTGGTCAAGAATTAACCAATGATTGAAACCCTCTTTATTTTCTGGATTCCCATCAAGACTAGCTCGAATCAGAACAGTACCATCGAAATCAACTGCTGTTAACTGACAGCGTAACGCGAGTACGTGTCGATCTGCTTGGCTGGCGAAGCGCTCGAAGTATAGATCGATTGTTTTTCCATTGGGACTGCGCCAGCAAATTTTACGGCTGAGGAGACCCCGTTTCAAGTCTAGCTGACGTTGATAACTTAAAATTTCTCCCCGACTAAGACTAAATTCTTCGTTATCTATAATAATTAACAATGGCAGCCAATCAGGACAATTGGCGAGTTCGGTATAAAAGAGAGGAACATCATCATAGACACCATTAATTAAAGTGGCTGCTAAAGCACCAGGATAACCCTCTTCAAAACTTCCTCGCGTCCCCAGGTAACCATTACCAATTGTGAAAACAGTTTCTTTGTAGTTAAGTTGTTCCGGATCGAACTGAGTTTCTGTGAGAATCCAATCCTCATAGAGTAGATGGGGGTCGGAAATAGGTTTATTCATAACTATCTCTCCTGTATCACCTTCTTCTCTCGCTCTGTGAGGATCGACATCAAGGACTCAAAAGATTAAAATTCTACAAAGTAGGTATAGCAATAGATGTATAGCGGGAAATTACCTTACATTTGGCGAGAGATACACTGTTATGGCGCTACGCACAAGTAAAAAGTAAAAAGTAAAAATTCAAAAGTCAAGATAGCTTTGCTAACGAAATTTTACACATCATAGCTTTTAACGCGTCTACGACGTTAGCGGATCCGTAAGGTAGCATAGCTAGAGGATAACCCCGACGCCGCAGGCTGAGCACATGTCCATAGGAAAAACAGGATTTACCAATGTCCTAACCTTGTTACGTAGGGCTATTGCTGCACGGATGGTAAGTGTATAATACATTTCCACTCTACCGTATTTCCTTATATATTGATAGAGGTAATTATTAACGATAATTATTGATTACATTGATAAATCGCGGAGAAAGTAGAATTTATCGTTTTTCCAATCTTTCCCCTTAATTCGTCCTAAATAACCTGTTAAAGGAGAGGAAAGTTCGATTAAGATTTCATGCATTTCCTTGATTTGTAGTCTTTGCGGTGGATTAGAACCAAAGTAAGCACCATGCAATGCATCGACTCCAGTAGAATCCATATTGGAGTTTTGCAAATAATCTTTAACTAATCGGACTAAGTGCGAACGTATTTCAATATTTCTTTTGACCTCATTGGTGTATTCCTGAATTTTGTGGTCAACTACTCCAGCTTCTAGATATTTTCTCAGTTCTATAAGGTCTATTGAGCCTGGATATTGTGCTTTTAATTCAGCAAGTTCTTGTAATGACATAGCTTCAATAATACTTACTTTCCACTCTTTAGCAGCTTTCAAGGTGTGTTGAGTTGCATTTGCGCTATTGGGACCAATGATTAATTTGGGTGAATCGAGAACTTTGTCTGCTCCTAAATGAGTCCCACCTAATTTTAATAATTCTTCAACTGAGCGATTAGGAATACTTTTTCCAGACTTACATTCTATAACTACAGGATAAGGATATGAGCAATATAAGTCTAAACCACCGGCTCCTCCTTTGTAGCTTTCATCAACTTTAAATCCAATAAATTCGAGAGCTTTACGCGATATATTTTCAAAATCTGTCCCCGCTTGATGATTGCTTTTACCTTCTTCTTCCTTGCTACGGTTTCCTAATGCTGCAATATCGTTTATCCAAGCTAAGTTTAAATTTACTTGCTGGTTAACTTGTTGAGTATTCCAACCCAAAAAAACTTGAATATCTTCTTCTAATTTTTTTGCTGCTGGGTTGTTTAAATTTAAAGTCGATAAAACACCCAGAAATTCTTCTAATTTTGGATATGTTGGTGGTTCAAGTTTCTCTAATTGACGTTTACGAGTAGCGAAGATGTTATCTGTTAATATTGGTCTTGAGTCGGAAACACTTAGATGCGTAGACAAAGGAATAAACTTATTATTTCCTTTAGGTGAAATTTCAATCTGTTCAGACAAATAATAAACGCGCAGATATATAAGAAAGATATTTTTCCTTAACGCTAATGTTTCTTCTAAAGTTTCTTTTGTCCAAATGGTTAGCCGCGATAAAGTTGCTATTGATTCAGGATTAATATCGTGACACCATTCACATTTTGCCCAGGCTTTTATAGTAAGTTTTTCAGTACCTAATTGAGCAAAAGTTCTTTGAGCTATATCTAAGAAATTTATATGATAGTAACGCTCAATTGGTAATGGGTTCATTAGAGTATTAGCCGAGCATAGAGCAAATTTTTCCCGATTGATAAACGTATTAGATATTGCTACAATTGAGCGTCCTTGCAATAAAGCCTCAATGTCAGGTGCTGGTAAACGTAGAGCTTTGTAAATCACGATATCATTAGTCATTATTCCTCAATAAAGCAACTACTATCATCGATACTACAGGATTATTTGTAGAAAATCGATTTTAAAATTTTAAATTTTAGCTGTCTTCATCAGCAGCTTCCGAGGGAATTTCGCCAGATGGGTCGCTGAGAATTTCACGGATTAAATAGTTATCTATTACGATCCGTTTTTGGACGATAAAATCGATAATTTGGTCTTCACTTAGTTCATAATCGTCACAACTATTCATCACAAAATAAATTGCTAACAATGGCTTAATGTCTTCAGCTTTCAATAACACCCATTCACCACCTAATGACGGAGACAGCAGTTGATTTAAACACTTTTTGGTTTGAGTTCCAGAACCTACTTGTTTTGAGCGAACTAAACAACCACGAGTCAAATCAAATTTTTTATAGTTAATTAAACGCTTTAATCCAGCTAGAAGAGAATTACCAGTGAATCCTTCAAGAACAGCGACCCCAATTTTTACTGTTTTCCCATCTTCTTTACCGATAATCTTGAAATGGATATACTCCTTATCCTTTTTAGAACCTCTTATTTCTGCAATTTTTTCAACTTCTACTCGTTCTAAAGTTTCTCCAACTAATGTAGAAAAGTTAAAATGTAGAGACTTCGTAAGTAAAGTTGTATCTTCTATGTAATCTTTTATATTACCATTGAGATCTGCTAATTCCTTATCATAAACAGATTCTACAGGATGCTTTTTTGGCTGTATCGGTTTTGATTTTTCCTCTGCATTTGGGGGGATTTCCCAGTTTTTCGAACACCACTTTAAGACTGTTCTAAAAGTTGGTCTTTCCTTACCAAATTCTCTGAGTTTTTCTTCTTCGAATGGAAAAAGTGGATGTGGAAGCTGTGCTATCAGTTCCTGTTGTTCGTAAAAATCCTTTAACCATTGAGAAACTAAAGTCGTTACATCGGTGGAATTAAGATAATTTAACTCTAAAATTGTTTCACCAATCCGATCTACAATCGCTTCAGCATAAGATAAACTCCTGACCTGATCTTTCCAGGTTTCAGGATACATTGCTGTTAGTAAAACACCACGTTTTATGCTGTTATATAAATCTTTGCCTAAACTAGCAACAACTTGTGATTTGCTAAATCCTGCATCATTACATTCAGCAACATCCAATTCATCAAAACAAATTACGATTGGCTTGTAATCGCTAATCAGATCGAGAATTTGGCGTACCGTGTTAAAAGCTTCAGCTTCCCTATTCTTTTTGCTAGGGTTTGATAGACCCATTGCATCTGCTCTTGACTGCGGTAATTCTCCACCAGCAAGCCATTTTATGGCATTAAGCTGATAACGAGGTGAAGAAGAAAGGGTCCATAATATTGCAGTTATGATATCTGGATTTTCAATATCGGGTTTGATTTCTAGTACTTTATCGCTGAAAGTATCAATTACGTTAGGATTTTTTTGAAACAGTTCGGCAAATGTACTAACCATTTGCTCGGGAGTATAACTTTGCTTTTTATTATACGCTTCATTAATCAAAGCAGTTGCTAATTCTCGCCACTGACTAACACCTTGACTACCAACTTCTTTAAGGCTATTAGCCAAATTACGTAAAAATTCAGCTTTAATCCCGTTTAAGTCTCCGACCTGACTCATATAAACAAATAGAGCACTGCGATCATTCTGAAGACGACGGCGAATCCTACTGATGAGATGGCTTTTACCTAAACCTTTCTCAGCGGTAATAGTAATACCAACTACCTGTCGTCTACCGTTACGAATCTTATCTATTGCACCATAAACAGCATCTGAGGCATGAGCATTTAAACTGGAAACATCGGGAAAACCCGTTCCCCAAATATCCCGACTTTTTACTACTAGACGTCCTTCAAATGGATTGTGATTTTTGATCGCATTAATTAGGTCTTCGCTCAGCATTAGTTTAAGGTGAATTAAGTATAAGTTATCAGCAGAAAATCAAAACAAAGAATCAAAGCAATTTACGTGAAGCAGGTTTTAAGTTGTGAAGCAGATTTATGAACTCAAAAGTTTTGCATAACAGCGCAATCCACTCAATTGAGTTTCTATAGAGTCTTTGATTTTTGCTGGATCGTTATCTGGTAAACTTCCACCTTGTAATTGCAAGATATCGTTTGCTTGCATTTCTAGCAGCCAGGAATCAAAATATTGGCGATTCACGCGATCACCAATCTGCCTCCGGATCTGATAAATTGGCACTAGATTATTCAGCTTTTCATCTTTGTTCAATTCATCGTAAACTTGCAGGGTCATTTCTTTAAACTCTTCATAGGAATCTATAAATTCTTTTGAAGATTCATCATCTTTGGCTAACTTATTTTGTGATGTAGAAATAGCCTTACTATCAACTTCTTTAACCCATTTAAGTAAAGCATTCGCCACCCAAGTTCCTATAATTGTTCCTTCAAACGCAAAATCAGAACTTTTCAAACTTTCATTCAGTATTTCTAAACCCTTGGGAGACACCAGAGAAAATCCTTTTTTGGAAATTGCGATCGCCTTCTGCTTTTCCAACTGCTGGAAAACTTCCTGATAATCTGCTACCTTCTTACCTTTTGGTACAACTCGCTTGGTAATTTCGCCTCTCTTCACTTCTTCCTTTGCTCCTCCAAACGCCCATAAAGCCAGAAGTAAACGAGTTTTACCTTGATTTTCCTCATCTCGGGTAAGAGTTTTTTTGGATGGCATAGTTATGTGTTTATTTTTTATTTAAGATTGGATTAATTTAGATTAGTACAGTTCTTTAGTGTTTGTTTGTATACTGAGGAACCTGTCACCTCTCGAATGCTAGTGTACCAAGCAGCATTTCAAGACAATCAGTATTTAATCTTACTTTAATCCCTGCTGTCAGGTCAGAAACTATTTAATAAACTTCAATGACCAACCATTCGTAAAGCAAATAGACGATATAAGTTACGGTAACGCAACTGAAAAATATCATTTTTATGGTTAAATAGACAGTCGCAGAATCTAATCACTGGTATAAATTTGATGGTCTGCTTTCTCTCATAATCATGAACTTATATGTGCTGCCAACATATGAGATAATTTATAGTTTGATATCTCATAAGAAGATCCAAAATCTAGTATCCAATACCCAGAATTTTTAATATGCCTCAACTTCCAGCAACACTAGAGGATGCGATCGCCCAATCGCGAGAAGCAACCAAAGCAGCACTCGATGATGGTTACAGAAGATTGCAAGTAGAACTGTTGTTCCCCGAACTAAAAGTAATGCCAATTGCAGAACAGTTTCTACCATTGTTTGCAGAATATGGCGATAAGTTAAAAGTTTTTTTTGCTGACGCAGGTGCTGCAGCTTTAGCAAAGCGGGAATGGAGCGATGTACCATTCAAAATTTTAGATGTCGGTACCGGTAGAGCTTCTAATGCAGAGCAGAAAATTGAACCAGAAGATGAAATATTTCTCTTTGTTACTCCTACTTCTGTAGAAGTACCCCAACTGGAAAAGCTGTGCGAACAAATTGGTGATCGCCCGTTTGTAATCCTAAATCCCCGTTTGGAAGATTCTGGGGTCGTTGGTATTGGTTATGCTGCGCGCCAAACTCGCCAACGTTTTATCAGCACAATTGAATCCTGTTATTATTTACGTCCAATATTTGAAGAAGCTGCAGTATTACGTGCTTACCCTGAACTTTGGGAAGTATGGGTCAAGAAGGATGATGATTACGAAAAAGTAGTTGATTTAGGTAAAAAACCTTCCGGCGACGAACTAGATATGATTATTGCTGGGGGAGATCCACAAGCTGAAGGAGAAGGAAAAACCTCAGGCAAAAAACCCAGTGTTTTCAAGGGATTACAAAGATTTCTCAAAGCACTTAGTAGTTAATGTAGGGATTGGGGATAGGGGACTGGCGACTAGGGATTAACCAATTACCAATTACCAATTACCAATTACCAATTACCAATTACCAATTAATTATCATTCTTCTTCATCTTCCGCCTTTGCTTGCGCCTGGAAATAAATCTTAAAATGCGACGACTGCCGTCAATCAGAATAATGGTTACAAGCAGTATGGTCAACAAAGGTAAAGTTATTGCCAAAATCGAGAGCACGATAGACGAAATAACTTCGACGACTGAAACAATAGGGTTAGCCACCCCAGCAGTTGCAGTAGTTGTGGCTAGTCTTGTTATGGATGTTCCTACTTCTACTACTTCAGCTGTTGCTCCACCAGTAATAATTGATAAAGTCCACACGAACGCCGGATCGAAATCTCCAGCCATTGATAAAGTTGATGCAGTAAGAAACATTCCAGCGATGGGAGCAAGGAATATTTCTGCAGAGTCGAGCATGTTATTGACAAAGGGTATAAAATAGGCAAGCACTTCAACAATTGCCGCAATACCCAAAACGATCGCTGTCGGGTAAGTACCAACCCATTCCCAATCTGAAGAAAGTTGGACTACTCCATTTAGGGCTGCAATACTAAGGGCTAAAGGTGGAAGAAAGACTCTAAAACCAGAGGCTGCACTTAAGCCAATACCTAAAAACAATGCCATAACTATATTCATGCTGACAAACTAATATCTTTAACTAAAGAGCAATTCAAATATATCTCCTCGAGTAATTATCTCCTCAGGTATCCAGGTATTAGCTTATTTATTGATGCTTGAAAGTACTGAAGAATTATCAAGGCGATCGTGCTGAGCTTATAAAATTAATGTGCTTTATTTCCTCATATTTCCCTCAAGTTTATTACGTACTCTTAACTTATCCACAAATTGAAAGTTGCAAGATGAGGAAAGCGATCTCACATGCGCTTAATTACTGATTAATAAATATATTTTCAGTAATGTTTTTCTTGGGAAAGATAACACAACTACTTACCTTCTCACAACTTTTCTTACGGGTATGATTTCCAATTTTTACTATATGTGCTTATTTATAAGTGAATCTACAAGTTATTTTTGCAACTTCATAACAACATTAATTTATAGTCGCTTTTATTACTTATAAATGGAAAAGCAATTTATAGAAATACGATATCAAAGGTGGAAATATGCAATATAAAATCAAAACTATTACCTCATTGCTACCATTCAACTTAAGTAATGTAAATTGCTATTTATTAGAAAATGATACAGACTTTATTCTGATTGATACCGGAAGTTCAAATAGGCGTACTGAAATAGAGAAAGCACTTGAAAGGGAGGGTTGTAAACCGGGAAATGTCAAGCTCGTTATTTTGACTCATGGAGATTTTGACCATACTGGAAATGCTGCATATCTTCGTGACAAGTTTAGAACAAAAATAGCTATGCACTATGATGACTCGGGAATGCTCGAAAGCGGAAATATCTTCTTCAACCGACACAAACCCAATATTTTCATTAGAATGATGCTTCCTATTGTCTCGATTCTGTTTGGATTTGGTAAGTCGGAAAAATGTAAATCGGATTTATATCTTGAGGATGGATATGATTTCTCTGAATACGGATTTGAAGCTAAGGTGATTTGTATTCCGGGACACTCAAAGGGCTCAATTGGAATCTTAAGTGCTGACGGTGACTTATTTTGTGGCGATTTACTTGAAAACATACAAAAACCATCTCTTTGCTCTATTATTGATGATTTTGCAGCAGCCAATAACAGTATAGAAAAATTAAAAAGTTTAAAAATAAATACTGTATATCCCGGACATGGTAAACCATTTGCAGTAGAACAATTTTCACCCATCAATGGAAAATAATTACAAGGACATCACTACAAATTTGATTATCAAGAAGCTGTTCTTTCTCAGATACAATAATTTCCTACCTACGCAATAATTTTCTACCTACCTACTCACTATATATTTTTATGCTTCTAACTATGTGACAGATTGACTTTTGCACATATTCATCAATGCAAACACTAGGGTTAATAGCTGTTTATTTACAATTGAAGTGTGACAAATTTTATTCTGTCGTCTTTAGTAGTTATAAATACGGAACTTAAATGTTGTGAATTGAAGATATTTGTAGTTATCAAAATATACAAATACCCATACAAATATTTCTACTAACGTAAGTTGCTAGTCATAAATATGTCAGATTTTAATCTCCTCTAGTCCGCTTTCCAAAGTTGGAATAGCTAAAGTCCTCCAACTCAGTGTGGGATTTAGAGGGATCTTAAAATCAGCTGATAGTGTAAATGAGTAGTTTGAAAACATAACCTAGAACCCTAAATACCTCAAGTTAACAGGTAATTTAAGTGAGTATGGAATAATATCAAAAATTTTCCAACTAGTAATTTAGGTTAATAAAAATATTTCTAGCAAGCAGTTTGTAGCATCCTTCCAGAAATGGTGACAACCTTAACAATCGCCGAAGGAAAATGAACATTGATGAATTAGTAAAAAAATGGTCAACTTTACCCCATAATCTATTAGAAAGTCAGTTAAATTTTAATTTCACAAATCATCTGTGGAACTTTCTAGGTTTTTCTTATGAGGCGAATACTACTATTGTAGGGGGGTTAAAACCAAATTTTATTATTTATGACCAATTTAACAAACCATTATTAGTAGTTGAAACTAAGAAAAGGGTTGTGGATTTAGCAAATATATCAGAGTCAGAGTTTGTTAATTCTTGTCACTCAAGTAATCTTTATCGGGAAGCAATAGGCGATGAAAATTCTAAAATTCATGGAATTAGACAATATTTAAGTGTAAAAAAAAATCCGGCTAAATATGGTTTGGTATTTAATGGAGATTTCTTCCAGCTTTTTTGGCGTAACGATGGTTTAATTATTCCTCTGATGGAGGTGCAAAAAGTTACCAAAAAGACTCTGCCAAAATTAATTTATCAGTTAGATTACTATTTAAAAAATCCTAATCGAGCTTTTATTGTTAGTATCTGGAATCGTAAAGGTGGTATTGCCAAAACAACTAACATTATTAATATTGCGGCTGTATTGTCTGCATATAAGAAACGAGTTTTAGTAGTGGATTTTGACCCACAAGTGGACCTGACTAGGAGCTTGGGCGTAATTCCAGAACATTTTAAACATAAACTCCTTCGTTGCTTCGACAAAATTCAACTAGAAGAATATGACGCAGCAAAGAAGCTCACAGAACAATTAATTCAAAAACTTTATTTCAATGTTAGAGGTCAAATATATCCTATTTCTATTTTACCTGCCAATAAAAAAACACTAGAAGATTTTAGTGAATATAATACCGATGAAAAGTATCACATGCCTAAGAAAGCAACTGCTTTAAGAAAACTATTATCTCTAGTTAGGTCCGAATATGATTATATTTTGATTGATACATCTCCTAAAACAGATATCCTAACAGCATGTTCTCTCTTTGCCGCTGATGGTGTAATTATTCCCTCGGATTATGATCCAGAAACTTTACGTCATGCAAAGGAGATTAGTTGTCATTTCATTCCTAAAATAATTCGTTCAGCACGGCAAAATAGTCAAAGGAAAAAGTCACTTGTTGATGAAATTGCTCCACGACTACTTGGTTTAGTTTTTAGTAACTCTTCCAATATTGGTGTCACAATAGAAAAAGAAGTGGCAAGATGCTTAGATGAACTAGATATTAAGGTTTATAAAACGAAACTTAGACATTGTGATAATGTAGTAATTGCTAAATTCTTTCGCAAACCTGTAGTGTTTTATAGACCTAAATCTCATGCTTCTCAAATGTATATCAAACTTACCGAAGAAATTTTTATGAAATCTAATTTTGTAGAAAAATAACTATCTGTAAATAATATAAAACAGTACAGTAGGGTGTGTTAGGCGCGCAAGAGAAAATTTTCTTTGATGTCACCTTTACCATCGCGCCGTAACGCACCATTATCTATATAAAATTAATGGAAGATTCTTGTGTTTCTTCCGGAATAAATAAAGTCAAATAGAATATTACTACTTGCGACTAAAGTGAGTAAGTAAAAAATAAACTTTACTTAAATTTTTATTTCCGATTTAATCGCGTAATTAAAAAATCTTTGAATCAGGTTTCATAAAGTTTTTATTCGTTGCAATTTACTAATAGTGTTAAATTAAGAACAGACAGCAGAAGCAAATAAACAATTACAAACTTTTTTCTTCAGTCATTAACGAACAGGGGAAAGAAGCCGATAAATTTTCCGGATTTGCTCGATCGCCAACAAATAATGTTGTGAGTAGGGCTATTTTAAGTTATTTTCCCGGAACACTTCATCTGTCCGATAAGGTCTGGATATCTTATGTAGTTCTTTTAAGGGTGTACCCAACATTGCGCGGGAATATTATCACAGCTTTTCAGGGGATATGAATACAAAGCTGCTAAACAATCGTTATCAAATTATTAAAGTATTAGGTGCAGGTGGATTTGGTGAAACCTTTTTGGCTGAAGATACCTATATGCCTTCTGGTCGCCGTTGTGTAATTAAAAAACTTAAAACGATAGCCGGCGATCCACAGACTTATAACCAGGTTAAACAACGTTTTGAACGGGAAGCTGCGACGTTAGAGCTTTTGGGTGAGGGTAGCGACCAAATCCCTAAACTTTATGCTTATTTTTCCGAAAAGGGTTTATTTTACCTAGTTCAGGAATGGATTCAAGGTCAAACTCTAACTGAGATTGTGGAAACAAAAGGTATATTTCCTGAGTCTCAGGTCAGAAAAATTTTACTGAGTTTGATTCCCGTCCTCAATTATATCCACACCAGAGGTATTATTCATCGGGATATTAAACCCGATAATATTATTCTGTCTGCTTTTGACGGCAAACCGGTTTTAATTGATTTTGGTGCAGTCAAAGAAACTATTCGTACCATTACAGCTTCCCCAAAGCATTTTTCCGAATCATTGGTGATTGGAACGCCCGGATATATGCCTAGCGAGCAGGCGATCGGACGCCCAGTTTATGCTAGTGATATTTATAGCTTGGGTTTAACAGCGATTTTTTTACTCACTGGTAAAACTCCTCAAGATCTACAAAGCGATCGTGAAACTGGGGAAATATTTTGGCAAGAATACGCACCTGATGTTTCCCCCGAACTAGCGCAAATCCTCGATCGCGCCGTTAGGATTCATGCTGCAGATCGCTTTACTACAGTGAATAAAATGCTCTACGCATTGGAATCTGAAGCTACAATTCCTCCTAGTACAATCGCAGTAAAACCCGACACAGCAAATCAAAAAATTCTTGCAGCTAATCCCGCAGTTAATCCCAATGTAGTCAGACCCAACCAGCAAACACGGATAGTTTCATCCGAGCCCACAACTGGTGCTGTTGCTAAATCTTCTTCTAATTCCACCCCTAGGAATTGGCAAAAAATTCCTGCGATTTTTGGAAGCTTAATACTTGGAGGCTTGATTGGTGGGTTTGGGATTTCTAATTTTAATCGTCAGCAAATATTCCCACAAAAATCCGTTGATGCACCCGGTGTGTTACCAGAAGTTCGTCTTGTAGAAGGTGAACCCTTACCTACACCTTCGCCACAAACTCAATCACCATCATCTCGACCCACCACTTCTAAAACTGATAATAAAAATAAAGCTGTCACCCCCAGAACTGGATCTGTTAATAATCCATCTGTCCCCAAACAATCCTCACCTGTAAATCCCCGATCTCCATCGACAAATTCCCAGTCTTCACCAACAAATTCCCAATCTTCACCTAATAAAAACCAAAATCCACCTCTTACAAGTAGATCCGAAGGTGTCGATTCTCGATCTTCATCTGTTGATCGCCCATCCGCTAATTCCCAATCCCCATCTTTGAATAATGAATCTATTGATAATGGATCTATTCCTGTAATACCAGAAAATGCTCAGCCTCCAGGTATCATTAATCCTCAAGGAAGGCAAAAACCACCTGTAATTTTACCAGGAGTCAGGGAACCTTTACTTCCTTCTCCATCAAGAAATCAAAATCCTCAAACAGGAAGAAATAATAACCCGCAATTTCCTCATCCTCCAGGTATCAAATTAGGGGAAAGAGCCAAAATAAAATACGGGCGTAAGCCAAGATACGAACGCCGACCTAGACTTAGACGCAAACCAAGACACAAAATCAAAACAAGATATAGAGGTAGAAGAAAACCGCGATCCAGAAACCCACACAGAGTTGAATCAAAATATTTATCTGAACCCGGACAGGTATCTACACCGATATACATACTCAAACCAAGGGATATATCCGAAGCAAAAAAAGTACTTGAATCAGAAGGAAACAGAATTAAATCGAGATATATAACCACACCAGGATATATATCTAAGCCAGGTTACAAAATCAAATTAAGATCCAAACCAAGGTACAGACGTAGGTCAAGAGTTAGACGTAAACCAAGACTAAGTCGCAAACCAAGATACGGACGTAAACCCAGGTCTCTATCTGAAGCGAGGTACAGACGTCAACAAAGAAAGATATCCAGAGCACAACACAGAATTAGAGGTAGACAAAGACGTCAACAAAGACGAATATCTAGAGCAAAACGCAGAGTTAGAAGTAGATAAGCTGTTTTGCATTTAAAATGCACAACAGCAAGTCAAAAGTAAAAAGTCAAAACTCAAAAGTAAAGAAAGTTTGATGTCTCACTATCCAATAGAATAATATTCAAATTAGATGCACAACAACTTATAGATACTAAGCGAGGAATTAATAAAAAGTAAGGTATAGGTAAAATTTAAAATTAATATCGGTAGTAATGCATAGTAATGGAAGCACTTTTAGTTCAACAAGTTTCTGCTTCCAATTCACATCATTAAAGAGAAAAATGGCAAGTATTTCTTTGCACTCTTTTATCGGGAACTGTTTCTCCATAAATGACAAGTTCTTTAGTATTAACCTGATTAAGAGCTTGCGGTTTATCGACAACGCTAACTTGCAATTGGGGATAATTTATTGCAATTTGTAGTCCCACCAGTCTCTGATAAAATTGACTGGCATGAACGTCTTTGCACCCCACAATGGTAATGTTTTCAACAGCTTCTAATTGAGATTTATCGGACACAATAAAATTCCCAGCAGGATAAGGGCGTAAATCTAATACTTTATAAATATGAAATATTGTATGAGCGATCGCCAAAATCAATACTCCATTGCGGAACGCAGCAGATTTTAGACTGAGTTTTTGTCTGCTCCATAGAATAAAAGGTAATAATCCAAAAATAGCTAAAGGATACACTAAAGAAATAGCAATCTTCATCAAACGATAGGTATGCTCTAAGGCAATAAAAGCTAATAAATATCCTCCATACAATCCTATGCCTGCTAGTGCAGCAAGAAGATTTTGCTTCATTAAGCTATTAGTATTTTTTTGATATTGTTGCCAAATTTTTCTACCGACAAAAAAACAAAAAGGCAAGCTAATAATAATATTTATATACCAGCCAAAATCTCTCATTAAAGGCATTGGCTTGGGCTTCTCTTGTAAAAGACTCCAAGGATTTAAAGGAACGAAATTAGAGCCATGTCTATCTAATAGATTCAAGCTTTTGTGAACTTCGTACAAACCTAATTGTGAGGGGAATAATAGATAGAAAAACGCGCCACAAGCAATAATTACTGCTGAAAATTTAAAAATAATTTTAATTATGATGTCTTTGTCATAATTTTTACGCGGAAAATATATTAGAAGAGTTGTTCCATAAGTAAAGACAATTACAGGTATAAATGCTGGGTAAAAAGCTAAAACAATTACCAAAATAGAAAAGAAACAAATAAAATTTTCTACTCTATCTATTTGTAGTGAGATCGCTGCTGTTCTCACTTGTCTTAATGTCAAACAAACAATAATAAGAAATAAAGCATTAGAAAAATAAGCACTAACTAATAACCAATAAATTGCTGGCGCAAATAATGCCCAAGTAAGCAAGATCGATTTACTAAGCCAGGAATTATTTGTACCAGATAATCTAACTTCAAACCACTCTTTAAATAGGCAAAGAAATAAAATTCCTCCCAACATTCCTTGAAAAATAGCAATGCTCAGAGATGAACCGCGTAAAGGATATACAATTAGAGAGCCTAAAAAAGAACTAAATTTCTTAGGGCTACCCAGTAGAAATGCACAGGCAGAATTACCATCAAAAGAGAAGCTATCCGAACCACCATAAAAACTTAGATTATCTGTAGTCATAGCAGCAAAACGACGCACGTAAGCCCACATATCTGGATTGGTATTAGAAATCATGCGATCGAGAGATTGCTGATGATTTATAGTTGCCCATAATGCGAAAAACAAACACCACAAACTAGCATAAAATAATAAAGATAAATTATTTCTAATAACTTTAATTCCTAAAATATCGAGGTTTTTTCTAAGATTGGAAGGGATAAAGAATGCGGTAGAAATAATAACTGCTTCTAAAAGGATAGTTACCAATAGACTATTAAAACAAAAATTCAACGCTGCGGGAGCAATACTTACAATTGCCAAAGGCATTGCTCCCGTTAAGCAGATTGTAGGCATTGATATATCATCATATATGGCTTCGTTTGTATATTGTGAAATACTTTGAGCGCTACTTTGAGCGCTACGAAAACTTCTGATAACAGTTCGCGCAAAATAGAAAATTATTTTTCCGTTATAGTGACAAATAAGCCACAACAAATAAATAGTAATACAACTACCAAAAAATAGAGAAAAGAAAAAAGTTATATCGTTCATTAAAATAAATGTTAATCAAATTACTGAGGCAGATAAAGAATTGTTCAATATTTTAGAGACATTTGTGAACATATGATCACTCTTAATATCTACAGCCGATTCTACTTCTGACTTCTGACTTCTGACTTCTGACTCCTGCTCGCTTGTTAGAGCGCGGTCTGTCCTGACTCCTGACTCCTGTTTATAAGTTTTAAAAATCATCACTTTCTTCCACGACACCAACCAAGGACTGTAAATCAAACTTTTCATCTTCACCGCTGAGACAAATTCCCGCGCTAATCACCGTCAAATCATTTTTAGAAATCGCACTCGTGTGGCGATCGCCATCAACAGTAGTCCATTGAATAACCCAATGGTCTTGACGTTCGCGAAATTCGTTTAATTCACCACCACCCATCTTTAAAGCATCCCGCAAACGTTTTTCATCCCTTTGTTGTTTTTGTAAAGCGGAAAATTCTTGAGCTTGTTGGGTTACCAATTCATAAACTGTGCGCATTTCTGGTGTCATACCTTTAAAATGCAAGTCTGATGGTAAGGTAACTTGTTTGATATTTTCCTTCAGTTGTTCTGCTACCATGGGATCCGAACGGCGATCGCACTCATCAAACCACCAAGAAATACCATCAGTTCGTGCGATCGCAACTTCAAATTTTGCTCCTTCGCTAACTAAATGTACCGGTACAGGTTTGCAATATCCATAATGTTGACGCATATTTGCTTCATTAACAGGATAAGCTAACCAAGTTTGGTTTTTTAATGGATATGCGAGTCGCAAGCGTAAGGGTCGGAGATTTTGCAAGTATTGGGCGATTTGCGGTAAATTTGGTTCTTCTACAAAAGTTGCAGTTTTACTGTCTATTGGTTGGAATAGTCCCCAACCTTCAAAATCGCGGGGTTTGGGTAGAAAGGTACAAACCATACCTAAGACTTTGGTACGAATTTTTCCTCCCTTGACACAGGGTGCAACAAATTGACTGGAGTTTAATTCCTGTTCTTTTGCTGCGAATTGATTTATAAGTTTGCGGATATCTGACATTGGTTTTTATATTATTAATTAATATCAATAACCGGTATCCCCTCAAAATTCCGGGGTAAGGAGTTACTCAGGTATCCATGACCAACCAAAAGGATTAGAAGAGGACTTATCCCGAATTA
>NZ_LMTZ01000134.1 GCF_001456025.1 Mastigocoleus testarum BC008
GTTTCCCTGTGTCTTGTATAGTACTGCCAAATTGTTGAGACTTACTGCAACTTGGGGATGATATGCACCCAGTACCTTTTCGCTAATAGCTAGCGATCGCTGATAGAGTGGTTCTGCCTTCTCATAGCTCCCTTGTTCTTCATACAGTTGTGCCAAATTGTTGAGGCTTGCTGCAACGTCGGGATGATATGCACCGAACACCTTCTCAAAAATTGCTAGTGATCGCTGATAGAGTGGTTGTGCCTTCTCATAACTCCCTTGTGCCCGGTATAGTTGTGCCAAATTGTTGAGGCTAGTGGCAACATGGGGATGATATGCACCTAGTATCTTCTCTCTAATAGCTAGCGATCGCTGATAGAGTGGTTGTGCTTTCTCATAACTSCCGCTTTTTTTATAAAGTAATGCCAAATCATTAAGGCTAGTAGCAACAATAGGATATTCTTGACCTAATAACTTTTCTAATATTGCCAGTGAACGTTCCGCCAAAGGAATCGCTTGTGTATATTTTCCTTCCTCCTTCAACTTCAAAGCTTCTTGATATAACCGCTTACCTTCCTCCAGTGCTGCTGACTGTTGGGCTGAAGGTGTTGGCTGGGTTTCTCCTCCAACTTCCTTGGGTATACTCACGAGCAATCCCAGTACCATTGCAAATGTGACTGAAAAGGACGCTAATTTCGTGCAACTGATGATTTGAGTTTTTCGGACTAAGGTTTTTTGATTCACTTTTTTTGAGCCACAACTAATTTAAGGAATCCTTACAACGAATATTGCGTTATTTGTCTCAACATGCTGCATAAATTCTTTGCTAATCACATATAGTTCTGAGCATCATACAGGGTATGCAATCTTTATGAGGAATCTATAGGAAATATTCTTGCTCATTACCAGAAATCAAATATTTCGAATTGCTACTTCTCCATGGAAATACTTTGCTAAGCTTGCATCGTAACGAATTTAATTAGGTTATCCCTGGGTGAATTGTGTTATTAATAAAAAATCATCGCCTAATATCAAACGCAAATGGTGGTAATGTGACTTCCACACCATTGCTTAAACTCGCAGTTACAATAAATTTCTCATTCCAATTTCCAGCCACGCAAGTATACAGATAAGATTCAACTTGCTCTGGATTTACCCCCTGCTCGACTAAAATACCAGTTTGGTCGCTGACTCGTAACTTCAAATTTTCCGGTAAAGTATCTGGTACAGGTGTACCTAAAATTAATAGTAAACTCCAGGAACTAGGCTCATTTTCTGTAGATGAATTCCATGTCACAGCATATAATCTCAAGGGAATACCAGCTAAGACAAAATCATGGTATCCAGATCGTGCTACTGAGGAAATTTCTATACCTTGAGTTTCCAGTTGTAATTTAATTGCTTCAAATTCTTCTAGAGGACTTCTGAAAGCTGTAGCAGATGCAAAGCTGGGTAATAATGTCCAAGATAGTTGCTCTCCGACTTCATCTAATTCATCCCATAACCAACGTCCGACATTGATCGCAGGTTGTACGAGTAATTGAATTAAATCTCTTACACTAGTATTTAATTCTAAGTTGTGAGTTTGATGGTTTTGAGTTTGATTATTTTGTGTTTGATGATTTCGTGTTTGAATCTGTAGATTATATATCCAATCAACTAATTCAATATTGGTAAGAACTGCTGTTGCTTGTTCCCAATTTAAAACTTGCCAAAATTCTGTTTCTGGCGATCGCAAGTTAGGTAATAATTTTACGAATTCGCTCTCCATGGCTGCTAATATTTCCCTGCGATCGCTTGGGATTGCAGGTAAGGAAATAGCTGTTGGTTCCAAAGCGCGTAAATATAATAGTAAGTTATTAGGATTATTTTCAAAACAAGTTAAAGGTATTTGATAATTCCAGTCTGTTTGTAGAGAGTTTTTTTCTATAGTCCCGATATTTTCAAGATTTTCAAGTAATTTAGAATAAGAAAGAAATCCCCTAACACAACCACATTCTTGTTCTTCCAAAACTTCTACTAAAACATAAAAGTAAGGAACAAATTCTGGAATATCTACGACTATTTTTGATAGAGATACTTGTTCTTCAAAAATACTGGGAATGGTAATTAAACAAATTTTAAATTCACCAACTTTCAAGTTAGTAGTGGCTGGAATTAGATTTGCTAATGCTGGTTTATTGATTGTAGATTCTTCCCAATCAACAGTTAGGGTGTTATAACGTTCTTCTAACCATTTTTCAAAAATACATAACGTCAAAGCATTTAAATAAGTTTGCCATTGACGCGAATAATTAGGAATTTTGTTGCTAACTTCTACAGCCCGACTAATATCTTCAGAATCAAGATAAATTGTTTCAATCGGTAAAGGTTCAAAATGGGTAGACATTAGTAAAGTACTCATGGGAATGGAATTTAGATATTTTTGAATTTTAGGTTTTGAATTTTTAATTTTGAGCTAAAAAATAGTATTCGTCGATAGCGAAAATCAAAAAATATAAAGTTTAATTTATGAGTCATGAATTTTTCTTCTTTCTTCTAATTGTTTGCAAAGGGTTTGAGAAAAACAACTCATTGGAACATTGCTCTTAATTGTCGATGCTTCCTTATCAGCTTGGGAAATTACTTTATTGATTTCTTCTTCTATAGCTTCATTAATTTGTAAATATAATTTTTTTAAACGTTCTGGAGTAGAATAACTTTGAGCTAGTTCCAGAATGTTTTCTCGTAATCTTAATAATATTTCTTGTCGTACATCAGCACGAAATTCTTTGAGTTTTAATAATCGAGTTACTGTATCTTGGGCCCGTAAACCTAATTTTTTTGCAATTTCACTCATTGATAACCTTTCACAGTGAAATAAATATAATGCTGTGGTGAAGTTGTTTGCTTTATCTACATTTTTTTTCTGTAGTTTTCCCACTCGCGATCGCACAACTGAATTTAGCGCACTATCTAAACAATTTGACATTTGTAAACGATAAGCTTTCAAAAATTCTTGAGTGCGATCAACTTCTATTGTCAGATTTTCCGAATTTTCAGCTGGAATATTTTCTAATAAAGTATAGTTTTGATTTAGCTGTTCGTCTAAAGAATCTCTAATAAATTTACCACCCCGCACATAAATCCGATATTCTCTCAGTTGACTCGCAAGTTGTTGTAATTCTCCTAATAATCTTTCATGGGAAAATTTAGACATTTCTGTTTGATTTAATATTCCTCGAATTTTCTCCAGTTGTTCAGTTGTCGGTACCTTACACCTTCCCCTATACCCTCGACCTCGTTGTTCTAGTCTTTCTATACGATATATACTGTGATATGCTGCAAGGATTTTTTGCGATCGCTCAATTTCAATTGATGTTAAGGAATGAAACTCACCTAAAATCTTTGGTAATTGTTGAGTTTTAGTATCATTGAGAATAGCCCAATCACTAATAAGATATACTCCACATTCCAAAAGAAATTTATTCAATGGATCGTGCTGTTTAACTTTTCTGCTCGTCCAACTGCTAAGACTACTTTTTTCTGGGTTGAAAGTTTGTAAAATTTGTCTAGATACACATTGATATTTATTTGATGGTTGTAAGCTACCATCATCATCTAGAACATAGGGTAATAAATCCCGTTGAGTAAATCCATGAAAAGTTCCAAACTGTCTGACAAGTTGTAAGCAGACTTGCTCAATATTCCAAGAGATAAAACAAAGTAAAGAGCGTTGTGCAAGAAGACTTTGCTCGCCCGTGTTATTCTCAAACAAGTTAAATAACTGCTTTTGAATTAAGGTATCTGACATTTCATCAATACCCCTTAAATTAGCAAAAACATCGATCATAAAAGTCTTTGCAAGTGCGATTTCTTTGAGTTTGCGCTCTCCCATCCCATCAATTGTTACTAGCATCCAATATTTGGAAAAATTCATGACTTGATTATTGACATTGGTCATAGATTTGAATTGATGCTGATTTGATTTATCTCCCATAATTTTTGCTGTCGTTTATTCTTAGTTCTTGATTGATTTGGGGTTATGCAGTTTTTTCTTTACCTTTAGGACATTTATCTGTCCCCCTTTTCCCGTTCCCTTTCTCGTTTGAACCCGCTACGCTACGTACGCATTTGGACACAGCAAGCTGTTTGTTGACGCACGCACCGGAGGTGTTTGGACGCATCCTGCGGATGAACACGTAGTGCGTCCAAACATCCGCAGGATAGGTACTAACACCGCAGATGCGTGCAAAAACTTGCGGTGGATGCGCTTTGAAAAAGTGTAGATTTTGAGCGTTCTTTCCTTTGAAGCAAAATGTGATGTCCTAACAGATATGTCCATCGGTATATAAGTAAAACATCATGATATACTCGATATCAGTGTTTTACTATCCATCTAATATCTGTTTAAGCTTCTAGGGTAGGTGGAGTATTTTCTTGTTTAAGTTTTACTGGCTCTAACCCACCATAGTAAAGATAAAAGTAAGGAAGAACACCAAGAGCACCAGAAGTATCCTCGAATATGGCTGCAAGTTTTTTTTGGAAAACTTATATAGAAATCCGATTTGATTTTTGAAAAAGAGTCAGAGAAAATATGGAGAGGTTAATTAACAGTGGTAAAAAATTATTATTTATAAACTGGTAAATATATATACACAATAATTAATACTTCTTCAAAATACATCAGCATCTTTAAACTTTAGTGACACAACCCCAAATAACTAAAAATTACAGATTCCTACCGTTAGTTAGATTGTTTGATTACAAATAAATAATCAAACTACAATTAGGGCCAACATTTACCTTTATTAACAGCTCAATACAGGTCAATGGAAAAAAAATTTGACAAAAATAATTCGTCCTCAACAAACTATTCTTTTCAGAAAGTTGTACGAATTAATAAAACCTCCCTAACTCCAGAAAATTTTTTCCAAAAGTATAAATTTGATGGTATTCCAGTAGTGGTTACTGGATTGCTTGATTCTATGCCTACTTGGGATTTAGACTTCCTCTGTGAAAAATTAGGAGATGGTGAATATCCATTTCGTGTCAATGGTTGGGAAAGGTATAACCAGGAAAAAAGTCAGTGGTCTAACATTGGTAGTGGTGTTGAGTCTCGCAGCATGACATTTCGTAAATATGCTCAAATGCTACGAAGCCAAGAAGCCTATAACAACGATATTTATCTCGGTAGATGTTCTTTAAAGAATACACCTCTTGAAAATATATCCGAACTTAAACAGGCTGAAGCACAAATGGGTTTTAAGATGCCAGCTACCAGCCTTAACCTTTGGGTTGCTCCAGGTAATCATGTTGCACCACTCCACTACGATCCAATGGATGGTACTCTAATACAGTTATATGGTTCAAAGCGGGTCCTACTATTTCCACCTTCTCAAACTTACAACCTTTACCCACTGTCAATACTTAATTATTTGCGCTACGGTTTAAAATTGCGTGGTAGTTACTCACAAGTATATCCTGAACGCCCTGACCTAGTAAAATTCCCTAAGTTTGAACAGGCACTTTCTCACGGTTATGAAGTAATTCTCAAACCAGGTGAAATCCTCTTTATTCCTGCTGGATGGTGGCATGAAGTTACTTCTTTGGGCGATGGATTTGTTTGTTCAATTAATCGCTTTTGGCATGTTTTGCCTCTATTAAGGGCAATTACCACTTGGAATAAATGGCGTTTACACCTTGGTGCTTTAATGGCTGCACCTCATATTGTTAGCGCCTGGTTCACTGCGATCGCCAGTAAAGATAGAAAACAAAAGTTGCGTCATTTGGTACAAAGGCTTTAACTGAAACGGCGTAAACTCGGTTCCAATATCAATTCTTCAATAATCAATTTATCGAGCATGATATCAGATAGTCATTAATACTGATAACCGTCTGATATTATGTTCTATTTTTTTGCAAGTTTAATTTGTAAATTTAATACCAATTCAATAAATCATTGCAACAGATTCTCCGGTAGAGACGTAGCATTGCTACATCTCTACAGAAATCTATTTGTCTGATTATTTTTCTAAATTGGTATAATTTTTCGACTATTTTTTCGTTCCTTCTTCTTTATCAAAAACTGCATAACCCCTCTTCCTCTAGAAATATACATGAGTGTCAAGCAGTTAGAGGTGGTTTGTGAGATGATTTATAAAGTCAATCTAAAAATAATTTGATTTGAAGATGTAATCAGATAGCATACATCCTGTGATAATGTGCAAATAAAATAACATAGCTCACAAAGCTTAGCAGACAAGTGGTAAGCAGTAGCAAAAATCGTAGGAAGCTTTGATTCCGTCAGTTGAGGGGGTAGTAAAGGAAGAAGAACGGATTGATGACTTCCAATTTTGAGTGCACATACTCAAAATACTGACTTGACTCATATTTGACTAGTTTGCTTCATTAGCCTTGACCTGTTGTAGAAACGTAGCATGCTGCGTCTCTACGAGTATTTTGACGACCAAAAAAACAGTCAAAATCAATGAAACAAACGCACCACTACTATCACTTATTTGGTTTTGAAAGGATTTAATAATGAATTATCGCTTCAGATATCTTCTCCTAGTGACTTGTTCTGTGTTCTTCTCTAATGCTATTCCTCCGTTTCTTTCGGGACAGAGTGATCATTATTCCAAAGCTTTAGCGCAAACAACCACAACTGATAACCCAAAGACACAAGTAGATAAGCTATTTGAGCAAGGGTTACAACAGTTTCGTCGTGGGAGATTTCCACAAGCATTACAAACCTATGAGCAAGTGTTGGAAATACGAAAACAGCAGAGCGATCGAGCAGGAATTGCTCAAACTCTCAATAACATTGGTGAAGTTTATAACCGTTTAGAAGAACCTGATAAAGCAAATAAAGTTTTACAGCAAGCTCTAATTATTCGTCGGGAGTTAAAAGATAGAAAAGGTGAGGGAGAAACCTTAGATAATATTGGTTTTGTTTATTATCTTAAGAAAGAATATGACAAAGCTTTAGAGTTATTACAGCAAGCCTTAGCTATTCGTCATGAAGTAAAAGATAAGAAAGGAGAAGGTAAAAGCCTTGCAAGGATTGGATCGGTTTACAGTTATGGCTTAAATCAACATGCAAAAGGATTAGAATTTCTACAGCAAGCTTTAACTATTCAAGAAGAAGTAGGAGATAAATTTCAATCAGGCYTTACTCTCTATGCAATTGCGCAAGTATATGCTGAACTAAATAACTATAATAGCGCTTTTGCAGCATTAGAAAAAGCGAAATTAGTGAACCGTGAGACAGACAACCGCCTTGCTGAAGCTAGAAGGATTGCTGCTTTAGCTTGGATTTACTTCATACAGAATAACAAAAAACGTGCTGTAGAAGTTGGTGAGCAAGCTTTAGCTTTTGCACGAGAAAATAATCTTCGTCTTGACGAATTGTACAGACTAAATTGGCTAATACCAGTTTACATTACTACAAAGGGTACTTCTGCTTCCCGTTTGGTTGAGTACGCTCAAGAAGCTATAAATATTGCAAGGGAACTAAAAAAATCAAAACTAGAAGCTGATGCTTTAAGTAATTTGGGTCAGGTTTATATCTTATCAAGAGATTACCAAAAAGCTTTAGATGTTTTACAAACATCAGTAATGCTTGCACGAGAAGTCAAGGATTTAGATATAGAATCATCTGCTTTATCACAACTAAATTTGATTTACACTCAATGGGGAAAACGTGATAGAGTTATCAAAAATAGTCTTAGAGAATTAGAAATTTATCGATTGCAGAAAGACCAATTAAGTGAATTAAGTACTTTAATGGGTTTATCTGTTACTTACAATGCTATAGGAGACCATGAAAAAGCATTGAAAGCAAACCAAGAATCTTTGGCTGTACTAAGACAAATTAATACTAATAAGCTATTACCTGTTCAAAAAGGGGTATTGCTTGAATATGAATTTTATACTTTATATGGATTAAGTTCTAGTTACCAAGCTTTAGGAAAATATAATCAAGCACTAGATTTTGCTCAGAAAACCTTAAAAAAAGCTCAATCTCTTCAAAAACCTCAGCTAGAAGTAAAAGCGCTGCTTGATTTAGCTTCTTTGTATGATAATCCTTTTGAAAATTTACCAAAAGCAACTGAATTCTCTCAGAGGGCTTTAAAAATCGCGCAACAAATTAAACAACCAGAAATAGAAGCAGATGCATTGCTTAAGCTGAGCAATATTTATAATAAACAAAGAAATTATACTTTAGCCCTGGGAACAATTGAGAAGGTTCTAATAATTGCTAAACAATTGAAAAACTCCAACTTAGAATATCAAGCGTTGGATACCTTCAGTGATATTTACCGCGAACAAGGGAATTATCAAAAAGCATTAGAATTTGCACAACAAACTTATGCTTTAGTGCAAAAAGGAAATCTTGAGGTGTATAGCATTAGTGTATTGGGTAGTCTGAGTCAAATTTATATTTTATTAGGAGACACAGTTAAAGCTGAGGAAACTGCAAAGCAAGCTATAAGAATAGCAAAAACAAGTGGTAATAAGTTTGGAAAGATATTAGCTTTAATATATCTGACTAACGCATATAAGCTTCAAGGAAAATATGAACAAGGTATACAAACAGCAAAACAAGTTTTAGCGACATCAAAAGAAATTTCAAACTTTCAGGGAGAACTAACAGCTTCAGTTGGTCTGAGTGAAATGTATAATCAATTGGGGGATTATAAAAAAGTCATTGCTGTTGCTCAACCTTCAATAACAAAAGCGAGAAAGATTAATAAACCTGACAAAGAAGCAAAGTTACTAATTAATTTAGGTAATGCTTATAGAATAGTTGGTGAATATACTAAAGCCAAAGAATTGATTGAGCAAGGATTGAAAATCGGACGAGAATTAAAAAATTATCCCTTGGAACTCATCGCTTTGAATAGTCTTGGTGATTACTACGCTGCACAGAAAAATTATCAGAAAGCTTTAGAACTAACGCAGAAAAGCTTGCAAATTGCTCAAGAGCTTAAAGATAGTTCATATCTTTTGATTTCTCCTCAGTTCAGTTTAGGTGATATTTACAGTAGTTTAGGAGATTACCCAAAAAGCCGTAATTTTTATCAACAAGCACTAACGACATCACAAAAACTGAAAAACCGTCGTAGTGAAGGTATAGCATTATTATCTCTTGCAGGTAATTATTTTACTCAAGGAGAACCACAAAAAACTGTAGAGCTATCTCAACAAGCTTTAACCATTTTCCAGGAAATTAAAGTACCTAGACTACAAGCTTTTGCTCATCGAATGTTAAGTATTGGTTATGGTGAGTTGGGTAATGATGCGAATGCAATGAAATCAGCCCAAAGCTTTTTAGAATTTGCAAGAAGAGTTGAAAATCCGGTATTTGAAAAAGGTGCACTTAGTCTTTTAGGGAGCTTGCATTACAATTTTGGTAGAAATCAAGAAGCAATCAAAGCATATCAACAAGCACTTGCAATTCAAACTCCTGAAAACGTAACTGGTGACAAGTCTGGTATTTATGCTGGTTTAGGTCGGGTTTATCGCAAATTAAATCAACCTAGCATTGCTATTGGTTATTACAAACAAGCAGTCAACGGTATTGAAGAATTTCGTCGCGGAATCGAAGGTTTACCCCCAGAGTTACAAAAATCTTTCTTGGATACGGTTATTGATTTCAAAGGAACTAAAACTGCTGATATTTATCGCGAACTAGCAGAATTGTTGATTTCTCAAGGAAGACAAGCTGAAGCACGACAGGTATTAGATTTATTGAAAATCCAGGAAATCCGCGATTTTGCTAAAGATAAAACAGACACAACAAAAACTCAATTACCCCTAAATCAAAGCGAACAAAAAATTAAAACTGGAAGTCAGTCGATAGTAGCTTTATCTAGACAAATCAGTGAATGCGATCGCACAAACTGCAAAGATAAAAGTAAGCTCAATGACAGACTCACAGCTTCAATCAATGAGTTTAACCGAGACTTAGAAAAAATCGAAACAGAAATTCGCGATCGCCTAGCGAACGACCCCGGTGCATTTCGTCCTGATAGTCCCAAAGCGGTAGATCTTGTCAAAGCACAACCGAATACGGTGATGATTTATCCATTAGTGATGGAAGATAAACTTTGGTTGTTATTATATTCCGGTGATGCAGCGAAAAAATTCGAAGTCAAAGTATCTCGGGATGAATTAGGAAATACTGTTAAACAATTCCGTGGGTTAATGGAAGAATGCGAAAAACGTTCTTATTGCGGTGCTGCGGATATTGCCAAAATCAAACCAGTGAGTCAAAAGCTTTATAACTGGCTAATTAAGCCCTTGGAAGGGGAACTTAAACAAAATAAAATTAAAAATCTGGTGTTTGCACTCGATCGAGTCACCCGCTATGTTCCCATGAGTGCATTATATGACGGTAAGCAATATTTAATTGAAAACTACACGATTAATAATGTACTTTCTGCAGACTTAACAGATACTAGCAGCAGACTACCCGCACAAGCTCAAAATACAAGCGTTTTAGCAATGGGAGTCTCGAGTGCATTTCCTGGTTTCTCTGCCTTAAATAATGTACCTAAAGAAGTTGATACAATTGTTAGAAGTAGTAGCAAGGATAAAGGGATATACCCAGGTAAAGAATATCTCAATAAATCCTTCGATTATAAGAGCTTGCGAGATAATCTTACAGGTAACAAAATATTACACCTTGCGACTCATGGAAAATTTGTTCCAGAGCAGAAAAACGCATCATATTTGCTATTAGGAAATGGCAAAAAATTAGCAATACCCAAAATTAAAACTTTAGCAGGTTTAAATAATATTCATTTGGTAGTACTATCCGCTTGTCAAACAGCCCTTGCAAATGAGCGTCAAGATGGTGTCGAAATTGCAAGTCTTGCCTATTCTTTTATTAATAAAGGTGCAAAATCAGTAATGGCTTCATTATGGCAAGTTGCAGACCAAAGTACTAGCGAACTGATGCAAAACTTCTATCAAAATCTAGCTACCAGCAAAACACCAATCACAAAAGCTGAAGCTATGCGTTTAGCACAATTAAAACTTCTTTACGGTAAGAAATTTAAACTAGATGATATTAAGCGTGCTGGTGGGATAGTTCCTTCAGAAGCTTTAACAGACTCAAGCCAAAGTACAAAGACAAAAACAAATTTTGCTCATCCTTACTATTGGGCTCCATTCGTCCTAATTGGTAATGGCTTATAAGTAGTAAAAATGCTGAATTGATTCATATTCAATTAGTATCTAATTTATTTTAAGATGATTTTGCCGATCGCTGAGTTAGGTTTTGTTTGAATTTTATTTTTGCTTCATTCTACCCAACAATTCTGGCGATCGCGTAAAATTTACTTTTGGCTACTCAATTAAAACTTTATGCTTTTACTGTAAAAATCGTATTGATTTAGCTAGCTCTATATGCTTTCGGTGTCATCCCGGTAAATTGTCTAAACTTCTTGCTTAAATGACTGTGACTGTTAAACCCACACTCCAAAGCAATATCCACAATTAATCGATCTGTTTGTTTCAACAACTTCTTCGCCCGTTCAACCCGTTGCTGAATCAAGTATTGGTAGGGAGAAATCCCAATTGATTGTTTGAATAAATGACTGAAGTGAAATTGGCTCATATCCAACAATCGAGCTAAATCTGTAAGTTTGATGTCTCGTTCTAAATGTGCATCAATGTAATTCAAGATTTTTTGTAATTGATGCAGAGGTAAACCACCCTCATAAATTGGTAACTGAGGTTTTGTTGCAGCATGCTGTCTGATTGACACTCCTCAGCCTAAAGGCATGAGGATTCTCGGTTCAATGTCGCCACTTGCTCTACCAGGCTTTCACCAAGCAGAGTAGAGGTTGCAACTCCCCGAGCGTTACTTTCCGGCTGCCCGCCGGTAGCTGTCTTGCTTGGCATTCCCTTGCGACTTACGTCGTCGCGGGGTCCAAGCGCTTTTACAAGAATGTTTATCGCTGCATTCACGTCTCTTTGCAACTCACATCCACAACTACATTTATGGGTACGAGTGCTTAGAGACTTCTTAACTTTTGCACCACAACTAGAACAGTTTTGAGATGTGTAGTGTGGTGCTACAGCAATATATTGACGACCGTATTTATCAGAAAAATATTCTATCCATTCCCTGAACTGATACCATGCTGCATCGTTGATGGATTTAGCTAGGCAGTGATTTTTTACCATGTTCTTAACATTTAAGTCTTCATAGGCGACTAGATCGCTAGATCGCACAAGCGTGAGTGCTAGTCTCTTAGCAAACTCGGTACGCTGCCTACTTACTCTTAAATGTTTTTGAGCATATACTTTTCTTGACTTACGGCGTCGATTAGAACCTTTTTTGTGCTTGTAGATTCGACGTTGGGAACGTTTAATATTTTTCTCAGCCTTTCTTAAAAACCTTGGATTCTCAACGTGATTACCGTTACTGTCAGAGTAGAAATACTCTAATCCAACATCTAGCCCCACTTGATTCCCAGTTGGTTCTAATGGTTGAGAATTGTCTACCTTGACAGCAAACTGACAGTAATACCCATCAGCGCGACGCACCAAACGAACTCGTTTGACTAGCTTTACGTCATAGGTGTGGATATCCCATTTACCCAAAAGCTTTAATTCACCAATACCTTTTTTATCAGTAATGGTTATCCGTCGTTTGGTTGGATGCAGTTTCCAGCCTGTATTTTTGTACTCAACAGAGCGGTTATCTTTTTGAAATCTGGGGAAACCTTTCTTTCCAGCAACTTTCTTTTTGCAGTTACCGTAGAATCTATAAATTGCTGACCACGCTCTTTCAGTGGCTGCTTGACAAGCCATAGAATTCAAATCTTTAACAAACTTAAATTCATCCCGCAGCACCTTAGAGTATGCGCTTAGAACAGCTTTGTTTACGTTCTTTTCTTTAGGTGCATCCATCCAATATCTAATAGCTTTGTTCCGGATAAATTGGGTAGTTCTAATAGCATCCTCTATCGCCTGATATTGAATTTTCTTAGCAACTACTTTGTATTCCAGAACTAACACTTGATTTTCTCCTGCTCCTTGAATAAACTATATTTAGCTTAGGAGGCTATTCTATTTATGTCAACAGGAAAAGGGAAAAAACGTATGAAGAATCAGCCTGTTTTATACGAAGGAATTAAGAAGAAGAGGAATCCGTTGATAACAGATTACGCATGGCATGGAATGCAAGAAAAAGCTATCAAAGCGGGATTAAGTGCTTCTGAGTATTTGGAGCGATTAATTAGAAAAGATTTAGATGCAGAATAAAGTCGTCCGCTTAAGGACGAGGCTTTAGACCCAAAATTTTTGGGAACTGGCGTGGCTTGTATTGTTATAACTATTTTCTTATTGCTGCAGTGGAAGCAACCGGGTGCTCTGTATTGGCTAGTGGGTAGCCTATTTTACCTGATTGGTACAATTGGTGTGACGATCACCTGTAACATCCCGCTGAATGATGCCCTTGCGATCGTTACCCCAAATAGTTCTGAAGGTGCAACGCTATGGGGAAGATTCCTGATAGATTGGACATTTTGGAACCACGTTCGGACAACAGCCGCAATTGTAGCAGCAGCATTGTTGACGCTATCGCTTTGCGAGCGAACCACACAATAGACATCTCCGGAAAAGAATGTAGAGACGTACCAGAGCCTGCGGCGTCGGCGTTAGCCTCTGGTACGTCTCTACAAAGATTTTGGGTTATGCATATTCAATTTGCGGAGAGGTCTAATTATAGAAAAATTACCACCTCATTCAAAAATTTAATATTTATGTTCAGCAAGTGCTAACGCATCAGTATTATTAGTTTCTAAATCTGTATTACGAACAGCAACATCAGAATACACTCGTGCTTTCAGTGGATGGTAGATCATCTCGTACCACGCATGACCTACCCGAGCATCAAATCCTTCTGCTCGATCGCGCATGAATAGGTGTAGACATTTTGCAGATTTCCCTGGTAATAGCTGCCAAGAAAAACAGTTTTCCTTTTGTTCGTGTGGATGTGTCACTGAATCTATATGTACATCAGCCGCAAAACCATAAGCTGGGTAAGGTGGTGCAATAGAACTAACAGCAAACCAGTCCATTCGGGGAAATACTTGTTCAATATCCTCAGTTTTTCCCATATCCATGTGTGCAAAGTAGCGAGCAGCAAAATCAAGATTGACAATTAGTGATGAATCTAAAATTTTGCCTTCAGCAGCTTTTGGTTTTCCCTTCACAAATAATTCTTCTATCAAGTAGTCTGCTCCAGCATATAAACTAATTACGCGATATAACTCACACACTAAATGACGATTTGCACCTGTAACTGGATCTGCACCAATGTAATCAAAGGGTTCTGAGGCTATGGTTATACAGGCTCTGACACTTCCACTCGAGTGAGATATGAGTCTGTAGGAATGATTAAATAAGGAAACGCGGTAGTAAGGTGATTTTGGGTGGGAAGATCCAGGTAACAAAAGTTCTGATATTTGCATGCAACGCTTTTCTGGATCTTGTCCCAACCATTCACCTCTCGCAGCACGAAATGGGTCGAGAATTTCCTCACGGTCGAGCTGCACGCTGCTAGCAGATCCAGAAAACCAATTACGTTCGTTATCTTCAGGAGAAGGTATCAAGTTAAACCAAACTATTAAACGACTATTAACAAGCCTCACTCCCCTTACCTGTCCTGAAGCTCCATAAACCACATCTAAGTATGACTCACCCAGTTGTTTTGGTATTGCTTTACCTTTATCTATTCGAATAAAACCAGAAGCAAGCCGATCTGATTCAGAACCAGGGAATATAGGTTTTGACAAAGAAAAAACTAGGGTATCGCGACTCGGATCGTTAGGATCGATCCTGTCAACTTGGGCGTTGATTGGGTTGTGTGAAAGGTCATGCAGATCGCTTAGTACGATTTCTTCCGATGAAATTTGAAATTTTTTATAAATCGCTTCCCAAGGTAGTATTACATAACCCCCTCGTAAATAGTTAGAGGGATTGAAGACAGTTAATAAATTAATCGCTGACATATTCTTGTATTTGTTAACTTATTTGTTGGACTTATTTCTCGCTTTTGATTTTTGTCGGTACCTGAATTTCACTTGCAGTACGCTCATGCATTGTTTCTTCTAAATGTTCTTTATGATGGCGTTGTTTGCTTAGTGCAGTTCTTGCTTCTTCTGAGATATTAGCGTGATTTGATATTTCTAAATCCTCACCAGCACGTCCGCGCATTGTTTCAACCAAGTGCTCTTCATCTTGGCGTGTTCCAGTCATTGCTTCGCGTGCTTTTTCTTCTATAGTCAAATCAATTTTTACACTCTTGGGTGTATCTAGTTTTAATTTGGGTAATTTCAGCTTCAAAATACCACGTTCTAATTCTGCTTTGACTTCTCTATAATTGACAGAAACAGGTAACGGTACCACACGTCGAAATTTACCGTAGTTAAATTCTGAGCGGAACAAACCTTGTTGAGAAATATATTTTTCTTCTTTTCGTTCTCCTGCAATAGAAACGGCTTCTTCACTCACTTCAACATCTAAGTCTTGAGCATCTAAACCGGGAATTTCAGCCTGTAAGATAATATCTATATCTGTCTGTTTGATTTCAATCGCCGGTTTCCAGGCAGTATTTTCTGTATGCTTAATTTCCATTAGTTCATCAAATAGATGATTCATTTGATGTCGCAAAATATCTAAATCTTTAAGTGGTTGCCAACCAATCCAAGACATTTTCCTTCCTCTAATAATTTTTTTGCAACTGAATCGGGAGCCAAAGCAAAGATGAAGAATAATTGTTTCCTAGCATCGGCTCTATTTTTAGATTAAGGAAAAAATTTGGGGAAGTTGTGAGGATATATCGTAATTTATAAGATTTAAGAGTAATGGGAGAAATAAATTACCAATTATCTATTTTTCTCCGCATTGCTAAGCCTGAATGACAAAATAGTTAACAATTTGCGAGTATATATATTAATATAAATTAACAGCTTTTATCCTTTACTTAGATTCCTGAAAACAGGGAACATCTCACATTTTGAAAAACATGTTTTCTTCTTGCGTATGAATAAAGTCACCCTTCTGCTAACAGCTTCGCTACACTGCATAAGTAAGTAGGGAAGAAAAAAAAAGTAAACTATGTAAATAAATATAAAATATCTGTATTTTGCTCGTAGTAGCGCTTTAGCGCTAAAGCGCTCTTACAAACAAGTTATGATTTTTCTTACTAACATACTTATGCCCTTTGCATACGCTGAGAACGCGCTAAACCTTTGAGGTAGACTTCGTTAACGCGAAGGCTAAGCAATGACAACCTAAATTTTGGTAAATTTAAAAAATTGAGATACTCCTCCGAGAATATCTTGCAAATCCTGATTTATAAAGTTAGGTGAAGTTTTATAATTTCCTGGATTTCCTCATATTTTCCTCAAATTTATAATATATCTTTAACCCACTTACAGCCTAAAACTTACAAATTAGAATCTATTTCAGATGGGGAAAGTGAAATGCTATCTACAAGACAATCTGAATTCATTAGCTTTTTAGAGAAACATTTTGGTATTTCTATTGCTGCGATCGATTTAGCTTTACGAGATATTAAGGATTGTCCTAGCTTATTACCAATGACACTTTGGCAATATGGCTTAGTAAATATCTCACAGTTGGATGAAATTTTCGACTGGCTTGAAAGTTAAAAGTGCTGAAAGTAGTGAATTAATCATTAATAAAACTTCATAACTTAGCAAAAATTAAATCGATAATCAATAGTATTTACTTGTTTAATAAATTTTATCCTTCCAAATATCTATGAGTAATTAGAATTTGGGAGGATAATGTATTGAAAAATTATCTCTCAAAATAGAATATGACATTGCCTGAAAAATTTTCTGAAAATAGAATAGTCATAAATTAAAGTCACAAATAGATAAATTTAAAAACTAAATTAATTACATACAGTATTTTCCCTATTAAAATTATAGAAAATATGGAAAAGTCTAGATATGTACAACTTTATACAACTATTTATAAGCAGTTTTTTATGAATAGTTTTGGTTCCCTAAGAAAAAATCAAAGACATCATTCTTTAGTCTTTAGTACAGCAATTAGATCCAAATCCTTCAACTGACGGCGAACTATAAACCCAGAAAGAATTGCAGTTATCACAATTACAATTAATGCAAACCCATAACTAGTATTAGTGACAACCAAAGGAAGGCGGTAAAGTTCTGACTGGTAAGCACTGGACATCAAAGCACATAACCCAAAACCCATCATAAAACCTAAGGGAATTGCTATTAAGGTAATGATTGCTTGTTCTCCTAGCAAAATAAAAGCAATTTCAGCTTGGGTAAACCCAATAATTCGCAGCGTTGCAAGCTCGCGACTGCGTTCGGAAAGTGCAATACGGGCGGCATTGTAAACTACTCCAAAGGCTATAATGCTAGCAAATATAACCAAGACAGTGGTAAAAATACTTAAACTTCCTGCAATCGTTTCTTCAAATCTTTCAATTGCAGTTTTACGGATCGAGACACCAGCGACTGCAGGAGTTCGTTTGAGTAAACCATAAAGGCGATTAAGAATATTGTCATCAACCATCAAATAAGCACCTGAAATTGTTCCGCCTTCCCGCATTAATTGGTTGAGGGCTCCGATATCCATATATGCAGACATCCCTAGTAATTCATCAACTTTTCCCACAACTTGGACAGTGCGAATAGGTCTAGCGCCTTCCAATACTTCCACCGTTAATGATTCACCTAAATCTACCCCTAGAGTATTTGCTAGCTGTGTTGTTAATACAACTCCATTACCAGGCAAGTTCACGGAATTTAAATCGCGGTTAATTAAACGTCTTAATTCAGCTTGAGGATTAATTCCTGTTAAAGCACTGCGATAGCTACGATGTTCAAAGCGCAGTCTCACCGCTACAGTACGAAAAGGTTCGGCATATATAACCCCAGGTAAATGTTCGACCTCATATCTTGCTCGTGCGGGACGTGGTTCGTTGAAAACAATAGTTACATCCTCGCGCTGGACATTACGGAACTGTACGTCAATAATATGTACCATCACATCAGAGAAATAACGTCCGACAACTAGTATGGCGACAGCCAAAGCAATTCCTAACGCAGAAAATAAAGCCTGGAATGGTTTGCGTTCAATGTTACGTAGAATTATTCTGACGGCGGGAGAAACTAATTGTTGCAACCCTAGACGTTCTAAAAGAGTTGCTCGAAACTGTGCTGGTGGTTCGGGACGCATTGCTTCTGCTGGTGGTAAGGAAACTGCTTGTTTTACGGCAACAAAAGCTCCAAACACACCCGAACCACCGCTAATAAAAATTGACCCTAAAATCAAACCTAAGCTTGCTTCGTAGCGCAGCAAGGGAAAATTAAAAAACCTAGTGTAATTTTGGGTGACAGCTATACCAAACCACAGACCCAAAGCCGTACCGAGAAAAGCACCAAAAAAGACAATGATTAGGACAAACTTCAGATAGTGTAAACCAATACTGATATTGTTGTAACCAAAAGCTTTGAGTACTGCAATTTGGTCACGCTGGGTACTAACTAAACGTGAAAGCAACATGTGCAACAAAAATGCTGCGATACCAAGGAAAATTGTCGGGACAAAGATTGCACTTCCTTGGAGTTGTTCGATTTCTTCGGAGAGAAAGCGGTTGGAAATTTGGTCTTCTCGATCATAAGCACCTAATCCACCATACTTCTCCAAAAGTCTATCTAATCGAAAGATTACCTCTTTTTCGTTTGTCCTTGGCATTAATGTTAACGCTACATCATTAAATGCCCCATCCATATTAAAAGCAGTACCTAAAGCCTTACGACCCATCCACAGAACACCAAATAGTTTATCGTCAGGAAGCAAATCTCCAGCACCGCGAATTGCATAAACATACTCTGGTGAAAGTGCGATACCAACAATTTGTAACTTTTGCCAGCGTCCATTAATTACTGCTTCAACATTATCGCCCAATTTTAGATTATTAGCTTTAGCAAAAGCTTCACTAATTAAAACCTCATCACTCTTACCCGGTTCGATATAACGTCCTTGACGAATGTATAGATCGTTGAGGATTGGTGTTTGCCGTTCTGGGATTGAAACCAGTCTACCTGTCGCTGGTTCTGAAAGCTTGGGAACATCAAGAGTTACATCAACTACGACCCTTGTATTTACCTGCATTACCCCTGGAATATCTCCAATCTTTCTGGCTAAGCTTTCTGGTGCTCGCTTTAACTGTACAAATACCTGCGCAAAACGATAGTTATCATAGTAAGTTGTCTGGGAAAGTTGCAGAGATTCATAAGCACTCAACATACTGACAAAACTGGCAATTCCGCAAGCAACAACTAAGGCGATTGCAATAATTTGACCGCGCCAGTGGAGAATATCTCGTAGTAGTTTTTTATCCAGGGCTTTCATTAAATTACGAAAATAGTCCCTAAAGTTTTAATCTTTTCCGTTCCAGGTTTCCTGTTCCCCAAGCCATCATCTTTAAAAATCACCATTCCAGTTCTTCAGGTTTTACCTTTGCTTGATTGCAATGAATACTGGTAATCTCACCACTACGCATAGTTATAACCCGATCTGCCATTGCTGCAATTCCAGCATTATGGGTAATTACTGCTGTCGTGGTTCCAAGTTCTCGGTTCACCCGTTCTAATGCATCCAACACTAGTTTACCTGTTTGGAAATCAAGGGCTCCAGTAGGTTCGTCACATAGTAAAACCTCTGGACGTTTAGCGATCGCGCGGGCGATCGCTACCCTTTGTTGTTCTCCTCCGGACATCTGGGATGGAAAATGATTTAGACGTTCCTCCAAACCTACAAGTTCTAGTGCTTCTTCCGGAAGCATGGGATTTGAGGCAATTTCGGTAACAAGAGCAACATTTTCCCGTGCGGTAAGACTGGGAATCAGATTGTAAAACTGAAAAATAAAACCCACGCATTCGCGCCGAAAGCGAGTTAGCACCGCATCATTAGCATCTGTGAGGTCACGTTGGTGAAAGAAAACGTAACCACTAGAAGGTATATCTAGTCCCCCAATAATGTTAAGTAAAGTTGACTTACCACTTCCGGAAGGTCCTAGTAGGACTACTAATTCCCCTTCATAAAGATCGAGGTTAACTGAGTGGAGCGCCTGCACTTCCACTTCACCCATGCGATAAACCTTAGTGATTTCTTGGATATGAAAAATTACTTTTGGTGGCGAATTTGCAATAACATTTTGCATTTACTGAAATTTCTGTGAAGTCAAAATCCAAAATCTTCCTTTAGATCTTAATATAGGAAAATTACGTGGATTTGTTGAACTAAGAATCTCCGTCCTTATAGGACGGCAGAGTGTCAAAAAATACTATTTTTGAGATACGCCCTGTCGTTCTGGTAGTAATTTTTTCTGAGCTAGATATTCATGAAGTTCTTTTGGCTTAACTTGACACAAATCTTTAGCTAACTCAAATAATCTAAGATTTTTAGGTAATATGGGTACGACAATGTCTCGCATCAATCCTAAAATTCGGTGTTCGGCAATCAAAAGTAAATGCCCAGTTTTATAAACCCGAATTAAACTAAAAATTTGGTTAGAAATATTTTGAGCAAAGCGCCGTTCAAATTCAACCATATGATTTTCACGATGGTCATCATAGCTATGGGCTCGAGCCCCTGCACCACGATTCCGTCCGGTTTTAGTATTTGCCCAAAGTTCTTGACCCGGTAGTTTTTTCGTTGGATTATGTAAAGTTTCCCGTTCGATCAAATTTGGTCCAAAATCATTATCAACTAATTCTTCTAGTTCCAAAGTCAAAAATCTTGCCTTTGTACTATCAATTACTGCAACGAGAAATCTTGTGCTTTCGAGCGATGTATTAACGTTCATTTTTCGTATAGCTTCTATGAAACGATACCGCTTGATTCTGAATTTATGAGAGTTTACATTGATGGGAATTTACGCTTTCATTCATCAGCAAGATTGAGGTTTGTGACTAAAAATAGACTCTAAAATATATTTACTTTGCACAAGCCTTTTTAGAAATCTGCTTTTAAAGGCGTAAGTCCCGTTTATTTTAAGATTAGAAAATAAATATGAGGAAATCGTGAGGAAAATGTTGTCAACAAAAGTTTAAAGAGAGATACAGCACTTTGTAAGTAGATGAGGTGCATTCCCCCTGCTCCCTACTCCCTTGCATTATAAAGATATTAGGTGTACCTCACTTAGATGAAATCGGCTGTAAATTTATTTCTTAGCTGTATATAAAAAAAGCTGTAATTAAACTCAACCCCAATGCACCCAACAAAATAGTTGCACACCATCGAGCTAAAAACACTCCACCAATAAATGAAGCTAGCAAAGCTTTGACAACTGTATTCACCGTTGCAGCTATTAGAATTCCCGTCGCTCCAATTGGAAGAGGTAAGTTTCCTCGAGTAGCTTGTGCCAAAGATAAACTCACTGCATCTACATCTGCTATTCCCGAAATTGCTGAGAGCGCATAGATACCCGTATTTCCAAACCAGCTTTGAGCTACACGAACAAGGACAAATAAAATGCTCAGAACCACAGCAAAACCGAAAGCTGCTCCCAATTCGACTGGATTATTTAGCTTTAACTGTGCTGATGATGGGTTTTGCTCAACTCGAGTTGCAATCACAACTGACGCTATAAGGGGAACTATTGCTAATAAAGCTACTGGAGCCGTAAGCCAAGGGAGTAAAGCAGGATTGACAACTCCAACTTCAATTAGTAAACGAACAGCCATAGTAGCAGCAGCAAGAGAAATACCCGCACCCAGTAAAGCAAAATTTCCTTTTTCCTTGCGCGCCATTCTTCCGTAGGCGACCGTAACTGCTGTGGATGAGACTAATCCACCAACGATCGCAGTCGCAAGCAAACCAATGCGACTCCCAAAGATTCGCATTGTAAAGTAGCCAATATAAGAAATACCTGCAATTAACAGTACCAACCAACCAATCGTCCGAGGATTCAATGCTTCCCAAGGACCAATATTACTATTGGGAAGTAGAGGAAGTGCAACTGCTGCAACTATCAATAGTTGTAATGTGGCAATTAGTTCTCGTCGATCTAGTTTTCTCAGAATTCGGTGTAATTCCCGTTTATATCCTAGCAATGCCGCCAAAATAACAGAACCTGCAACGGCTTCACTCTCAAAACCACTTACAGCTAATGCACCTAAAACAAACGTAATTAATAAAGATAATTCAGTTGTGATCCCAAAATCCTGGGTATCTTTGACAGTCATCACGTAAGACACAGCAACCATTAGCGCTAGACCAAAAAATGTCACCGCTAGGAAACCTGCACCAAACTTTTCTCCTAAAAGGGCTGATATACCGCCAAATAACCCTATGGATGCAAAGCTCCTCACCCCTGCAACCCGCCAACCTGTGGGACTTTTTCGGCTTTTCCAACCGCGTTCCATACCGATAATAAGACCCACAGCAAGGGCGAGCGCTAGCCTAAATGCAGTTATAGTATTCATTTTTTACGACCAATTAAGCGGTTAATTAATAGTTAATTAACCCTCAGTCATGATTAAAAAACTGGGATTAAAAAACTGGGATTGCAGTTATAGCCAGTATTAGCAAAACTAACAGAATCAACACGCTTATTTTGAGAGTTATATGTTTAATTACATCGGATACTGAAATATCAAACATAGTTCCACCTCCAGAGCAGCCTTTTTCCTAAAATTTGAGGCTTCTCAAAACTAATTGCTGCTTATATATTTATTGTCTAATACAAATATCTGAGGTAAAGCTGAATTAACATTTCTTTGCTGTTTTTATGTAACAGAATAGCAATAAAATCGAGATAACTGTGTCACATTAATTAACTAAATAGTAGAGCCTCTCCTCTAACTCTGCATGCATTAGAGATTGACTCATCATCAACCTTCTCATTTACAGTAACTCTTGGTTACTTTTGCTTCCAAAGCAAATGTTTTTTTAATACTTATTGATTGACACAACACTGGAAAAATAATCATACCCCAGGGTCATTGCAATGGGTTTGGAATTAATGGGTATGGAATTAATTGGTGTGGAACTTCAATCTAGCAGAACCAGGTAAAACAAATGAAAAAAACCTTTGCAACAATTGATGGGAATGAGGCTGTTTCCCGTGTTGCTTATCGTTTAAACGAAGTAGTTGCAATTTATCCGATCACCCCCTCTTCACCGATGGGAGAATGGGCTGATACTTGGTCAGCTGGGGGTCGTCCTAACTTGTGGGATACAATTCCCAGTGTTGTAGAAATGCAAAGTGAAGGTGGTGCAGCAGCAGCAGTACATGGTTCGCTACAAACGGGATCCCTAACAACAACCTTTACCTCCTCTCAAGGTTTGTTATTAATGCTTCCCAACCTGTACAAAATTGCTGGCGAATTAACAAGCGCTGTAATTCACGTCGCTGCTCGTTCTTTGGCTACCCATGCTTTATCAATCTTTGGGGACCAAAGTGATGTGATGGCGACCCGGGGGAGTGGTTTTGCATTACTTTGTTCAACATCGGTACAAGAAGCACATGATTTTGCATTAATTGCTCAAGCTGCAACTTTAAGAGCACGAGTACCTTTTATTCATTTTTTTGATGGTTTTCGCACTTCCCATGAAATTCAAAAGGTCGAGCTACTAACAGATGACGATTTGCGGGCGTTAATTGATGAAGAATTGATTTTAGCTCACCGCGATCGCGCCTTAACTCCAGATCGTCCGGTGTTACGGGGAACTGCACAAAACCCTGATGTTTATTTCCAAGCTCGGGAACGCATTAATCCTTTCTATAATGCTTGTCCGGGAATTGTACAACAGGTAATGGATGAATTTGGAGAACGGACGGGAAGGCATTATAAAATTTTTGAGTATCACGGTGCAGAGGATGCACAACGGGTCATTGTACTAATGGGTTCGGGGTGTGAAACCGTACATGAAACTATAGATTATCTTAATGCTCGAGGAGAAAAGGTTGGCGTAGTTAAAGTTAGACTGTTCCGTCCTTTTGATATTGAAAAATTTGTCGAAGTCTTACCCGATAGCGTCAAAGCAATCGCTGTTCTCGATCGCACTAAAGAACCCGGTAGTGCTGGCGAACCACTATATTTAGACGTCATCACCGCCTTTGTCGAAAGATTATCTGCAACACCATTACCAAAAATAGTTGGTGGTCGTTACGGTCTTTCCTCCAAAGAATTTACCCCGGCGATGGTATTGGCGGTTTTGGAAAATTTAGCCCAAGAACAACCAAAAAATCATTTTACAGTCGGGATTAATGATGATTTGAGTCACAGTTCTCTGGAATTTGACCCCAGTTTCTCTACGGAAGCAGACAACGTTGTCCGAGGAATGTTCTATGGCTTGGGTTCTGATGGTACAGTTGGAGCAAATAAAAATACTATTAAAATTATTGGTGAAGGAACTGATAATAACGCCCAAGGTTACTTTGTTTATGATTCAAAGAAATCTGGGTCGATGACTGTTTCCCATTTGCGTTTTGGTCCCCAAGCTATTCGTTCTACCTATTTAATTGACAAAGCTAACTTCATTGCTTGTCACCAGTGGGTATTCCTAGAAAAAGTTGATATTCTCAAATCCGCTGTTCTTGGGGGAATATTTTTGCTTAATAGTCCCTATAATTCCGAGACTGTATGGGAGTATTTACCTGCTTCAGTTCAAGCCGAAATAATTAACAAGCAGCTGAAATTTTATATCATCGATGCCAATAAAGTTGCCCGAGAAAGTGGTATGGGCAAAAGAATTAATACAATAATGCAAGTATGCTTCTTTGCATTAGCCGATGTGTTACCCCAATCAGAAGCGATCGCTAAAATTAAACAAGCGATTGAAAAGACTTATGGTAAGAAAGGGGTAGATATTGTCAATAAGAATTTAAAAGCAGTAGATAATGCGGTCGCAAACTTACAAAAAGTAGATGTCCCTGCAACTGTTAGTAGTAATCTAGAACTAGAAGCAGCAGTTTCTGCAAATGCGCCGGAATTTGTCCGGGATGTCCTTGGTAAGATGATGGTTTGGGAAGGTGACGAACTACCTGTAAGTGCTTTACCAATAGATGGTACCTTTCCAACAGGAACGGCAAAATGGGAAAAACGTAATGTCGCCCAAGAGATTCCAGTTTGGGAACCAGATGCATGTGTTCAATGTAATAAGTGTGTGATGGTTTGTCCCCATGGAGCTATTCGCAGCAAGATTTATGGCGAATCTGAATTAGTAAATGCACCAATTAGTTTCAAATCTATTGATGCTAAAGATAAGGACTTTGCAAACCAAAAACTTACTATTCAGGTAGCGCCAGAAGACTGTACTGGTTGTGGTATCTGCGTTGATATTTGTCCCGCAAAAAATAAATCCCAACCCGAACGCAAAGCAATTAATATGGAACCCCAATTACCTTTGCGATCGCAAGAACGAGAAAATTGGGACTTTTTCCTAAATTTACCACTTCCAGATCGCAGACATTTAAAACTCAAACAAATTCGTCAACAACAACTGCAAGAACCCTTATTTGAATTTTCTGGTGCTTGTGCTGGTTGTGGGGAGACACCTTACCTAAAATTATTAACTCAACTATTTGGTGATCGCGCTTTAATTGCAAATGCAACGGGTTGTTCGTCCATATATGGGGGTAATTTACCGACGACTCCCTGGACAACTAACGCTGAAGGTCGGGGTCCAGCTTGGTCTAATAGTTTGTTTGAAGATAACGCCGAATTTGGTTTTGGCTTTCGTTTATCTGTAGACAAGCAAACAGAATATGCAGCCCAATTGTTAGAAAAATTAGGAAATCAGAAATGGGAAACAGGAAATGGGAAGGATAAACAAACTTTAATTCCTCAAGACCTAGTTAATTCCATTCTGAACGCAGAACAAAATAGTGAAGCTGATATTTGGGAACAAAGGGAACGGGTTGCACAACTTAAAAAAGAATTAGACAACTTGTTGACCTCTATGAAAACGTGCCATCCTGTAGAGACTTACCAGAGGCTTAACGCCGACACCGCAGGCTCTGGTACATCTCTACAAAAATCCAAAATTCAAAACCTCAAATCCCTAGCTGATTATCTGGTCAAGAAAAGTGTTTGGATTGTAGGAGGTGATGGCTGGGCTTATGATATTGATTTTGATGGTATAGACCATATACTTGCAAGCGGTCGCAATGTCAATATCTTGGTTATGGATACGGAAGTCTATTCCAATACTGGTGGTCAATCATCCAAAGCAACACCAATCGGTGCAGTGGCTAAGTTTGCTGCAAGTGGTAAACCTGCAGGGAAAAAAGACTTGGGCTTAATTGCAATGACCTATGATAATGTTTATGTCGCTAGCGTTGCATTGGGTGCGCGGGACGAACACACACTTAAAGCATTTATTGAAGCTGAAGCCCATAATGGTCCATCTCTAATTATTGCCTACAGTCATTGCATCGCCCATGGTATTAATATGACAACCGCCATGACCCATCAAAAAGCCTTGGTAGATTCGGGACGTTGGTTGCTATATCGTTACAATCCTAATTTAGTTCAACAAGGAAAAAATCCCTTGCAACTGGATATGAAGCAACCAAAGCAATCAATCGAACAATCAGTCTATCAAGAAAACCGCTTCAAGATGCTGACTAAAAGCAAACCCGAACTCGCTAAAAATCTCTTGCAAGCAGCACAAGCTCAAGTTAATGCAAGATGGAAACTTTATCAATATTTAGCAGAACGGAAAATCACAAACAGCGAGGATTGATATCACATACAATTAGTTACCAAAAATGTAGAGATCTAGCAATGCTAGGTCTCTATATATTAATTTTTATATGTATACTAATTTTTATAAATTATTTAGTATTGCCATACATTTACTATCATTTTAAATTTACTATTAACCTTTTCAATATAGGACTTACGCACTCGTTAATTGTTTTTTTTTCAAAGTATTTATATAAGATAAAACAAATACAAGTTCTTATTTAAATAAAATTCATCCAAGGTTGTTAAAGCTTAATATAATACTTAAACAAAAACAAGACGTACTATTTTATACTTAAGCTGTAGATTGATTATAAGAATAGAATATTTTTATTTCTATTACCCATACTTCAGGTTTTAACAACTATGGAAAATAACTATCCCGAGTCGTCTATTGTAGAAGTGGTAAATCTAATTGAGACAGCGCCAGATGGTACTTCTATTCTTGTAGATTTCGATGAGACTCTCTTTCTTCGCAACTCAACACAGGAGTATCTTAACTCTTTGCAACCTCGTATACTTGGGTCTTTTTTCCTAGTTATGCTGAGCTTAATTAAACCTTGGAATTGGTTACCAAATAATATTAAAGGAGACATATCAAGAGATTGGTTAAAAGTTGTATTAGCAACTTTATTTTTTCCATGGACTCTTATTTTATGGCAATTTAAAGCTAAAAAAATTGCCCGGCTTTATGGTAACAAAATTCTAATTGAAGCGATTAACAATAATCCTAATTCTCGTGTAATTATTTCTTCTCTGGGCTTCGATTTTATCATTCGTCCTCTAGCAAAACACTTACCAGTAAAAATAGAGCAAATAATTTGTTGTAGATTTTGGCAGGGAGGAAGCGACCGATACAAAGGTAAATTAGCAATGACAACAACAGCATTAGGTGAAGATGTTGTCAAAGATGCAATACTAATTACAGATTCCAATGATGATCTACCCTTACTGTCTCGTGTATCTAAGCCCTGTTTATTAGTGTGGCCCGAGGCAAAAAATATTCATGCAATGATTGACGTATACATTCCCTTCTTTTATTTAGAAAAAGTCAAAAAGCCAGGTCAACCATACTTTATGAATGAAATTCTCGGAAATGACCTGCTATTCCTAATTTTGGCATCAAGTTGGATAAGTTTTCAACCAATTATTCATGCCTTTAGCATGACCTTTATGATACTTTCTTTCTGGTGTATCTATGAAACAGGCTATATGGAGAATGATTTAGTTGCCGAGAAATTTGAGAAAAAACCTAAACTAACAGATACATATCAACGTTACAAGACAAGAATTAATCTATGGCAACCCTGGATTTGGTCAATAATTCTCACAATTCCAGGAATCCTGCTTCTAGAGCTAAGTAAAGAATTAACGGCTAATCTAACTCTTAACTTTGAATTTGTTTCTAGTCACGCAACCAGCCTTTTAACTGACACCTTAATTTGGATAAGTTTACTTATTTTTGTCCGAGTTGTTTTCTGGATTTACAACCATATCGATAAGAAGACACGGGTTTGGTTGTATCCAGTTCTACAAGCTTGTAGATGTTTTGGATTTCTAACTGTGACTGTTAGTAACCTGGTTGGAACAATGATATTTACAGCTCACGTAATTTCTCGTTGGGTTCCCTACATTATTTACCGCTACGCAAAGGTTGATGGTTGGCCAAAAAACATAGCCCAATTATTCCGCGTTCTTATATTTGGTCTATTACTTACTGCGGTTACTTTAGGAACTCAAGACACTTCCATTTTAATTAGTTGGCAGACATTTACAATCTTTGCTTATTGTGGATACAGAGGACGCCGTCTTCCCTTAGAGATAATTCGGTCCGCACATCCAGTGTGGAAAGACCAATGGGGTACACACAATTCAGAAAGTAAATGAAGTCATTCGAATTAATTGAACCAGAGTTCATCTACCCATAATGAGCAATTAGGTGTCGTATCAATTAGGTATTTGGAATCTCAAAATGATAAAGTACAGATTGATAAGTAAGAAGGATTCTACACTTACCTTCAAGTTTATATACTGTACTTCTAAAACCTAAATATGTTCTGTCCTATCAACAAACGACTGCTTTGAGACCAATACGTTCTAAGAATATTGATAACCCCAAAGAAATAAAGAGTAATATCATCCAAACGAAAAGCTTCAAACCTATGATTTCAGGAAAACTGAATGTAGCTTGGCTAAGAAAGCGAGTACTAATTGAAATAAAAATTTGCGAAACAATACCATTAATACAAAAAATACCCAAACTATATTTTGATAAAATTTTAACTAGATCCCTAATTGATGAAGAAACTTGTGTCTCTTGAAGAGATGCAAAACAAAAAAACATTATAAATACACTAATAATGCAGGAAAACATTACATAATCAAATGGTAGTATATTCCCTTCAAATCTAATAAATAGCCAGCGATACTCTATCATTTGAACGACGCAATATATTATTAATAATAATGCCTTGATTTTTATATTAATTCGACTAGAAAATTTAACAACTAATAACCAATTTTTAAAGAAAAAAATACCTAAGCCAATGTAAATAAACCAATAAATTAATAAAGGTCTATTGATGCTCCTTAATATCGTAAGTATTTGTTCCTGGTATGAGTTAGAAGGTATGATATAAATTGATAAAAAAACTAAAGCTTGAATAATTCCTAAAAACCAAATATTTAGTTTCTTATTTAACCAGCCTCTAATAAGAATAAAAATGGGAATAAGCTGGATAATGACTAATAAATAATAAGCTCCTGTAAATACTTCACCTCTAGCTAAGTCTCCAATGATTTCTGGTATAGGTTTTCTATTTAATAGCTTTAATAAAGTTGCGATAGTAAACCAAAATATGGTTGGGATAAAAAGACGGTATAAACGCTTCTTAATCGCAGCTAATTTAGAATCATTATATTTATCTGCTCCCCTCTCAAAAAGTAAAAAAGAAATTGTCAGAAAAACTGGAACACAGAATTTTAAAGGAGAAAAGAGAATACCTTCAGCTAGCTGACTTGATGATAAACTTTCCTTTGGTAAAATCATTGAGTGAAAAGAGACTACAGCAACAATACTCATTGCTTTGAGCAAGTCAAGTGAGAATAGCCTACCTGTTTGCTGATTGTTCATAGTTTATATACGATCACTATTCAATTCTTAGTAATTACGTCGGGAGTATATTTTTTGTAATAAACATAATTATTTTTTCATAAATAATTTTGACTGATATAGGTAAAAATATACATGAAACATCGGAAATTCAAGTTATATTATTTATTACTCTTATTCATAGAAATTTTAATCAAATTTATTAGCATTGTAGGAATACGTCCTTTGGAAAATATACTTAGAGTAGTTCCATAAATTAAAATCAGAATTACTAGTTGTAAAAAAGGCCGTAAACTTTCAGGAAAAGGAATCGCGAAGATTAGCATTAATCCAATACTCATTGCGACAGTTGGTAATAAAATTGGTTGAATTAAAAGTCCAAGATTCCAACCAGCAGCACGACAAGTTGCGAACAAAAACCAGATAGTTGCACCAACACCCATAACTAGTGCAACAGCGATCGCAACCCCTTGAATTCCTGCTAAATTAGCCCCAAATAAATATGAAGAGATAGAAACTGGGACTAAGACCCAATCAATTATGGCAATTTTTAAAGGTTTATCTAAAGCAAGTAGCGTAGTTCCCAGAATTGACATGAAGCCTCTTGTATAGGCAAAAATCAATACAATCTGAAAAAGTCTAACTGTCTCCACCCATTCAGAACCAAACACTAAAGGAATTACCCAAGGTGCGATCGCTAGTCCTACACCGTAAATTGGCGCAGAAAGTACTGCATATAATTCCAATACCTTCGCCAGAAAAACTTTCTGACCCGCATTATCTTTTTGCGACAGAGCAGCAAAAACTACTCTATTTACTTGAGATAAAGCATATACAGGCATCATTGCCAATTGGTACGCTAAATTATAATATCCAAGTGCTTGTGTACCTAGGGTTCTACCAATAATTAGGTTGTCGCTATTTGTATTGATCTGAACAGCAAACTTACTCCCAAGAATACCAGCAATAAATTTTCTTACCTCTTTCACAGCAGAGGGATCCAATCGGAAACGGTAGGTGAAGCGATATCCACTAAATGATTGTTTGAGTAAGTTATCTGCTAACCCCATAGCAAGCTCTCCCACCGCAAAAGACCAAACTCCTCCACCCATCACAGCACAAGTAATAGCACCACCAACTCTTGCAAAGCTAGCAACACTGTCACAGATCGCGAGTTGAGTAAATTTCATTTGTCGTTGCATGACAGCAGTATGTGAACCCGCACCTGCACCAATCAAAAATACAGCCGCAGACAATACAGTTAGTGGAAATACTATAGATACTCCAAAAAAATGAGAAAGTGGGAAACCTGCGATTGCTTGTACGAGAAACAAACCAATCGAGATATTTACACCCAAACTGTAAACAGTATTAACTATCTTTTTGTCATCTAAGCCTCGCTGTACTAAAACCTGGGCGATCGCCACATCTCTAAACAGGATTGAAAAATTACTTACAATCAACACCATAGCCCAAATACCAAAGTCTTTGGGCGACAGTAAGCGAGCTAAAATAATTTGAGAAATTAGTTGAGCAACTTTACTTAAAGCAAAGCTTATAGTCATCCATAGACTGGCTTTGACAATCCTTGTGGAGTTGGTTTTAGTCATAATTGGTTATATATTTCATTTGTTCGGATACTTAGTAGCTCAACTTACATTTAATTGCAGTTGTTAATACTCAATTGGCGACCTCAACTAAATACTTTCTTCCAAATTCTTTTAGCCATAGATATAAAATATTTAGGCTTTTTAGGCACTCGATAAACCAAATATCTGACAAAAGCAATTTGATAACCAAATCTATATTTAATTGCAGACAATATTCCAGATTCAATATTATTTTCTTTACCCGAACTAATATTTTTTAACTTTAAAACTTCGCGAGAATATACAGGATGCTCGCCCCAAACACATGCGAAATGGACAATAGCAGGAGATACAACTTTATCGTACTTTTGGAAAGTAGATTTACCTGTGAAAACATCTATATCAAAATGACCTTTAAGTCCGATAGGAGTACACATCATCTGACCTTTATCTTGAAACATGGTTTCTTTATGCAAGGTCATCGCGATCGCGAATATACGTTCATCGTTAGGTCCATCGCTACGCCATTCGGAAAAGCCAAGTTTTTTCCAATCATTTAAGATATCTCGTGCTGTATCAAAAACCAAGTTTGCAGTTTCATTTTTATTGAAATAGAAAAGACCTCCGTTAAATTGAGGTAAGGCTTCCAAGCCGAAATGTGTAAGTACAAAATCTACGTCAATGAAACTGTCTTTGTGACCCGGCTTAAGTAAATTTTCTCCTGGAACGCTAAAATTTCTGTCTTTCAAAAGTTCAAAAAAAAAGTTAATTTCTCTTACTGCAATGCAGTCACTGTCAATGTAAACAGTTTTTTCATATGGCGAATACTTGTCGAGGTGGAGTTTTTGTCTCAGATTCGATCCGTATTCTTTTCTTAATGGAATAATGTCATCGAAAAGTTCCATTAACTCTCGATCGTCTTGATTATCAGTAACAATTGCACGGGGAATATTTGGTGAATGAAGACGTAAAGAACGTGCAAGAGTTTTTGCCATTTCAACATACTTGGGTATCCCATAAGCCAAGGTGATAACACCACTATCTTTTTGAGACATATTCTGTATTTCTTGTTGCATTAATTGTATATACTTAATCAGTAAGAGGTAATTATAAGAAGTAATTAATTTATATAAAGACAAGAATGAGGAACAACCCTATTTGTCAATTCTTTACCTTTGCGCCCAAGCTTTTCCCGCAATTCCTCATCTGTACATAACTGACGTAAAATGTTCAAAGTTTCATTGGTCGAATTTGGGTCTACGAGTAAACCATTTTCTCCATGAATCACAGCTTCCCCAACACCTCCAACTCGTGAAGCAATTACAGGTTTACCGAAATAACCTGCTTCTAAATAAACAATTCCGAAGCCTTCAATACTTTTATCTTTGCTATCAAAGAAAGTCAGCATCGAGAATAAGTCGCACGCAGCGTAATAGCTAGCTAATTTTTCATCAGGTACATATCCTGCAAAAATAACCCGCGAGGCGACATCCAAGTTTGCAGCGAATTCTCTGAGTTCGGACTCCATCCCGCCTTTACCGCAGATTATATAGTAGATGTCAATTCCTTCAGCTAACAAAGTTGGTAAATGTTCGATTACGCGGTCAAAACCCTTGCGCCTAACTAATCGTCCTACAGACAAAATGACAATAGCTTCTTGGGGAATTTGGTATTTGGAGCGAATTTGAGAGCCTAGGGTATTTAATTCCTCCAGGTTTACGTTACCAAATTTTTCTGGTCTGACAGTTGGATTAATTGTTTGAGTCGGACTATCAACTCGAAAACTTTCTTTAAGGCGATCGCCAGTAAAATTACTGTTACAGATAATTACTTTGGTGCGCTGGAGTGTCCACTCAAATAACCAGCGAAAAACAGGATTTTTTTGGGGACAAAGTACGTCGTCACCGTGGAGATACATAAAACATTCCACAGGTAATAAATAGCTCAAAACTAGCAATGATGGAAAATCATAACCGTGACACCATTCAATATAACGATAGCGATGGCGTTGATATAGTTGAACCCCAAGCACCACCGACCAAAACATATTCAGAATCTGTTTGAGAATACTCCCCCATGCACCAAAGCGAGATAGTGCAGGCATTAACCAGCGGTATATTGGAAATGGTTGCACTCTATCAAATGACTCATCACCCGCACAAGCAGAGGAAAGAACCATTATTCGATCTGGATCTTGCAAGCAGCGATTGTAAGCATACTCTTGAATTCCCCCTGCATCGGGAGGAAAAACACGGGAGATAACCAAAATATCAGGTTGTTGAGATGGTTCAGTTTTAACACCATCTGTATTTGCTATTTGGAGCATATTATTAATAGAGGAAGGTCTGATTTAACTGATTTGAACTAATTCCTTTTGATTGTTCTCGGGTAGAGCAATCCCTGTGATTTGCATCATCTTTTTTGCATAGCTAGTAACACTGCATTCTGAGTGCACCCAATTTCTTGCTTTTTCAAGTATTTGAGTTGTATTCGCATCGGTAGTGACACGCACAATTGCTTCAGCAGCAGCTTTTGCATCTTCTGGATCTACCATCCACTCCGGTGCAAAATTACTCAGGATTTCCCCAATTCCTCCACTCTTGCTACCAATTACAGGAACACCACAGGCGAGTGCTTCAACAACGGTACGCCCAAAGGGTTCTCTGGGAGCAAGGGTCAAGACTACTGAAGCATGTTGGTAATAATCTTCAATCGCAAATGTGGGAGGTAACATCGTAAAGCGATCTTCAACACCTGCATCTTTAGCAAGTTGGAGTAACTCCTGGGAATAGATTTTACCAGGAGATAAATCCTCTCCTATAACCACACTGTGGTAGAAATGACCACTTGCTTTTAAGGAGACTAATACTGGGATTAAGGCACGTAGATTTTTATCATTGACAATCTTTGGCTGATTAATTCTTGATGGGGTCAGTATTAACTTTGCTCCTGATTTGAGAATAGGTTCTAAAGGAGCAGGGAGAGCACAAGAAACTCGAACGTTAAAACGTTCTGTATTTACTGGTTGATAGAGAATACCTACAATATCAGATATTAAGCGACGACGAATACACTCAGCGGTGAATTGAGAGTTACAGATAGCTTGTGGAGCAAGACATTTGCAGATTAATTTTCTTAACACTTCACCCATACGATTATAAGAAAGTGCTAAGTCATGAAAAAAGTGGTAAATCGGGCGACCACTCCAGCGCATCCAAGGAGCAGCAGCTACAAGTGTAAATAGTAAAGAACGATTAAGACAGTTATCTAATAATAACGGGTAGTCACGGGGTTGCTGTTTTACCCATTGCAATGCTTTTCTAAAAAATTCAGGTTCTGTTGGAGCAGCTATTACTTTTAAGTAAGCACCCTGTCCAGCATCCTGCAAATACTTCTGTGTAATCGAGCCTGCATGCACTAAAACACAGAATTCTTCTCTTACACCATATTGCTCAAATCCTTTAATTAATAGGGAGAGTGTAATTAATGTTCCTCCAAGAGCATGACAAGTTCCAGGTAAAATCATAAGTTTGCGCATGTTAAATCCTCCCCCTGATAGGCTTTGCAGTTGTAGTTAAGGCGACACAAATAATAAGTATTAACGGAACTGTGGATTCAAGTTCCATCACACTAAATGTCATGCTTATGTAGAGAATCATCAAAAAAGAGCAGATTGGTCTATCTTTCCGGGTTCGATACAAGTAGAGAATTAGCGAAACCCAAAAACTCACAAAAATGGTACTACCCATAAACCCAGAACGATAGAACAATGTTCCCAAGATAAAACTGTGGGAGCCAATTTGTGCAGGTGCATATCCAGGTAATACTGTGGGCCCTTGAAGTCCGCGACCAAATATAAAATCTTCTGGTTCCGTTATAATGGTTTCCCATGTTCTTTGGTAAATTAATGCACGAACTTCAGTAGAATCAGCGCGAGCATTACCCGTACTCTCTACCGTATTTGTAAAAGTATTAGTGATAAAATCAGTTGCAGGTGGTAGTGAAAATGAAACGAAACTTACCACAGCAATCAAGGAGAATATCAGCCAAGTTTGCATTCCTTTACCAATAGTTGTTACATAGCGAATAACCAGTATTAAGGGAAACACAATCCAGTTAGAACGAGTCGCACTAGTCAACAATAGAAAAGCACTCGCAAAAAAAAGTGCAATTGACCACGAACGATTTTTAACTTCTAAAGCAACTAGACCAATAAACCCTACCAATATGGCGAGTGACTCTGGACCAGGGAAGAAAAAACTAAAACGACTAAATCCTGCAGCTACTTTATCATCGGGAAAGTAAGGAAGTAGATAATTCCCATTCCCAGCTCCAGGAATAAACCGTTCTCTTTTATTGGTAAGGTAACCAAAAAGGGAAAGATTTGGGGTGTAGTGTGGTGTTTGTAAAATTAATTGAGCAACAATCCAAAACACTAACATTTCAATAACCAAAACGGAAAACGCCCAGGTTATAACCTCCAAACGTATGCGGATATTTTTACTCTGTAAATACCAAATGATTAATCCTAAGCAACACAAACTTGCGAGTGGACCTAAGATAAAACTTGGTTTGATCTGTGAACTATTAATACTTGTGGATATAGCTCTATATATACCAAATCCAATAATTGAAATTACGGTCAGACTGGGACGCTTCAGACCAAGTGTTCCATTCCGGAGTATCTGATTGATAGCAACTATTATTGACCATAGCAGTAACTGATAACCCCATCCCATTAACCACCACACAGGGGTAAGAATAATGAAGCTACAAAAGAGCTGCTCCGCTTCGGTTAAAGCACCCCAACGAATTAAACCCCTATGTATGAGGCTTTCTTCGGTTGCGACTGTGGATGAACGCGCCAGAAAGCGCCGTTGCTGTTTCATGAGTTAACTTGCGAACTATCGTGCTTGTAGATGTAACCTTCGGAGCGTTGTTCAATACCATTAAGCGCCAAGCCAATAATGTTGGCATTATGACGCATCAATTGTTCTATGGTTTCTTGAACCATGTAGCGGTCGCTTATCCCTAGCCGAATGACTGGGAGCACATTGGCGATCACTTTTGCCATTAGAGCGGTTTCACTGGTAGAGGTCACTGGAGCCGTGTCAACAATTACGTAATCGTAATTACCATTGGTTTGAATGGTATTAAGATACTTTTCAAAACCCCCACGGGCTACAAATTCCATTACTTTGTTATTTTGATTGGGCGCAGTTGGTAATATATCCAAGCCGGGACTGATTTGCATTGGTTGAGGCAAATCATTACTTTGTGGGTGCATAACATGACCAAATTGCCGACTCAACTTAGCTTTACGGAAATCACCATCTACCATCAACACCCGAAAACCTAAAACCATTAAAGCTTTTGCTAACCCAAGAGTGACAGTAGTTTTACCTTCTCCTGCAGTAGAGCTAGTTACCATTAAGCGGTGATTTTCTAATGACATTAAACTAATGGTAGATGCCAAGCGTTGAAAGGGTATCTGTGCATCAGATTCCATTGTTAAACCCAATGGAGCAGATTTAAAAATCGGAATCCGCGCCAGCAATGGTAGCTCAATATCTTGCAGATCTTTTTGTTTGAGTAATGGGTTACGAGATTCAGAAAATAAGATCAAGGCAAGACTAGCAAAAACCGAAGTTAAAATCCCACCAATAGCAATTAGAGATTTTTTCGGACTCGTCGGTTTTGGATCGACAGTGGGTTGATCGAGTACTTGCAGATTGGGGTAAGCATTAAAAGCAGCAATTTTTGATTGCTCTAACTGAGCTACAATCCCTTTGTAAACGCCTTCTGCAATATCATATTGACGCTGCAGATCCAATAATTGAGCTTGCAGAGTAGAGATATTTTTAAGTTCTGTTTGCAGTCTTTCTAATTTGTTCTGAATTATTAATACCTGCTGTTGCAACCCTTTACTCTCACTTTCAACCTGAATTAGCTGTGCAATCAATTCTATAGTGGCATCTTTGAAATTGTTACCACCAAAATTAGCATCTATTCCATCAGCACTCGGTACCACTGCGTTAAGCTGTCGATTAAGCGCCATTAGTAATTTCTGACGCTGTTGCAATAAGGCTCTAACAGTAGGATGTTCCTCTGTTAAAGTTCCCCGGTTAACTGCAATTTCAGTATTTACTTCAGTTAACTTTTGTCGTAATGCTTGGTATTCTTTATTTTCGCTTAAACGTAATGAATTAATAGCCTGCTGTGGAGCCATTCCCAGTGTGCGGCTTAATTCTTGAGAACGGGTAGCTGTTGCTTTTGCTTGAGCAAGTACATCTGTTTGGGTTGTTCTTAGAGTATTAATCGCCGTAACTAGATTTTTAGTCTGCTCCTCATCACTAACGAACCCCGTAGACTTTTTAAATTGTGCTAATTTACTCTTGACTAACTGCAAGTTACGTTCAGCATCTTTAAGCTGACGCTGAGTGAATTGCTCTCGAGCATTTGCTGTACCCTGTCTCAGTTCATTTAAGCGCTCTTGATAACTTTCAATTAATCTTTTTGCCCTTTGTTTTGCTAATTCTGGCTCCGAAGCTGTAACTTGTAGCTGAATATTTGTTGACTGATCGGTAGGTTTTACCTTAAACAACTTTTTATAACTACTCAAACTACGAAACTTATCTTTTTCAGGATCAGATAAGAGAACAGGACGGATCGCATCATCGCTAGTAATGATAGAAGTTAGAACTTTAAGCGGATTAAGCTCGTTAGTAAAAGCAACCCCTTGCTCCTTCAACTGACCCAATGTACCTAAACTAGCATCTAGATTTGTTGTGGTATCAGGCAAAATCAACTGGGCGTTAGCTGTCCAAGTTTTCTGTGAAAATGTAGCAATCATTATCACAGACCCAACAATAACACCATTTAACCCAAGTAGAGGTAACCATAGCCTCTGTATAATTGCAGATACCTTCACAGTCCTCAACCTTAATTCTTACAAAATACACGTGTCATACCAAAAAGAGATAAATGAATCGGAAATATATAAAATTTTAATTTTCCGTTTCGTCTCAATATTTAGTTAAGGTAATTCAATTTAATTTGAATTTAATGCTTGCTGCTGTTCCACTTTTTTATGTTCTGGTGGATACAATTGCAAAAGATGTTCTGTCAGCTTAGGATTTTGGAAGATTTGCCCCTGAAAAATAGGTGGTGGCTGTAAAACTGCACTTTTAAGCTCTTCTAAAGATAAGCAGCTTTTGATGCCAAATTTTTCCACCGCTTGGGCAAATAATAACTGATGATTGTCAACGTGTTCGCTGTATTTATTTAGCCTTGGTATAAGAATAAAACTACATCCCTTAGCTGCTAGCATACGCGTTGAACCTTGACCTGCATGGGAAATAACTAGACGAGAATTTTCAACGAGCTCAGTCATTTTTCGTCCGTTAACTGTCGACTCTAAGGTTACTAAAGGATGTCCTACAAGCCTAGAAGCATCGCTGGAACCATGCTGTAAAAAGACAGGTTCCGAAATTACACCATTTTCTATTAAAACACTTAACCAATTAATAGCTCGATTGAACTGGAAAGATATAGTTCCTAGCGTCATAAAAATCATGAAGCATAACCCTTGAACAGTACTTTAGAATATTTTTTACTTAACTCAGGCCATTGAACATAAAATTCGTGGGACAGTAAATAAACTATTCTTCCTGTCACACTTAATTCTTCAGCACGAGAAATACTTTCTACATAAAGAAATTTAACCCCAAGAAGTTTAGCCATAAATGCAAAGTTTATAGCTATACTTGCTCCTGTGGAAATGATTAAATCTGGTTTTTCAGTCAGAATAATTTTTAAAGTTTCGGGGATATTAAATATTAGAGCTAGGAAATCTCTTGGGGCTTGATAAGGTAACCAATGTACTTTTTCATTATCCTCAAGCATTTCTGTATCTTTCTTTAAATCAGTAACCCAAACTCTTTCATGAACGGACCAGAAAGATTTAAGACTTCGCATTGTAGAAAAGTGTCCGCCAGAAGTACATACTAGGAGTAGTTTCATTTTTGTTGGCTGCTTGAGTAGTTAAAAATAGTTTCAATTGATTGGTTAGAGCCCTAATTTAAGAGAATCACTCGTCAAAATACAATATTATTTTTGCTTATTTAGCTAAGATTGCGAAAGATAAAAAATATTTAATTAAAGTGACATTAATCACTGTAAGTAATTAAAAATTACTCATGACTTATGATGCAAAAAACGATGGGTGTTTTAGATGAGTATTTTATTCATTCTCAATAAAATCGTGTAAAAAATAAAAAAAGTTAGCTAAAACACATTTAAACAATGTCACTAATATTTATTTACTTCTGAGTATTAATGTATTAGTTCGCCTATTATAAAATAGCTAATACATTTATTACTTTATAATTTCAATAGATATAACAAATCTAGCAATAAAATAAGTAAACCTATTTAAGTCATTTACTTTGATTCCCAAAAGTTATTAATTGACTATATTAAGACCAAGCAAATTGAGTTAAATAAAATATATTTATTCAAACCGTAATATTACAAATTTAGTCAATATATATTTTTTGGAAAAAATGATGCAAAAAATATCATACTATCACTTGTATAATAAGTGATAGATAAATGAACGCGGTTTAAGAGAAATATCAGTGAAATATCGCTGAATATTTTTGAGAAAGATTTAAGGTAAGATGCAATATAAAAATATACTTATTAACGAAAGTAAATCAAGTAATTCTTAATACTTATTTTGATTAACCATATAATAAAAAAATATATTTTTTCTACAAGTACAAAACTCCATAGACTGGTAAGATAAGATTTAGCAAATACTATAGGTATTTATCATAGTTAACTTCCAGGCAGTTTGTGTGTAGCGAGAAATACATGTGAGCAGCAATCGAGATATTCAAATTGTGTAAATAAAAAGTCCACTTCCGTGGACCTTACTTGCTTTAACAGACTTTGATTCTTCAAAAGTATTATTCGAGGATATGATGATCTTGTTATTCAGCCCTGAGGTAAAACTAATTTACCGGACTTGATATGACTTAAAGCTGTTGACAAAGAATCACATTCCATACTATTCTCCGTTGTTTCTTGCTTCAGAGTTCTAATCTCTGTCAAATCTACTTATCTGACTATCTTTACAACCAAGATCGCGTTAGCGTGGATACATAGTAAAGTAAAGTTAAAAAATATTTATCTATGAAACAAGCTGTAAAGTTAGTTACTTCCGATCAGATAAGTAGCGATAGAAACTTAAATAATATCGATATAGACGCCTCCTCTAAAAGCACAAAGCAGTTATTTTGGCAATCCTTGACCATTCTTGCTTTGCAGATATGTTTAGCATTACCTGTAGGTCTAATTCTTTCCCATTTCAATATTGGTGGAATGGCATGGATATTTTCTGGGATAATAGCCGGCGTAATCGTTCTGCAAGTCAGTCGGATTTTTTATCAGCTTACACTTAAACCAAACCGGAGTGCTAGACATGTTGGTTTAGTCTTAGTAGGTTTGACCATTGGTTTCTCTGTAACTCAAAATAATTTAATTGGTGTTGTAACAGGAATTCCTATTTTTGTTTTTCTGACTCTTTTTTTACTCATAAGTGGTACTCTGATTGGTTACATTTATTCTCGCCTCAGTAAAACAAATTTATTAACAGCAATGCTAGCCACAGTTCCTGGAGGTGTTGGTGTTATGGCAGCTATAGCTGCAGACTATAATAAAAACGTTACACAAGTAGCATTAGTACAGGTTATTCGTGTGACCTCAGTAGTATTATTTATCCCAGCGATCGCAAGAATTTTAACAGATGATCACATCACCTCTCCAACAATTATTACAGCAGTAGAATTTATCACTTTTACACCTTCATATTTTGGTTTGTTTTTATTACTCTTAGTTGTAAGCTTAATTGCAGTTTATATTGCCACATTATTTAAAATTCCCGCAGCTCATTTTTTTGCAGCTTTACTGGTGGGAATAACATTTAATCCACTAATTCATAGTTTACATATCGCAACTGGAATTACTCACTTTGCATTACCGCCAATTATTCGTATCATTGGTCAAACGCTCCTGGGGATTACTATTGGCGAATATTGGGGTGAAAAACCAGATTTTGGTAAGAAAACTATTGCTTATGCTGTGATGTCAACTCTTATGACTTTATTTGCAGGTGCGATCGCAGCTTATTTTGCTATGCAATTAACGTCTTGGGACTGGTTAACTTGTATGTTAGTAACTGCACCAGGAGGCGCTGCAGAAATGATTTTGGTGGCTTTGACTTTAAATCATAATGTAGAAGTGGTAACCGTTGGTCATTTGGTAAGGTTAATTGCAATTAATAGTTCTTTACCTGTCTGGGTATTTTTATTCCGTCGTCTTGATCGTCAGCTTTCCGAAGCTGCTTAATTTGAGAATAAGTTATAAGTCAGAGCAGGAATTAAACCCGGAAAATATTAATCTTGCGGTTGAAAAAGTAGCTCCTTTTGGAGTAGATGTATGTAGTGGAGTTTGCAGTTTAGGTGATTTAGATGAGAGCAAACTCAGGTCTTTCTTCGAAAATTTAAATTTTTAGATTTAATTAAAAACCTGACGGAGCTAATTTCAGTTCTGCCAATTCTTATTGATTTGTTTGAAGACNAGTCAGGAGTAGAATCTGCTTTATAACTGACTTTCAGTTTTTGAACTGTACCTCACTTAGTTGCAATCCGCTATAACTCAATAGTTTGTTGAATCGGTATCTTCACGACAAATTCAGTTCCTTCACCTAAATTAGAGTTACATGAGATGCTACCATGATGTTTTTCCACAACAATTTGATAGCTAATTGAAAGACCTAATCCCGTACCTTTACCAACTGGTTTGGTAGTAAAAAAAGGTTCAAATAACTTAGAGCTAACTTCTCTATCTATTCCTTGTCCATTATCTTTGATTTTAATTACTATCCAGTTTGATTTGAGCCGCTCAGTATAAATCCAAATTTTAGGTGAATGTACATTTATGGTGTGTTCGTTTAAGGCATCAATTGCATTACTAATCAAATTCATAAATACTTGATTTATTTGACCTGCGTAGCATTCAACTAAAGGAATATTGCCATATTCTTTAATAACATCTATTTCAGGACGATCTATATTTTCTTTCAACCTATTTGCTAAAATTATTAATGTGTTGTCAATCCCTTCATGGATATTAACTGCTTTAAATTCGGCTTCATCGACTCGAGAAAAATTACGTAGAGAATTAACGATTTCCTTAATACGCTCAGAACCTACTTCCATAGAATTCAGAAGTTTGGGCAAATCTTTTTGTAAGAAATCAACATCTATAGCTTCAACTTTAGCCTTAATTGTAGAATCTGGTTCGGGATATTTTATTTGGTAAATTTGTAATAATTCAATTAGATTTTGTGTATATTCTTTCGCGTAATCGAGATTACCATAAATAAAGTTGACAGGATTATTAATTTCGTGAGCAATCCCTGCGACCATTTGACCCAAACCAGACATTTTCTCTGTTTGAATTAACTGATTCTGAGTATTTTGGAGTTGTTCTAAAGTACCTTGTAGTTGTTGCATTTGTTGCAAAATAGTTCTATCGCGTCTAGCAATTTGTTCTACCATTAAGTTAAAACTATGTGCTAACTCTCCTATTTCATCTTGTGCGATTACCTCCGCTCGTGCTTGTAAGTCTCCCGTCGAAAAATCCTGAGCGGCTTTCTGTAAACACTTTATTGGATAGACAATCGCTCTTCCTAACAAGATTGCTAACCCAATGTCGATTGCCAATGCTATAATTGCAACCACCCCTTGAACAAACAAATTATCTCTGAGTAAAAGATTTAAATCTCTTTCTGGAGTTCCTCTGACTAAAACTGCTACAGGTTGTTTTGCAAAATTATTAATTGATTGTGCTGCTATAGTATAAGTATTATTTCCTACTTTTAAACGTGTAGTTGCTACTTGACCAGGTTTTTCAACAGCAAGTTTAAGTAAGAAATTATTTTCTAAAGGAACATTAAATCGATATTTATTATAATACTTTTCATTTCTTTGATTTAAATTTTTATCTCGATTTTCTCGATGTTGTCTCCTTTCTAAAGCGGCTGTAACAAGACTAAATTTTCCGGTGGATTGATGTAGATAAATAGCACTATAACCACCTCCAGTAGCATTAAGAATTTGTTTAACTATTTGTGACTGATGATTAATTACATCACCAGAAAGTAAAGCTCCTAAAACTTCCCCTGTCTTAGGGTCTTGTACTGGTGTAACAGTATAACGAATTAATATATCCTCGCCTTTTACTTCTGAAGGTAATGGTAAATCCCTTTGATATAGCTCTTTTTCGTTAATTATTTCAGTAGTTTTAATTTGTGTATTAGATTCCAAAACTTTACTGACCAAATTATTTGGATTGTATATTTCACCACTCTTATCAGTTTTGCCATTAACAATTACCCGTAAATCTTTTCCCACTAAAACAGCATCTTCAATCTCTCTGGCTGTAATTTCATTTTGGAGAATTTGTTTAACTTGTTTTTGCAAACTAGGATTTAAATTTCTTGAACCTTTACTTTCCTTGAGTGCATTAATAATAGCTATATTATCTGACTGACCGCGAAAACCAAATCCCATTTGGTTAATTTTGATATCATAGCTCATCTGGCTGACTATTAACTCAGATTTAGCCTGATGAAATAATATACTTTGTCCCCCAGTAACAATTAAAATTGCTCCGACTCCAACTAATCCAATAGTTGAAATAATTTCTGAAGCAAATAACCCAGTTAGCTGCTTGCGTCGAATCGGTAAATTATAAAACCAGCGGACAAGGAAACTCTTATGAGTCATAAACCATAAATCAAAAGTAAAATTAAATCAATTTAAAAATATATTTTTAATCTATTTATAAAGTATAAATTTTTAATATCAACCCCCAGTATCTATAGCTGTATATTTTTTTCAAATCCGGACTAAAGAGAATTTATCTGTTATTTCGATCTGCAGTAAATAGCTTTGGGAAAATATCTAGATTTTTTCGTTTTCATTACAGTTATTACTGATGCTCTTCCCATAGTTCCTTCGTAATAGTTACCCTGGATATAGGGAATGCATTTAGATACTAAATGAATTTATATTGGGATTGATTTATTTTTCTATCAATTCATGATTTGTAACTTTCCCAACGTCCCATATGTAATTGCATTTACCTAAAGCCCAAGTATTTTGAGTATTTTTTATGTCAATTGCACTACAAACTCCATTTACTTACAGAAAGCCAACTTTTTAATATAACCTTCAGTTTCTTTGATTGGCAAGGGATTTATAACCTATCGCCAGATTTAATACTTCCCGTTAATCTAGGTTAAGTTAAAACTAAAAGTTACATGGAGCTGCATCTGTCTCAGCATATGCATCTGAGCAAAAGATTGCTTTTGACTCAAAACTACAGAATTATTTTTTCTAAGCAGATACATATTCTTGAGATTTATTGGCTCCTATTCATACCATACATATATTTTTAGTTATGATTGCCAACATCCAAGAATTTGATACCCAATACTGGGTAAAAACTCGTGCATCTCTAAACCCCGAACAATCTACTTTTTTATTTTGGAATGGTTCGATATACGCATCTATCCCAGGGAAAAAGAGAAAACTATTGTTTAATCTTATAGGAGTAAGTGTCAGTCGGTGCATTCCCAATGCTGGTGGAGGATGGGATTATATTTCTAGGGAACTCAACTATTATTTACATCCAGTAACAAATGAAGTTTTGCGTAGGTGGGAAAATCCTTGGACAAGGGAAACAGTTCCAATTGTTCAAATTGTTAATAATCCAGTACAAGGATACTTTAAAGGCAAGTTTCCGGCTTATGTAGATGGTGACAGAACAACTTTTGCATTTGATATTTTTCCCACTTATCCTAATCCTTTAACCAAAGAACCAAAATTTGTTGAATATAGCCCCCAACCAACTTATGAAACAGCAGAATTTTTCAAACTCACAGTTTCTACTGCAGACTTACTTGATTTGAAAGTCAAGACTGTATCTAAACTTGAATTAAACTGGAACAGAACAGGTCAATGGCTTCCCTGGATGAGAATGGGAAAGTTCCCAGGCTACCTAATATATGCTGCTCGTGGCAAGAAAGCTAATGACTTTACACAGTTACCAAAAATATTGCAAAAGGAAATTAACACTCGTTGTCCGTCATACAAAGAAGCACCAAGTTCTCATTACAACGTTGAAGGAATGACAACGTCCGGAATTTACTTCAAGCAACATTTTAATGCTTGCTTTGATTCCCAAAATCAATCATATCCAAAAGCAGGGTAAGATTTCTTTGGTTGGTAATTGGTAATTGGTAATGAAAAATATGAGATGATTGAGTATAGCTTATTTGTAAACTAAGCTATTGATTTTAAATCTTTTAAAACCTCTGCAGCAGATTGATATCGCTCGGAAAAGTGGTAGCATATCATCTTATCCAAAATCATTGCCAATTCATCACTCACTTGTACATTCTGTCGCCAAAAGATATTTCCTGTGTCTCGATCTAGCGTCAACTCCTGTGGAAATATTCCTGTTAATGCTTGAATGCCAATCATACCCACAGCATATATATCACTCGCCAAGCGGGGATGTCCGGCAAATTGTTCTGGTGGTGTATATCCCCTAGTCCCAATTGCAACTGTAGCTAATTCTGTTTGTTCTGCGTCTAGCGGCTGCATTTTCTTGACTGCGCCAAAGTCAATCAATACTAAACGGCGATCTAATTTATTTCTGATTATATTACTGGGTTTGATATCTCGATGAATCACTCGGTGTTTGTGAATGAAATTGAGAATTTCCAAAATTTCTATCAACATTTCAATTACAGAGATTTCGTTCCACATCCGATTACTTGTCGATAATTCAGTTTCCAAGGATTGACCTCGAATGTATTCTTCTACTAGATAAAATTCTTGGTTTTCTTCAAAATATGCTAGTAATTCTGGAATTTGAGGATGTTTACCTACAGTCTCCAAAATTTCAGCTTCAGCATCAAATAATCTTCTCGCAACTTGTAAAAATCTTGTATCTCTGCGTGCAGGCATTAGTTGCTTGACCACACAAGTTGGATTTCCAGGACGTTGGGTATCTTTGGCTAAATAAGTACAGCCAAAACCACCTTGACCGAGTATTCTTTTAATTTCATATCTTTGGGAAAGTAAAGAAGGTGGAGAAGAAAAAGACCTAGAATAAGCAGGACTGATTTGCGAATGCGGCTTATCTAATAATTCATCTTCTTGTCCAGATTTTTCTTGTTGTTTAGATATTTTTGGTTGTTTAGATTTATCTTCTTGTTGGGCTATGTCTTGAACTGCAGAATTTTCTTTGAGAAGAAGATCTAATTGTTCGATAGCTTCCTTTTGTTTCGCAACTTGTAGAATAATTAATTTAGTTTGCTGCTGCACTTGGTAATTGATATAAGTCATCATACCAGCACTAGAAATTACTAAAGCGAGAGCAGGGGGTATTATAGGTATCCAAATTGCTTGTAAAAATGCTAGATAACAAATTCCCACCAAAGCAGCAAAAACTATACTCCCACACACCGATAAAATAATTGGATTTCTCAAGCGCCACCCAAAAAAAGCACCCATCGCCGCCCACAACCATATCCATATCACCTCAAGTTGCTCGGGTAAATAACCAATCAAAGGACGATGATCCAACGCAGTACTAATTAGTTGACTTGCAATTTGAGCGTGAATATATACTGAAGCAGTTGAATATTGTGGTTCTTCAGAATTCGTGTAGGGAGTGTAAACAGAATTGTCTTGGTTGCGGTCTGTAATACCGATAATTACCAATCTATCTTGAATAATACTAGGTTTAACTCCATTTTCGAGAATATCAGAAAGACTTACTGTCTGGACAAATTTATCGAGACGGCGATCAAGATGGCGGTAATTCAATAATATTTGGTGACCTCTGGAATCAAGATTTTTATAGCCACCGGAATTTACTGTTAATCCTGGTAATAAAATTTCACCTACTTGAAATGGTTCAACTTCGTAATCAATACCTTCTTCTTTCAGATAGTCAATCGCCAATAAGGTTGCAAAGGAGTATTCTGCTTTACATTGATTCTCTGAAGTTTCAGATAAATCGATTTTGGAAGTTAGTAAACTGCGACGAATTGTTCGATCTGCGTCGGGAAGTAGATCGTTAAAACCTATATTTACTTCAGGAAAGTTCGGTGGTGGGGGAATTTCCTCTTTAGTTTTAGTTCTGTGGGTACAAGCAGTAATAAGATTTTCTATATTTTGACCAGAAGCTAAATTTTTTTGTTGTGGGCGCAGGATATTTAAACCAATGATACGTGGTTTATGGGACTGTATTTTCTCTAACAACTTATTAATCAAGTCGTCGGAAAGGGGATTTGAATAATTTTGACGATCCTTACCGTCAATACCAACTATCAATAGTCGTTTGTCAACAGGTTCAGATGGACGAATGCGCAGCATTTGGTCGTAAGTATTTAATTCCCAATCTTCCAACCATCTGATTTCTCTTATTCCTAATATTAAAGCTGCTACTCCAGCACTACCAATTGTAAGTAATCCCAAGTACTCGATCGCATTTCTATTGCGATCTAAGGATTTTATGGAAGTAATACCTAAGTTTTTCTGGCTTAGGTTGGTGTGCTCGCTACCCTGGTATCTCGAAGCACGATGAGAATCACTTGGTGGGGGCAAAAAAAAGAAATTGTGTAAACGTAAAGGATTTTTTTTACTTGTCAATACAGCACGAATTTTTTTGAACATGCTGATAATTAATGGTATAAATTACGACTTTGCGTTGAAAGTATGTTTAGAGATTTAGGATACTTTATCTCCGAATACATTATTTATTCTTCGTCAATTTTCATGTTCTGACCTAACTTAATAATACTGTAACTGATGTTTGCTGAAATAATTGCTTTGCCAACACCACAAGGTCATAATAGTAGAGATATAGATTTTGCTTCAAAGCTGACAGGTAAGAAGGGCAAAGAAACAGGAAATATTCTCAATCAAATATATAAGCACAAAAAATTCTTCTATCGCTAAGTATTTCCAGACACAAACATAGCCAGAAAATATATGGATAGAAGAATGAAATCTTGAAACTAATATGACTGAGATTAACTATTTAGTTTTATCAAAAGCCATAATTACCCCGAGTTCATATAATTTAGGTTAAATTTATGTCTCGTCATTTATCACTTGTTATTTATATTTTGTTTTATTTCAAGTGACAAATGACCAGTGGTGCACAACCATTAAAGAATTTTTTCCAAGTATTTAAAATCCCGCTGTACCTCTTTTTGTAAACTTTTATTTTTCGGGTCGGCTTTGAGAGCTTTTTTAAGATAGATTCTCGCTTTAAGTAATTTTCTTTGGGCAATTAGTTGTTTTGCCCACATTTGATAGCAAATAGCCTGCCACTGACGAACTTCTGCATCTTGTGGTAAACGCTGTACTAGAGCTTCCACTAGGGCTGTAGCCTGGGGAAAACGTCTTTGTTTTAAGAATTGCAGTAATTGTTTGTAAGTTTTCCACTTGAGTCGATTTTCAGTTTCAGAAAGGTTGGGAGGCTTTGTTCTTGACTTGTTCTTGGTTTTTACTTTTTCCTTCGTTGATACCTCTTTGCCATTAGCTTTATTTTCCGAATATATTGAGTTTGCCTGAGAAGAAGAGGTTTGCTGTTGATGTGTTTTATGTGGTGGTACCACTTTTAACAGCAACTTGTATGCTTCAGTAACGGCAATAAATTTTTCTTTTGCTCTTTTATCATTGGGGTTTGTGTCAGGATGATATCGCTGCGCCAAGCGCCGATAAGACGATTTAATCTCACTAGCGGAGGCTCCTGACCTTAAACCTAATAAACGGTAGCAGTCTACAACATCCATTGGCTGTTAGCTATCTTTACTTCGAAACGGCAATTAGCTACAAGCTTAAAACAATCAGGTGATAATCATATAGATTATTTTTTTTCTTGAAAGTTCGTAATTAACAATTATGAGTAATAAGTAATGAGTAATAAGTAACAAGTAAGAAATACTTAGTGTTGTTTGTGTACTGTAAAAGCGTGCCTTAAACTGACAACTGGTAACTGGCAACTGTTAACTGATATTACTGTTAACTAATATTAAAGCGTGCTATTAAACTCATAGAGACGCACCTTAGCACGTCTCTACATCAAACCCGAAGACCAAGAATATTTGGATTTTGGGTAAAATAATATTTACGGACGATCTTCAATTACTTTGTCAATCAAGCCGTACTTTTTTGCTTCATGAGCAGACATAAAGAAATCGCGATCCATATCTTTCTCAATCTTTTCGATCCCCTGACCGGTATTTTGAGCGTAAATACCATTGAGTTGGTGACGAATTCGCAGAATTTCTTTTGCTTCAATTTCAATATCAGTGGCTTGTCCGCGAGTTCCACCAGATGGTTGGTGAATCATAATTCGCGAATGTGGTAGCGCTAAACGCTTACCTTTGGTACCAGCAGCTAGCAAAAACGACCCCATCGAAGCGGCTAAACCAACACAAATTGTTACCACATCTGATTTAATGTGTTGCATAGTGTCGTAAATTGCCAAGCCGGAGGTAACAACACCACCGGGAGAATTGATATAAAGAGAAATATCTTTACCCGGATCTTCTGAATCTAAGTAAAGCATAATAGCGATAATTTGGTTCGCGACTTCATCATTAATGTCTCGTCCCAAGAAAATAATGCGTTCCCTTGCGAGACGATCGTAAATTTCAATCCATTGAGTGTATTGTCCTCCCGGCATCCGGTATGGAACTTTAGGAACGCCTATAGGCATTTTTGCTACTCCGTTTTTATAATAATGAATTTGGTGTTTTCGACCTGCAAGTTATTTATTTAGATCACTCCTGCTGGTAGGACGGGATCGGCAACTTCTTCTTTTTCGAAAACTTTATCGATTAAACCGTACTCCACTGCTTGATGGGGGGTCATGTAGAAAAGACGATCCATATCTTTCTCAATTTTTTCGTAGGACTGTCCGGTTGTTTCAGACAAAATATCAATCATTGTCTTCTTGTTTGCCAAAACTTCCTTTGCCCGAATTTGGATATCCGTTGCTTGTCCTTGGGCGTAACTCTTTGGTTGGTGAAGGACAATGGTCCCATGGGGCAAACTGGCGCGACAACCTTTAGTTCCTGCACCTAAAAGCATTGCTGACATCCCCATAGCCGAACCAATACAAATGGTATGAATTGGTGGCTTGGTATATCTCATTGTGTCATAAATTGCAAACGCTTCGGTTTCAAAACCCACTGGTTCGCCACTATAACTGGAAGTACCAGTAGAATTGATATAGACTTTAATTGGTTTCTCTGGATCGTCAGACTCTAAGTACAGCAATTGAGCTATTATTAGTTCCGTGACAGCAGGCACTAATGGCATGCCAAGATAAATAATTCGCTCCTTCAATAACAAAGAAGGTAGGTCTGGTGGGGGGGTACGGTTCGGATTATCCGCGTAGTAGGGGGCTTGCACAGCCTTGATGGGGGAAGTTTCCATAGCAACTGTTGCCTGAATAAATGCCGTTAACTGTAATACATACTAGCGCGACGCCAGCTTTGGTGGAGGTGTGGATTCCTGCTACTTTTAAAATTTGTTAGATTTTCTTCTTTTTTTATAGTTAAATTTGGATTGGGGAATGAGAAATTGGGGATATTAACGCGTGCTCCTGCAGGTGAATCGTAAGGATGAGAAACTAAATTCTTCTTCCAGACCCTAAGTTAGTTTCTCTTAACGACAGATTGTGAATATTATTAACGTATTTTTTACATAAAGTTTTTCCGTAGTGCTGATATCGCACTATGAAGTTATTTATGAATACGTATTGTGCCAACAATAGGAAGTTTGGGTTATGAAGGTTAGCTTGGAGCCGGTGTTGAGTGATGCGAGTTTAGATGCCAATCAGCAAAATTCTCAACGTCAGTTGGCTGTTTCTATTTCTGCTGAGCCTCAAAGTTTAGACCGTAATGTCCCCCTGAACCTATGTTTGATTCTTGACCATAGTGGTTCAATGACGGGGCGACCTTTGGAAACTGTAAAAAAAGCTGCAAATCGCTTAGTTGATCGACTCAAAGTTGGAGATCGCTTGAGTGTAATTGCTTTCGACCATCGAGCAAAAGTCCTAGTTCCAAATCAAGCAATTGAAAGTCCTGAAAAGATTAAACAGCAAATTAACCGTTTAAGTGCAGATGGCGGTACCGCAATTGATGAAGGTTTACGTTTGGGAATAGAAGAATTAGCAAAAGGAAAAAGAGAAAGTATTTCCCAGGCGTTTTTGTTAACTGATGGTGAAAACGAGCATGGCGATAATCACCGGTGTTTAAAGTTTGCTGAGCTCGCAACTAGCTACAACTTAACTTTGAATTCTTTCGGGTTTGGCGATAACTGGAACCAAGATATTTTAGAAAATATTGCTGATGCAGGGGGTGGTAGTTTATCTCATATCCAAAAACTCGACCAAGTCGAGGAAAAGTTCAACCAAATGTTTGATCGAATTCAAACTGTGGGTTTAACAAATGCTCATTTAAGATTTTCTTTAATGCCTAGGGTGCGGCTAGCCGAACTCAAACCGGTTGCGCAAGTCTGTCCGGATACAATTGAATTGCCAGTACAACCAGAAGCTGATGGTATTTTTTCTGTTCGTCTGGGAGACCTGATGAAAGATGTAGAACGGGTAGTATTGACAAATATCTACTTGGGGCAGTTTCCTGAAGGCAAAAATACTATTGCTAAGTTACAAGTAATTTATGACGATCCATCGAAAAATGAAACTGGTATAAGTTCTGATATTATTTGTATAGAAATTAATTCAACGTCCGCTTATCAGCCTGTAGTTGATTCGGAAGTACAAAAACATATTTTGGCTTTGGGCAAATACCGACAAACGCAGTTGGCAGAAACGAAACTGCAAGAAGGCGATCGCGCTGGTGCTGCAACTTTACTACAAACTGCAGCTAAAACTGCTTTACAAATGGGAGATACCGGGGCAGCTACTGTTTTACAAACATCTGCAACTCGCTTGCAAGCAGGAAAAGAATTGTCTGAATCTGATCGCAAGAAAACTAGAATTGTCTCAAAAACAACGTTACAAGATTCATAGTTTCAGTAACTATAACTTCAGAATCCATAACTTTAGGATTCATGAATTTAAGACTGGTAGCCTTAGGGCCAAGCAAGGGATTGGTTGTAGTACCGATCCCATTATTTTAGGTAATTTGAGATTTATAGCAACGAAAACCTCGTTTAGGACATCGTAATTTTGGTTTAAAGGGAACAGGGAACAGAAAAATGTCCTAAAAATTGTGGCAATTGGGATATAAAATAACTAGCCCGTGAGCAAAGGCTTAGGTATTATCACTCTTAACAATGTATTTTTTGTAGAGCTATATTCTAAGCATGTTTGGCTCTGTTCTATTCACTTATCTTTGAATTTGTAATTATTTATCGTCTTTCAACATCGTGGATACCATGCAATATCGGTAACACGGACATCAATGACTCTTACAAATTTAACGTTCCAAAATTTAAACACCCATTTTTATTGACTTAGAGGAAAAGGATTTATTTATGCTGCGTCGTCTTTTATTCGCTTCTGCATTAATTTTGGTAAGTACAACAGCGTTCACTTCTGAAGCCAAAGCTCAAACTGCTACTACAGGTACTGTGGAATTCAGTGGAGTAGTTGGTGGTGCTTGCACTTTTAGCGATCCTGTTGCTGGTATTCTTGTACCCAACACAACAGGCGATGCTTTAGGTAGTGATTCTAGTAATCCTGAGTATTCTGAAGGCTCTGAGGCTACGATTGATATTAACTGTACTACTGGTGCAACTTTGAGTATTGCCGAACCAGTTGCTACTGGCGATCCACTCACCGGTGCTACTTTGTCCGCAAATGCTACAAGTAGTAATTTAGGTCTGGATTTTGCTTCTGATGGTAGTGGTGCGAAAAATACTATTGCTAGTGGTGAGCAAGATACAATTAGAGTAAATATGTCGGCGAGTAATGGTGCTAATCTGGATCCTGGTACTTACAGTTATGAAGTAGTTATTACTGCCACTCCTTAAGCTTAGAAAAAATAGCAGTCTTGTGTCCATCCGAGTCTGAATCCTTTGGATGGAACAATAACTGCAATTATAGGAAAATATAAATTTTATTTCAGGAATGCTACCATATAACGTTCCTGAAATTTGGTTTTTGCGTATTAAAAAAACTTTGGTTTTTGTGATTTCAAAAACTAAATTCTGTGTTAAGAATAAACGGAAAGTTATGCATAAATATCTAAGAATTAAGCGAAATGGTAAGTCGTTTATTACTAATTTCGGTTTTGACACTAGCAGTTAATTTCGTAGAATCTCACATTGCATTAGCTGAAAATTTTACTTCGCATTTATGCAGTTTTAGTGAGAAAAATTCTGGTACTTTAGTTCCTGAGACTGGAATGCATTCCACTAGACTCGTGAGTTTCGAAACAGCTGGTGGTTCCCCAACAGAAATCTCTATCACCTGTAAGCAAGCTGTAAATTTCAGTGTATTAAAGCCAATTCAGCTTGCTGGTCCTGCAATTGAACCGACATCTACCTTTGTCAGGGTGGAAACATCTTCTGGAAAATCAATCAGTTCCGATGAAATTTCTACTCTCTCTTTACCAATGGGAACAACTACTTTGCTGTTTAACTTAGCAATCGATGGAGGAAAGCCTCTTCCAGCAGGAAATTATAGATATGGTTTTAAGTTTAATGTTGTCAGTTCTGAATAAATATGATTTGCAATAAGATTCTAGAAAATAAAATTTTAGGAAATAAGATTATAGACAAGCAAAAATTAGGTAATAAGGGCAATAAACTCTTTGTTCAAGTCATTACTTCTGTTTGTCTATCTGCTTTAACTGTATTTCCTAACCTCGCTAAAGCTCAAGTCGGAGTTTCGCCGTTAATAATACAAAGTGAAGCCCGACGGGGACAAGCTCAAGGAATGATTACAATTAAGAATACTGGCAATACTCGTAAACGAGTACGTCTATATGCTCAACCTTTTACCTATAGTCGTGACGCCGGTTTTCAAATATTGAAATCTAGTCCGAACGATCTCACCCCATATCTGCAATTTTCACCTCGAGAATTAACTATTCCACCAAATACGCGACGTCGAGTGCGTTTATATACTCGCATGCCTCCAAATTTACCTGACAGAGAATTAAGGGCTGTGGTCTTTAATGAAACACTGAAACAGACTAAAGATGGTGATGGAAATAATGTTGCGTTAAAAACCCGAATTGGGGTCACTGTATTTGTTGCTAATGGAGATATTGCATCAGAATTAAAGATAGATAAAGCTGGCTTCAATCGCAAGAAAGAGCAAATTCAACTTTTGGTTAGTAACAAAGGTAATGAGACTGTTAGACCCAAAATACGTTGGAAATTAAGTCACGGAAAGACTACAATTCACGCTGACGAAACAAGAAAAAATTTTGTAATTGCACAAAGCGATCGCAATATATTGTTAAATTTTCCTGCTAAAAAACAACTCGCTCCTGGTATTTATCAACTAAGTGGAAACTTGGAATGGAAAGAAGATGAAGATGTTCGGAAGCTACCCTTCAATGTAAATGTTACTATTCCGACTTCAGATGCAGTTAAATAAATCTATGATTTAACAATAAGCAATTAAATAATATTATTGTTAGTCTCAGTGTATTTTCGGGAAAGCTATTGATGTAGAGGAGGCATTGCATGGCAATGTCTCCTAATTTATGAAAAATTTTACTTACAAAAAATAAGTATACTGTGAAATATAGGTTATATCGTTTTGGTTATTACTTAATTACTTTTCTACTCCTGAAATATTATTTGTTTTATTTACCAGTTAGGGCTAATGCTTTAATTGTTAATGTCAAAAAATCATCTATACAGACTTTAGTCCAATTACTTAAAGAATCAAAGAGGAACTCAAAAAATCGCTCCGATTCTGTTCGCGATCAATATCAAAAAAAAACTTTGGTGCAAAGACTTAAAGACACCAAAAAAACTCCTGTAGCAAAAATAAATCTATCAGAAATAAGGGAACAAAAGGAAGAACTACTGAGTAATATAACTTGGGTGCAATTGCTTAAGGATTTCCAAGAAATGAATGTATTCCCCGTCGGTATAAATGTAGGGGTACGCAATGGTAATCGCAGTATTTTGATCCGGGGAGCGGAGGATGGGGAAAAAGCTGTTAACTTTAATAATTGGTTGATTCCCTATGATGCTGTTGTCGATGTATTGAATATAGATATTACAACTTTGTCCGACGGTCAGTTGGAAGCGCGTTCTCCTGGAGTTGTGATTCGAATCGATCCGAAAAAACTTACTAGCGATAAAGAGTTAGGACTCGTATTTTCTATTGGACAGATAAGAAGACTGTTTGGAGTTGATGCAGAATTTGATATTAATGAATATGCAATTATTTTAGAAGTACCTTGGAAAAATGGTTCTCGACGTGGAGTTACAGACCAAGAAGTTCCTATAATTTTTGATGGTTTACCGAGTTTCAAAGCAAAAAATTTTAATCTGACAGCGATCGAACAAAGAATAGACGCAAGCGGTAGGGGTAATACTTCGACATCATTGCGAGGAGATTTCCTTGCTGTGGGTAGCGCTTTTGGTGGTTCGTGGTTTGTGCGTACTGACCAAAGAGATTTAGAAAATCAAAGCAGTTGGAGAATTTCTGAAGCGCAGTTTTTACATCAAACAGATAAAGTAGATTACTTTCTTGGTTCTCAGTCAACTTTTTGGGATACCAGAAGTGGAAATAGGTATTGGGGTTTTACCTATATTCAAAGACAGGGTTTCACACCACTAAAGCCTTTTGGTGGAGGTTTTTCATCACCTCGTCAACGTCTGCAAGCGGATGAAATTGGACGTACTATAACTGGTGAAGCAGAACCAGGAACTTTAGTTCAGTTGGTTAGAGGTGTAAGTAATATTATTGCTGAAATATTGGTGGATTCTTCTGGTATTTACCGTTTTGAGAATATTAAGACAAAAGGTAATTCCTTCAATAAACTCCGCGTTTTTTTGTATCCCCAGGGACGATTAACAGCTCGACCAGAAATTCGGAATGCAAGCTATTCAAGCTTACCAGGACAAATTCCCGTAGGTGCTTCTGCTTGGGTATTCTCTGGTGGTTGGGATAGAGAATTTGCGGAAAACAGTTTTTTGGGATTTGGCGAACTTACTGATTTTAGTGGTGCAGTCGCTAGACGTTGGGGCGTTTCTGACAATTTTACGGTTGGTTTGGGTGGAGTATACGACAATTCAGCTAAAGGTTTAGCAGAAATTTTTTATCTTCCCGATGGTTTCCCCTTAAAAGTTGCGATTTCGGCTTTGATGGGTAATGAAGCTGATATAGTTTCTGACATTCGCTTTAATCCCTCTCGTAACTTATATGCAAGCTTCACTAGCGATCGCTTATCCAATCGTTTTAATGTAAATTGGCGCTTGGGAAGAGGTTTGAGTTTATTTGCAAATACTTCCAGCCAGAGTGGAACTGCTTCTGGCGTACAACTAAATTTTAGCGGCAAACATTTCTATACATTTGCCCGTGCAAGCATAGATACAGAAAATCGGTTTCGTTGGAATTGGTTACAACGTTTAGGTAATCTCAAATTAACCCAACGTGGAAATGAAATTGGTACTTTCTCAGAATTGACCTACAACTTATCAAATAACAGCAGTTTTTTAAATACCGGTAATTCTTTTTTATTAAATTACGAAACCCGCAGTCGCAATCGCAATGATAATTTGTTAACTCTAGGATGGCAATATCGTTCTCAAGAACGTGCTAGGGATGGTAATTACCGTTGGGAAGGACGATTGGGCTATGGTATTGGCTCCCAGGGTAATGGTTTAATCGCATCGTTAGGTACCACCGTATTACCAGGAATTATGTTACGGGCTCGATATGAAGGAGTGTCTTTAACCTCAGATACATCTAGTTTTAAAATTGATTTAGTTTCCAGTTTAAATTTGCAAGGTGGTCTCAGCCCAGGGGATCGGCGCTCTAGAGACTTACGTACTCAGGGTGGTCTGTTAGTGAGACCATTTTTTGACAAAAATAATAATGGAAAGCGGGACAAAGGAGAAAAAATATATACTGAAACATCAGAATTATTACTTGCTGTAAATAATCGTCCCCTTAAAACCTTACGACCACAAATTAGTAGCGATCGCATTAGTATACGTTTAGTTCCAGGTAGTTACAGATTGGATTTAGATCCTGCAGGTTATCCTTTAGATTGGCAATCAGAAAAAAATGCTTTCGCGGTTGATGTGGTTGCAGGTAGTTATACGTCTGTGAATTTACCCTTAGTTCGTTCCTATAGTCGGTCGGGTATAGTCACAAATCAAACAGGTGAACCTGTCGCAGGAGTTAGAGTAGAAGTGATCGCAACTAGAGATCCTAACAAACGCAAATTTTCTGTTACTAATACTGCTGGAGTTTATTATCTGGAAAGATTACAACAAGGTGAATATAAATTATTGGTCGACGATCAACTTGTAGACACTCTTAAAATTGAAAAATCCTCAGAACCATTCCAAGAACTTAATTTACAGATATAGAAAATATTTGTCAGTTATTAGTTAACAGTTAACAGTTATCAGGAGCAAAATATTGGTTAGTTTCTGGAAGTTTTTCTGACATACCTAATTGCTTGTCGCCTATTGCTTATCACTAATCCCCAATAACGATTATGATAACCTATTTGCAATCAGCAATAATAAGGGTATTTTAAATGACAAAGCTGCAGATTGGGTTATTGTTTGGCGGTTGTTCTGGAGAACATGAAGTTTCAATAGTTTCTGCAAGAGCAATAAATGCGGCTTTAAATGCAGAACGAAATACTGATAAGTACGAAATATTGCCATTTTACATTCAAAAAAATGGTGTTTGGCAAGGAAATGAAATTGCAAATCAGATTTTAGTTTCAGGTCAAGCCTTAGAAAAGCCGAACGCAACAAATATTAATACAAAATCCAGTTTGTGGGAATTTCCACCCCAAGCCTCAGAAGTAGATGTCTGGTTTCCCGTTCTCCATGGTCCCAATGGTGAGGATGGTACGATTCAAGGCTTACTAACTTTAATGCAAGTTCCTTTTGTTGGTTCTGGAGTTTTAGGCTCGGCTGTAGGAATGGATAAAATTGCGATGAAAACAGCTTTCGCTCAAGCTGGACTCCCACAGGTTAAGTATATGACCTTAACGCGATCGCAAATTTGGTCTAATCCCTGTGTGTTTCCTAAACTCTGCGATGAAATTGAAAATTATTTAAACTATCCCTGCTTTGTTAAACCTGCAAATCTTGGTTCTTCGGTGGGGATCGCAAAGGTGCGATCGCGTCAAGAACTAGAAACAGCTCTCGACAACGCTGCTAGTTACGACCGTCGAGTGATTGTTGAAGCAGGTGTTGTTGCTCGGGAAGTAGAATGTGCTGTTCTAGGTAACGATAACCCTAAAGTCTCTGCAATCGGAGAAATATCTTTTGAAAGTGATTTTTACGACTACGAAACAAAATACACTCAAGGCAAAGCAGACTTATCGATCCCAGCAGCACTTCCAGACACAATCAGCAATCAAATCCGGGAAATGGCAATTAAAGCATTTGCAACCGTTGATGCTTCTGGTTTAGCGAGAGTTGATTTTTTCTATGTCGAAAGCACCGGTGAAGTATTAATTAATGAAATTAATACCTTCCCAGGATTTACTGATACCAGTATGTATCCTAGACTATGGGGATATAGCGGCATACCCTTTCCTGAATTAGTAGATAAATTGATTGAATTGGCACTGGAAAGACATAAAACCCCGGAAATAGAAGCATTGATAAATTAAATCTGTAAAAAAACACCTAATTACCCCAAAATTATGTTTTTTTGAGATAATTATTGAAATATTGCGATCTAATTATCTCAGAAAAATTATTGAATCTGCAATTTAAGTACGGATACGTATTTATCGCCTACTCGATTAAAATTACAATTTAGAGGGGCTTATAAATAGTACAAATCTGAAAATAATTATGGAAAACACTCAGAATGTACAGAATCAATCATCCCAAGTACAAACACCCAAACCCGAACAGAAAACAGCTAAATTCAAACTAATTTCTTCTGGGAATATTCTGATACAGACATTTGTTAAATATCATTGGCTGTTTTTAATTGGATTTCTAGGAGTATTCATCGGTGGTGCTACTATCTCTTTATACAGTTTGACCCATGTTGAACTACTAAAAAGTGAACAAGTAGATAGAGTTACAGTTGAATTAGAAGAATCAATTAAACCAACACGCCAAGAAGTTAATCCGGTTCCTTTATGGATGGTAGCAGCAATTGCTTTTAGCTGTGCGAGTGGATGTTTGTTGTTATGTCGATGGCTTAATGGTCCAGTTAAACCCAAACAATATATAAGATCGAAGGTTCGCGATCGCAAACCTGCAGCAAAACCCCATGAATCTGTTGCACAAAATAATTCTTCCATAAAGAAGAAGAAAAGAAAATTTGTGCGATCGCCGCAGACAGAAATACCGCAAACTAACCCATATCGCAATCGTGCTACCCAAATATCATCAATGAAGCGGGTACCGAGTCAGAAGAAACCCATTGCAGCTATTCTTCCACCACAGTCAAAAAGTGTTTTTCCTAAAACCCAGGGACTTAACACTAAGCAATCCTTAGCCAACCAAGTAGACTTACGCAAAGAGAATTCTTTGTTAAATTTTCTACAAAAAAGTAATCTTTCAGCAAAATAAAGTCTTGCACCTTGAAAGTTTTTTACTTCAAAAGGTCGCAAAATAATTAAATAAGGGGGTTTTCCTTAGCTGATTTTTCTATATCTACTAGGGAATATCGGGGGTTCTATTTGTTTAAAATAGTTTGTTTTAATGGTTTTGTTTTTTAATAATTGTGTTTACAGTGCTACGCAATTAGGTCAGGATATTGATGGGCCCTGTTTGTCCTACGGACACGCGCTTAACCTGCGGCGTCGTCGGAGGAGCTGAGCACTCTAGCTTAGCTGGGCTACTACGGAGCCGCTACCTACGGATCCGCTAACGTCGTAGACGCGCTAAAAGCTGTGAGTCGTAAACATTTGCTCGCCCGTAGGGGGCGGTCTGTTTTAACTTTTGTTAGCAAAGCAAAGCTATTTTGACTTTTCCGTATCTAGCTCAATCCAATTGGATTTATTGTAAGTGGTTCAATTTCCGGGTGGTACCACTGATGCTGATGTCTTTCGGCAACAAAAGGTATAATAAAAAACTGTAAAGGATTACCTTTTTTGACGTTTATTCTAATTCCAGAATAGGGACGTCTTTTATCAGAACCCTGACCGCTACGACCAATAAACCGTTGACCAATAGCAACTTTACGAACTTCTGTTCCAGATTCTGTGAAAAAAGTTTCGGTCAGTTCTGCTCCTTCCTCACGTTGACGACGCAAGCTAAACCCACTACCACCACAAACAATCCAATTGAGATTGGAATCAGCGTGACCAGTATCTAGGGTCTGAAGGTGTTCAAAACAGTGAGCGTGACCGTTAAGAATTAAGTCTACTATTGGACTTTGTGAGGGTAAGCAACCAAGTTTTTCAACCACATTATCTAAGACTTTACGCAAACGATGACGAACAGCCAAAGTTTGTGCTTGTCCCCATTTTGTTGCTTCTGTAACATAGGGTGGATGGTGAAAGTAAATGATTCGTCCCCGGACTGCTCGATCTTCCCAAGATTTAATTAATCTTTCCTCTAACCAATGAAGTTGTTCGAAGTCGATGATTTTACTTTTATTGTGATTGAGTTGTTTGTCGAGATCCATTTTGATCTCATCTAATTGCTCTAACTTAGCATTGAGATCGTCAATTTTTTCGGCTTCCTCCGGAATGTAACCCTTAAGTATGCTGATGGTTGCAATGATTTGCTGTTGTTCTTGTTCTACTTTTAATCTCTCTGTAGCTAAAAGTCTACGCTCATCATGTTCTGATTGGCTGTGAATCTCATTCACATTAGCCGGTGTTAAAGGTTCGTTAAAAGTACTGGAATCAAGGGCAAAAAAATCAATTCCCCTATAGCGGAAAGTATAATAACGGTTAGGCAAACGGGTAAATTCGCCCGGTACATAGCGCAAACACCTACCGAAATCAGTTTTACCAGTATAATGGGAATTTAAATGATATTCTAATTTTTCCTGAGAATTAAATCGTTTTAAGTAGTCGATAAAAGCCCGTGCGTAAGCATCCCCCTTATAGGAACTATTCCAACTCAAATCTAAATCTTTATAGCCAAAAAACCGACGTAAAGGGAGAGTGGCTCCAGCTAACAAACGATAAAAAAGCGGCACTTCATAATAGTCATGATTGCCGGGAACTGGTAAAAAGGGTTGATTAAAAGTCATATTATCGTAGGAAATGTGTTCGTAGTTCTCACCACCTACTAAAAATTCCCGGTAAGGCTTAATAAAGTTCTCTGGGTAATAATCGCGAGAACCTACCAGGTACATTACGTCCCCGGTATGTAAAACAAAACTACATTCATCCCGATGGGGAAGCATCAATTCAGCTATTTTCCTCTGGGGATTATGAGTTCGGTGCGGTCCAGAACCACTATCACCAATTACTAAAAACGAAAATTCCTCGCTTTCTTCTTTCCCGTCATCAATAACCATACTGGTTTGGTCAATTGAGCGAGAGACAATGCTCGGGTGCGACCAACGCACCCGTTCTTTCATCTTTTGAATTTTTACTGCAATTGAAGGTTCTGTGATAACTTTCATTTTGTTTCGGTTGATGTGTATTCGGCTAATCTCTCTGGCTAATCTTTTAGCTAATACTTTTGACTAATATCTATTCTGTTGCAGTATGTTTACTTGATATACAAATGATGCGTGACTGAAAAGTTCCAGAAATTATTTCCAGAAATTAGTTCCAGAAATTATAATTTACCAATCGCGGGCCGACTCTTAACCATGATTGTACCTGAGTATTATTAAGTTTTGTCAATTTAACGATAACCAGCAGCTTGCAGATGAAACAACTTTGCATATAGTCCTTGTAGCTGCAATAATTCTTCATGAGTTCCTTCTTCGATAATTTCTCCAAACTCAATGACCAAAATTTTGTCAGCCATCCGCACAGTAGAGAAACGATGGGAAATTAAAAACACCATCTGACTTTTAGTGCTAGTGCGAAAGTGATTAAAAATCTCAAACTCTGCTTGGGGATCCATGGCTGAGGTCGGTTCATCTAAAACTAAAATTTCAGCTTTACTGCGCATAAAAGCTCGAGAAAGGGCTATTTTTTGCCACTGACCACCAGAAAGTTCTTGTCCTCCTTTGAACCAACGACCTAACTGGGTACGAAAACCTTGGGGTAAATTTTTAATAAAAGGTCGCGCCATTCCCATTTCCGCAGCTACTTCCCAACGGCTTGAATCTTCAAGATTCTCCACTTCACCGACGCCAATATTTTCGCCAACTGTAAATTGATAGCGGACAAAATTTTGGAAAATCACACTGATGCGTTGTCGCAGTACCTCCACATCCCATTCTTGTAAGTCCAAACCATCCAGTAAAATTCTGCCGGACTCGGGATTATATAGTCGAGTTAATAGTTTAATTAGAGTAGTCTTTCCGGAACCATTTTCACCCACAATAGCTAGTTTTTCCCCCGGTTGGAGATGAAAGGAGATATTTTTTAAAGCCGGTTTAGAGCTACCTGGATAGGAAAAGGATACATTTTCAAAACGAATTCCATCTCCCGGATAGATTCCCTTAGTTGCTTCTCCTCTGGATTGGGGGACTTTCTCTTCTAAGAATTCATAGAGGTTAGATAAATATAAGTTATCCTCGTACATTCCTCCAATTGAGGTGAGTGCTTCCGAAAAAGTTCTTTGTCCTTGACGAAAAACGGTCAGATACATCGTCATTTCTCCGAGAGAAATTCGATTAGCAACTGTTTCGATAACTATCCAACCATAAGCCAGATATAGGGCTCCGGTACTGAGTAAACTCAATAAGTATCCCCACAAACCCCGTCGTAAAGTTAAGTTTTTGTCTTCGCCATAAATTTGGTGAAATATGTTGTGATAACGTCCAAGCAACATTTCTCCTAATTTATAAAGTTTTACTTCCTTGGCAAAATCTTCTCTAGCGACTAAAGTTTCTAAATAACGCTGTTGGCGAGTTTCTGGAGCGCGCCAACGAAATAGTCGAAAAGCTTGTCCTGCAAATTTAGTTTCGGCGATAAAAGCTGGGATGGCTGCTAAAACTAAGATGAAAACAGCCCAAAGCGAAAAGCTGACTAGCAAAGCACCATAAGTTAAAAGGGAAAGAGCACTTTGCACCAAACCAAAAGTACGATTGACTAACGATAATGGGCGAGTAGAGGCTTCTCTTCTCGCATTGCTCATTTTATCGTAGAATTCTGAATCTTCAAACTGCGCCAACTCCAGTGTCAATGCTTTTTCTAAAATCAATACATTTACTCTCTGTGCAAGTAATACTCGCAATAAAGATTGACAAACTGTAAGTCCTCGTTGACTCGCTGCAAGTAAAGCTATGGCGATCGCCTCTAAACCCACATAAATCAAAGGATGATAAAGACTGTTAGAAATACCACTGTTAAAAGTACCAACATTTCGAGCTTGGACTACAGCATCTACAATTAACTTACCGATGTAAGCAACTGCTGCAGGCAAAAGACCTGCGATTAAAGTCAAAGCAGCAATTGAAATAGTTAAAGTACGATTAGTCGTCCAAACTAAACCTATGGCTCGCCCGCTGTAGCGAAAAACTGCCAACAATTGGCGGAGGGCGTTAATTTTTCTGCGAATGCTCATACATTAATTATACCCGAACTATACTCATTCGAAGTATTAACCCAGGCACAAAAAAATTATCAGTTAGAAATTTAACTTATTAATTAAAACTATAATTTTACTTACTATTGGGAGCGAAAATATATCGAAAATATATATTCTCCGACCGTATTCAAAAATCTTCTTACAAAACGAGTTTAAAAATTGACCGACTGCGTTGGAAGGAGGAGGGAAGAGGGGGTAGAGAGGGGGAGTTTAATTAATGAGGACGTTGCACGAAACTAAATAACAAGCTTCCCACACTCCCCATCAATTCAAAGTTTGTTCATGCACGCTACGTGCGGATGAGTCTTAACGAGCGTGCCATTCGATACAAGCCCATTAATTTATTAACGGAGTCCCTTCTTCCTCCCTACTCCTTCCTTCGTTAAGTAGCGATACTACGTCATTGAATTTGAGTTGACGAATTTACCTTATGAATTCACCTATGCACCGACTACTACACCACCATTAGGATGTAACACTTGTCCTGCGAAGTAGGAAGAATCTTCCGATGCTAAGAATACAAAGCTTGTAGCAACTTCAACAGGCTGACCGGGACGCTTCATCGGAACTTGTTTCCCGAACCCTTCAACTTTTTCGCTGGGAAAAGCATCGGGAATAAAGGGAGTCCAAATCGGTCCAGGGGCTACAGCGTTAACGCGGATACCTTTTTCTAGTAATGATTGGGACAAGGAACGGGTAAAGGCAAGGATCGCACCTTTAGTTGTAGAGTAACTAAGTAAAGGTGCGTTACCTTTGTATGCGTTGATAGAAGTAGTATTAATAATTGAGCTACCTTCTTTAAGATGGGGAATTGCAGCTTTGCACAAATAAAACATTGAGAAAATATTGGTACTGAAAATACTATTCAAACTTCTCGAATCAATATTTTCTAGAGTTTCGGGATTTTCTAAACGTTGTTCGGCTGCATTGTTAACGAGAATATCTAGTTGTCCTAACTGTTCGATAGTTTTTTCTACTACTTGCTGACAAAAATGCTCGTCACTAATATCTCCAGGAATTAGTAAGCATTTTCGTCCTTCTTGCTCGACTAACTCCTTGGTCTTTTGCGCGTCTCCGTGTTCGTCGAGATAAGAAATGGCTATGTTTGCACCTTCTTTTGCATAAAGTACTGCAACAGACCTACCGATACCACTGTCACCTCCAGTAATGAGAGCTACTTTACCCTCTAATTTGTTACTACCGACGTAACTTTCCCGGTCGTACTGGGGTTTGGGATTCATTTCTGATTCTAATGCAGGTTGTCTATCCTGAGATTGAGCAGGAATTTGATCTGCAGAAATTGCCATGTCAGTTCTCCTTGTACTTGTCTGTTATGAATTTTTATTGCTAATACTAGACAAAATAAAATTCAGCGATATCAGTTTATCTAAACACTGAATATACAGTTTAGAAAATTGTGTTTAGCTACTGCTAACTTATTAAAAAAAAACAAATAATAAATGTATCGAAAGCAGGGTTTAAATTGCTCCCATGGTCATAGATTCAAGGATTATAACTAAAGATATCACCTATTTATAACTAAAGATGGTTAGGTAAATGGATCGATTCGAACTAACCTTATTCTAAGCAAATTGTCTAATGAATATTTTTGGAGTTAAACGGCAAATGGAATTTCACGTACCTACTCTCAAGAGTCAAGAAGCTAGCGATAATTTAAAGCAAACTATTCTGACTTCTGAACCAAATGCTAATGTAAACATTGATTTAGATTCTCAAAAAGTGACCATAGAATCTAAGGCTTCTGCCGAGACTTTTAAGCAACTAATAGTTGCATCAGGACATAAAATTAATTAAATTTGAGCTTGATTATCTTTCCAGTAATGATAGCAAGTTCGCTAATTATTTTTAACGATGCAAGAGTCAAATACTATGCAAATCCCTCCAGAAATTACTTATCGCAATATTACTAAAACCGAAGCTATTGATTCTCTAATAAGAGAAAAAATTGCAAAGTTAGAAAAATTTTGCAATTACATGAATAGCTGTCACGTAGTGGTTGAAAAAGCTCACGAGAATCCAGAAAGTGGGTCTCCTCACAGGATCAGTATTGATATTACAATCCCCCACGGACGTGAAATAGCGGTAGGTTATAACCCTGACAAAGGTAAACAGTATCCGCCCCTAGAAGCAGTAATTCGAGATGCTTTTGAAGCAGCGCGTCGTCAATTGGTTGGACTCACCACAGAGCAACAAGGGGAAGTGAAAACACATCCCGAACAGGAAATGGGCGCTGTTATCACTAAATTATTTTCCGAACAAGGTTATGGTTTTCTTAAAGAAATCAGTACCGGTAAGGAAGTCTATTTTCACCGCAATAGTGTTACCAATCAGAGCTTTGAGCAATTAGAAGTTGGTAATGGGGTCAGATTTAAGGAAACGGAAGGAGAAATGGGTCCTCAAGCCACTACCGTCCAAGTAGTTGACAAACAGAGTTCTCCTAGGATTGAATCAGTACCATCAGCTGCAGAGAAGCCATTGGGTTGGAATTGATAATTATTAATATTAACAGTGGTTAGGTGACACTCTGGAAAAGAGTCTGAGAGCCATAAATTACTCGTCAATAAATCTTTACACTTTCTCCTGTTCCCTCCTTGGGAAAATTTTCATTCTTAGGCCAAGGTATTCTAAACCCAACACATAAAAGTCTCTGCAATCGTTTCCTGTGTGAAACTTAGCTGATATGGGTGACTGACTCCAAAAAACCTCACCAGGGTCTTTATTTAATTGAACTGTTTACAGGATACGCAAAATAGTTGTCTTGCGATCGTAGTGCAAAACTATTGGCAGTAAAGAGTAAGCAGTTTTTGAAAGTATTTTTGTAATTACGCTAGCATTATTTATGAGTTTATTTGCGAAAGAAGAATTAAATAGTTTATTTAACTTAACAGATAGATTCTGTGTATCTATCTATATGCCTACACATAAGGCAGGAAAAGAGACTAGGCAAAACCCTATACGTTTCAAAAACTTATTAGATCGAGCTGAATCGAAGTTAGTAGCTGCTGGTTTAAGTACAACAGAAACGGGCGAACTTCTGCAAGAAGCCAAAACAATGATAGATGATTATGATTTTTGGCAGCATCAAGAATTAGGCTTGGCTTATTTTATATCTCAAAGTCAAACGCGTTACTATCTTTTACCTCATAGTTTTACAGAATTGGTAGAAGTAAGCGATCGCTTTTACTTTAAACCTTTACTCCCGCTAATGGCTGCAGATAATGAGTTTTACTTGTTAGCCTTGGCTCAAAACCAAATTCGTCTATTTCAAGCAAGTCATTACAACATTCAAGAACTAGCTTTACCTGAAGATGTCCCTTCTAGTTTAGCTGAGGCTTTAAGTTACGACGATCCTGAAAAGCAACTTCAGTATCATAGTGTCGGAAAGGGTGCAGCTAAAAGCGTCGCTTCTCAATCCAATCCGATTTATCACGGACAAGGAGTAGGAACGACCGATAATAAAACTGAAATCTTACGTTACTTCCAGCAGATAGATCGCGGTTTACACTCTTTGCTACAGGGAAAACAGGTTCCATTAGTCCTCGCAGGTGTAGAGTATTTGCTTCCTATTTACCAAGAAGCTAATTCCTATCCTCATTTGTATAGCCAAGGTGTAACGGGGAACCCGGAAAATCTTTCTTCAGAAGAACTACATCAGCAGGCTTTACAAGTTATTCAACCGCATTTCCAAGAAGCCAGACAACAGGCGATCGCACAATATCAAGAATTACTAAGTACCAAACAAGCTAGTGCAGATGTAAAACAAATCATTCCTGCAGCTATTAATGGTCAAGTAGATACTTTGTTTATTCCCAATAACCTCCAGTGCTGGGGTCGATTCGAGCCAGAAACTAATTCGATTGAAATTGATGACAGTTCCACTAAAGAAAATTTTGATTTATTAGATTTTGCAGCCACGAATACTTTTTTACAGGGTGGGATGGTTTACTGCATGTCTGCAGAGGAAATGCCAGATTCTGAATCTGTTGCTGCAATCTTCCGCTATCCCGTCTACGCTAACTCGTCGTCAGTATAAAATTAGATCGTAGAAAGATTCTGTTGTAGGGTGACGATTCGGTAAACCCACTGCTGAGAGTGAAAGCACGGGCAAATAAAATATCTAGCTCGTGCAAAAGCGTACAGTGAAGGTAAGAGTAAGGTTAAAAATTTTGACTGTTTTCTTATATTTGTTAATGCTCAGAAAATATTAAGCTACCTAAGACAATGGTCATTTGATAGCAGGTACTGCGTAAATTTGAAGCGATAAACAGTGAGTATAGTTGGGAAGAGGAGGCTTTTATGTTTTTTTCGTTGCGTTGGTCGTTCAAGAATATTTACTTACTAGCTTTTGGACTAACTATTGTAACAGTTAGTCCAGTATTACTTTCCGAACCTAGTGTTGCTCAGCTAAAAAATAGAAACTCGGAATCAATTTTGAGTCAGTCGCAGTTTTCATCTACTGTATTTTCTGACGTTCCGGCGAGTTTTTGGGCTAGTCCTTTTATTCGGGCTTTAGTACAGAGACAAATTATAACTGGCTTTCCGGATGGTACATTTAAGCCTGAAAGACCAGTTGAGCGTGCTGAATTTGCAGCAATGCTGGAAAAAGCTTTTAATCAAAATCCAGTCCGACAGTTAAGTACCCAAGGATTTTCAGATGTTCCAGCTGATTATTGGGCAGCTTCAGCAATTAAGGAAGCCTATGAAACCGGATTTATGTTGGGCTATCCGGGAAATGTGTTTCAACCAAATCAAGAAATTCCTAAAGTTCAAGCCATTGTCGCTTTAAGCAATGGTTTAAGGTTAACTGCGGCGAAACCTGTAACTGAAACCTTAAACACTTACTACACAGATGTGTTTGCCATCCCTACCTATGCACAAAGTAGTGTTGCAGCAGCTACAGAAGCCAGTATGGTTGTCAACTATCCAGATGCAAAAACACTTAATCCTACAGAAAATTTAACTCGTGCCGAAGCCGCAGCCCTAATATATCAAGCTTTAGTTAATCAGGGACAAGCACAACCATTAGCAGCTAATCTCCCCGCAGCAAGCTATATCGTTGCTGGGACTCCCGGTCCTACTCAAGCTAAAAACGATATCGTATCTATAGCTTCCTCTAGTGATTCCTTTTCTACTTTAACTTCTTTACTGCAATCGGCAAATCTAGCAGATATTCTTCAACAGCCAGGACCTTACACAGTTTTCGCACCCACCGACGCCGCCTTTGCTGCCTTACCTCCAGAAACTTTACAAGAATTGCAGCAGCCAGAGAATAAAGAATTGCTGGTGAAAATTTTAAGATATCACGTAGTTCCCGGAAGGTTGAGTGCGGATCAAATTTCAGCGGGAGAACTGCAAACCCTTGAAGGTCAACCGGTTAATATTCAAGTCGATTCTAGCAAGAACCAAATCGCGGTCAACGCCACAAATGTTATCCAGGCTGATATCGATGCTAGTAACGGTGTCATCCACGCAGTTAACCAAGTTTTAATTCCACCCGATTTTGATGGAACTCAAAAGTCAGAAACTGAAACTAAAACTGAAACTGCAGACAGTAATGGAGCAGATCTCGAACCCGGTCGTGCGACCCGTGGTGGTTCTAGCTACATTGGAGTTGGTGGTAATATTGGCCTAGGTGGTGAAACTGCATTAGGTGAAGGCAGCTTTGCAGCGATTAGTAAAATAGGACTGACACGTCGCTTCTCTGCACGACCATCAGTCATAATTGATGATGACCCCGTGATTTTATTACCTCTAACCTTTGATTTTTCTCCACGTACGACACCTTCAGTAGCAGGAAGGTCGTTTAATGTTTCTCCCTACTTAGGTGCTGGCGTAGCTATTGAGACAAGTGACGATGCAGATGTCGGTTTCTTACTTACGGGCGGTATAGACGTACCTTTAGGCGATCGCTTCACTGTTAATGGTAGTGCTAACGCAGCTTTCTTAGATGATGATACAGATGTTGGGTTACTTTTAGGAATCGGCTATAACTTCTAGATTAAGTAGGTGCAGGGTTAGAATTCAGGGGTAAGTTAACAGTTAACGCTTCATCCTGGCAACTTATTTAACCGTTTTCTGCGGACGCTATGCACGGATGAAGCAAAGACACTTAAGATACCAATAAAACTAAATAATTGTTTTTTATAAGAGCAAAAAGATTATGTTTGAAGATGAATTACAACGTGCAGTTGGGACCTTTCCAACTTATGAAGAAGCACAAAGAGCGCTTTATGAATTAAGAGAGGCTGACTTTAATATGGATAAAATTTCTATAGTTGGTCAGCATACTGAAAGTTACAAACAGGCAGGTGATATAGTTCCGGATAAATCAAACGCAGAACTAACTAAAGGAGCAGCTAAGACAGGAGCAAGTACAGGAGGAGTTACAGGCGGATTGGTTGGTTTGTTAGGTAGTTTGGGGGTATTAGCAATTCCCGGTATTGGTCCAATCGCAGAAGTAGGAGTAATACTTGCTAATACTCTGATCGGTAGTGGTATTGGTGCTGCTAGTGGTGGCTTAGTTGGCGCTTTGGTTGGTTGGGGAATTCCCGAAGATAGAGCTAAGTACTACGACGAACTACTTTCTCGAGGAAGTTATGTGGTACTAGTTGAAGGGACTCAAGCGGAAGTTAAGAAAGCGGAAATGATTTTGAGACCCCAAGGAATTATAGATTGGGAAATGTATAATATACCGCTAACCCAAGATATTAAAAATCGTACACTCATTTAGTCAGGATTTGCCCCATTGTCACAATTATCATGTTTGGTGTGCGACGCCAAGAGCTTTATTTCCCCTTGCAAATTAATCGAAGTGTCACATACTCTACGAGAAAAAATGTACTAGCGGCATAAGTTCTATTAGTTTTACTTTTAAAAGTTTGACTCTTGAACCTTCAAAATATCCTAATCAATAATCTCCCAAGCTTCTCACCGTAGGGAGATTATTACTATGAAAGAAAATTTCCTTGACGCCAGGTACAGGGAGCAAGCATAACTTTTGACTTATAAAAAATAAAATTCTACGGAGAGATGGGAAATTATGGTAGATGTTTATATTTTAAATCTATTAGCGATCGGTCTGCTGTTACTATTTGCGACCTTAGGCTCTGGTTTTATTTCTCGGCGTTTACCTCTTTCTTATGCAATTATCTACCTGGCTGTCGGAATTATTATTGGTCCCTACGGTTTTAATTTAATTCAGTTACGTCAAACTGAAGTATTTAGTATAAATTTGCTAGAGCGACTTACTGAATTTGTAGTTATAGTATCTGTATTTGGCTGTGGCTTAAAAATTATTCGTCCTTTTAAGTTAGCTGCTTGGGATATAACTATAAGACTAATTGGAATTGTCATGCCAATTTCAATTTTTGCTCTAGCTGCTGTTGCTAAATTTGCTATTAATTTAGATTGGGGGTCTGCTATTTTACTTGGAGCCATCTTATCACCGACGGATCCAGTTTTAGCTTCAGAAGTACAATTAAAAGACACCAAAGATGAAAATGAATTACGTTTTGGTTTAACTTCTGAGGGTGGACTAAATGATGCTTTGGCTTTCCCTTTTGTTTATTTTGGAATTTACGCTTCGAAAGATAGTAATTGGAATAATTGGTTGCACTCTTGGGTTGGTATTGATGTAATTTGGGCAATTATTGCTGGTATTGTTACGGGATTTATAGTGTCTAAAGTGATTGTTTGGTTGGATCGAAAAATTCAGCAATATCATCCTATTGATGATTTAATGGAAGATTTTATTGCACTTAGTACAATTTTATTAACTTACTCAATAACTGAGGTCGTCAATGGTTATGGTTTTTTAGCTGTATTTGTAGCTGGATTGGTATTACAACGTAGCTATAAATCTTCAGAAAAACCGCTAGCACAGTTGCAATTTATCGAAAGAGTAGAAAAACTATTAGAAGTCGGAACGATTGTAATTTTGGGTTCAATATTATTGTTTCAACCAATTATGGATTATGCTTTCGGCTCGCTAGTAGTTAGCGTATCATTACTTTTTATAATTAGACCTCTAAGTGTTTGGATTAGCACTATCGGTAAACGCTTTGTTTATCCACAACGCAAGAATTTTCAACCCGTAAATCGCTTGCTATTTAGTTGGTTTGGAATTCGCGGAATTGGTTCTTTATATTACCTTTCTTATGCTTTGGGTCATGGGGTAGAAGGTGAACCAGCACAGCAAATATCTTGGATAACTTACACTACCGTCATTGCTTCCATTACACTCCATGGTATTACTGCTACACCATTAATGAACTGGTATAACAAGCATCATGCCGATCGTCCGGAAGTTAATTCACCTACTAAAGCAGATAATAAGTAAATTCAAGTAATTAAAATATTCGGTAATGTTATATATTTGCTTCCATTCATACTCGTTAATATATTTTCCTCTTTGATTTGAGAAAATATTTTGTTTTTTAGATGCAAGTAAACTGAATCGGTAGTTTGAAATCAATCGTTTTAAATCGGCAATTTTAAAATTAATAAATAAAGAAATTTATCAATCGCGGGTGATTTAAGTAGGGCTTGCTGAATAAATACAAAAAGGTGATGGTTAATACATTATCAGACCCAAGGAATATATTCAGATGCAA
>NZ_LMTZ01000135.1 GCF_001456025.1 Mastigocoleus testarum BC008
ACAAGCTATTTGCTCAAAAAACTTCGGGAACATATATAACGGTTTAGACACAAATCCTAATCCGTTTAAAATCATTGCTTTGACAACATGTCCTGCACTGACTTTTTCTCCTGGTTTTGACCCTAATAAATCATTAATTATTTCTACTAATCCAATGGAATCTACGATTCCTGCTACTATCCCTAAATGGTCTATATTTTGTATTTCAACATCTTTTATATCAAACATAAAAACAGAATTTTACAACACAATTCTGTTTAAATTCTCACATTATTATTTCGAGCAAAAATATTTTCTTACTTTTTTAAGAATCTTTTTAGCCTCATCAAAGACTTCAACTCAAAATACTTTTTGATAGATCCCAAATTTAATGAGATAACTTCCCATTAGTCTCATGAATATCTAAGTCTTGTTTAATAAATATGTACTAAAAAATCTCATCCCCTTGGTGTGTGACAGTTAGGGTGCGGAAGATGGGATATATTGGTAAGCAAACGGTAAAATATTTTGGTTATTTAATTTATCTTCTTTACCATCAAGCGATCGCCATGAAAGGACTCTGGCTGGAAAATAATCATCTGCAATTGCGTACTGATATTCCTATTCCCAAACCACCACAGGGAGAAGCTTTAGTAAAAGTTTTAGCTGCTGGTATCTGTAACACCGATCTAGAACTAATAAGGGGTTACTATCCTTACACCGGTATTTTAGGACATGAATTTGTCGGTTTAGTCGAACAAGGTCCAGAAAATTTCGTAAATCGGCGTGTGGTTGGAGAGATTAATGCTGCTTGTGGAGAATGTCGCTTTTGTCGTAGCGCACAACCCACTCACTGTGAAAACCGTAGCGTACTTGGTATTGTAAATCGCAATGGAGCTTTTGCAGAGTATCTTTGTTTGCCAATCAAAAATCTGTATCCAGTACCCGACCACGTACCTACAGAAGTCGCAACTTTCACAGAACCCCTAGCTGCAGCACTAGAAATTCAAGAGCAGGTAACGTTAGGAACGGATCGTCGAGTATTGGTAGTTGGAGATGGGAAATTAGGTCAGTTAGTCGCCCAAACTATTGCTTTAACTGGTTGTGAACTTCTAGTTGTCGGTCGTCACAGCAAAAAACTTGCAAATTTAGAAGCTAGAGGAATTAAAACAGGTCTTAAGGACGTAGTGAAAAATGGATACTTTGATGTTTCTGTAGAATGTACTGGTAATAGTGCTGGATTTGAGATTGCTCGACGTGCTTTACGACCCCGTGGAACATTAGTCCTCAAAAGTACATATGCGGGTAAGTTAAGTTTGGATGCTTCTTCCTTAGTAGTGGATGAAATTACTTTGATTGGTTCTCGTTGCGGTCCATTTTTACCTGCATTGGAATTATTAGCCCAACAAAAAGTCGATGTCAAACCATTAATAGAAGCCCATTATCCAATAGAAGAAGGACTTGCAGCCTTTGAGAAAGCTCAAACAAAAGGTGTTTTAAAGGTTTTGCTCAAGATGGACAGTAACAATAAGTAATGTCATACCCAGCAATCACAAATATTCTTGTAAAAATTCATAGGGATCTTCATCCCAGCTAGGTTCGGGTACCATTAAGCTCAAGGTATTATTGATATCGGCTTCGATTTCAGCACTATCTAACTGGTCGAATAAAGTCGCCAAAGCTTTGAAGTCACGCTCTTTGAGAGGCATTAGCGGCGGAGCATGCACCTCTTCTGTGCGGGAATTTTTGTAGATAATTTGACTTAATTTTAAGTCTCTTTCATTGCTCACGGCGTCTAAATCAGGCGTTTAAGTAAAATGATTTGAATTTTAATTTGATTTTGAATTTGAATTTGAGTTTTAATATAATCGCTAATGTTGGGTAAATATGAATTCTTGGGAATCTAATTTTAATAATTTTTAAGTAAAGGTGCTTTTTATATAATTCCCATACAAGAGGTGATTTGAGCTATTCTGCAAATGAATAGCATAAGTTAGTGGAAGATCTACCTGTAGATACTTTATTAAAACGAAAAACTTAGAATGAATAAGTCATATATTCGCTATTTAAAGTAAGTACAGGATCTACCGTACCCATTAAATTTTTTCATGCTCAATTTCTTAAGACCGGAAGTATTTAGATCTAGACCGAGATCTAACCGGAAATTTAAATTCTACCAACTCAATAAATCATTGCAACAGATTCTTCGGTAGAGACGTTGCGTGCAACGTCTCTACATAAATCTATCTGTCTCATTATTTTTCTAAATTGGTATTCCTTTTACTATGATTCTTGTCTTCTGATTCCTAAAGTGTCCCAAAAACTTTTTTAGCTAACGCTACACTACAGCTGAGACGCGCCAAGAACAGCAAACCCCAATTAACTTTTATCGTTAGCTCCGATTTCAATTATTTCCAAATCAAATATTTGGGCAAACATATTTGCAATAAGAGGACGTACTTGGGAAACTGTAATGTCAGGAATCCATTGAGCCAGTGAACCAACAGGTTTATCAGAAATTCCACAGGGAACAATTTGCTTAAAACCATTCAGATCAGGACATACATTTAAAGCGAAACCATGCATGGTAATCCAACGGCTAACTTTAATTCCAATTGCTGCAACTTTGTACCCATCTACCCACACACCAGTTAAAGAAGGGACACGTTCTGCTGGTAAACCGTAGGCTGATAGTACGCGAATTAATACTTCTTCCAGTTGTCGTAAGTACCAGTGGAGGTCTTTACGATGTCGTTGCAAATTTAAAATTGGATACCCCACTAACTGACCCGGACAATGATATGTAACCTCACCACCACGTTCAACCCGGTAGATACTATGAGAATTATGTTGAGAATTATATTTTAAATCGTCTTGAGATGTAGGTTGGGTATTATCTTGAATTTTGCTCGGATCGAATTTGAGAAAGTCTAAACTAGCCCCCTGTCCCAAAGTATAAACTGGTGGGTGCTCTAACAAAATTAGTACATCGTCTAAACTAGGATCCTGAATACGAGCGGCAACAAGTTCCTTCTGCCATTTATGAGCATCCGCATAAAACAGTACTCCTTGGTTATATAAGAAACATTGATTCCGGAATTGAGTCATAAGGTTAATTAATGGTTAGCAAATGATTTTCAAAATTTAGTAAGGTTTATTACATTTTTGTGAATAAAGAATGTCAAGCAATGCAAAGGATTTTAAAGGAAAGTCAAGGGAATTAGTTTTAGAAGTAACATAGTGCTACCTTAAAGATATAAGTTAGATGGTTTCAGGAGGAATACTCTGTAGAGTAAAAATGTAGTAGCAAAAATTACATAATTTAATTTGTTTCCCAACAGTTCATAATCAGTTATTGATACATAATACAAAAGTCAAGAAGCGTAAATTTTTGGGGGTAACATTGAGGAGTCAGAAAAAACATTCTGCTTGTGAGAGAGAGCTTTTAATATGTGCATCGTTGTACATAAAGTCTGTTTTCTTCTGACCGCGACCTAGTGCATATATATTGAGTTACGAAGAGTTACGCTTACTTATAATTTTTTGTTTTGTTGAGTTATTATCTGGTTATGCACATTAACAACAAGTTAAATTCATAAGGACAAATTCCAACCGAAGAATTCAAAAAACAGACGAATTCGAATAGAAGTTCTTGATTTTAGCGGCAGAGAGTAAGAATTGCCGCAACTCCTTCCGATAAGTAAAAAATACACGTAAATAAAGTGGGAGAGTTTGCATGAAGCTTGTCATCCACGGGAAAAATATTGAAATTACCGATGCAATTCGCGAGTACGTCAATCAGAAGATAGAAAAGGCAGTCAATCATTTTCAGAATATTACAAATCAGGTGGATATTCACCTCAGCGTAGCTCGCAATCCCCGAATAAATCCTAATCAGTCGGCGGAAGTAACGGTTTTTGCAAATGGCAACGTAATTCGTGCAGAAGAAAGTAGCGAGAATTTATATGCCAGTATTGACTTGGTTGCAGATAAAATAACTCGACAATTACGTAAATATAAAGAAAGACGTCAGAGCAAGAAAAATAACAGTACCTCCACGAATGAAGTTTACATAACCGAAGAAGCTGTAATTACAGATTTAATCGGGAATCGTACTCCGGAGTTACCAACAGAAGTTGTGCGCACGAAGTATTTTGCTATGCCACCAATGACTGTGACAGACGCACTGGAGCAGTTACAAATGGTGGGGCATGATTTTTATATGTTCCTAAATATCGAAACAAACGAAATTAATGTAATTTACGAACGCAATCATGGAGGTTATGGAGTAATTCAACCTCGTGGTAAGACTAATACCAACGGTAATGGAAAAATTCATGCTAACGGTCATACCAATGGTCACAGCCAAAATGTTAATACTAATGTTGTGATGCCCAAAAGAAATTAGTGAACAAGCAAGTAGAAAGGTGTATGAATAGTTAGTTTGGGACAGACATAAATTGTTTGTCAAATTAAGTATCTCATAAAGCAAGGTGTTAGCGGCTAGTGTAATGTACCGTAGGTATACGATTAGCGAGAACTGCCGCTATCATCTATCAGGCTACGTTATCACCTTTCAGAAAATGTTTATTACTAATGGTTTTCGCAAGTTTTAGCATCAAGGTTAGTCAACCATTGATTATCGAGTTTTCTATCAATACCCATTTTTGAGCGAGATTTATCTTAGGTTTATTTTGCAGAGATTGTTCTAAAGCCTACCATATTTACGAGAATATCAGCCATTCTCTCATTCCTCTACTCAAGCCCCTGCCATGTTAGGTGTGGGGTTATTCTCTGTTAAGTTTATTTTTGCTATTTTTCGAATCGCCAATACAAACTAACAACGCGAAAACAGTCAAACAAATACCCCGTTAACTTTGGGGATAGTAACGGGGCTATTTGGGGATTATTTGTTCTTACTTGAGTATGGGAAGTCTACATGGTGTGACTATAAGAACCGTGTGAACTTCATTTTTGGTTGTTTCATTTTCGGGAGTACCGGAAAATGACACCACCCCAACAGGATTGTGAATGATGTTTGTAACTCTGAATCCAATGTTCTGATGTATCCAGTATCTTAATTCATCATTCAAGATTCCAAAAATCGGATACATAATAGTTTCTCCTATTTTGGGCATTTCTTCAGTTTGAATGTACCTTTCCTTGATTGCACGCGCATCAAAAGCTTCTTCTGCTGGTACACCACGATCGACTAGCAGCAATTCTAAATCTTCAGCATTAAATGACAGCACAAATTTAACCATTATGGTATGTCCCTCGAAGTTGCAACCAAGTGTGAACCGTAAACATAGAATTTAAAACTATCTGATGTTCCTAAATATATTGCTAATGCAGAAATCTAATGATTGCTGTATGACAACACTTTTTTGTATTAGCGAAGTAATTAATCAGCTTAGCATTCCGCTATCAAGATTTTCACTGAAAAATGATAACTTCAGAAATTTGAACGGAGATCAAGATTTTAGGAAACGTCGTCGTAATTTTTCCACAATGGTTTTTTCTTCAGAGGATAAATTCTTATCAAATAAAAATTGATATATTAATGGCAATCCCAAATCTAATTTTTCTAGCAGGTCGCACTGCATAAACACATCTTCTGGTGTACCTTCCAAGACTAGTTTTCCTTCATCCATTACAAAAATCCAATCAGCCCACCGAGCGACTAGATCCAGATCGTGGGTAGCCATTAACAAAGTTGTACCATTCCCATGAATTCTTTTAAGAATTTTTATCAATTTACGAGTATGCTTGACATCCAAATATGCAGTTGGTTCATCTAACAGTAAAAGTTGGGGTTGCAGCACCATAATATCAGCGATAGAAATTCGTTTTTTTTGTCCCAAGCTGAGATGATGCACTGGTCTTTGAGCTAAATCTTCCAAGCCAAACTCTGTTAATGCTTGCTCGACTCGTGACTGAATTTCTTTGTTAGGTAAATTTAAATTACACAAACCATAGGAAATATCTTCCTCAACGGTGGAAGCAACAAGTTGCTGCTCGGGATCCTGAAATACTAATCCGACTTTTTGTCGCAGTTTACTGAGATAATTGTGGTTGTAGCGTAAAATTTCCCCGCACCAACGTATGGTTCCAGCATTAGGTTTGTATAAACCATTTGCGAGTAAGAATAAAGTTGTCTTACCACAACCATTTTGACCTATAAGAGCACACTTTTTACCAGATGGAATCTTGAGTGTGAGACCATTTAGAGAAGATTGCTGTGCGCCGGAATAAGTATAATATACCTGCTCGAATTCAAGTAAATATTCTTGCATTTAGCCACAATTCTAATCCAATTAGTATTAGACATCCACAAATTGCTTCTACGATATACCGTCTAGATGGACGATAGCGTCGGGGAGACCATACCCGAAATTCTCCTGTAAAACCCCGCGTTTCTAATCCCAAGGAAAATTGGCTGTATTTTTGGAGGGTCCGCTTTAACAATTGACCAATCAATAGGGCTAAGCTTTTCATGCTGACACGCCAAGTACGATAACCACCACGGGATTTTTGCGCCCTTAATAATTCATTGGCTGTATACAACAGAATAAAAATAAATCGATACATTAATAACAATAATTCAGTCAAAAGTACGGGAAATTTGAATCGGCGCAGAGTATGCAAAATTTCCGTAAATGGAACAGTTAACATCAAAAAATATAGACAAGAAACAGAGGCGATCACTCTGGTAAAAATTAACGTCGCTTGGTGAATTCCACTACGACTAATATAAATATAATAAGAATGTAGCCTTAAACTCTGCCAAGAGTCACCTTGGACTTGAGAAAAATCATTCAGAGAAACACCATTGAGTACTAATGCAGGTAGACTTGTAAGCCAGAAAAAGCTAGCAAATATTAATACTCGTAGGTAAATTCCTAGAGGGATTCTGGCATAAAAAACAGTCCAAACACTCATCCACAGGGTAAGTAAGATTTGTACCACCGGATGACTGCATAGGGAAATCACCAAAGTCCCGATCGCAAAAATCAGCTTGTGTTCAGGTGGTAATTCTCGCAGACGGTTAGTGTAAGCTAAGGTATCTAGTTGCAAACTCATGGGGAATGCTTACTCTTCACGTTTTTGCTTTTGGGAACGCCCGCGATACAAACCAATTGCATAGCCAATAATTCCAGCACCCAAAGCTGCTTGGGTCGAAAATAGTAAACTTTCTACTTCCCCACTTGGTGGTTCAAAAACTGGTTGAAACCAAGGTTTATATTCTGGTTGAACTTCAGTTATTGCTTCTTCAGCTTCACCATCTGCACCACCAAATTCGGCCCCACGAACAAATATCAATGGTAAAACTGCTAAACTTATAACTGCCAAGATTAATAGCCAGTTATTCCATCCTTTATGAGATTGATTTGTATCAGATTGATTTGATTGATTCACTTCTTTGAGGCTCCTGCTTAATTAATTTCAACAGTTCTAATTCTTGAGAGTTGTAAGATATTAGCCAGTTCCACACGAGTACAGTTAATAGTCCTTCACTGATTGCTAGAGGAACCTGAGTAAAGGCAAAAATTGCAATAAATTTACTTAGGGAAGCAATGACACCACCAACAGGTGCAGGGAAAGCTAAAGCAAGCTGAAAAGAAGTAATGATATAGGTGAGTAAATTTGCGAATGCAGTGGCTAAAAATATTGCTAGCTTTTGCTTACCGCTAGATTGCATAATTAGCCGATATACCCAGTATGCTGCAAATGGGCCGGCGATTGCCATTGAGAACATATTTGCTCCCAATGTTGTTAAACCACCATGTGCCATCAACACAGCTTGAAATAATAGTACTAAGGTACCCAAAACTGACATTGCTAAGGGACCAAACAATACCGCACCTAATCCTGTACCAGTAGGGTGAGAAGAACTACCAGTTACTGAAGGAATTTTCAATGCTGACAACACAAAAGTAAAAGCGCCAGCTAAAGCAAGTAAAAGCTTTAATTGTGGATTCTCTTTAGTGATGCGGGTTAGCGATCGCAATCCTAAAATAAAAAATGGTAAGGAGACAACCCACCAAAAAACCGCCCAGCCAATTGGCAAAAAACCTTCCATAATATGCATTGCATAAGCAGGTTTTGGTAAAGTTATTACAAAATATAAACTTACTAATGCTAGCCCAACTAAGTGAAGTTTGACTCGATTTTGTTTCATAATTGTCAATTATCAGTTATCAGTTACCAGTTTATGGCTAACGCCACGCCCTTACGGGCTACAGTTACCAGTTAATACGCTAGAGCGCACGCTATAGCTGCGCTACCTGCGGATCCGCTAACAGTTGTCAGCCATAAACTGTTCAACGGGAGATGTTAAATCTTAACCAGTAAGTAATAATTTATCCGGACTAAAGTTGTAACAGTTCTAGGATATCTATTGAGAATTATTCTTAAAACTAAAAGAGTACTGAGTATATGTCCGCGATAAATCGCATCATTTAGGGGATTAATAGCTTAATTTCGGGTAATGTATGCACTTAAGGATTTGATACTACTACTTTATATATACGCCAAGTGATTTTCGTTGCGTTGCTGGCGCGACTAAATTAAATAATTGTGACAATACTAAACAGTAACGCATCCGTACCTCGCAGATGAGCTGATAAAAATAAACGCAATTATCGGCGGGCATTCTGACTTACTCAATTTGAAATTACAATTTTTAAACTATGATTTTGAAACTATAATTTTGAAATTACAGATTGTGAATTACAAATTTGAGATTACAGCTGCGGGACAGTGCCGGACTTACACCGAATACTTTCCCCCTTACGTCTGAAGGCTGCTCCCCTTCGGAACCGATTGAAAAATTATACCACCAATATTTTAGTAGCTTAAGTTATTGGCAATTCAAATATCAACTTAGCGTAACGCAAGTCATCTCAGGAAGGCTGAAACTCTACCATATTAAAACCGAAAAGTTACCGTATCATGTTTTGATAGCCTCGACTTTAATGTGACATAAAATACAACGAAATGCTCTATCAAGTTTGTATATTAAAAGATACAAGAACTGAAAAGAAATATTGTTAGGCTCGATTGCACTCTGAAGTTTCAGAAAGGTTTACTGATTATCTTGTAGGAGTTTTAACTTAATTCAGCGCAGCTGGTTGCGTTTGACTCCCACAACTATATTGTAATAACTTCGGGAGTAATGCTGATTACTTAAAATAATTAATTTCTATTGTTACAAAGTGTGGAAAACCGTGAAAAAACAATTATTAAAAAATGAGCAGCAAAATGACGAACTTTCTTGCGATCTACAAGCAAAAGTCGAACAAGTTTCTAATATTGCTGAGAATGAAACTATAGACAGCAAAACACAAGAAAAGATTCAAAGTTTGCTAATTCAAATTAAAACTGGTCTACAGCAGCAAGAGTTAAATATTGAAATGCAAAGAGAACTTGCTCGATTGCTGAGTTTGATGTCTCGCTTAGATTACCGTAGTCCTCAACAAGTCGATATTTTAGATTTAGCTATCTCTGTTCTCCTAGAAAAAAAAGAAGATACGACTAAAAGTCTTAAAAATTCAAATTTACTAAATAAAGCATCAAGTAAACATTCTCGGAACCTAGTTTTTATTCAAGAAGCACGACGACAAATAGCGCTTCAGTCGCGAGAGTATCCCAATCCTTTGAGCGCTATTATTAAAGGTAATGGAGGTGCTTACAATCGAATGATTTCTGGCTTAAGTTGGTTTTTTATGATATTTGTAGTTTCTCCCTTTCTCGGAGTTGGGTTGATATTTACTATTTCAAATATTTTTAGTGCTAGAGAAATTGTTGAAAAAGAAAATATTGAACAACTTCAGAAAAACTTGGATTATAAACGGGAGGAACTCGAAAGAACGAATGAAATTAACAATGCTTTTAGATCCCGGCTCACTAAAGTTGATGATGAGTTAAAACCATTAGTGGCTGGTAGTAGTAACGAACAAGATGGTCAGACTAATACACTTAAGACGCTCCAAAATGAAATTGAACAAGAATTAAAATCTGCTACAAAAAAAGAAAGAGGATTAAATTTCTCCACTAAGATTAATCCCGTGGTTCTGAATCAAGATGCTAAAAGCTCAGCAAATCAAAATCCAAACAATAAGGATGCTTCAGGGGAATTAGATCGATCCGATGGAGTAAGTGAATTAATTTTATTCACAGATTGGTTTGTTAAACAGGATTTATTCTTTATATCTCTAGCTATATCAATGGGTGCTTTGGGAAGCGCAGTCAGCGTCATTGTACGTGCTAATAAATTTATTGAACAATCTAAGGAAGGACAAGTAGACTTATTTTTTACGGGATTTTTCCGTCCAATTGTTGGAATGTCTTTTGCTATTTTCGCGGTAGCATTGATCGAATCTGGTATCTTTTTTGGTATCTCCAGTACCTCTGACAATATGAACCGCGACAAAATGACAAATACCGAAAATAGAAACGGCATTAATCGAACAGTTTATTTTTATATGGCTATAGCATTCATCACTGGATTTAGTGAAAGACTAGCAGAAGACGTAGTTTTGCGAGCTGAAGAAACTTTAGGAGGCTTTCCTTCAGCTTCAAAAAAATCAGATGAATAACTGATAATTTCAAATTATATGAAGCTCATAGCTCATAGTAGTGTAAAGAGGGTTAATATTTGCTTTCACAGCCACCAAGTTTACTAAAATATTGATCTATATTAACGAAGTTCTTTCGCGAAAGGAATCTTGCGGCGTGATTTTTTGCGCTTTTGGTGTTAACTGTGAGACGATGTACGCCACGGGAGTAGGTCATTTCCATTGGTACGACACCGACACCACTAACCCGTGCTTTTTCCGATCCATGTTGGCTAAGATTTACAATCAACAGCATAGCATTGCGCCAGTTTTTGGAAGCCCTTTCCGCTCTGGTAATAAAGTTTCCTAGAGAATAATTCACCAAAACTTTTCTACCATCTTCAGTTGCAAGCATTTGCCAAGGCTGAATTACATGGGGATGTGTGCCGATAATAGCAGTAGCACCGGCATTTGCCATTGCTTGCGCCATCTGTTTTTGTTCTTTTCGCGGTTTATTCTCATTCTCAATACCCCAGTGTGGCGTTACTATTATTGCATCTATATTTTTGCTACCTGCAAGAGCTTTAATTTCTTCTTCCAGGACCGGGTTAAGTTTGCTTGGATTCCAGGCTGCTTTAGAACCACAATAAAGAACTTGATTGTAGGGGTCACGACGTCCAGATTTATCAATAAAATTCGCATGGTGAGTGCAAGCAATCCAAGCTATCGTCATCCCATTAACCCGAGTTAGGGTATACCAGGGAACATTTTTGAAATCTGTATTTTTGGTACCTGTGTAGCTAATATCTCTATCTCGTAGAGCTTCGATAGTAAGATTTACACCTTTAGAACCGCGATCAAGGGAATGGTTGTTGGCGGTGGATAAAATGTCGATACCACTATCTTTGAGGTCATCTAAGATACTTGGAGGATAGTTAAAATTCGGCCATCCCGTATAGCCCATACCTGTTGCTACAGTTCCTTCCAGGTTAGCGTAAGCAATATCAGCTTTTCTCAGATATGGGATTGCTTGAGACCAAATATTCTTGAAGCCTTGACTGTGACCTCGAGCTTGATTCTGCAAAACTTTGTGAGCGAGTACATCACCAACGGCTGCAATAGATACTTTCTTGATATCAGCCTTTGTAATTGATTTTAATTTGCATTCTTCTTCAAATTGTAATTTCGCACCCAATTTACTGATAGCAGTAATTTTAGGTTTATTGATTTTAAGCTCATCAATTTTAGATTTATTATTTTGCAGTTTAAATCCACCTAATTTAATTTCTGAAATTTGATTATGCTTTTTGATGATTTCAACCTTTTTATCTTGGCGATAGAATATAAAAATTATAATGATAGTTCCAATGTATATCCACAAAACTACTTTTAAAAATTTCTCTCTCAATCTATCCATATATAAATAACAGTAACTAATTTAACAGGAGAAAATAACTATAATTGGTTTAGCAGTCAAATATAATTTATACAAGCTCTTGGTCAATAGCAATGCTTCTTTGCTCTAAATTGCTGTAATTAATCTAAAATGTAAGAAAAATAAAATATAAGAAAAATTTAAGCGGTAAACTAATAACTGTAAGCAACTCCATGAACGCAATGAAGCCACCTGAGCAATTAATAGAGATGTGGTTAGAAGACGGAGAGCGTGTAAAAGAAAACTATGTAGGACTGATTTCCCAGGAGGGATTGGATTCAGCTAAAAGTCTGGGAGAAAGAAAAAAAAGCAGGAATTGGAGATTTTTCGATTGTCTATTTGAGCAAGTTTCGCTTTCTTCCAAAGATTCAATTCTTGATGTGGGTTGTGGTAAAGGCGAACTTATTGATTACTTTTCGCTGCGTTTTTCTGATGTTCGCGATTGCAATTATTTGGGGGTAGATGTTGTAACTGAATTTGTGAAGTTAGCGAAACAAAAATTTTCCTCAAGAAAGTTTGAAGAAAGAAAGTTTGAAGAAAGAAAGTTTGAAGAAAGAAAGTTTGAAGTTGTTAATTTTATCGACCCTTCGTTTTTCCCAGAGAAACAGTTCGATATTGTTATAGCTTTAGGAGTTCTGGTAACAAGAGTACGAAACTACGATCTTTTTGTCGAATACTTTGTCAAGAAAATGGTTAGGTGTACAAAAAAATACGTACTCTTTAATATCATTTCTGATATCGATCTATCTTCTGGGAACTACTCAGACCCAAATACTGTTGGACATTCTACTGCTCTGAATAGGGAAATTTTACATTCATTTTTAGATACAATACCCAATTGTAATTATAGAACAATACCTTATAATATTTTCCCAGATGCAACTGACCTGTTTGTGCAAATTCAATTGGAAGCTTAAAAATGACAACAGCAAAAGAAATCAGAATTTGCTTTGTTGGTGAATCCTTTGTCAATGGTGTAGGCGATCCAGAATGCTTGGGTTGGGCTGGTAGAATTTGTGTTAATGCAAATAAAAAAGGTCATGAAATCACTTACTATAATTTAGGAGTAAGACGAGAAACTAGTACAGAATTAAAGCAGCGTTGCTTGCCAGAAGTATCCTATCGTTTACCACAACAATATGATGGCAGAGTTGTATTTTGTTTTGGTGTAAACGATACAACAATAGAAAATGGAAAAACTCGCGTTGCAATTAAAGATTCTATCGCTAACACCCGAGAAATTCTCATAGAAACAAAAAAGTTATATCCTATTTTGATGCTGGGACCACTACCAATCGAAGATAAAGCACAAAATCAGAGGATTGCTAATTTATCCCAAAAATTTCAGCAAATTTGTTACGAACTGGATATACCCTATTTGGATACCTTCCCTACACTGATAAATTCTGATACATGGATAGATGAAATAAAAAATTATGATGGCGCTCATCCAAGAGCCACGGGATATACTGAATTAGCAAAAATAGTTCAAAATTGGGAAGCCTGGTTGAATTGGTTTGAGTGATACTTTTGGAAAATGATAATGGGTAATGGGTAAATTTTCTCCTAGTCCCCATTCGCCAGAGGCTATGACTATAGCTGCGCTACCTATAGCTGCGCTACCTACGGATCCGGAGCCGTCACCTGCGGATCTGCCGACGCAGCAGGCTCTATGCCACGTTCGCGCAGCGCCTTCTCAGCGGCGGCACACAGTGCTATCCCCAGTCCCCAATCATTATATTTTTTTAGTTAGTGATTTATTTTACATTTTCCCTTAATAAATTAACTTAATTCTATAAATTAATAACTTAGCTATCAGTAAAATTACTGTACTGTAGTATTCAGCCACAAACCTATCATTTGGCAATCTAACCTCTCATGTCTCCATCCATACCCAATCAGCAACCAACACTTTCCGAACAAGATAACGAATTTTTTGTGGTGGGAATTGGTGCTTCTGCTGGAGGTCTGCGCCCTCTGGAAGAATTTTTCGGAAATATGCCTATGGATAGTGGCGCAGCATTTGTCGTGATTCAGCACCTATCACCAGATTTTAAAAGTCTGATGAAAGAATTACTGGGGCGAAAAACGCGCTTGGAAATATATCGGGTAGAAGATGGGATGGAATTGAAGCCCAATTCTGTATATTTAATTCCTCCGGGCAAAAATTTAGTAATAGAAGGTAGATATTTACGTCTACAAAAGCAACACAGAAATCAGAATAAACCAAATTTTCCCATCGATCTATTTTTTGAATCTTTAGGAAGGAATCATGCTGAAAGAGCTATTGGGGTGGTACTTTCGGGGACCGGAAGTGACGGTACTCACGGTTTGCAGGCGATAAATGAAGCCGGTGGAGTTACAATGGTGCAGGATCCGGCTACTGCTGAGTTTGATGGCATGCCTGAAAGCGCGATCGCTACAGGGACGATCGACCGGATTCTATCTCCAAAGGAATTAGCACAACTGATCTATCGCTTTGTCCAATCCCCAATGTTAGGACTGAATGATACAGTTTTTTCTGGCGATCGCCAACAGTCAGTAACTTCAAATCTGGTGTTATCTTGGGATTCCCCCAAATTAGAAAAGATTATTCAAATTCTTGGGGAATACGAACAAGTTGATTTTTCTCATTACAAAATAAGTACCTTATCACGTCGCATCCATCGCCGTTGCTCACTCAATGGATTCAATAATCTCAATACTTATATTAAACATTTACAAGAATCATCCCCAGAGCGAAAAACACTTTATCAAGATTTACTCATTAGCGTTACCCGTTTTTTCCGCGATCAACAAGTTTGGCAATTTCTGGAAAATAGTATCATCCCTTCAATACTAGAAAATGTTAAGTCGGGAGAAGAACTGCGTTTTTGGGTAACTGCTTGTGCAACAGGGGAAGAAGCATACTCTTTGGCGATGTTACTTGATGAAGCTGTCACTGATTTAGGTAAATCGGTCAAAATCAAGATTTTTGCTACTGATATTGATCGAATAGCTTTAGAAAAAGCAGGTTTGGGTATTTATCCGGAAACTCTTGCTAATGATATTAGTCAGGAGCGATTAGAAAGATATTTTGTTCGCAAAGAACAATCTTTTCAGGTAGCACGGCGTTTGCGAGAAATGCTGATTTTTGCTCCTAACGATTTAAGCAAAGATGCTTGCTTCACTCGCATGCAGTTAATTACCTGTCGTAATGTGCTGATTTATATGCAGCCCCAGTTGCAGCAGCACATACTGCGAAATCTCCATTTTTCTTTAGTACATAAGGGCTTTCTAGTTTTGGGAGAAGCAGAAACCGTTGGAGATTTTGAGGGTGAATTTGAGCAACTGCACAAAACCGGGAAAATTTATCAAAAACAACGGGATGTGCGTTTAAGTTTACCGATGAAAGGACTCGACAGAGTTAGCAAAATTTCCCAACAACAATTAGGTGTGAAACAAGTCAATGTTTCTCTCAAAGAACGAATGCTCGAAGCAAGTTTAAACATGTTCTTGGGAGAGCAAAAATCTACCTGTATGCTGGTAAGTAAGAATAATCAAATGCTCCACCTATTTCAAGACTTAGCTAAAGTATTAGTCTTTCCTACTGGTAGTCCGACAGCAGATGTTACCAAGTTAGTTACTCCTTCGTTGCAATTACCCCTCAATACTGCACTACATCGAGCGATACGACAACAAGGTCCAGTTTTGTACACTGGAATTAAACTTAAAGAAGAAGATGAAGATGAACCCCGTCAAATAAATTTAAAAGTTGCTTACCACCAAGCAAATAAAATGACGGCGGATTTTTTGATGGTGTTAATTGAAGAAGATGGGTTACCTGTACCCGCACCAAAAAGTGATGAGTTTGAAGCCAGTAGCGAAGCTCAAGCGCGTTTGATGGAGATGGAGTATGAACTTCAAGAAACTCGCGAAAATCTCCAAGCAACGATTGAAGAATTAGAGACAATTAATGAGGAACAGCAAGCGACTAATGAGGAATTAATTGCTTCTAATGAAGAATTGCAAAGTACTAATGAGGAATTGCATTCAGTTAACGAAGAACTTTACACTGTGAATGCAGAGTACCAAGCAAAAATTCAACAGTTAACCGAACTGAATAATGATGTAGAAAATTTGCTCCAGACTACGGAAATTGGCGTAATTTTCTTAGACAAAGACTTAAAAATCCGTAAATTTACTCAAGCTGCAACTATTGCGATCAGTATGATGACAACAGATGTTGGTCGTGCGTTGAGTGACCTTTCTTATAAAATTGACTGTCCGAATTTGCTCGAACTTCTCAATCAAGTAATTACTAGTAAGCAAGCTCGGGAAAAAGAGGTTCAGCTGTGCAATGATGATGGTACTTACATGCTCATGCGGATTCATCCCTATCGCCAAGAAGATGGAATTGTTGATGGTGTAGTAATAAGTTTTGTAGATATTGGCGAACTCAAGAGAGCGCAAGAAGAAATCTACCAAGTTAATGAAGCGCTACAGGAGTCAGAGCATAAGCTACGTCAACTCAATCAAGAATTAGAACAACGGGTTAAAGACCGTACCGTAGCATTGCAAACAACCAATGAAGAATTAACCCGAGAAATAAACGTCCGCAAACAGGTAGAAAATTCCTTGCGGGAAAACAGACAAAATTTACACGAAAGTGAAGAACGTTTTCGAGCTACTTTTGAACAAGCAGCAGTCGGTATCGCCCAACTTGCACCGGATGGACGTTGGTTGCGAGTAAATCAGAGGCTTTGTGATATTGTTGGTTACTCCGAAGCAGAATTATTACGGTGCACTTTTCAAGATATTACCTATCCTGAAGATTTAGATGCGGATTTGGAATATGTCCGGAAAATCCTCGCGGGTGAGATTGAAAATTACTCAATGGAGAAGCGCTACATCTGCAAAAACAGTTCTTTAGTTTGGATCAATTTGACAGTTTCTCTGGTCATAGATGAAGGTACCCAAGAAGCAAAATATTTTGTTGCTGTCGTTCAAGATATTTCTATTCGCAAGGAAGCAGAAGCATCTCTCAACCGTACTTCTGAAGCTTTGCAAGAAATTACAGAACGTTACGAACTAGCAGTTAAAGGTTCAGGAGATGGTCTTTGGGATTGGGATATTAAGAATAACCAAGCTTATGTTTCTCCAAGATGGAAGAAAATACTTGGTTACGAGGAGGATGAATTAGAAGGACACCCAGATCTCTTCTTTGACCGTTTACATCCCGATGACAATGAGTGGGTACGTCAAGCTGTTGCAAGTCATTTACAGCAAGGTGCACCTTTTGAAGTGGAATGTCGTTTACAAAATAAAGCCGGAGAATACATTTGGATTCGCAGTCGAGGTCAAGCTATTTGGGATAAAGCTGGTAACCCAGTGCGAATGTCTGGTTCTATCAGTGATATTACACAGTTGAAAAGAATTGAAGCCGCATTACGTAAAGTAAATACAGAATTAATTACAGCTAAAGAAAATGCTGAGTCCGCAAATCTGGCTAAAAGTGACTTTCTGGCGAAAATGACCCACGAATTACGGACTCCTTTAACTGCAATTCTTGGTTTTACTCAAATCTTAAACCGCGACCCTAAATTAAATAGCAATCAGCGCAAGCATTTAGATACTATTCTTCGCAGCGGTCAACATCTGCTCTCATTAATTAACGAAATTTTAGATATTTCCAAGATTGAAGCCGGAATGGCGGAACTTAATCCTGTTAGCTTTGATTTACATAATTGTCTTGAGTCTTTAAAACAAATGTTTCAAGTCAAAGCTGAGGAAAAAGGTTTGCAACTGAATTTTGAGGTTGACCTAAAAATAACCCAACAGGTGATCGCTGATGAGGGTAAGCTACGTCAAATTTTAATTAATATCTTAGGTAATGCAATCAAGTTTACTAATTCTGGTAATGTAACTTTGCAAGTAACAGCAGATACCAAAAATATAGAAATATCCGATCCTGAAAATCACATTCGGGATAAACAAATCAAAATACAAACAAGTAAAACTGAAGCTTATACAAATCTTCTTCCAAATTTACGTTTATTATTCCAAGTAGAAGATACCGGTAGGGGTATTGCAAGCGAAGAACTAGATCATATTTTTGATACTTTTGTGCAAACAAAAAAAGATCGCTATTCTCCCGATGAAGGAACTGGTTTGGGTTTAACCATTAGCAAACGATACATTGAGTTAATGGGTGGAGATATTCACGTAACTAGTAAGCTCAACCAAGGAACAACAGTTGATTTTGATATCCTTGTCACCACATCACTACCACAAAATAATGAAGATTTGATTTCCCAAGGAAACATTCAACGTTTAGCACCCAATCAATCCCAAAATCTTATCCTGATAGCAGAAGATCAAGAAGAAAACCGTCAACTACTCGTACAGATACTTTCACCAGTTGGATTTAAAGTCATCGAAGCTGTTAACGGTCGTGAAGCTGTCGAATTGTGGAAAAAACACCAACCACAATTAATTATTATGGATATGCGCATGCCGGTAATGGATGGTTACCAAGCTACTCGACAGATCAAAAGTTCTCCCCAGGGTCAAAAAACTAAAATTATTGCATTAACAGCGACAGCATTTGATGAAGACAGAAAACTCGTACTCGCAGCTGGTTGCGACGAATTTATTCGCAAACCTTTTGAAGAAGAAGTTCTTTTAGAAACGATCGCTCATCACTTAAATTTAGAATACCTTTATGATGGAGAGCAATTATCTAATAAGGTTTCCCAGGAATCTCGTCAAAATTCTTTGACTCCTCAAAATTTTGAATTAATGTCTGCCGAATGGTGTCGTAAAGTAAATATTGCGGCTCGGGAATGCAGTCAAAAAACTCTTTTGCGACTGTTAGCGGATATTCCCGAAGAACACCATATTCTCAAGGAGGAACTTTTTAATTTAATTGATAAATTTCAGTTCGATACTATTGCTAATTTAACTAAAAATTAACTTAACTAAATTAAATTAATTAAATTAAATTAATCAAATCTCTTGTATAAGATACAACTATAGTCTACTTCACCAAAAAAATCACAGATTCGTTTATCATCATCAAAACCATGTAGAGAAATTACATGTAACGTCTCTACAATCCATCATTATCAATCTGATAGACTACTGCTAGTTCAGTAATAAATTTACATAATTATTAAATTTTCAATACCTTAAAATTTGCTTTATTTATATTTATTAAACGTATATCTAGGATAAATTAGATTACATCACCTAAGTGCCTGCGGAAAGTTCAAAAAGATAGGACAAGAAAAATAAGACACCATGCAATCTTCAGAATCTGGCGAACAACAAAATAATTCCTCTCAAACAAAAGATTTTTTTGTTGTTGGAATTGGTGCATCAGCTGGTGGACTTCGTCCAATAGAAGAATTTTTTGAACATATACCCACTGATAGTGGAGCAGCATTTGTGATTGTTCAGCATCTCTCACCAGATTTTAAAAGTCTGATGAAAGAATTGCTAGGACGGAAAACCAAGATGGAGATTTATCGGGTAGAAGATGGTATGCGACTCAAGCCAAATTCTATCTACCTGATTCCACCGGGTAAAAATTTAGTTATAGAAAATAAATACTTACGCTTACAAAAGCAAAATCGTAACAATCAAAGACCAAATTTTTCCATAGATATATTTTTTAAATCCCTAGCTCAAGATTGTCCGGAAAGAGCCATTGCATTGGTGCTTTCAGGGACGGGTAGCGACGGTACCCACGGAGTTAGGGCGATTCATGAAGCTGGCGGTTTAGCAATGGCGCAAGATCCTCAAACGGCAGAATTTGATGGAATGCCGACTAGTGCGATCGCAACAGGAGTTATTGAACAAGTATTATCGCCACCAGAACTGGCTGAAATAATATATAAGTGTCTAAAATCGCCCAGCACAACTACTGAATGCATATCGTCGGATTCAGAATTTGGTTTAAACTCAGAGAAAATTCAGCGAATTAGTAATATTCTAGCCCGCCACGATCAAGTTGATTTTTCCCATTATAAACCTAGCACCTTATGCCGACGCATTCACCGTCGCTGCTTAATCGTCGGTTGTAAAAATCTTGAGGATTATATCGATCTCCTAGAAGTTTTTCCGGAGGAAAGAGAGTCTCTACGTAACGATTTACTCATTAGCGTTACCAGTTTCTTTCGAGACTTTTCAGCTTGGGAATATTTGAAAATTAACGTTATTCCCAACTTGCTAGAAACGATTAAAGCTGGAGAAGAATTACGTGTTTGGGTAAGTGCTTGCGCAACAGGGGAAGAGGCTTACTCCCTGGGAATATTACTGGATGAAGCAATTGATAACTTGGGTAAGTCGGTAAAAGTGAAGATTTTTGCGACTGATATTGACAAACTAGCACTAGAAAAAGCTGCAAACGGTATTTATCCAGAAACGATTGCTAACGATATTTCTCCAGAGCGCTTGGAAAAATACTTTATCCACAAAGACCAATGTTTTCAAGTCACGCGGAAACTGCGAGAAATGTTGATTTTTGCTCCCCATGACCTTGCTAAAGATGCTGGTTTTACCCGAATACATCTAATTACTTGTCGCAACGTCCTAATTTATATGCAAACACAGTTGCAGCAGCAGGTATTACGCAATCTTCATTTTTCTTTATCATTGCAGGGTATTTTATTTTTGGGAGAAGCGGAAACGGTTGGTGAATACCAACATGAATTTTCCACAGTGCACGAAAAGTGGAAAATTTATCAAAAGCGACGGGATGTTAGACTACCTTTGCCGGTCAGAGGTATAGAAAAGATTTCTCGGAATTTCAAGACTCAACAATCTGCTTTCCCACTAAATAATTCTCGTAAAGAACAGATGCTCGAACTAGCGTTTACTGGTTTTTTAGCGGAGAATAAAACAACTTGTTTGTTGGTCGATAGAGATTATCAAGTATTGCATATATTTGAAGATTTGTTAGGGGTGCTTAAACTACCTACAGGTAACCCCACTATGGATATTACCAAATTAGTGCTCCCAAGCTTGCAATTACCTCTGAATACCGCACTTCACCGCGCCAAACGGGAAAAAGGTCCTGTTTCATATATAGGTATTAATCTGTGTAAAGACGACTGCGAGCAAAGCGTTAACCTCAAAGTTAGTTATTATCAAGGGAAAAAACTGGCTGGAGATTTATTGATGGTGGTGATGTCAGCACAAACGCCGTCACAATCAATCCCCGTTGGTGATCGCTTTGAAGCTGATAGCGAATCTCAAGAGCGAATTATCCAACTCGAACACGAACTCCAACAAACCCGAGAAAACCTCCAAGCTACGATCGAAGAATTAGAAACTAGTAACGAAGAACAGCAAGCAACTAACGAAGAATTAATTGCTTCCAACGAAGAATTGCAGAGCACTAACGAAGAACTGCATTCTGTTAATGAGGAACTTTTTAGCGTAAATACCGAACACCAATCAAAAATTCAGGAACTTACCGAGCTTAACAGTGATGTTCATAACTTGCTCGGGAGCACAAACATTGGTGTGGTGTTTTTAGACCAAGACCTGAAAATTCGTAAGTTTACTCGCGCTGCAACCCAAGCAATTAATCTCGTAGGTACCGATATCGGTCGTCCCCTTGCTCATTTATCCTACAACTTCCATTGCTCCGACTTGATGGAATTGCTCAAGCAAGTAATTGCGACTCAAGAACCCCAAGAACGGGAAGTCAAGATAAATAGTAGTGGAATAAATCTGCTCATGCGGATAAATCCCTATCAACAAGAAAACGAACTAGCTGATGGAGTTGTAATAACATTTGTTGATATTAACGAAATCAAAAAAGTTCAACAAAAACTTAGCGATGCTAACGACGCACTCCAGGAAAGGGAACAACAGTTAGGGGCGATTTTATCCAATACCAAATCAATCATCTATCTTAAAGATATTCAGGGACGTTACATATTAGGAAACAAGTATTTATTTGAGGTCATTGATTTATCAGAAGAGGAAGTAATAGGAAAAACCGACGGCGAATTATTTCCCCCTCAATTCGCTGATGTGTTCTACGCAAACGATCAAGAAGTCTTAGATAAGGGAAAAGCTTTAGAATTTGAGGAACAACTGCTTATCAAAGACAAACTTCACACTTATATTTCCGTCAAAGCTCCGTTGAAAGATCCTGATTCGGGAATCGCATATGCAATATGTGGTATATCAACCGATATTTCTCATATCAAGCAGATCGAAGCCGAACTGCGTCAAGCAAATACACAATTAGCAAAAGCAAAAGAAGGTGCAGAAGCAGCAAATAAGGCTAAAAGTGAGTTTCTAGCCAAAATGACCCATGAATTAAGAACTCCCCTCAATGCAATTCTGGGTTTTACGCAAATTTTGCACCGTCAAGATAATTTCAACAAACAACAGCATAAATATTTAGATACTGTTTTACGTAGCGGTAAACATTTACTGGATTTAATCAACGATATTTTAGACATCTCCAAAATTGAAGCAGGAATGTCTGAATTGCGCATCAGCGGTTTCGATCTGTACGGTATGATCGATTCTCTGGAACAAATGTTACATAATAGAGCTTCTAGCAAAGGTTTGCAGTTCAATATTCGAATTGATCGCGATGTTCCCCAGTACATCAATGCAGACGAAGCTAAATTACGCCAGATATTAATTAATCTCCTAGGGAATGCCATTAAGTTTACCAAGTCTGGTAGTGTAAATCTACATATAAAAATTGCTGAAAATTTACTATTGAGATCGGAAGAAATAAAATCAGAAGAAATAAAATTAGAAGAAATAAAACTTCAAAAATCAACAATTAATTTTGAAGTTGAAGATACAGGGAAAGGGATTCCACCGGAAGAATTAAATCGGGTATTTGAAGCTTTTGTTCAATCTGGAACAAGTTATCAAACATTTGAAGGAACCGGTTTGGGCTTAGCAATTAGCAAACGCTTTGTCGAATTAATGGGTGGTGAAATTCACATTCAAAGTACCTTAGGTCGAGGAACAAAAGTCGATTTCGATCTCACTGTTACTTCCATACCTAAAGAAGAATTTACTCAATCTCTACCCAAAGGTCGTATTGTTGGTTTAGCACCAGACCAACCCAAACCACTTATCCTTGTAGTGGAAGATAACTGGGAAAATCGTCAACTGCTATTCCAAATCTTATCAGATGTCGGATTTTTAGTTATTACCGCCAGCGATGGTAAAGAAGCGGTGGAAAAATGGGAGCAACACGATCCTGCTCTCATTCTCATGGATATGCGTATGCCTGTGATGGACGGCTATCAAGCTACCAAATATATTAAATCAAGCGACAAAGGCAAGAATACCACAATTATTATTGCTCAGACAGCCAGCGCTTTTAATGAAGAGAGAAAGTTTATGCTCTCCCTAGGGTGTAATGACTTCATCCACAAACCATTTCAAGAACAAGTTATTTTAGAAAAAATAGGTATTCATTTAGGAATTAACTTCATTTACCAATCAGACTTAAATCGATCTGCTTCCCCAGAAAATACTTCAGTCCCCTTAACTTCTGACTCCCTTACTGTAATGTCGAAGGAATGGCGCAATAAACTTAATCAATTTGCCAGTACCTGCAATCAAAATGCAGTCATGCAAACCCTCTCCGAAATTCCTGAAACCCACAATCCCCTCAAACAGCGACTTTTTAAACTAGCATATGATTTTCAATTTGATACAATTGTTGGTCTAACCAAAATTCCTACCAGCGAAAATGTAAGTAAATGAGTAGGAAAGCGCCCCAGGAGGGTCAAAATCGAAACCGTCCTTATGCAGGTTAATGCGATGGGGTGCTGGAGCACAACAAAAGTCAAAATTAATTAAAACCCCTCCCAACTAATGAAACTAAAATATTTTATGACTTCGGCTAAAATCTTTGCTGTATAAGGCTTTAAAATGTGCCATTTAAAAAGAGCAAGGAGTCCACGATCCAAACAGCTAGTCATTATACCAAATCCGATTTTTAAAACCCCTTTATATTTTTTGGGATTTCTCCCCACACTTCCCACACCTCCCACACTTCCCTCTCTCATTCTAAAAAGGGGTAATTAACCCGGACTTAGTATTACTTTACCCTGGGCACAATTGTATCAAATCCATTAACATCGAAATTGTATATTTTGCACGCACATAGGCGCAGAACTTTTTAAATCACCTTTTAGAACATTCCAAAGTAAACGGGAAATATATCACATGCTTCATCACTCATAATTCATAACTCATTTAACTATCCATCACCTCATCTGCACTTAGGTAAATCAAACAATAATATCTCGTACTACTGTTATTAAATACACTTCATTTTTGAAGCTAATTATTATAATCTAAAGCCCTAGGACTTTAATTCAAAGTAAGTTATGGAACAGAAGTCGCAGGAGCCAGGGTTTAAGGGCGACATTCTTATCATTGATGATGAACTAGATAATCTACGAGTTTTATCTACAATTCTTGAATCTTCCGGGTATCAAGTCAGGCAGGCGACCAATGGAGATACTGGTATTAGAACAGCAAATTTGCAACTACCAGACCTAATTTTACTCGATATTCTGATGCCAGAAATTGATGGTTATCAAGTTTGTCAACAATTAAAAAGCAACTCCACTACCTTTAACATACCTATCATTTTCTTCAGCGCTTTAGGTATGGGAAATGACAAAGCAAAAGGATTTAGCGTCGGTGCAGTAGACTTTATCACTAAGCCCTTTCAAATTGAAGAAGTTTTAGCAAGAGTTGAACATCAACTTACGATTCGTAAACTACAAACTCAGTTAGAGAGAAAAAATCAGGAACTCAAGTTACAAAATAGTCGCTTACGTTCAGAAATTTATATTCGCGAGCAAACAGAAACAGAACTACGACGTTCTCAAGCTCAACTAAATGTAAGAAATCAAGAATTACAAACAGCACTGAGCAATCTTGAAAAGACTCAATGGCAATTAATTCAAAGTGAAAAAATGTCAAGTTTGGGAGAATTAGCTACCCAATTAGCACATGAAATTAACAATCCTCTAAATTCTATTTATAGGAATATAAAATATGTTTATGACTACGGTAAATCTTTGAAAAATATTATTGATATTTATACAAAAAGTTGTCAAAAAGAAAGTTGTTATTCTACAAATAAAGAAACTCTTAAAGTCATACAAAATCACGAGCTAAATTTTATCCTAGATGATTACTCTCAAGTCCTTAATTCCATGACAAAAGGAGCAAAAAAAATTGATAAAATTGTTTCCTCAATGCTATATTTTTCCCGCTGCAATAAAGGCGAATTTAATCAGGTAGATATTCACCAGGGGATAGATAGCATTTTGACAATTTTACAAAGTCGCTTGAATGCTCAAACAAACCGAAAAGCAATTCAAGTGAGACACAACTACAATAATGTTCCCTTAATTCAAGGTTGTAAGACTCAATTAAATCAGGTGTTCATGAAAATCTTAGACAATTCTATTGATGCTCTGGAAGAAAAGCTAGAAATTGCTGATGATAAATTTGTTCCCATAATTAACATTAGTACCAAATTTACAAAAGCGAAAATTCATCAATGTAACTCACAAAAATTATCTGATAAAGTAGTAGAGATTTGCATTACTGATAATGGAATTGGTGTTCCAGCAAAATATCAAAATCAAGTATTTGAACCTTTTTTTACTACCAAAAAATCTGAAAAAAAAGCTGGACTGGGTTTATCGTTAAGCTACTTGATCGTTGTCGAAAAACATCATGGTGAGTTAAAGTTTTGTTCCAAACCCACTCAAGAAACAGAAGTACTGATTCGATTACCTTTATCATATTCCTCTTCTGAGACCCTCCGGGAGACCAATCTCTAGAAAGCTTATCAGATAATAAATAGGGCTTACTGTTAAAAAATTCCTTTGCTGGGGGTAGGGAACAGGGGACACGGACTACCCCGCGCTAACACTCCGCTAATAGCCCCTTGGGTATAAAAACGCTGCGTATGTGCTATGCACACGCTATAGCTGCGCTACCTTACGGATCCGCTAACGTAATGACAATTATTTATCCGGAAATGATATGATGGAAATCTATTCGACTCTTAAATCATTTTGTAATTAAGATTTTTTGCAGATTTACTTACAGGTGTAGCAATCATTTTCATTCCTGCGGGTGCAGCTGAAGTGAAACCGCGACGTACTGGAGCAACCGGACGGCTATCGCGACGTGAAACTACATAATTTGACAAAATAGTAGCGATCGCAATTTTCATTTCATATAAAGCAAAAGCCATTCCGATACAGCGACGATTACCACCACCAAAAGGTAAAAATTCGTAGGGTGAAAATTGTCTTTCTAAAAATCTTTCTGGTTTAAATTTCTTCGGTTCTGGGTAAACTTCTTCGCGGTGGTGAGCCATATAAATACTAGGAATAATTCCTGTCCCTACGGGTAACTTATAACCCATAATTTCAATTGGAGATGTGACAAAACGTAAAACTCCGCTCATTACTATCGGGTGAATGCGTAAAGTTTCTTGGCAAACCGCAGTAAGATAAGGCAACTTGCTAATAATATTTGGGTCTAAATTATCCCCCTGTTCAGCTAATTCTTTAAGTAATTTCCCTTGCACATCTGGTAAATAATCAATCCAGTAAAATGCCCAGGATAAAGCTGAAGCAGTGGTTTCATGTCCTGCAATTAATAAAGTCATCAACTCGTCGTGTAAATCCTGGTCTGACATCGGTTGACCATCTTCATCACGAGCAGACATCATTAAGCTGAGAATATCTTGGCGGTCTCGATCAGATTCTACTCGACGTTCTTGAATTAACTCGTAAATTAACTCATCTATTTGTTGTAATTTGCGCTTCATTTGTCCCCAAGGACTCAAACCACCAAATTCTTTTTGCAAAAAACTAAAAAATAAACCAGCAGAAAGTAAAGGCGATCCAATCGACTCCAGGACAGAATTCAATAATTTAGCCAACTTTTGGGAACGTTTTCCCTCATCCAAACCAAATACAACCCTTAAAATAACCTGCAAAGCAATTTCTTGCATTGAACCCCTAATCTTAAAAGGTTTACCCATTTCCCATTGATTGCTGACTTGTTCGACAACATCACGGATAGTTTCCCCATAAGCCCGCATTCTTTCACCATGGAAGGGAGGAGCTAGCAATTGACGTTGACGACGATGCTCTTCCCCATCAAGCAAAATAATAGAGCGATCGCCCAAAAGAAATCTCAAGATTCTACTTGCACTTCTAAGATTGTTAGGATTTGTAGTGAATAGCTGCTCCAAAGCTTCCGGATGACTAATGTAGATGACAGCAGTATCGTTGTAAAATCCCCTAATTGCGAATGTATCCCCGTAAACTTTGGCAAAATCTTCTACATATTTAATTGGTTGAAACACAAACTTAAATCGCCGTAATAGCTTCGGCATATTTGGTCCATCAGGTAGGCTGTTGCTTGGTTTCATAATAAATATTTGAATGAGAAATTGGAGTGAGAATAGGATTCGATTCAGAATTAGTGATTCTAGCTTTATCTATTGTGGCAATTTTTTTCTTGGATGCTCTATTGGGCTTAAAATAATAATAGGACTCACGCAACCGGCACATTTTTCTTGTAGGGCGCATGATACTTGAAGTGAACTCGAAAGTATTAATAATAAATTTTTTAGTATTACGTACCACCGGTGTATTGTGACAATTGCGTAAGTCCTAAATAAGTAAGGACATATTAGTAATCAGTAATTAATAAATTAGTAATTACTAAGTATTTGGTCACCCGTAACGCGATATATTCAACCATAGAGCATTAAAATTAACCAGTGCCAAAAGTAATCGCGATCCTGAATGGAAAGGGTGGGGTAGGCAAAACAACGACCTCAGTTAATTTGGCTGCAATATTTGCAGAGAAAACAAAAGTACTTTTAGTAGATGCAGACATTCAAGCTTCTGCCACTTGGTGGGTCGAGCGGAGTGAGAATGGTATGAGTTTTGACTTATCCCAAGAGACCAATCCCCAATTATTAGGTCGTTTACGTAAAATAAAAGGTTACGATTTAGTAGTAGTCGATACGCCTCCGGCACTGCAATCGGAAGCATTAACAGCGGTAGTGAAAAGTGCAGATTACCTAGTTTTGCCTACACCTCCAGCACCGATGGATTTAACAGTTCTAATTGAAACAATTAGCCAAGCTGTTACTCCTGCAGGAGTACTTCATCGAGTGCTTTTAACTAAAGTAGACATGCGAAGTTTAAAGGAAGCACTAGAAGCCCAAAATACTCTGATGCAGTTGGGAATTTCCTCCTGCAAAGCCTTTGTCCGGATTTATAAAGCTCACGAACGCGCAGCGCTTGAAGGTGTCGCGATTACTCAATGGCGAGGAAAAAATGCTTGCGAGGCGGAATCTGATTACCGTCGCGTGGCTGATGAATTACAGCGTGATTGGAGAAAATAATGGCTAGGAAACGTCTTTCGGACTTGCTACAAGAAGAAACTAAAAAAGTTACTCAAATTGAAGATGCTGCTGCAATTGATGTTAAAGCTACCCCCGTTGATGCTTCTGCAGTAGAAGAGGAGAAAAAAGCAAATACTCCAGTAAGTAGTTCAAAAAGTACTAACTCAAAAAATTCCCATTCAAAAAATACTAAAAACACAAATACAAATCAGGCTGATTTAGAAGCTACCATCAAGGAACTAAAAGCAACTCTCGAGCAAGCTCATGAAAATGAAGCAACTTTCGAACATAAAATTAACGATTTGGAATCTGCATTATCCCAGCAAGAGGGATTAGCTTCTGAGTTAAAACAAGAACTTCAAGCAACCAAAAAATCAGCTGATTTAGAAGTTACAGTTCAAGAACTCCAACAAAAATTAGAACAAGCACAGCACAACGAAAAACTTTTGGAGCAGCGAATTAACGATTTAAGAACTGCGATCGCAGCTAAAGATGAATTAATGGAGAGGTTGAAAAAAGACCTACAGCAAGCGAAACAAGATGCGGTGAAACTTGCAGAGATCAATTCTGCCTTAAAAGAACAGATTAATCCTCCCAAACAGAGTAAGACTTACCAACAACCAAAACCACAACAAACACAACAAAAACAAAAGTCAGCAATTCAACCATCAAGACCAGCAGATTTGAGACCTCAACACTATCGTAAATCCCACCTAGTAAGAGATACTAGACCTGTTACGCGATCGCCAAAACCTAGCGGTCCTTCTTCTGAGGATTCTTCCGATAACTCTTCCCAAATGTGGTTACTTGACTAAGTCAGTTATCAGTTAACAGTGAACAGTTATCAGTGAGTAGGGAACAGGGAAAAGGGAACAGGTAACACAGACCATATAACTTTAAACCGGTAACTTATGGTAACTGATAACTGTAGCCCGTAAGGGCGTGGCGTCAGCCATAAACTGGTAACTGTAACTGTTAGCAAAGCGTGGGCGGTCTAGCGTAAGCGTACTGTAAGTATTGCTCATTAACTGTAGCCCGTAAGGGTGTGCGTAGCGTCAGCCATAAACTGGTAACTGAATAACTGAATAACTGATATATATATTAAAATCTGGAAAATCCCAAACGTCTATTTTGTCAGTTGTAAAATACGTACAATTACAAAACATATATCTGCTTTGTATTTATCTATTTACTAAACAGCTATCGACAGCAGGATTATATTATCGGTTAGACTTGAAATTTTAAACTTAAAGTTTTCATCGCTCATGTACAATTTTTTGCCTGTTGCTTATTTTAAAAATCAATTCGCACAGTTTGTTGACGCACAAGTTTCTATTGCGACCCATGCTTTACATTATGGGACAGGTGCATTTGGGGGATTGCGCGGTATCCCCAATCCACAAGATGCAACGCAAATCCTGCTGTTTAGATTAGACCGTCATTGTCAAAGATTAAGTCAAAGCGCAAAGCTATTACACTACGATTTACCAGCAACAAAAATTGAAAGTGTAATCATTGATTTTGTGAAGAAAAATCAACCTAATAAATCTTTTTATATTCGTCCTTTTATCTATACTTCTGATTTAGGAATTTCTCCAAGACTGCATAATGTAGAAAAAGACTTTGCAATTTATGGGATTGAATTAGGAGATTATTTATCACCAGAGGGAGTAAGTTGTAGAATTAGTTCTTGGCAACGACAAGCAGATGCAAGTTTCCCTTTACGTGGTAAGATATCGGGTGCTTATATTACTTCTTCACTTGCTAAAACAGAAGCAGTGGAATCGGGTTTTGATGAAGCAATTTTGATGAATTCCCAAGGAAAAGTTAGTGAAGCTTCGGGAATGAATATTTTTATTGTTAGAAATGGAAAAATTTTTACACCTGGATTCGACCAAGATATTCTGGAAGGAATTACCAGAGATAGTATTTTAATTATTGCAAATGATTTGGGAATAGAAGTAGTAGAAAGACCAATTGATAAATCGGAACTTTTAATTGCTGATGAGGTATTTCTCAGCGGAACGGCAGCTAAAATCAGTCCAGTTAATAGAATAGAAAATTACAAATTATCGCAGCAACGACCAATCACTGAAAAATTGCGTGAAAAACTAACTGCAATTACCGAAAATCGTGAGCCAAAATACAAAGATTGGGTATTCCCAATTTCAATTGCTTAATTTTTCTACCTGTCAGTTATCATATCAAGTTCGGTTAATTAGTTGAGTAGGTTAGTAAGAAAAATCATAACTTGTTTGTAATAGCGCTTTAGCGCTAAAGCGCTACTACGAGACAAATACAGATATTTTATATTTATTTACATAGTTTCATTTTTCTCGCCTACTTACTCAGTTAATTGGTTATGATTCTCGCAATTTATATAAAAGCCTGGAAACTGTTAATTAAGCTTTTTTAACAAGCATCTAACTCGCATTCTATGGCTGTTACAACTTCTTCAGGAGAAATGTTACTGTAAACAATTTTCATGAAACCTTCAAAATACGTATCCATAGAAGCAAAATTAGCCTCCATTAAACCCTGAAGCATAGTATGCTCAAAAATATGTATTCCCAAATTAACGCTTGTTTTATAACGTATTTCTCCAGTATCAAAGTTTAACTCAAAATTGCCCAGCATCATATCATAATTCACTCTGGCAATAAATTCAGCAATAGCTGGAAGTTTATAAGATTTGACTTTGTAGGGAAAAACGGAATACAAAACAAGTTGACGTTCTATTTCTTTACTGTAAGCATAACAGGTCCATTCCCCATTAGTTCCTTTTACTCGGAACCACAAAATAGTAACATCTTCTGCTTTTGCAAATTGTAAATTATTGGCTTGCAGAAAACTAGTAATTATATTAAATATTGGCGCATTTCGACTTTCTTGCTGTTCGGAGATACTTGTCTGAGTATTTTCCAGTTGTTCGGATAAATCAACTATTTGATTGACTGTTTGTTCAGTACTCATATTGATGAATATTGGTGGTGTTGATTGGGAACAATACCAAAAAGTCAGATGCCAAAAGTTAGTAATTTGTCAAGTATTAATTGGTCGAGCAAAATTATTTAGATATAATTTTTGATAGAAAAATATCAAATTAATTTTGCATAATTACTTAAAATGAATGACTAATATAGTTAGTAGTAGACTTTTATTTTTTAACGTTCGTAATACCCTTGATTGAGTAAAGGTAAGAATTGCAACTCACAACATACTTTCAATACATTGAATTTTAGAATACGATAATTGGATAGAAAAATTAATTGACCGGTATCAGAATTTTTATGGGATATATTAATTTATATCCATGAATCAAACTTACATAAATTGATATCCTTCCTATAAAACAAGGAATATTCTATCTTTCGATAAAGATAGGGAATAAGCTGTTGTGCATTTTGAATGCACAACAGCAAGTCAAAAGTCAAAAATCAAAAGTCAAAAGTGAAGAAAGTTTGAGACTTTGCTATCGAATAGAATAATGTACAAATTAGATGCGTAACAGCTTAAGCCTAATTTCTATTTTTTGTACAATAAGAAAACAATCAATTACTTACTTACAATTAAATATTCGGCTCTTACTTTTCCAAGCACTATTCCCTGTTTACCAATTTATCCTTGATTTGCAATATATTGCTGTATTGCATTTTGCTTTGATTTAAATTATTCCTTGTCAAGGAGTGTTTTTATCATTTATTTTTCGTCAACGTTCTGTTTTTCCAAACACATCAACTTCATGTTCTAAAGCGTCTTCCATGTCATTTACATAACCACATTTCACATCAGCAAAAGAATCGCAATATGTTACATAGGGCTTAATATCTAATACGGGTGTTTGGTCCAGTAGATCGATTCCTTCCACATGTAAGACCAAACCTTCTACCTTGATAAGTTTAGGTGCGCTAATCCCAATGGGATTAGGACGATGTGGAGCTCGAGTAGCCAAAGTTCCTCGGCGAATTCTTGGACCGCGCGGAGGTAAAACGGTCGGGTTCCAGTGTTTATTGAGGTGTAACCATGAAATTACCCAAATACGTTCAAAACCATCCATATCTTTCAATGCGATCGAAGGTATAACATCGGGAAACATTTCAATTTGTGCGATCGCTGGCTGATAATTAGATGGTGCAGATCTAAGCTCCGATTGTCGTGGTGTACCGTATCTTTCTTTGTAGGGAGAATGTACTACACCGATGGGGCGCAAAGTAATATCTTCGGGGAAGGAAATAGATTGAACGTAGTCTTTTGGGGGTAGTTTGGGCATAAATACTATTTTGAATTGACTGCTTGCTTTAATTTTTCACAAGCTGCTTCAATTGAATCAATACTTCCAGGATTGATTAAACCATGGTAATCAAAAATGTAAACGCGCTTATTCTGAGTTGCTTGTAATTCACTCCAGAAAGATTGTTTTTGAAAAGATTTTAGCAGTTCTGTTTCATCTTGTCCTGATGGCGGATTAATAATAAATAATGTATCCGGGTTCTGTTGCAGGATTTTTTCCGCTGAGAGGGTTACGTAACCAGCGATTGGACTTTTACTTTGTAAATCTGCTGCTACATTTTTCACTTGAAATTTTGTCAGTAGATCGCCTGCCCAACTATTTTTATTTGGGCTTAAAATTGGTTGCGTGCTCACTAGTACGAGACCAGATACTTTTTCCCCTTGAAGTTTATTACCTTGATTGTTTTCTGGTAAGAAAGTTTGATAGCGCTTAAGTAACGGTTTAGGGTCTGCACCTATAGTTTGAGCAAGATTTTTCGTTAATTCTTCTAAGGATTCCCAAGTATTAACTTTTGTCAGTAAAGTTGCTATACCCAATTTTTCCAGTTTTGTAGTTGTTTGGTTAGAAAAACCTTCCGCACCAATTACCAAATCGGGTTTGAGAGAAACAATCTTTTCTAGATCTGGTGGAGTTGTACCTTGACTCACGCGGGTAACATTATCAAGTGCAGAATTTTTTTTCAGGAGACTAGAACCAGGGATACCTACTAGTTTTGTACTATCTAGTTGGTAAATAATATCAGCAACTAAAGGAGAAAGTGATACGACTCTTTGAACGGGAGAATTTGTTGTTTGTGATGATTTGGTAAGAGCAACCTCGGGATCGCTAGTAATTGTTGAATTTGGCTTATCAGTAGTCGTCGTGCAGCCAGTTACAAATAATACTATTAATAAGCTAGATAGAAAAATACGAATAGAAGCTAACATACTTTAACCTAAGTTTATTTGTATGATATCAATTATCTACTAATCAAGTTTTCCATATCGATGAATATTAATTGTCTTTGAAACAAACTTCTTCGTGTAACAAATTAGTTATTAACGGGGGAATTTTTTTTCTCAACCAACGCCAAGCAATTTCTTTGCAAGCTGGTTTAGATATTTTGGCAATAATTTTTAAACTTCCTTTAAGAGTTCCGTGATTAAATTTTCGGTCGATGAGGTTAGCCATTCCCACATCGTAAAGACAATCTAAAATTAGCTTGATGTTTGATTCTTCACGAGTTACTACATTTTCTAGTATGAGAAGAACATCATTAATTCGCTCTTCTTCATAGTCTTTTATCTGTAGTATTTGAGACGATGTCGTGATTTTTTTCGTAGATGTCAGCATTCTATTTTTCTAAAAGTCCTAATTAATCTGTTTACTAATAAAATTTTGCTGTGATAAGAGTTTCCTATGGTTATTGACTTAATCGCAGTTAAAACCCAAGTTAACTGGCGTTAATCAAAATGAAACAGCAACCGTTCGGGGAGAACAACAACTACTACAAGTAACAAAATTCTTTTTTCGGTATTATTTCGCAAAAATATTGATTTTGCTGTATTCTGATAATGGAAGGGTATAAAATTTAGCACTTCAATCTCTTGTTTTTCTCACCAGTGCATAGCATAAGCCTTAAAATGGATGAGTGATTTGGTGTAACTATGGCAAATAGCTGGTGGGAAATACAAATATTATGCGAGCCAGATTTAGAAGAAACTATTTTTTGGCGATTGGGAAATTTTGGCTGTCGCGGTACAGTTAGCGAAACCAAAGATAATCGACGTTGGGTAAAAGCTTACTTGCCCCAAATTCAAGCCGAATTATTAGACTTGTCGGCATTATCGCTACAATTACGTCAAGATGCTTTGTCCATGGAACTATCTCCACCCCAAGTACAATGGCATTTAATTGATGAAGAAGATTGGTCAAGCAGTTGGAAACAATATTGGAAACCCCAAGAAATTGGCGACCGCTTTTTAATTAATCCTGCATGGTTACCCATTCCAGAAAATAGCGATCGCTTAATTATTAGATTAGACCCAGGAGTCGCTTTTGGTACTGGAGCCCATGCTACTACCCAATTATGTTTGGAGTCATTAGAAATGAGATTGGGTGGAGGTCAAACATCTTTTGTTGGAGAACAAACAGCAAATAATGATGTGGTGATTGCTGATATTGGTTGTGGTTCAGGAATACTTTCAATTGGAGCATTATTGCTGGGTGCAAAGAAAATTTATGCTGTCGATACGGACCCTATAACAATTAAAGCAACCAATGAAAACCGAGAGTTAAATCAAATTGCACCAGAGAAATTAGTCGTAGAGCAGGGAAGTGTAGAAACTGTAAGTAATTTAGTTCAAGAGGTAGATGGAATTGTTTGTAATATTTTGGCTGATGTCATTATGGATCTAATCCCAGGAATGAGTAAAATCGTCAAACCTACAACTTGGGCTATTTTTAGCGGTATTTTATTGGAGCAATCTAACGCAGTTAGCGATGTGTTAGAAAAACATGGTTGGAAGGTTGCGACACTTTGGAAGCGTCAACAATGGTGCTGTTTAAATGTGCGGCGTTCCTAAATGGTATTACAAAACTTTAACGTAAATATTTAGTAGTGTTATCAATTCACTATTAACAGTTTAGGTTGGGATAAAAAACTAATATTGAAGTACTATTCTTACATCAGCTTTAGATACAGTAATAGTGACGGTACCAATCAATAAAATATTTTAAACCGACATCAATTGGTGTATTGGGTTTAAAACCCGTATCCTCTACTAAATTATCAATATCAGCATATGTTTCCTCAACATCTCCTGCTTGTAGGGGAAGTAATTCTTTCTTTGCAACGATACCAATATGCTTTTCTAAAATTTCAATAAAGTCAATGAGATTTACTGGTTGATTATTACCAATATTATAAATTTTGTAAGGTAATAATTTATTATTTACCATTAAGCTGCTTTGGGGCTTTTGATTAATGACTCGAATTATTCCTTCCACAATGTCATCAATATAAGTAAAATCACGGCGCATCTTACCATAATTAAACACTTTTATTGGTTTTCTATTTAAAATTAAGTTTGTAAAGGAAAAATATGCCATGTCAGGTCTACCCCAAGGACCATAGACTGTAAAAAATCTCAGACCTGTTGTTGGTATATCGTATAGGTGACTGTAAGTATAAGCCATTAGTTCATTGGCTCTTTTAGTTGCTGCATACAAACTTACTGGATGTTCGACGCGATCGCCAACAGCAAAGGGAATTTTGGTATTTGCACCATAAACCGAACTGGAGGAAGCATATACCAAATGTTCTACCCCAGCATGACGACATCCTTCTAAAATATTTGTGAATCCCACTAAGTTACTATCAATATATGCATGGGGATGAGTCAGAGAATAGCGAACACCTGCTTGAGCAGCAAGATTAACAACTACTTCTGGTTTGTAATTAGCAAAAAGATCGGCAATTTTATCCCTATTTGCGATATCCAATTGAAAAAACTGAAAATTAGGATTATCAGATAGTTGTCCTAATCGTGCTTTCTTCAAACTAGTGTCATAATAATCGTTTAAGTTATCAATACCAATAATATTATTATCATTTAACAGTAATTTTTGAGTTAGATGAAAGCCAATAAAACCTGCTGCACCCGTGATTAATATTGTTCTCATAATTTATTGCAATCCTATCTTAATTTTTGAATAAATTCCGTACATTTAGAAGATATAGAATCAGAATTAGTATGTTTAACCAAGTATCTTTAAGAACGCTACACTTCCTTTCTAAAAAAGTAGAGGGTAGAGAATGGGGAGCAGGTTCAAAAAATCGATGTGTAGCGTATTCTTTGAAATTAGTATTAATTAAATAATTTAAATCCCCACTTAATTGCTTATTAAAAAACTGTAAATAATAATCGAGATACTATCTATATTCCTCGAAATTATAGTTTTCTGCTTGGTACTAACCCATAATTTATGATAGGTCACTTCAATAAATTGTAAAATAAATTACCCTTTAAGGTGTAAAGTATTTAGCAAGATTCAAGGTGCTTTTATAAGTTTATATAAATAAGTTGCAAAAAGTATTGCATGTAAAATTATTTACAATTAATGCTACAGTACTTTTCATGTTAGAAGTATACGGAAAATCATTTGTATTAAAATACTATTTTTGCGAAGCATTATAAATATATCGAAAAATATTGGTCAAAAAATGCTTTAAATATATGTTTAATAGCAATGTAACAGAGTACATATATTTTATAGAACATTAATAATTTAAAAATTTTCTCCGTAGTCAATTTAAATATTGGCAAACAATCCTATATTCACGAATAAAATCTGTGTAACAAAACTTAGCTTTATTAAGTGTAGAAAAAGATAAATCAAGCTTTTTATATACTATCTTAAAAATAATTATTCTTAGTTCGGGGACATAGAACTACGAATAGTTACTTGTTTCGCAATGTCTGAGTTTAATAGAAACCTACTATAAAGCTTAATTAGAACGTAAACCTATGATAAAGTTTTCTGGAAATAGTGATTTCGTATACCAAATTACCATATATTATTTTCACTGGGTTTTAAACGCGAATGACAATGTAGTTTTTATATAAAAATAAAATCATACTGCTCAGTATTTTTTCGAAATACTGACTCAGCATGTTTGCCAAAATAAAAATAATTGGTACTGCTACAGTAAATGGGTCAATGAGATTACTGATATGATTCCTTGGAAATTGAATGGGAAGAATAAATTCTCGAATACCTACTTTATAAGCCTATTGGAGATCTATAAATAAAAATATGTCACAAGCAAATCTGATATCTCCCGTATTTATGTAGTTAAAATTTAGTCAAATAATACTATTGCTTTGAATATACTTAAACACTATGGATTTAGTATAAAATCTATTTTATAGAAATACTCCAGTTAAGATCGTTAATAGTAATTTTGAAATCCGTCACAAGTATAATTCTTAAATAATCTGTACTGAAGGGAGACAATAAAGTGTAAAATATTACTTCGTATCTGAATCATTACTTTATATATGAATACGATACATAATAGCTTGATTGTCTTGTTAATCCATAAATCCTAGCCATGTGAAAAAAGCTAATTCAGACTTTTCTTATACCAATCTGAAAAGATACTACTATACATCGATTCTCTGAATCTATTTTCCGTTCCCTTTAGTAAATGCAGTATAGCAATAAAGGAAATTGGTACTAAAATATAGTTTTTTGTTATTCATTGTCATTGAACTTAAACTGCTGGAAAGATTTGTGTATCAGTGAAAATAGATCGCAACTCTATTTTATATAAAACTTTTATATGTGTATCAAGAAAATAAATTTTATTTACTTGATAACTTCGCACTGGAAGTTATCTCCACAGCAATGTGGATAAATTTTCCTCGTTACTATATCTACCTATTTGGAAAAAATTAAATCAGCAACAAATGATTGAATATAATTTGGAATTATAAACATAGAAAAGGATTCAAGCATGAATATATTGTTTATGTTTAAATTAAACTTACAGCAATCATTGCAATTAGTGCTAAAAAAATTAGTAAAATTGAGGAATAAACATTGGTTTATTATTGATATATTTACATTTTTATTCACGCCACTTTTGGCGTTACTTGTGCGTCATGATGGGAATCTTGCTTTAGAAATATACAAGCATGAAATAGTTTATACAGTAATTCTGTTTTTAATAGTCAAAATAACTATACTTTGGTTTTGTGGTTTTTATCGACGTTATTGGCGCTATGCAAGTATTGAAGAACTCGTATATATAGGGATGTTAGCGATCGCAGCTATTGCCATCCAAACTCTACTATTTGATACGATGTCCTACGTACCAAATTTCACAACATATCAATTACCAAAATCACTACCGTTAATTGATGGTCTTCTTTCCTTTATTACTATCGGAGGATTGCGTTTTAGCGTCAGAGCATTCGAGGGAATTTATCACAAACAGACAGAATCTCAAGCCAGAGAAAATGTCTTAGTTGTAGGTGCTGGTAGCGCAGGGGTTTCTCTAGTTAAAGAGATGCAAAGAAACCCCCAACTAGGGTTCAATCCAGTTGCTTTCATTGATGACGATCCCCATAAACTAAACTTACGAATTCTTGGAATTCCTGTGATTGGTGGTCGCTTCCAAATCCCTGAAATTAGCAAATCTTTGAAAGTTGATAAAGTAATCATCGCTATGCCAATGGTAACAGGAAGAGTGATTCGGGAAATTCTCAAGATATGCAAAAGCAATAGAATAAAAACCAGTACAATACCAGGCATACACGAACTCCTCAATAATCGAGTACGTCTAGATAGTATTCGCAGTGTCAGAATTGAGGATTTACTAAGAAGAGAACCCATACAAACAGATATTGAGCAAGTTTTTGAACTCATCCAAGGTAGAAAAGTATTAATTACAGGTGCTGGTGGGTCAATAGGAAGCGAACTTTGCCGGCAAATTTATAAATGTCAACCAGCCGAAATCATTTTATTGGGACATGGAGAAAATTCTGTATTTAGTATCCAACAAGAATTGCACAGAGCTTCACAAATTTCTCAGAAAGATAATCTACAACAAGGAACTATACCAAATATAGTCACATTGATTGCAGACCTAAGATCTATAGATAGACTCCAATATACTTTTGAAATATTTCAGCCAGAAATAGTTTTTCATGCTGCTGCTCACAAGCATGTACCTTTGATGGAGTTAAACTCTCCAGAAGCGGTGACCAATAATGTGATAGGAACTAAAAACCTATTAGATATGGCGTTGGTATATGATGTAAAACATTTTGTCATGATCTCGACGGATAAGGCAGTGAATCCAACCAATGTCATGGGAGCTAGTAAAAGAGTTGCAGAGATGTTAGTGTTAAGAGCCGCACAAAAAAGCCGTAAGGCGTTCTCCGTAGTACGCTTTGGTAATGTACTTGGTAGTAGAGGTAGTGTTGTTCCTACTTTTAGGAAGCAAATTATTGCAGGTGGTCCTGTAACTATTACTCACCCAGATATATGTCGTTATTTCATGACGATTCCCGAAGCAGTACAACTAGTTTTACAAGCTGCAGTACTCGGTCGTGGTAGTGAGATTTTCATGCTAGATATGGGTCAACCAGTAAAAATTGTTGATTTAGCAAAAGACTTAATTTGCCTCTCAGGATACGAAGTGGGCGGAGATATTGATATTGTCTTTACAGGTCTAAGACCAGGAGAAAAATTATTTGAAGAATTATTTATCCCTGGTGAAGAATACCAAAAAACCAAACACGAAAAGATTTTAATTGTCCAGAATGCTAGCAATTTTGTAGTAGGAAATATTGAACGCAAATTAGAAGCAATTTCCCAAGCTGCATACGGAAATGACAGTAAATCAATCATCTTTTTACTGGAGCAACTAGTACCAGAATATAAACCTAGATACCCAAAAAATAAAGATTTGAAGCAGACATCAGCAGATAAATACACTAATTTTAAATATCTCCAATCGCAGAGATTTAAGTCCCAGAAGTTTATAAGGAATAACACCAGGAGTTCATAGAAAATATATCTCAAAGGCTATGATTATGATGTGAGTTAAAATCATAGCAGTAAAGATATTAATACGAGCTGGATAGTCACTAATAACAATATCAAATAGATCGAATGCTAGTATCAAATTTTATTTAACTTCATAGTTTGTCTATAAAAAAATAGATACTTTTACTATTGTTTCATAGTTTTCCATTGATAATTAAAGGTATAAAATGCATAATAAAACTAATAAGTAATTGTCTATTCTAAATAGCCATACGTTACCAGTTTATTGTGTTTTTATCTTCTACTGTTTATAGTCACCAAACCAAATCAGTCTGTGTGTCAAACTATCAGTAGCGCACGCTAAAGCCTATGGGATGCAATTTATCGCAGATTATAAGTAAGTGAGGCAAAGCTAAAACGCCCTTAAGCAGACCAGGTGCTGCACTACCTACAGATCCGCTAAGTGTCTACATCTGTCAAGATGCGGTCTGTCCTGTTCGCAAAGCGGTGCGCTACCGCGCACTATTCTGCTGTAGATTGTGAGAAAATTTGTCTAATTCATCGGTATATTGTTGCTTTTGAGATGATACATAATATAAAATGTTACAGGATAAACCACTAACACTACGCAGTAATTTTTCTTGGACTTTCGCCGGCAATATAGTTTATGTGGGTTGTCAGTGGGGAATGCTAGTAGTATTAGCAAAAATTGGTGGTCCCGAGATGGTAGGGAAATTTATTTTGGGGACTGCAATTACTGCACCTGTGATCGAATTTGCAAATCTTCAGTTACGAACAGTCCAAGCAACAGATGCTGATCGTCAATATATTTTCGATGACTACTTAGGAGTGAGAATCATATCCACAGGGGTAGCTCTTATATTTATTTCAGTAATAACTTTCTTAATTGGATATCCTTGGGAAACAACTCTTGTCATCTTATTAGTTGGTTTAGCCAAAGCATTAGAATCTATCAGCGATATATTCTATGGGCTGCTACAGCAGCACGAACGAATGGATCGTATTGCTACGTCAATGATGATAAAAGGTTGTTTGTCGCTATTATTATTAGGCGCAGGCGTTTATTTCTCAGGTAGTGTATTAGGGGGAGTAGTTGGTTTAGTAATTGCTTGGAGTCTGGTTTTACTTGCTTATGATGTGCGTAGTGGAAGCTTGATGTTATGCAGTAATCTAGAAACGCAACTAAACACAGCTTTGGGAAAATTAAGATTAGCAATTCTAATACCTTCACGATGGCATTGGAAATCATTAAGAAAGCTGGTGAGGTTGGCTCTACCTTTGGGTTTTGCCAACATGTTAATCACACTCAATACTAATATTCCCCGTTACGCTGTCGTAGGTTTGCTCGGGGTGAGAGAAGTAGGTGTCTTTGCCGGTATAGCCTATATTATGGTCGCAGGGAAAATAGTTGTCAGAGCCCTGGGTCAATCAGCGTCTCCCAAGCTAGGAAAATACTACGTAGCATATAATATCAAAGCTTTCCGCAAGCTAATTTTTCAATTAGCGATCGTTGGTATTCTTCTAGGTAGTGTAGGCGTGATAATAGCTCTTTTTGCCGGGGAGAATATCCTGACTCTTCTTTATAAACCTGAGTACGGACAGGAAGCAGACTTATTCGTATTACTCATGTTTGCAGGAGCAATTGACTACGTATCATCATTCCTTAACTATGGGATGACAGCAGCTAGAGCCTTATGGATTCAGATACCTTTATTCACATTAACTACGATAGTTCTTTGTTTCGCTTGTCTGTGGCTAATACCCATCTTTGGTACTAAAGGTGCAGCTTTTGCCTTAATTGTAGCCGCTATTATAAAAGTTATTTTTAGTTCGGCAGTTATCGCGAATGCAATATACAAACTCCATAAAAGTAAAACATGTGTTTAAGGTTGGGAAGTCTTAGGGATGTGTTAGTCATGGATAACAGGGAGAGAATCTGGATTGCAGTGGGAATAGCACTGACAACCGCCACTCAATTAAGACCTGGAAGCATTCCCATTGGAGTAGGCGAAGCTATGTTGGTCAGTTGGATATTATTTGTATTACTTAATATATCGATTACTAAACGTCATTTTATCACGCCAATTACTAAAGCATTTTTCTTGTTTTGGATGACAATTTTTATCGCTTTGGGATTTGGATTTTGGATCGCTTTGTCAATAGATTTTGCATCTCCTGAGTTTTTACACGATCTATTGGCTTACGTATTTTCATTTATTTTGGGAATCGCTTTAACAACTTCCATATATTCTAAAGAAGATGTTGAGAGAACAGTTATATTATTAATTTCATTTTCCGCTTTTACTTTGTTAAGCATCTTACTCGTACCTGCTATTTTTCCATTTTTTAGTCCTTGGCAATATGGGGTAAGATTCAAAGGCTGGGCGGAGAATGCAAATCAACTGGGTCTGTTATTAAGCGGATTTCCTTTCTTTGCTTTATATTTTCTAATTAAAAGCAATAACCATCAACAAAGGATATTTTATACTTCAATAATTATTTCTATTTTTATAGTGGGCATAGAAACTGATTCCGACTCACTATTTTTAGGATGGTTCATGGGAATATTATTGATAGCATCTTGGGGTATATATAAGTTTTTACTAAACTTCATATCTAGTAAAAAAGACATAAGTATAGTACGTTTTGCGAAGAAGCAAGCTTTGATTTTATTAGTAATAATAGTTCTTTTATTAATAGCTTTTCTATTATATGAAAAAGTTAGTGGGGTTATTGGAGAATTATATAATAAAAATTCTCAAGGCAGCCTTCGCGTGACTCTATGGACAAATGGGATTATTGCAATGTTGCACTCACCATTATTTGGACTTGGTCCAGGTCCTCATTCCGGTGAAACCCTAGATTCATTAGGGACAATAGAGAGTCACAATACATTCGTAGAATTAGCAAGTGCCTCTGGGATTATTGGTTTGATTGCATTAATTGCTCTGTTGGTATGGATTACTTCTAAAGCTTGGCGTAGTGGATCGATTGTAATGAATGCAGCTTTCATATCTTTAATGGGACATAGTTTATTTCATTATGTATTGCGTCAGCCAATTTTTTGGTTTGATTTATTCGCGATCGCTACATTGAGTTCAGTTACAGATTCCTCTAAGGATTCCATTAAATTGCCAAAAAAAGTTTTGTAAAGAAAACGGTGGTACCAAATGTCTGTAATCAATATTTGGCATGTAGGGGGAGAGGATATTCATATGCGCATTCCTCTGCTGCTTAAACTAAGAGAAAAAGGCTTTCAAGTGGGAGCAGTTGGTTCTGCAAGTGGTAATGCCTTTGTGGGTCATAATATACCTTACTTTTCATATACTCTAGAACGGGGAATAGGTCCGTGGAGTGATATACGTAGCTGTAAGCAACTTTTCGATTTATTTACTAGGTACAAACCAGATATTGTTCATGGTTTTGATACTAAACCAGCGATTGCAGTGCCTCTTGTGGCAAGGAAAGCAGGAATTCCTGGACGAGTGTGTACAATTACCGGAATGGGGTATATTTTTTCCTCTAACTCTCCATTAGCACTTGCACTCAGACCTGTATATAATTATCTCCAAGGACAAGCTTCAACAGCAGCAGGAATTACAGTATTTCAAAATCGGGACGATCGCCAATATTTTTATACTCACAAGATGGTACAGGAGGGGTATGAAGATTTAGTATTGGGTTCTGGTGTTGAGGTAGAACAACTGACTCAAAATTACTCTACTCCAGAGGAAATAACTAAGATACGACGAGAGCTAAATATAGAAGAAAATCAGCTTGTAGTTACAATGATTTCACGTCTTGTGGTTTCTAAAGGCGTGAGAGAATATCTTCAGGCTGCTAGTATCGTTTGTCGGGAAATGAAAAATGTCACATTTCTCTTGATTGGTCCTTTATCTTCAGAGGGAAGACAGGCAGTATCAATAAAAGAAATTGAGAGACAAGCTGGGGTTGTTAAGTACTTGGGTCCTCGTAGTGACATACCAACTCTATTAAATTTAACCGATATCTTTGTTTTGCCGAGTTATTACCGTGAGGGTGTACCACGGGTTTTGCTAGAAGCTGGTGCCATGAAACTTCCTTTAGTTGCAACTGATATGCCGGGTTGTAATGAGGCAGTAAAACATGGTTGGAATGGTTTACTGGTTCCTCCTAAAGATGCGCAAGCCTTATCTGGGAGTATAATGCAACTCCTGAGATCTAAAAATACAAGAACTCTTATGGGTGCTAGGAGTGAGTTGCACGTACGAGAGAAATTTAGTCTCAAACATGTAGCAGATCGATATACTGAAATCTACTATCGGGTTTTGCAACAAGCCGCCTAAGCGATGGAAAAGTAAAATTAAAATTGAAATTTTTGCAGCTTCCAACCATAAGTTGATTTCGCAAATATATAACTCTCCAAACTAATTATGATTAGCAAAATCAAAGAATTTTATGAACAGTGAGTTAAATGAATTAGAGGAAATCCGTCAACGTTATCACCGACGCAGGAAAATTCCAGAATTCTCCCTATATAACCCTTTAAATCCAGATCGTTACATGGCATATCAAGATAAAAGGAGTGCATTTATTCGTTGGATTAAATATTCTGGATTAGAACCTGTTAGAAATAAACGAGTTTTGGAAATTGGATGTGGTTATGGGGATAATTTACTTCAACTTCTAACCTTGGGTTTCCAACCGGAAAATTTAGTAGGAAACGAACTTCTAGAAGAACGAGCTTTTTATGCACAAAGATTGTTACCAGCTGCAACTCAGATTTTAGTTGGGGATGCTTCAGTGCTTAATTTACCAAAGGAATCCTTTGATGTTGTTTTACAGGCAACTGTTTTTACTTCAATTTTAAATGATAGTTTCCAGCAAAAGTTAGCAAATCACATGTGGTCAATGGTCAGACCGGGAGGAGGTATACTTTGGTTCGATTTTGTGTTTAATAATCCTAGTAATTCAGATATAAGAGGAGTACCAATTAGCCGCATTCATGAGTTATTTCCCCAAGGGAATATTAAGACATGGAAATTAATATTGGCACCACCCATCAGTAGGAGAGTCACAAAAATTCATCCAAATCTCTACATTTTATTTAATTTGATGTATTTTTTGCGTACCCATGTATTGTGTTGGATTCAAAAGCCTTAATTTTCAACGAGAACAATAATTGAAACCTATCTCAAATCTCTATAAATCCAAATACTACTAATTAAATTTATCTTCTAATTAGGAGTTCATAAATGGTCAAGCGTCTATTCGATATTGTTTTTGCTAGCTGCGTGCTACTAATAACTTCTCCATTATTCTTGCTGGGAGCCTTAGTTGTAAATTTAACCTCTCCAGGACCAGCTTTTTATAAAGCCAAACGGGCTGGATTAGAAGGTAAGGAATTTTATATGTTCAAACTGCGAACAATGCATGTCAACACAGATACTTTAAACCGTAAAATTACAGACCCAGAAGACGATCGCATTACTCCTGTGGGCAAATGGTTACGCAAACTTAAGATAGATGAGTTTCCTCAGTTTTGGAATGTACTTAAGGGAGATATGTCAATTGTTGGTCCCCGTCCCGAAGACTACGATATAGTCCAAAACTATTATACGCCGGAACAAAGACACATACTAAAAGTTCGACCGGGTATAACTTCACCGGTTGAAGTACGTTGGTATCCTGACTTAACGTATCACGACCGACCCCCTGAGGGTGTATCAATGCAAAAACACTATCTTGAAAAACATCTTCCAGTACAGTTGAACGAAGGACTGCGTTATGTAGAACAACAGAACATTTTTCTTGATTTGAAAATAATTATTCAAACTTTTTATTGCATATTAATTCACTCTTGGTTCCCAGCTAAAAAGCAGCCACTTTCTTAAAATTAGTTAGAGTCTAAGGTGAATTTTGTAAAACGATTGGATTTCCTGAGACTCTCTGATTTAGGAAAATTTGGATATTTCAACGTACTCCTAATTTAATTAGATAGAGAAGGTGTTTAATGTCTGTTTGTGTTATTAGTCAACCACGTTTCTTTCCTGGAATCCATTATCTTCATCGAATGATGATGGCAGATATATTTGTTATTTTAGATACCGTTCAATTTAATCCACGCCATGAGGAAAACCGAGCAAAAATAAAGACTAGCAAAGGGACACAGTGGCTTACTGTACCGATGCATAAAATTCACAGAGAACAACTGATTATTGATACGCACCTCAACAATAATCAATCCTGGCAGTCTAAAATAAAAGGAACCCTTAAAACTCTTTACGGTAAAACCCCACATTACAAAACTTACGAGCCCGAGATATTGAATATTTTGGAAAGACCTTATGAAAGGTTAACTGAATTAGATCGTGCGTCTTGGGGACCTGCATTAAAGCTGCTAGGAATTAACTGTAAATTTGTCCTAGCTTCTGAAATCCCAGTATCAGGTAAGGGACCTAAACTATTATTAGATATTTGTAAGTATCTTGGTTCAGACACATACCTTTCTGGTGGATTTGGCAAAAAGTATCTCAATGTGGAAGAATTTCTAACCCAAGGAGTTGAAGTTAGATTTCACGAATATGAATATCCGATTTATAAACAACCCTATGGCGATTTTGTAACATTTCTTAGCTATCTCGATATGCTCTTCAACGTTGGTTTAGAGCCAGAAAAAGTAATGGCTGGCGGTAAAATTACTTCACTGAGTTAATTGGATTTTACTACTCAAAAAGCGAAAAAAGTAAATATTTAGACGAGATATTCAAAAATGTCAAAACAGATTTTAGTTATTGCTGCACACCCAGATGATGAAATCTTGGGTATAGGAGGTACCATTGCTCGACACATTAGCCAAGGCGACCAAATTGTAATCGCATTCATTGCTGACAGTGGTACTGCGCGTTACAAAAATGACACGATAGATTTTGTCAAAGGCTGTGCGATTAAAGCTATCAATCAAATCGGAATTGCCGAAACAAATATAAAATTTGCAGGCTTCGCCGATCAGGTGCTAGACACTTTACCCATTCTTAAAATTACACAATGGATCGAACGAGTAGTACAAGAGGTTAAGCCACAAATTATATATACCCATCATCGGGGGGATATTAACAAAGATCATCAAATTGTTCATGAAGCAACTTTAACTGCTGCTCGTCCCTATAGTACATCCTTTATTGAACGTATTCTTTGCTACGAAACACCATCAGCAACTGAGTGGGCTGGACCGTATCTTGAAAACAACTTTATCCCCAATGTTTATATGGATATTACAGCTTATCTGGAAAATAAATTAATTGCTATGTCAGCATATACGACTGAGCTACGCCCCTTTCCCCATCCTCGTTCCTTAGAGTCTCTACGTATCCGTGCAAGTTACTGGGGTAGCATTATTGGTGTTGCAGCAGCAGAACCATTTATGCTGGTGCGTGAAATTCAACGATAGGCAAGTGTATAAAACTTAGATAATGAAACAAAAAAAGTTTATAGAATCTACTAGCAAATAGTATCACCAAAAAATAAAAAATTGTAAATCGTTAGTGGAGTATATATTTTAAATGAATAAATTTATACCATTTGCTCTCCCTGATATCGGAGAAGAAGAAATTAGGGAAGTAGTTGATTCTTTGTCTTCTGGCTGGCTTACCACCGGTCCCAAAACCAAACGCTTCGAAAAGGAATTTAGCGAATTTCTCGGTCAAGATATAGAAACGATTGCCGTCAATTCTGCAACATCAGGATTGCATTTAGCTTTAGAAGCATTAGGAATTGGTCCCGGAGATGAGGTAATTACCACTACTCATACTTTCACCGCTACTGCAGAGGTAGTTCGCTATCTTGGCGCAGATCCAGTTTTTGTAGATATAAATTTAGCTACTTTCAATATAGATACTACTAAAATCGAGGCAGCTATTACCCCTCGCACCAAAGCAATTGTCCCGGTACATTTTGGTGGACTTGCCTGCGATATGCAGGCTATCTTAGAAGTAGCTCAGAAGTATAATTTAAAGGTAGTTGAAGATGCTGCCCATGCTATTCCTACAACTTATCAGGGCCAATTAATTGGGAACCTTAGTAGCGATGCAACTGTCTATAGTTTTTATGCCACTAAGACTGTTGCTACTGGCGAAGGTGGGATGATCGTTACCCGTCATCCGGAAGTTGCTAAACGAGCAAGAATTATGCGACTGCACGGAATTAACCGAGATGCCTTCGACCGCTATACTTCTACTAAGCCATCTTGGCACTATGAAGTGGTTGCACCAGGTTTTAAATATAACATGACCGATATCGCTGCTTCCCTGGGAATTCATCAATTGAAAAAAGCTTGGTTGCTCCAGAAAAAACGGGCTGCGATCGCTAACAGATATGACGCAGAACTAAAAGGTTTACCTTTACACTTACCAGCAAAAGTAGTCAACGATGATATTCAATCATGGCATCTCTATGTAATTCGTTTAGATGACTCAGCAAAAGTGAGCCGTAACACATTTATTGAGCAACTAGCAGCTAAAGGAGTTGGTTGTAGTGTCCATTACATCCCCTTACACTTGCATCCCTACTGGCGTGACACTTATAAACTACGCTCAGAAGATTTTCCTTGCGCCTCCTATGCCTACGAACGTATAGTGAGTCTACCGATTTATACAAAAATGACCCCAGCAGAGCAAACTCGTGTAATTGAGGCGGTGAAAAAAACTTTAACTTAATTTTTCTAACCTAATTTTTTTAACTTGACTTTGTCCTGAAGCTTGCGCAGAAATCCGGGTACCTAGCTTCAATAGGAAAGCGGAATAAATAAGCTTTCAAATAAATTTTATCGGTAACTTGATTTTTGCACGATGCTTCAAGGCAAAAAATATTAATCAATAAGTGATTTAGAACTTTTTTGGCAAATTTACTAACAAGAAAAACACGCATGTAGGATTCAGGTCAAAAATCTACTTAAGCAAATAAGTCGAGAATTCTTAAACGCAAAAATTCAAAATTTTTACATTTTTGAGTAAATTGCCAAGTTACTTGTATGCCTAAACAGTAAAAATCTTATTTTTGAGGCTGTATAAGCATACAAATTAATTTTGTAGATATTTCGCAGGAAATTCTACTTATATATAAGATCCTTATGCTTTCGCTCGAGAATGCCATAAAGTTATAAACGAAAATTAATTTAATTATGGAATCTTCTTCTAAATCTTATATTACACTCGACCGATACTGGCAATTCCTGAGGCAGCGCTGGATAAGTGGTTTAGGAGTATTTACTATAGTATTCTTGTTTATAACTCTGGCTGCTTCTTTGACAAAACCTTTGTATAAAGCCGAAGGTAAGTTACTCTTAAAAAAAACAAACGCGATATCTTCTCTCACAGGAGTGGGAACGCAAATTGGTAAATTAGAAACATTACAAGGTAAAGATACAAGTCCTTTAAATACGGAAGCAGAAGTTATCCGTTCAGTCTCTATTGTTCAGAAAACTATAAATCAACTCGGCTTAAAAGACAATAAAGGTAAATCCCTGACCATCGATGGATTTATCAAAAACTTGAGTGTAAAAGCTATTGAGGGTTCCGATATTCTTGCAGTTAGTTACCGAGATCCAGAGCCTGTGAGAGCCGCAGTGGTTGTGAATAAGCTAATGGATGTTTACTTGGAACATTATGAATCATTGCATAAGAAAGAAATTTCTGTAGCTCGCCAGTTTTTAGAAAAGCAATTACCAAAAGCTGAAACGTTTCTTCAAAAAGCAGAAGCTAATTTAGCTATTTTTAGAGAAAAAAATAATATTGTTTCTTTGCAAGATGAGAAACAAGAAGCAGTGAGAAAAATTACAGAACTGCAAAGTAAAATTGGTGATATAAAGGGTAAGATTGTAAATAATCGTTCCCAAGCTGAACTAATTAGCAAACAATTGGGTATGGACCCTCAGCAAGCATTAGCAATAACTTCTGTAAGCCAGTCTGCGGGCATTCAAGATACTCTTAAAGAGATTCAGCAGCTTGAGGCTCAATTAGCAGATAAGCAGATTACTTTTCAAGATAACCATCCTGAAGTTATTTATTTGCAAGGTAAACTAAGCTCCTTAAAAAATATACTACAGGGGCGGATTCAGAAGCTTTCAAATAGTCCGCAAATCCAAATAAATAGTAGTTTGCAACCGGGACAGATCAAACAACAACTAACCGCTAAACTGATAGAACTAGAGTCTACTCGCCTTGGTTTGGTTAGCGAATTAGCTTATTCATCAAATTATGAGGCTAATTACCAACAACGACTCCGCAGTATTCCTAGATTAGAGGAGAAACAACGCCAGTTAGAAGGTAAAGTACAAGCAGCTCGGTCTACTTATTCATTATTGCTACAAAAATTACAAGAGAGTCGAATTGCAGAAAATCAGATAGTAGGTAATGCAAGCAAGATATCAGAAGCTCAAATCCCTCGTTCGCCTGTTTTATCTCCTAAGTTTTACTACTTAGCTGGAGCCTTTGTATCTGTTCTAGTTGCGTTAGCGGCTATGTATATTTTCGAAGTAAGAGATAAAACTATCAAAACCTTAGATGAAGCAAAGGAATTAATGGGATTAACTCTATTGGGGGTTATTCCTTCGTTTAGCAAGCCTAAAAAAATTATTCGCGCTCGTAAAGAATCAGAATCATTCACCTCAAGACTTATTCTTAGGGATATTCCTCATTCCCCGATTAGTGAAGCTTACCGAATGTTGCGGGCAAATTTAAGCTTCATAATTGCAGATAAAAAATTAAAAGTAATTGCGATTACTAGCTCTGTAAGTGGAGAAGGTAAGTCGACTGTAGCAGCAAATTTAGCTTTAACAATGGCACAAATGGGAACTAAAGTATTGCTGATAGATGGAAATCTACGCAGTCCATGTCAACATAAAATCTGGGATTTAGACAATAATGAGGGGCTAAGTAACATAATTCTCGAAGATTCTGACATCGCTCAAGTAATTACAAAAGTCGCAGATAATTTAAATGTACTCACATCTGGAACTGTACCATCTAATTCAGCCTCTTTACTTGATTCCAAGCGTATGACTGCTTTGATTAAAAGTTTTAATGATGGATATGAATTTGTAATTATTGATGCTCCTGCACTAACGGTTGGTGCTGATGCTGCTATCTTGGGTCAGATGGTTGACGGGGTATTAATCTTGGTACGACCTGGAGTTGTTAATTCTGTGAACGCAAATATTACTCGAGAACTTTTGCAGCAATCCGGTCAAAATGCGATCGGACAAATAGTTAATGGAGTGGTTCCTCAAAATTAACTTAACATCTGTTAATTAACCTTCTTCCAGTAAACTAAATGTGTAATAGTTTTTGGTGCAGAGACGTAATATCGGTTGGTAAACGATATATAAGAACTTACGTCTCCACATTTTTATGTAAATGTCTAGATTTTCTCCACAGGAATCTGAACCTCTGTTACATACTGTGATTCATCCCCACCTTGTTCGTACTGCAAATAAATTTCTCGGGTAGAACCAATGATTCGATATCCATTTTTTTCTACCCATTCGAGTAAAATATTGTATGCTTGTCCTAAACTAGCGAATGACCCTTGATGTACTGTACAAGCCATATCTTCAACCCCCGGTAATTCATAAACTAAAACTTTTTCATTACTGGGAATTTTTTCGTATATTGGTACAGCAGCTTCAACAGGAATATAGCGATCGCGCAATTTAGTATCGTGATAGATAGAAATACCATTTCCAGACTGTTTTAGATTGTGACGAGATACATAAGCGTATGCTTCACCAAATAGACGTTCAAATATTGGTCCACAATCTTGATAATTGGGAATAACTCCAACCGTTACAGCCACAAGTTGAGATTCCACGGGCTTAAGAATAACTTCATAGTTTGGCATTTTTTTCTCCTGTTCGATTTCACTTAACCGCATCTCTACCCGCGCTAACCGAACTTGGTCTTCTAACAATCGCTGCTGAATTTCGAGATGTTTAATACGTAACATTCCTCTAATTTCTTCAGCAGGAATATTTTCATCTAGTAATTTAGCTATTTGTTCTAGAGAAAATCCCAATTCCTTAAAGACCAGGATTCGGTTAAGACGGGGTAATTGAATTGCTGAGTAATAGCGATAACCGGTAAAGCTGTCCACTTTTATCGGTTTGAGTAAACCCATGCGGTCATAGAGACGTAACGCCTTTGGCGAAACACGACTAAGCTGAGCAAAGTCACTAATTCTAAGCATGGGAAAACCTCAAATCGCTTCTATTTAATCGAACACTTTACCCTAAGGACAAAGTCAAGCCCTAGATCGCACCCTTTAAGAATGAGAGGGAGAGGGGAGGGGAAGAAGTGTGAGAGGTGTAGGGAAAATTCTGATACAGGAGTATAATTTATGTCTCATGATTTTTTGGTACTGTATTAAGTAGCAGTTTGACAAACAAATATATCGGGTAGGGGAAAAGAAGGTTTTAAAAACTCATGTTTTCTAGATCACTCTTACTTTTTATATGTAAGTGTAGAATCTGATGCTGATATTTAATTTATGAATTCTAGATTATTTGCCCAATCATGCCTTTTGACTCTGATTTTCTTCACAAATTACGTATTTCCGAAGAGCGTTTATTACATTTGTTAAATAACTTCACCCAAGCAAAAATTCTCATCATGGGAGATTTAACCTTGGATGAATACCTCATTGGTAAAGTAGAAGATATTTCTTCTGAAGCCCCAATATTAATTCTCCGTCACAAAGAAACATCCAGAACCCCAGGAAATGCTGGAAATATAGCATATAAACTGGCTCATTTGGGCGCGCAAGTTAAAGCTGTAGGCTTAATAGGAAAGGATGACGAAGGAAAAGCGTTACGTAATTTATTAAAAACCGAAAATATTAATATTGATGGTATTTTCTGCGATCCAAGTAGAGTTACAGTTACCAGAACAAGGATTTTAAGTTATTCTCAACCATCTTTTAAGCAGCAAATAGTTGCAATTGATCGCAAATCAGATGAATTTCCTCAACCAGACGCGCAATTAGAATTAGCAGAATATATCAAACAACAAATAGCATCAGTGGATGTAATTGTTTGCTGCGATCGCGGAGATGGAACTATGACTAAACCAGTAATTTCCGCTGCAGTTTCTGCTCCTCAAACAATTGTTAATACCCAAAAGCATTTGGAAAGATATCGCGGTGCAAGGGCATTTGTTTTGAATTTAAGAGAAGCGGAGAAATCAGTAGGATATACTATCAACAATGAAAAGAAATTAACTGAAGCCGGCAAAGATTTATTTGCATTAACCCAAGGACAACATATTTTAATTACAGGTACTGCAAATGGAATGGTTTTGTTGGAACGTAATGGCAGTAAACATCACATACCTAGTTTCAATCAGAACAAAGTACTATATATTACAGACATTCAAGATACTTTAACAACTTTATTTTCTTTAGGCTTAGCAACTGGTGCGTCTAGTTGGGAGGCTGCAATACTAGCAAGTTTATCAACTGGTGTTATGATGCGACAGTTGGGAACAAAACATGTAAGCAATACAGAGATGAAAGTAGAACTAGAAAAAATTTTGCAGGAGAAGAATCATTAAAGGTAAAACTTTTAGGTTATAAATTGCTAATTGCATCGATCTGTATCAATTAATAGGTTGAGTTTTTTATTAATCGCTATATCCTGTAGAAGTAATGAGTAATGAGTAATGAGTAACAAGTAATAAGTAGTGAGTAATGTTAGCGCCTAGCGCAAGCGTACCGTAAGGTATTGCGGGGTGCGTTAGCATTCGCCGCTCGCGGCGCGGTCTAGCGGGACACGTAAGTGTACACAGCGCACAGTAATGAGTAATGAGTAAAAGGATTATTAGGTAATAACCGCCGTCTTTTCAATAGGGTTATATGGGAACTAATTAAGCGGACTTTTAACCGTGCAGTGGTACCCTAATTATCGTGAATGGTGGGAACCTCTACTTTCCCCAGAATATCAGTATTATTATCAGAGGAATTACAAAACTGAAAATTAGTTGTTTATGATTGGTAATTGGTAATTGGTAATTGGTAATTGGTAATTGGTAATTGGTAATTGGTAATTGGTAATTGGTAATTGGTAATTGGTAATTGGTWATGAATCAATAACTATAAAATAATTACATTTTAGTATGTGTAACTCTAATTAATTTAAGAGATTTATAAATCTTGGAAATTATGAGTAATACAATTTTGAATTTTGTTAGCGGCTAGCGATAGCGTACCGTAGGTATTGCGTGACCGCAGGTCATATTTTGAATTTTGACTTTTTCCTTATGTCCTACGGACACGCGATGCTAATGAATTTTGAATTACAATATAGCGTTATATTATGGGCAGTTCTATCCGAAACTTTGTTCCCCATCCTGGCTGAGAAATACACTCCAATATTCCAGAGTGTTTGTGAATAATTTGATAACTAATTGATAAGCCTAAACCCGTACCACGACCAACTGGTTTCGTAGTGAAAAACGGGTCGAAAATTCTCAGTCGAATAGATTCAGGAATACTAGGACCATTGTTAGCAATATCAATTATAATTCTAGATTTATCAATCAATTTTGTATAAATATAAATAGAAGGTAAGTTGAATAATTGTTCTGTGTATCCATTCAAAAAATTATTTTTATCTGGAGCAAAATATTTTTTTTCTGCAATAGTCCAATCATAAAATTCGAAAGAATCTCTCAGAGCATCAATGGCGTTGTCAAGGATATTTTTGAATACTTGATTTAACTGTCCTGCATAACAGTTAATTCTGGGTAACTCACCATAGTGTTTATAAATAATTATTTGTGGTAAATTATATTCTGGCTTTAATCTATGTGCTAGCAAAAGTAAAGTATTATCCAAACCTTCATGAATATCAACTTTTTTCATTGTTGCCTCATCTAAGCGAGAAAAATTCCGCAGAGATAAGACTATTTTCCGCATTCTGTCACTACCAAATTTCATTGATGTGAATAACTTATTTAAATCCTCAATAATATAGTCAAACTCTACCTCTTCAAGTTTGGCTTGAATTTTTGGGCTCCCTTGAGGATATTCATTTTGATAAATATGGAGTAATTCAACTAAGTCTTTTGTATATTTTTTTGCATGGGTTAAATTGCCGTAAATAACACTGATGGGATTATTAACCTCATGGGCAATTCCTGCGACCATTTGTCCCAAACTAGACATTTTTTCCTGCTGAATAAGTTGAGTCTGGGTTAATTTGAGTTTGTTTAAAGTATTTTCTAATTCTTGGGCTTGGGCTGTTGCAACTTCAGCTAATACACGGTTTTTAGCTTCACTTGCTCGCAGAGCTTCTTCCTTGTGCTTAAGATTGGTGATATCGCTAAAAGTACAGACAACCTTCTCTATTTTACTGTCGCTATTTAATTGAGGAACTATATTGACTAACAACCAGTTCTGCTTCTCAAGTTCTGTCCTCGTTAGGCTCATCACTGCGTTGTCAACAGTTTGGGATGAAACAATTGCACAAAAAACTTCATGCAGAGCCCAATCATATTTTGATAAAGTTTGAATTTTTGAGAGGTTGAAAGTTTCAAGTTCTTGAATATGATAATTTTGACAAAAGGTTTCCCAAAGATTCCGTAACTCTATTTCAGTCTTTCCCAACAGATCGCAAACTGCTTGGTTGCTCATATAAATTTTTGAGTCAGAACCAACGACTAAAACACCAACCTTAATTCCCTCAAGAATGGTTTTTAATTGTTGATGACTTTCTTCTTTTGCGGAAAGTTGTCGGTCGAATAAAGTAGTGAGTAAGGCTAAACCCAATATAATTAAGGTCCCTATCGTAACCCCAGTTGCTAACAAGTTCGCATCTTTTGTTGTTAATAAAAATGTACTTAATGCAACATCACTTGACGCTTGAAAACTTAGGGCTAACATTCCGGTGTAATGCATGCTGGCAATTGCAAAGCCCATAATGATAGCTGCAAAAACCTGCTTTAGTCGACGTTTAGGTATTGATTCAGAACGGAGTTGAAAAGTGAGAAAAAGTGCAATTGAGGAAACCAAGAACGCAATAAATACTGAAATTAACACTAAGGTCAAATCATAATGCATTATTGCTGGGGTTTGCATCGCAGCCATCCCCAAGTAATGGGTAGTGGTGATTCCTCCTCCCATACATAGACTACCGCCAATCAACTCCAAAGAGCCGATCGTAGGATTACTAACAATAAATAGCACTAATCCAGATGCGAAAATTGCCGGCAACGTAGAAATCAAAACCAACACAAAATCATAATCGATCGGTACCGGAGCCTTAAATGCAAGCATCCCTATAAAATGCATCGACCAAATCCCTGAACCCATTCCTACAGCTCCACCAACTAGCCAACAGCGTCGCAACCATCCCTTTGCGACTGCTATTCTTCCTGCTAATTTCAGGACGGTATAAGATGCCAAAATAGCGATGACAACTGAAATTGTTACTAAATAGAGGTTATAACTGTCAATTAAATGATAATTCATCGCTTTAAAGTTTAAATTTATTTTAGTTATAAAATCTCATCTTAATTCTTCTATCCTAATTCTTTATAATGCCACTTTTCAAATCAATATTACTTCTACTTTAATAAATACTTATGGCAGAAGAATATTCGAGAATGATTAAATGTATTTTTTCTTACTCTGACTTAATTGTTTAAAATATTTTTAACCTGCTCAGAAGAGTAATAACCGATTCACTTAGCATTTACTCAAGGTAATATTTCCGATTAAATTCACCCATTCATCAAAATTATTATTTATTAGCAAATATTGATTTTTAACATCTATCCCCTCTGCACCGATACTGGTACTAATTACAGGCATGTTAACATGAAGCATTTCTAAAGTTTTTAATTTAATTCCGGCTCCTTCTAATAATGGAACAATACCAATTTCTGCTTTTTCAAAGAATTGTCTTGGGTCTTCAACAAAACCAGTAACTATGATATTTTTATCTGCAAGTTTCAAAATTTTTTTCGAAGGCTTATAACCAACAATATATAATTTGAAGTCAGGAAATTTTTCTAAAATTTTCCGGAAGCATTTCTCGACAAAGATAATAATTCCTCTTTCATTTTCTGGGCGATTCATGGCTGCCCAAAAAAGTAAAGTCCTTGGTTCTATTTTTTCTGGTTCCCGATGAATATTACTAAGAAAACTACTTAACTTGGGAGGATTAACGATTATTTTATCAACTGGAATTGTAAATAAAGAAGTAAGAATATTACGGTCTTTTTCAGATAGAACCCATAATTTACTTGCAGCGGAATATAATTTATTTTCGTAGTGAAATATTCTAGCTAATTCTATTCCCAATAAAGGATTATGTACAGATTTTCTTAAAAAAGAATGAGATATAATATCATGAATACTAATAATTATTCTTATTTCTTGATTTTTCAAACTTTTAGATTTGCACGCTTGAATTTTTAGCAGTTCCTGTAGTAATTCTAGGTAAACTGCTGCATGGGAATATTCAAAATGAATAATGTCATACTCGTATGTAAGTAGCAATTCTTGCATTTTTACTGCTACTTCATTTTTAAAACGGGTAGCAAATTTTAAAGGGATAGAAATATTTCGTAAACAATTATTAATTTTAGTCAGTTTTGAAAGTGGATAGAGGTGAAGGTTTTTGCTAAACTTTTTGCATAGGTCTGATGCTGCATTAATTTCAGATTGATTGGCGATCGCGATAATGTCAATTTCATCAGCGATCGCAGCATATTTTTCAAGATTATCTAAAGCTATTTTCTGTCCTGCTTGGGGGTATAGTTTTGTTGGAGCATGAGCAGAAATAAACAAACATCTACGTACAGACTGATTACCATTGACCATAATCTTTTGATATTGGTTGTCTTACATACTTAGTAATATATTGCTTTAATTTTCTTGCGGTTGGTGGTTTCAGGAAATATCTGATTGGAAGAGCAAAAATTTCATTGATAACCCAAAGTAAATAAGCTTGGAAACGTTGCAAAGTTAAATGTTTAGGTAAATTATTTTGCAATATTGTTTTTTTCGTGAGAGATTTAAGAGTTTGAGTACTTACTATCCAAGACTCTCGGATTAGCTTTAATCTATCCCAAGGATTATTAGAGGAACTCATCCCATTGAGAGAATATGCAGCTAAAGGGATATCAACGTAATGAAATTTATATCCCAATAAAAATATCTGTAAAATCATTGCATAATCTGCAGCAATTGAATACTGGATATTATATAAACCTACAGTATTATATACATGCTTTTTAATAAAACAGGATGGATGATTTAAAGTAAATCTGATGATTAATTTATCTAATTTACCAGGGATAAATTTCGCTACATATTCCTCGGCAAAATAGTTATCAATTGGAGAATATATTATATCTATATCTGGATATTTATCAAATTCTTTTTCTACTATTTTGATAGCATTAGGATTGTACCAATCATCTGAATTAATAATGCCAATAATATCCCCTGTTGCGACCTTTATTCCTTTATTCATTGCATCGTAAGCACCAGAATCAGGCTCAGATATAAACTTACTTATATATTGAGAATATTGATTAATGATTTCACAAGTTAGGTCGGTAGAACCACCATCAATAACTATATATTCTATTTGGTAAGTACTCTGTTGTTCGATGACACTCTGAATCGTTTTTTCAATTGTTTTCTCAGAATTATAGCAAGGTGTAATAATTGATATTTTGGGTGACATCTTTGGCTTTTACGATGAATTATGAGGGATTAATGATATAACCGGAATTATGATTAGTTTTCAACTGACATTGCTAAGATAGATACAAAAAAGAAAGGACAAAGTCCTTGTAAACCTGTATGTAAAAATAAACAGAAAAATATATATGGCAAAATATATTTGCAATTTTCGGGAAGATAATATCCTTTAAATACACGTAGCATGACCCAGAAGTAAAGAATTCCCAATGGTATACCAGTGTAAGCAATAACTTCTAAAAAGGAATTATGAATAATGGCACCAATTGGTCGAAAAACATTTTCGTATTCTGCGCCATAACCTCTCAATGCTAAAGTCAAATTATTTATGTAAGAGTTAATCAAAAAACGGTTAGCTTCAAATCTCGCTAAATTAGACTTATCATTCAAAGAAAGTAGACGAGATGAACCTGTATCATAAGCAAATCCTATTTCAATATGATTTAGAAAATACTCTCCAATTAAAATCCCAAAGATATTCGCAACTACAAAGATAAGTATAAAATTTATTTTCAGAGCAAACTTAGTAAATATATTTTCAAAAATAACTATTAAAAAGAAAATAATTAGAGTCAGAAAATAATTACGGCTCAAGAACAGTAAGCTAGACACTAGACCTAAAACTATTCCTGGCTTAAATTTGATTTTATAGCAAAGGAATAAAAAAAGTAACATGTACAAGCCAGAAATATTAGGATCGCTTACGCTTAGGGTAATTCTGCCACTACCATCAAATTCTTGTCGTCTGTAAATTGCCATTTGTAAGATCATGGCAACAGAAGTCATCCAACACAAGCAAGTTAAAAATGACCTTTTGATGGGAATTTGTTTGCAACCACTAAAACCTATTGCCATTAAACATATTGGCAAACTATATCTAAATAAGTGATATGAGGAAAAGTTTATAATGCTAGCAATGAGGATTAAGCAAACTATGACAATATCAATTACAAGTAATTTGCTTTTATCGTAAAGTAACTGTACTAATAAAATTAATCCTAACAGTGGTAAACAAATTTTTGCATGGGGAATTTGGAACTCATAGGGAATTAAATATAATATTCCAACACTATATAAAATTAGAGCATAGAAGAAATAATTAGTTCTATGCCGTTCAATATTACTTGTAGTATGGGCGTTAATATTCACTTGCTTATCTGTTCAGATTAATTATGTTTAATTTCCGAGACTAATTCCCCAGAACTTCTGCAAATAGTTGAGAATAACGTTGAGCCTGTAATTGCAAAGAAAATTCTCGCTCAACTTTTTCCCGCGATCGCGATCGCAGACTCACAATATCTTCATTACTCGCCGACAAAATCCAGATTATACCTGCTGCGAAATCTTCCGTATCAAAGGGTTGAGCAAGATAACCATTACGTTGATGTTCGATGGAATCTGGCATTCCTCCGATGTTAAAGGCGACACAGGGTGTCCCACATGCTAGCGCCTCTATAACTGTATTTGGTAAATTATCTTGAATTGAAGGTGCAACAAACATATCAACTGCAGCATAGAGGAGAGCCAAGGTGATATCATCATGGAGACTACCCATATAATGATATTTAAATCCTAGATGACTTAAGTTTCTGGGCTCGGAAGAACCAAATATAACTAGCTCTACTTGATCGCAATATCCTGCCTGTTTTAAATTTCCCAAGGCAGAATACAATAGGTGAATACCTTTACGCTTCTGATTGGTAAATGCCGCTCCAAATAGAATTAATTGCTTGTCTTGAGGTAAATTGAGCCATTCTCTAGCTAAATTTCGATCCATAGGTTTATAACGTTTTAAGTCAATACCATTAGGAATTACCTCGATGCGATAATTTTGAAACAAAGAACTTTGAAGGGCGCATTGGGCTAACCATTTACTAGGGCTAACAATCGTCAAATTGAGTTTTTGCCACGATCTGATTTTACGCTTCCATATCCAATGGGAAATATCTTTGTCTTGTGATGAGTTTAATTGGGGACAACTACCACAATTACTTTTATAGCGATCGCACTCAAAAGTGTAGTGACAGCCTCCCGTAAATCCCCACATATCGTGGAATGTCCACACCAGAGGCTGCTTAAATTTGGCAATAGTTTCAATTTGCAAATAACCACCCACCCAATGAATATTAATTACATCAGTTGCAAGTGACTTTACTTTTTGTACCACTGTTTCCGGTAGCCACTGTCCGGAAAAAACTTCATCACTCCGTTGGGGGTAATACTTGAGGGGAAAATTATCCAAAGTGGGGCGCATTTGGTTAAACCACTTTTCTAATTTATTTTTTGCCCCAATAACATTTTCCTCATTACTACTTTTATATTGAACTAGCATGCGAGAATTAATATTTATTTCCCTTAAACCTTGATGTAAGCGAAAAGCTGCACGAGCAGCACCACCGCTAATGTCAAAAGTACTAATGATTAAGGGATTCATTGCTTGATGGCGATTAGGGATTAGTATTAATGCTTAGCATACCGCAAGTACTATGTACTGTTAGCATCATTACAAGTATTGGAAACTGGAGTATTTGATTTGAGCAGAGATGAAAATATTTATTTCCCCAATCCTCGTACCCGATCCTCAATGCTTTTTCTAATCAACTTTCTTAGAGTAAAAAACATAACTGTCGAATATTCCTGACTTTCGATCCAGATAGTTGGAAAAGTCAACTTGAGTATCAAATCCAATTTTTGTTAGCAGTGGAAATATATCTATTCCAAAAGTTCTATACGCTAAAATTTTACCTCTGATTCTATCCCCATGATATTCTGGCGGTAAAAGATGAATTTCTTTATCTCCGCGAGTATCAACCCTGACTAATGTTGTTCGGTCAAAATAACAGGGAACAGTAAAAATATGATATCCACCCGTTTTAAGAATGCGATGAACTTCCTTAAAACCTTTTTCATGATGTTTTAAATGTTCAAACACATCCTCAGTAATAACAATATCAAAACTCTTATCTGAAAAATTCAAATTTTCTAAGTTTTGACAAAATACTCTGGAACTAATTTCTGTTCCTGGAGTTATCCCTGGAATAAAACTAGAACAGACATATAACTGATAATTATTTAGGATTTTACCAAAAGCATCACCGACATCTGCATTATAAATACGATACTTACCAACTCTTGAAATATCATTAATTGCTGTCAAATGGGGAGTGAACAGATTTAATAAGACTTTAGCAACATGCCTTTTTCGAGACGAACTACGACAGAAAAGGCAGTACATATTATTACGTGCCGCTAGAGCATCAATACAAACAAAGAACGTGTGCCGACCACAAATATTACATTTGCCTAGACAATGATTAGTTGCGTTTTTAAATGCTTGTTTGACAGCATCAAGTATCTTCATTTTTGCCCCTAATATCAAAATAAGAATAATTAGTAGATAGCGGTTAAATTCCTTAGTGCTGTGATGCTAGAACGCCAGCTTCAAGTTTTGAGCGTTCACTCTCATCAATATTTATTCATATCTAAGACTATCTGAAACTTTTATTTTCTAGATGCTTCAGACTTCTCACGATATGGCAATATAATTTCTATGAAAGAAATTTCAGCCCATAGAATTGAAATTTAAAATCTCGTACCCAATAAAGATTATCCAAATCGCTAATACTGCAAAAGTACAGGTAAAAACGAAATTCTCGCAGAATAAAGGCAAGCTAACAACATTATGGGTTATGTTAACCGATTGTCGGTTAGTTTTAATATATTACACTTAGATCGCGAGAATATGTCAAAATGATGTTCCTATGATATTGATTGACTTTTAATTACTGCTAAATCACAGGTTAGTAAATAGAAGCGATATAAATATACACATATAGACTAGTTTCACGTCCGGCGTTATTATGGTAACATTTGTAACCTATGATAGCGTTGTATAGATTTCTACATTTTATGTATCACTTACTGGATGAGCTTTTATTGGATGAGCTTTCTTATTTACCTCGTTTCCCATTAAAACTAAGTTTGAGTTTTATTTTCTTAGAAGGTGTTTATGAGTAAAAAATAAAATTATTGCAGAGTGTGCTAAATCTACGAACTTATCTCACTTTCACCTTATCTCACTTTCAAGTATGACATGAGTGGATTACAACAAATTTTGAATTATTCAAACAATGAAATCCCGATTTTGCCCTAAGCCACACTACTTCAAGAATTTATTTATCAACATGCTCTTAAATTTAATATTGTTGAATTCTATATATTTCGACGAATTATTTTGAGGAACTCTAATATGTCACAACAGTGTAAAATTTTTGTGGAAGTAAAAATAAAGCATAGTAATATTTCTAATTCGTAAACCCTCGAATCAATAGAACGCACCATCGAAACTCTGATGGTAAAATTCTAATTCTTTTGGAAATGTATATTGCTACCTTTGGAGAGAACCAAGAATCATATTTAGTTGGTAAATTATACTTTAAGCCTTTGTCAAATGATATCTCTAATAAATATTACTTAAGCTCATGTATTAATATGCTGGTATCAATCTTATTACATATCAAGAAATTGATATAAGTTTTTATATTTAACTAATTTTGAATGATTTCCCAAAACACGCAACTAATGGGAACTCTACACTTACATTTCTGAGGCTTCAGCAATCATGAGCATAATAGTCGATATCACATTTGTAATAGTTGCCTATAACAGCGATAAAAGTCTAAGGGGAGCAATAGAATCCTGTATCGCAGCAATAGAAACCTATTATCCAACAAAAGGCAAAATAGTTGTTTATGACAATGCATCTAGCGATAGTTGCCCAGAAATTTTAGACGATTTTAAAAGTCGATATCCAGAAATTTTTATTGGAATTAAAGGAAAAGAAAATATAGGATTTGCCAGAGGTAATAATCAGGCGATCGCACTAGTACCAAGCAGAATCTATGTTTTAGTTAACCCAGATGTAACATTTAAGCCCCAGATTATAACTAAGCTCCAAAGTACCCTCAATTCGGCGAGAGATATTGCTATTGTTTGTCCGAAATTACTTTACCTGGATAGAACAATTCAACCTTCAGTGAGAAGATTTCCTAGCTTCAGTTACCTTTGTGTGAAAATTCTGTTGGGTGAAAAGTTGCAAAATCGTTTACACCCGTTTAATTACTACTATAAGGAATCTTTAACCTCGAAGCAGATCATGGAAGTTGATTGGGGAATTGGTGCTTTTATGATGATTTGCGGAGATTATGTCGCAAAGTATGGTCTGTTTGACGAACGCTTTTTTCTCTATTTTGAGGATGTCAGTTTGTGTAGAGATGTTTGGAATAATAGCTACAGGGTTGTATTTCAGCCTAATGTCTCTGCATTACACATATATCGCCGCTCTAGTACTCAAAATCGATTTAATCGTTTGACTTTGATCCACATCATTTCGGCGTTGAAGTTTTTTGCAAAATATGAAAGTGAACAGAAGCACTGGAAATTTGTGATGTGGCTGTTACAAATCAACTCTAAAAGTCAATACCGAGTATCAAAGCAGGTGGAACTTACTCGCTTTTAAAAAAAAATGTATGTTGCGTGCTTTAAAGTTTGTGCTTTAACATTTTTCTGGCAATAAGAAGATTGCTACTTAAGTTTGATCGACTTAAGTGTTGAATCACTTGATTAAGTTACATTAAAAGTGCACTATATTTATAGAAATGTTCATCACAAAAAATCAAAAAATATTAGAGTATACTTTTTTACTATAGATTGGTTTGAAAGTTTTTCTGTTATCTAATTTAGAAAATAACCCCTACCACAGTTCTCTAGTGAATTGTTTGAAATCCCAAAATATTCAATTAGAAGGGGGAGAATATAACTATGGGAGTATTTTTTTTCTGCCTAAAATTCTGCGACAAGGTAAGCCAGATATTTTTCATATCCATGATATACATTTCTTCTTACAAGGCAAAAAAAATCAAAGAAAACTCATTCATGAGCGAGACATACTACGTCGACCTTTAAAATTTTTAATTTTTACCATTCAGCTATTAATTCTCAAACTATTCAACGTCAAAGTCATTTGGACTGTACATGAGTGGAATGATAAATATGATAATGGCAGACAAGAAATTTCTGGAATCTGGGCAATAATTTTAGGTAGATTGTTTGATCGCATCATTACCCATTCATATTTTACAAAGCAACAAATCACTACAGCAATGTCTTTGTCAAGACAAAAGAAAGTTTGTGTGATTTATCATGGGAATTATATTGGTGCTTACGAAAATACTATATCCAATTCAAAAGCACGAGATTTATTAGGTATAGAACACGATAAATTAGTATTTCTTTTATTTGGGAATATATATCGGAATAAAGGTTTTTTAGAGGCGATCGATAATTTCCAGAAAATATCTAATCATAATACTTGTTTATTGATTGCAGGGCGGTTAGGAGAACTAGAAATTGGAGAAATAATTCATCAAAAAATTAAAGCTTCTCCTAATATTATCTTCACTCCTGCCAAAATTGCAGACAAAGATATACAGGTATATATGAATACATGTGATTGTGTAATACTTCCATATAAAGTCTTTACCACCTCAGGGGTTGCAATATTAGCTATGTCATTTGCAAAAGCTTGTATAGCACCCAATCTAGGTTTTTTTACAGAAGTACTTGATGACTCGGGAGGTTTTTTATTTGATCCAAAAAGTAAGGAAGCCTTATTGGATGCAATGAAAAAAGCTGTAGATCAAAAAAATATCCTTATTCAGATGGGTAAATACAACTTAAACAAGGCTAAGAAATGGGATTGGGATTTAATTGGTAAACAGACAGTCAATGTTTATCAACAATCTTTGATGAGAAAATTCTAACTAAAAATTCTCGCCAAATAATCATTAATTTACTCGATGACAAATAGCTTGACATTGACATTATGTAAAGATACTAGATACTAAATTTTTTATTTTTAGATTGCTTATGAGCACAATTGCAGCTAAAATTCTTTGCATCTGAATATAAATTTAAGAATCAACTAAAAAATCACCAATTATATGTTAATTATGTAAACTATCGTCTCTAGATTTACCATTTAAAAGTTACTATCCATACAGCATGATACTTAGCACTTATTATGTTCGATTAGTTCTCATAAATTTTAATTCAATTTAATTTATCTTTTATTGAAGTTTGCCTGCGATTTCAGATAATTCAGATAATTCAATAATTGAAAAATATACATCGAGAGTATCATTTATTTCTGAACGCGAATTTTAATAAAAATCGATACTTTGCATCTAGAAGTACGTGAAACATTTAAAATTTCCTGTGTAAGCACAAAATTCAGGAAATTAACCCGATTACAAAACTTAAATTATTTTTGGTGTATCTCAAAATTACAAAGCTAAACTAAATACCATGAGTAAAAAATATCAGTTTCAATCAAATTACAATAGATAACATTTATCGGCATAATGTTATTCTCATAATCGAAGATAAACTCATAATCTTTGAAAAAATCAAGACTTTACCTGGGAGTTGCACATACAAGGCCGTTTAGATAACAATTTTTAAGAAAGTAATTTTTTTAATCGGGGTGATTGTATTTCAATGTCAATTTAAGAATAATTGCGAAAATTATTCCGAATTTTGTATTTGTATTTAAACTGTTGCGATATTAGAGGGTTTTTGTGGTGGTTGATACAGGTTTAGGACAAAAGCAACTTGCAATAACCGCTTATCCACAACAAAGTGCGGTTGATTTAAAACAGTTTTTTACTATATTGGGACACCGACGTTGGTTGGTACTGGGTTTTTCTGGAGTTGTGTTGGGAATTGCATCTGCATTAGCTTTCATCGCAAAACCTACATATCAAAGCTACATGCAGATCATGGTGAGTTCTAATCTTTATCAAGGCGTGCGATCGCCATACAATCAAAGAGATACGGAAAGAGATTTTGCCGATCCTAATTTTCGAGTAGTTGATTACACGGCTCAAAGACAATTGATGCTGAGTAAGAAATTAATCAAAAAAGCTGTTGAACTACTTCCTGCTGAATATGATATGGAAGTAGAAGATATTAAAGGTAAAAAAGGTCAAAGTAGCCCCTTAGAAGTTAAAAGAATTGAAGGGGGATCGGGAGTTAACAAAGTTCTTTCTCAAGTATTCGAAGTTTCCTATAAAGATAACGATCCAATTAAAACTCAAAAAGTACTGCAAGCTCTACAAAAAGTTTACCAAGATTACAATATCGAGCAGCAAAAAGAGCGATTGAATAAAGGACTTGGTTTTGTTAATAGTCGTTTACCCGAAATCAAAACCTCTGTTGTCAAAGCTGAGAAAAATTTAGAAGCATTCCGACGCAAGCACAATTTACTCGACCCCCAGGTGCAAGGACAAATTTTGTTGGAGTCCTTAGCAAATACTCGACAACAACTTGAAAATACTCGTGCTCAACTCCAGGATGTAGAAGCACGGTATCGAAACTTAGAAAGAAAAGTAGCAGCATCGCCCCGAAATGCTCTAGTTTCCTCTCGATTAAGCGAATCAACTCGTTATCAAACTCTACTGAATGAAATTCAAAAAACTGAATTAGCTTTAGCTCAGGAAAGACTGCGTTATACACAGGATTCACCCCAAGTCAAAAACCTTGAGGAAAAAAGACAAAATCAACTTGCACTGTTAGAACAAGAAGTTGGACGTACTTTAGGTGACAAGAAAAACTTAAAAACTGAAATTACAACAGCAATCGATACTCTTCCTAAAACCGAAACTGCACTCCAAAATAAGATTAATCCTAATAAACTCCTCACTAAGGGACAAATGGCAGGAGTTGATATCAAGTTAGTAGAAGAGTTACTTCAGTTACACACAACTTATCTAGGACTGATTGCAAACGAAAAAAGTCTCAGTGAATCAGCCATAAAAATTCGTACCGAACTCAGTCGTTACCCCACTCTAATTGCTGAATATAATCGACTTTTACCTGAAGTAGAAACCCATCGTCAAACTTTAGAGCAACTTTTACAGGCTCGTCAATCTTTAGGTTTGCAAATAGCCCAAGGGGGGTTTGACTGGCAAATATTAGAAGAGCCGGAAAGGGGAATTTACTTGGGTAGCGGTAGATTAATGTTGTTGTTTGGAGCATTAGTTATTGGTCCAAGTCTGGGTATTGCAGCAGCATTAATTCGTGAGCAATTTAATGACGTCATATATTCCACTGCAGAAATTAGTAAACTCACAAATATTCGTTTACTGGGTATAATCCCAAAATTTTTACCTCCGCGAAAAATTAAGCGATTTTTCAATCTACCATTTAAAAATGGACAAATTGCAGATCCCAGATTTATAGAAACAATTTCTTTTTTCCCATCCCACGAAAGCTTAGATATGGCTTTCCAAAACCTTCAAATCCTCAAATCTCCTTTACCTTTCAAATCTCTAATGTTAACTTCGGCACTTGAGGGTGAAGGGAAATCAACCTTGGCTATGGGAATAGCGATGAGTGCAGCCAGAATGCACAAACGAGTACTTTTAATTGATGCTAATCTCCGTAATCCCAATCTTCACAATGCTTTGAAAATTTCTAATGATTGGGGTTTGTCGCTGTTACTCGAGGATGATAGTGACGTTCAACCACAGGACTATATTCAGCCCGTACATCCTGCAATTGATGTTTTAACAGCTGGACCATTCCCAGAAGATAGCGTGAAACTTTTAAGTTCTGCAAGGATGAAAGAGTTATTGGAGTTATTTGAAGAGAAATACGATTTAGTAATACTTGATACTCCACATTTACTCGGTACGGTCGATGCAAGAATCATTGCATCTTACTGTAAAGGTATAGTTATGGTTGCACGGTTAGGTCAAGTAACTCGCAACGAACTAATACAAGCTACAGATATCGTTGCTAAATTAAACCTGATAGGAATAGTTGCCAATGAAGTAGCATCTTCACAGATTGGAGTTAATAATTAAAGTATTTTATATTTTAAAATATTTTACATTAAAAAATTTCCAAGAATCATTCACACTCAACAGTATCATTTTTGCTTGTAGGGACACATATCACTGTGTCCTAATTCCTATTAATATATTCTTATTTATAATTTGTAATTTGTATTTATAGCAATCATATTTGATTTGTGAATAGATAAATCCTGTAGAGACGTTGCAGAGGCTAACGCCGACGCCGCAGGCTCTGCAACGTCTTTACAATATTAATTCTTACCTACGGTACGCTCACGCGAACACAAATGATTTAGGGTTACTATAGTAGTTTTAATTGATAATTAATAGGTAGGTGAGTTTTTATTTGGTTAGTGAGAAAAATAATAACTTGTTTGTAATAGTGCTTTAGCGCTAAAGCGCTACTACGAGCCAAATACTATATTTTACATTTATTTACATAATTTACTTTTTTCTTGCCTACTTACTTGGTAGAAATAACATAATTTTAAACATAAAGAAAGTCACCAATTTTACAAGAGAATAATGGAGAAATATCAACCGACTCTAAAAAACTGGTCGCAGGAAAAATATATTCAAGCTTATAAGTTTGCAGCGCATGCACATCAAGGTCAGAATATACCTGGTTCAGACATACCTTATATCATGCATCTGAGTTTTGTGAGTATGGAAGCGATCGCAGCTCTGAGTGCAGAAAAAGAATTAAGTACAGAGAAAAAATATGACGGAAATTTAGCAGTTCAATGCGCACTTTTGCATGACACTATCGAGGACACTAATATAACTTTTGCAGAAATAGAAGCTGAATTTGGTACTTCTGTAGCCCAAGGTGTGCTTGCTTTAACTAAAGATCAATCCATTGCAAAGCATTTTCAAATGGAAGACAGTTTGAAAAGAATCAAGCAACAACCACCGGAAATATGGATGGTAAAATTGGCAGATAGAATTAGCAATTTGCAGTCACCACCACATTATTGGACGAAAGAGAAAAAGATTTGCTACCGAGAAGAAGCGATTTCAATTTACGAGACCCTCAAGGATGCAAGTTCTTTTTTAGCTTTGCGTTTAGCTAACAAAATTGAAGATTATAAGGCTTTTATCCTGTGAATAAATGCTTCTTTTATACAAAATTACTGGACAGTTAATCTCAAATATTTTACTGATACTTAGTTTTAAGAGTAAATAAAATTTGCATTTAATCGAGGGGAAATGCAAGAAAATTTATACCATCTTACGAGTTAGACTGCAAGGGAGTCGAAGCTTGTAAAACTTGAAGCATATACTCTTCATTTCCTGTAATATTTTCCCAGAAGTGGTATATCTTCCAAAAGTGAATGCTCCCTCCTAAATCCTGAATTTACCTGAATTCTTACCATGATTCTGAGTCGCGCGAAACTCTAATGGTACTAAATTTTTCTCAACTGTTAAGTTGAATTTTTAGCTAAACTAAATTTAGTTTCTGTTCAGATGTAAATAAAATGAACAACAATAGATAAAATGCAAAGATGTCGATATCAATTGATGCGTAAACCTTTTCAGTCTGGCGCATTTCCATTACTTTTTTGGTTTCTTTGAAGGTTAATCTTAAAAATTTGCTATAGTTTAGATGTTTGGGAGTGTAATCAATGACTAAAAATTCTCATTGTTGTGGTCCTGGCTATGCTTCTCCTAAAGACGCTATGGAAGGGGAAGCAGAAAAGATTCTTTACACTGTTGCTATTTATGCTGAGACTGGTATTGAAGAACCAGATTATTTAGCTGTTATAGATGTGGATCCTCTGTCTCCAACATATTCTCAAGTAATTTATCGTCTTTCCATGCCCTATATTGGAGATGAACTTCACCACTTTGGCTGGAATGCTTGCAGTTCTTGTTATGGCGATGAGAGTAAATCTCGACGGTTTTTGGTGATTCCAGGTATCCGTTCTAGTCGAGTGTATATCATTGATACACAGAAGAAACGAGCACCGAAAATCCACAAAGTAATTGAGCCAGAAGAAATCATAGTCAAAACGAACTTGAGTGCACCTCACACAGTTCATTGTTTGGCTGATGGCAATATAATGATTTCAATGCTGGGGAATAGAGAAGGTAATGGACCTGGTGGTTTTCTCCTCTTAGATGAAAATTTTGAGATTGCAGGGCATTGGGAACAAAAAACAGATACAATGCGCTTTAATTATGACTTTTGGTATCAGCCGAGTCATAATGTGATGGTAAGTAGTGAGTGGGGTGCACCCAAAACCTTTTATTCCGGCTTCGATCTCAAAGACGTTGCAGCGGGAAAATACGGTAAACAGCTTCATTTTTGGGATTGGGCTAAACGTCAAATCATTCAAACGATTGATTTGGGTGAGGAGGGGATGATTCCTTTGGAAGTCCGCTTTCACCATAATCCATTAAGTACTCATGGCTTTGTCGGTGCAGCTCTGAGTGGTAATATTTGGCACTGGAATAAGTCCAATGGTTATTGGGATGTTGCCAAAATTATTGATATTCCACCTGTAGAGATAGAAGGTTGGGAGATTCCTGTACCTTCTTTAATTACTGATATTTTACTGTCAATGGATGATAGATTTATTTACTTGTCCAACTGGCTGCATGGGGATATCCGACAATATGATATCAGTTTACCCACTCAACCCAAATTGACTGGTCAAGTTTGGTGGGGAGGATTATTAAAAAAAGGGAGCACTGTAAAAGGTCGCCAATCTGCTGCTGGTCCTCAAATGCTACAACTGAGCTTGGATGGTAAGCGGCTATATGTGACAGATTCTCTGTTGAGTGTTTGGGATAATCAATTTTATGGTGACTTAAAACAAACTGGGTCTACTTTGTTACAAATTGATTGTGATACACACAAGGGTGGACTACAGATTAACAAAAACTTTCTAGTTGATTTTAGTCAAGAACCCAATGGTCCTTCTCGTGCTCATGAAATGCGTTATCCCGGTGGTGATTGCACTTCCGATATTTGGATTTAGATCAATTATCATCAATTGGGACTTTGAGAGGTATTTCGAGCGAGAATTTTGTTAATCGAGGAACCAATTAAGTACATACATTTAGTTGATGTATTGTAATAGACTTAGTATTTAAGATATAAAATAAATTCATCCGTAAAATGTATTAAAAACATTTACCCAGACATTTTTCATTCAGAATTTATTTAATTCAGACTTCACTAAACAACGAAAATTGAAATTATCTAGAACTTGAAGCAGTGCGAAGTACTAAGCGATCGCCCACAATTTCTGCATCTTTTAGTTCAGAAGGTAATTGTAAAACTAATTTTGAACCCATCTTCCGCACCCTAACTGTCACACACCAAGGGGATGAGATTTTTTAGTACATATTTATTAAACAAGACTTAGATATTCATGAGACTAATGGGAAGTTATCTCATTAAATTTGGGATCTATCAAAAAGTATTTTGAGTTGAAGTCTTTGATGAGGCTAAAAAGATTCTTAAAAAAGTAAGAAAATATTTTTGCTCGAAATAATAATGTGAGAATTTAAACAGAATTGTGTTGTAAAATTCTGTTTTTATGTTTGATATAAAAGATGTTGAAATACAAAATATAGACCATTTAGGGATAGTAGCAGGAATCGTAGATTCCATTGGATTAGTAGAAATAATTAATGATTTATTAGGGTCAAAACCAGGAGAAAAAGTCAGTGCAGGACATGTTGTCAAAGCAATGATTTTAAACGGATTAGGATTTGTGTCTAAACCGTTATATATGTTCCCGAAGTTTTTTGAGCAAATAGCTTGT
>NZ_LMTZ01000136.1 GCF_001456025.1 Mastigocoleus testarum BC008
CCACGGCATGAATTAAATAAGCAATTACAGACTGTTTAAACCACAAGGGTTCCAGCTTTTCTTAGTGCCATTCGATTAATAAGCTTTGATCTGACCAAGTTTCTTCTTCGCTAGAAATTTTCTTTGCAGGAACTTCAGTCGCGACTGCAATCATACCACCAAAATGGTCTTTGGCATTGAAATTACTAGGGTCGTTTAACTTATCAATTAGTGATTTAATACTTGCGATCAAACCTTCTCCATAAGGGACTGCAGCTTTGAGATTGTCATCTCGATAAATAAAAGCCTCAATTTTATGGAACCCCTTAAAACCCTCATCTTCGTCACCATTATCAAATGCATAGGGACGAGCATCAATATCAGTATCTTCTTGCTCGAAATTACCAGCTAAAACTTCTATTTGTTCGTAAGGTGGACGAGACTCCACATAGGCTTTCTTGGCTGCTTCAAGGTTATTGCTTTTAAGAGCTTCTAAAAGTTGTTCTGCTAATGGTAATTGCTCTTGAGCTTGTTTTTGGAAATACTTGACACCTGCCTGAACTTGCTCGGTATAGTTCATATTATTGGCTGCAACCATATCAACTTTAGGGCTCACATCTTCTTGACTAATATTTGTAGACTGAGCACAGTTAGTTAAGAAGACAAGAACCACAGCCATCAATCCCAGCCCCAAAGAACGTAAGATAGACTTCATTTGTATTAATAGTTACTTGCTTGCACGATAGAGGTATATTAAAGCTTATTAATAATTATTGTCAATTTATTTGTGATGCTCGTTTTAAAAGAGAATCAATTTTTCAGGAAAAAATGTAACTTTTACATCTTGACTTTGGTTATATTTCTAGTTTCTAATATATAGGTTTATTGCAAATTTTATCAGTTTAATGAGAATAAGTTGTTTCTTAAGATAATTTTCTTTGGCTGAGATATTCAGAACGAATATTTTAATATCGTTTTAAAGTCAGCAAAAAAATTAAGAAAAAAATAGACATCATTCTTCTAAAGTAGACAGCAGAAATTATACTGACAAAAAACACTTCACAAAATACTATCAGTGTAATTTCGTGTGATTTACATTGTAATAATTATTGTTTATGATTACTTTAGTTGATACTTTTGTTACATGAGCTTATATAAGATAAATACATATATTGCTTTATTTGAATAAATAGGTATATGAATAACCGTTATTTTACTGGGAACTAAAGAAAAAATTTAACATCTATTCTTCTCGGAAGTCGCGGTAATAAAAAAGGTACGTGCTTCTACTAAAACTGTCTTACTGACATTACTGACTACAGAAATTGCACTATCAAAATTTACCCTTATAAATTAATGAATTACATAAACACTTTAAACTTAGTCAAAAAAGTATCAATTACTGTTTTGAGTATGCTTGCGATCACAACAGTATTCGAGAAACAAGCCGAAGCAGTTGTAGTAACATTTGATGATATAGAAACAACCTATGGATTTGGTGCAGTAGAAAGCGGTTACGGTGGTTTAGACTGGGTTAATTTTGGATACGTAAACCAGATATTTCATCCTGGTTCTGGTTATGAGAATGGTTTAGCTTCAGGGGACTATACTGCATTTAATTGGTATGCAAAACCAGCAGAAGTTACAGGTGATCTATTCGACTTTCAAAGTACTTTCCTGACTGCTGCTTGGAATAATGGATTGAATATCTTGGTGGAAGGATTTTCAGGGGGAATATTGAAATATTCACAAAATGTGGTTGTTAACCCCAGCCAATCCAAGAAATTTATTTTTGACTACATAGGGGTCGATAGAGTGAAATTTACTTCATCAGGAGGAGTAGACGCAAACCCTAACGATAATATTGTAGGTAGAAACTTTGTAATGGATAATTTTACCTACCACAAAAGTAATTCGAGCATTACACCAGCTACTCCACCTCCTGTTTTACAACCTGGAGGAAATGTAGCAGAAGTTCCAGAACCGATTTCAGTTTTAGGTTCCTTGGTTGCTTTGGGTTTTGGTGGTATTTTCTATCGACAACATTCTCGAAAGTCACTTTAATTGCGAGTTAACAATCTCAGAGAATAAAAAGCATCAATTCTTTATTCCTGTTAAAACGAAGGAAGAAGGAAGAAGTTTGGAATTGCATTAGCGCAGCGTGCCTGCAAGGCATTGGGGATTTAAACCCCAACGCATTCACGCTTCCTCGTGCGGGCGTATCTTACACCGTATGACGGTGGGGAGTATGCCCTTCAGGCACGCTACGCGCTTCATCCCATATTGTTAGAAGATTAGCACCTAAATTCTAGCTTCCGACAAGAACACCCTCACGGGGTGACAAGCAGCCCAAAAGCTTTACTGAATAAGGCTTGAGAGTTTTGAAGTAGAAAATACAATTAACAAAAATATTGATAATGATAATTATTGTATCGTAGGCTTGGCGATGCCTGAGACGCGGTAAGCCGAACGGCGCTTCACTGAACCGCATATGCGGTGTTTGCACGCAGCAAGCTGTTCACGTAGTGCGCCCAAACACGGAGTGCGTCCAAACGTGCTTATCGCTTATTGTAAAAAACCACAAAGAGGCATGATATAAAATTTTCTAAGTACATGCTTCCTAACATAATATAATTATAAAAACAGAAAATATAAATAAAATATTAAAATCAATCAAATTTTACAAAAAATATGCAATTTTAGATACAAAGTAATTTTTCCAAGAATGTAGTTTGAACGACAAAATTTAAAATGTCAAAACAATATTTGTGCTCTGAGGCCAATATTTTAAATTATGTTTAAGCGTAACTATCTATAAGCCAACAAAAGAAAACGCTTGGTTCAAACGTGGTTTTGCTCTTAACCCTTCCACTCAGCTTATTGAAATAATAGGTTTTTCTCACTACTGGGAGCTAAAGCTTTCATGAATTTCATGCAGGTATTATCTGAATTTTTGGCAAATAAATTTCCTTTTTGGGGTGTTTGTCATTTGAGTTTTGACCCCAATAACAGAACTCTTTATATTCGCTGTAGAAGTTCGAGGATCAGAACATCGGTTCTCAAAGATGCATCTAAGCTAATAGATTTGGATATCGGTATTTATAAGTTTGTTGTAACTCATCCAGATCATTCTGATATCATTATCCAACCATCATCTTAATTTCAAAGTGATTGTAAAGTTCTGTCACATCAAAATCTTTACTTTTTTTTTGGGTGGAAATCTGATCGCTTTAAGTTTCTTTTTCCTGTTTTATTTTTCTGGTGAATTTCTCCAATTAATTTACCCAGAAGTTATTAAGGCAAAAAGAAAACAAATTAATAGCAAACACAGTAACAAGATTAAAAACTGATTGCGTTTTAACCAAAAAATCAATTGATTACTAAATTTATTTGCTTCTTGTTGCTGTTTTTGTTCTAATTCTTGGACTCGGATATCTTCGTATATGGTACATTCCTTTGCGTAAGGGCGTTTGGGAAAATTACAGGTATCATCACTGTGATAAACACAGGTGTCGCACAAATACTCTTCATTAGTAGAACGATGTAAAGGAATTCCTGGATGTCCGTAAGCTTTTAGCTGGGTACGACAAAATGGACAGGTAATAGCTTGAGGTTCAATGTGCTGCTTGCAGCGAGGACAGGTTGTGGTATCCACGGTAGATACAAGTATTTGGGTGACTATTTGATTTTAGCTTTTGATCGTAATAGCTTACAGGTAATACCAAATTAATCAGGTGAACGCTTCACGGCTGCTCGCAGATGTTTCTCACGCAAATTCTGTTTATTTTGCCTTTCATCTTAAGATTGAAACCAAGCGGTTAATGCGATCGCTAATGCATCAGCAGCATCGTCAGGACGGGGAACATAGTCTAAATCTAATTCCTGTGCTACCGCTTCTTGAACTTGGTATTTTTCCGCGTTACCGCGACCAGTTAGGGCTAACTTAATTTGAGAAGGGGCAAATTCGACGGTATTAACAGATTTTTGGGCTAAAGCTAACATTACAACTCCTCTAGCTTGTGCAACCAAAATAGTGTTTGACATTCGGTAGAAAAAAAATTTTTCTATTGCAACCAAGTCCGGTTTCCATTCTTCTATCAAAGTATGTAAATCATCGTGCAACGTGCATAACCTTTTTCCCAACTCAGTTTTTGCTGGTGTACGAATTACACCAAAGTCAAGTAGTTGTACAGAATTATGATGAATTTGGGTTTGATTTGTCTGACAATTGATTATCCCAAATCCTAAAATTGCTAAACCCGGATCTATTCCTAAAATACGTTTTTCCATTAGTTTTAATAACTTTGCTCTGGTGCTTTCCCTTTGCTGGCTAACAGGGAACGGCGACTAGTATAGCGTAGGGAACGGTCCGTTTTTTTGTAGGAAAATTTCAAGATGAGAATCCGGAATCAAAACACAATTGAGTTATTATTTAGTCCTGTTTATTTTAGGTGAAATTTACTGAGGCAGTTTAAGTTTTTATAAAGGTACTTTATTCTCACAAATATAGGGACATCTAACCATCTAAAATTTATTCAGGGTATCATTCTGGAGATGGATATGTTCATAAACATGCGGACAACTGTAATAAAATGCGTAAAATCTAACAGACAAAGAAAATGTAATAAATCCATACCTAGGGAATAAGCCAACTGTTGTACATTTTCAATAGGTCAAAATTTATATTTATGTTGCATTTGTTGCTATGTCAATAGGTTTTTTTAAACACGCCTTAAATGTTGTGCAACAACAGTCTCGCCGCCGCACTCCTCATCGAGTAAGCCAATGGTTTAAGTGGTTATCACCCGGACTATCTGTTAAGCGTTGGTTGTTAATAAGCGTAAGTGGCGTAATTCTTGCTTGTTTAGGATTAGCAATTTGGGTCAGACTTACCCCAATTTACAGGATAATTCAATTATTTAAGATTTTTTTAGAGTTTATTACCGACATTGTACCTTATTATGTCAGCGGTCCAATTGTTTTATTGTGCGGTTTAGTTTTACTTTTATGGGGGCAAACCCGTACTGTTGGTTCCGTAACTGAGGCATTCAGACCGCAAGGTGAAGAGCAATTAGTTGATGCCTTGATGGCACATCGCCGTTTATATCGAGGACCAAAGATTGTAGTTGTTGGTGGTGGAACTGGACTTTCTACTTTGTTAAGGGGTCTTAAAGCTTACAGCGCAAATATTACGGCAATTGTAACTGTTGCCGATGATGGTGGTTCTTCAGGAAGATTGCGTCGAGAAATTGGTGTTTTACCGCCAGGAGATATTCGTAATTGCTTGTCTGGTTTGGCAGATGAAGAAAAACTATTGACAGAATTATTCCAATACCGTTTTAGTGCTGGGGATGGTTTGAGCGGCCATAGTTTTGGTAATTTATTTTTAACTGCCATGAGTGAAATTACTGGGGACTTAGAAAGGGCTGTTGCAGCAAGTTCCAAAGTCTTAGCGATTAGAGGTCAAGTTCTCCCTGCAACTTTAAGTGACGTTCAACTTTGGGCGGAACTAACCGATGGTCGTCGTATTGAAGGTGAGTCTAATATTACTGAGGCAGGGGGAAAAATTGCCAAAATTGGTTGTACTCCAGCTGCTCCACCAGCTTTGCCTACAGCAATCAAAGCTATAAAAGAAGCAGATTGTATAGTCATGGGACCTGGTAGTCTTTATACTAGTGTAATTCCTAATCTTTTGGTACCAGAAATTTCTGATGCGATCGCAGCTTCAACCTCTCCACGTATTTATGTCTGTAATATTATGACTCAACCCGGAGAAACTGATGGATATAGCGTAGCCGATCACATAGAAGCGATCGATAAGGCTTGTGGTCGGCGTTTATTTAATTCAGTATTAGTCCACAAGAAGTCTCCCTCTTCTCGTGCTTTATTTCGCTATGCAAAGGAAAAATCCCATCCTGTATTTATAGATCGCGAAGCTATAAGTAAATTAGGACGAAGGATCGTACCTGCAAATGTGATCCAAGAAGATGAAGTTGGTTATGTACGCCATAATCCCTATCAGTTAGCAAAAGTATTATTGCGTTGGTATAGTCGAACTCCACATAAAATGAGCAGATTCAAGAAAATTTACTCTAAAAAATAATTCAATATAATTGGTGGGTTTTAAGCGAATTGTGTGAGTCCGTCAAACTAATGTATTTATTCAGTAAGCCTTATTTAGTTAGTAATGCTCTACATTCATCGCCAAAGTTGTTAGAAAATTTTTCTATTATTGTTGGTTCCCTATTTGATATTCTTAATCGTCTTTTTTTGCTGCGTCCTATTCCTCACTTATTACATCACTGACGTTTGATTTTCATTTTGCTGAATTGCAGCTTCAAATTTGTTTTCTGGCGTCCATTTTATTGCACCATCGCTGCGAGTGAAGAATACCTGTGTTTGTGTTTCTTTTTGAATTTTTGACAACAAAGATTTTGTTTGTTGAGTATCTGGGGTAGAAATAATAGCAACTTTAGGCTTAATAACGCTAATCAGTTTTTGCCAAGCATCACCTGAATACCATAATACTTGAGGATGAGGTAAATAATTGTTTTCGACTGTTTTAAATAAATCGCTGCGTTTGAGATTACCTACCAACAGCCAACTTTGATTTTGAATTTGAATTTCTAATATTGGAATTCGCTCGTTAATTAAGTTTACTACTGCTGTCCCTGTATTAATAGGCGTTCCTAATAATAAAGGTTGAGATATAGTTTTTTGTGCTTGTAATTGCTCCTGGATTATCTTCTGGGAAAAATTTTGTTCGGGAACGGCAGAATATTGATAGAAGTTTTTGAATGAAAAATTTTGGAGTAGTGTTAACCACCCACTTTCGTTATCATTCTCAAAATTATTGGCGATCGCAGCAAAAATTTGGTTTACACCTTGTTGTTTTAAAAAAGGAATTATTGCAAATCTAGCTGTTTTTTCGCTACCGCTATTGATTAATGTTACTTCTCCTTGGTTTTGAATAACTATAACTGGTTCTGTTCCTGCAGCCATTACTGTAACTTGAAATAAATTACTAGAATTATGCCAAGTAGGAAGCAGCACTACAATTAATGCAATTAAGCCACCAAACCACCATCTACGCTTAAACCAAGTTAAAAAACAAACTAAAAGAATGATGCCGTAAACAGTTAATAGCTGCCAAATAGCAATTTTTCCCAAAGCAATGGAATTTCCTGGTAGCTGATTAAAAAATTCAACTAATTTAATCAACCAATCTGTAGGTAAGTACAAAAATCCTGCTAAACTACTGCCGATATTTTGAGCGGCTAAACCCACTAAAGCACTGATAATTCCACCAATACAGATTGCAGAAATCAATGGTGTGCTGATGATATTAAGTAAAATACTATAGGCTGGGACAACTCCAAAAACATATAACTGCAAGGGTAAAGTCCAAATCGTTGCAGCAACAGGAACTGATATGAGGGAAGCAATGGTGGGTGGTAACCAATTTAAACCCTTGGTAATGAGAGGAACTGTTGTAATTAAACCTAGGGTGGCTAAAAAACTAAGCTGGAAACCCAAATCCCAAATCCATAAGGGGTTTACTAGTAATAATAATGTTGCGGCTAATAATAAGGATCCCAACTGCTTTACTTTACGTTTTAAACCGATCCCTAACAAAGCTGCAAATCCCATAATCGCTGCTCTGAGAATGGAAGCTTGAAAACCTGTAAGGCTAACAAATACAATCAGAGCAATGCAGCCAGCACTGAATTGTATTCCTCGGCTCAAGCGCTTAGTGATATTTAAAACTAATCCTAAAATTAAGGAAGTATGAAATCCTGAAGCTGCAATTACGTGAGCTAATCCTGCTTTAACAAATAAATCGCGAATGTCATAGGGTAAATCGACAGCTTTGTTTCCCAAAACCATTGCACTTAGCATCGGACCTTGGGGAACACCCAATCCAGCAAGATGCAATCGCACAATTTTTTGACGAATTTTCCACCATCCCCATCCTTGCGTTTCCTCTAGAATATTCACTTGACGTCCGCTCAAACCAGCAAAAGCTCCTTGTCTTTGGAGATACTTTTGGAAGTCAAAACCGCCAGGATTACTTGCTGGTCGTGGTTGATATAAAATTCCTGTAACAGCAATTCGTTCGCCGGGATGCAAACCAGTAGCTTGAAGAATAGGTACGGTAACATATAATTTACCGTTTACACCTTTAAGGGTGTCGTCTGCATTATTTTCTTTTCTTACCTCATCTATTTGTTTGGGTTTTAACCAAAACTGTCCCCGTCCAGAACGAGTTAAGCGAGGTTTACTTGTTACTTCACCTCGGACAATAAATACTTGTTCTTGAAAATTATTATCTGTTTTTGGGATAAACCTGCTAATATCATTTGGAAGCGGTTGTGGCAGTCGAAATTGAAGATAAAAACTTGCCAACACACCAATGAAGCCGCCAATCAACCAGATAATCGATTTTGGTTTCATCGATTGTGTTTTGATTGATTGTGCTCTAACCGATTGTGAAGTATTATTTGCCAGAAATGATTTTTTTTGTTTTGTTGGCGGTCGCGTAATTGCTTCAGTCTGTTTACGCCTTGATATTGGACGTCTTTTAGCTAAAACTGCACCAACGACACCCAGTAGGAGAATCCAAACACCTCCCCCAGGAATTGCTGTGGATAGCAATCCGAAAATGTAACCCAGACAAATAATGATACCAGTAGCCCGAAGCATCAGAATAATTGCAGAATATCTGGCAATGATAGAAACGTGATTATAGCTTTTTTCTGCTCGGGCAACTACAAATCAGTGAAAACAGATCTTGATTTGGTAACATCAACGTAAATAATCACAATAAAAAAGCCAGCGAGAAGGAACTTATTTTTTTGCTTCACAAAATATAAAAAAACTGGAAATATAAAAAAAACTGGCGCTCAAAAATCAAAAGTATGATTTTACGGGTTTTGAGCGCAAGTTTTTTCAGAGATGTATCGCGATCGAATTGTAGGACAAGAGCAAAATTTCAAACAGTTTTAAGTTGTTGGAAAATTAACTCGTACAATTACATCATTAAAGTCATTGTCCCCACCACCAGATAAATCTTCAAAACCAAAGCTATTATCACCAAGTAAACGAATATGGTCAGCCCGATCCGTATTTGCTCCCAAGAAGGAGAAGTAGACTTCTGCATTGTTATTAATTGCTTCATCCACAGTTCCATCTACAACAATGAAGGAGGCTAAAATACTTCCACCCTCCAAAATTCCATCAAAGGTAGCAGTTTGCTGATTATCTGCTTGAAGCAAATCTAAACCTGTGATGCGATTTGTTAAAGCAGCTTCTGTATATCCACTATCACCAGGATTCAAATCTGCCACACCATCACTATTTATATCAATACCACCGTTAGTATCGGTAATTTGATAGAAACCAACAAGATTATCGAAATTCGCTTCCCTGTGTACTTCAACATTGACTGATACTTGACCGGTGATATCGGTCAAATCGATAATTTCATTTTGTGTTTGTCCTTGTAAATTAGTGCTGGAAGTAGGAGCATCTTGAGTAAGTTGTACGCTCAACTCCATATCTGTGAAGTCACTATTACCTATTTCATCTGACCAGTTTAATTTAAAGCCTTCTGTCGCAAAGTCAGATACTTGTAGGTTGGAGGAATCGGAAAAGAATATAGGTAAATTTGTTGTTCCGCTTGCTTGTAATTCAGTTAGTGTTGTATCAGTTGTACCATTAGATACTAGATAGAAGCCCAAACGTGCATCGGAATCAACTTCAAGTACCCTTTCAATATCTTCCAAGTCAAATCCAGTAGGGCGATTTGCAATTGCTGAGAAGATGACTTGTGCTTTTTCTAAAGCTGCTTGGAGATAACCCTCTGAACCAGGAGTTAACCCATCAATATTACCGTTTTCATCATCTACAACAAATACACCCACCTCATTGACATTTTCGGTGTCGTTGTTAGTTAAAGTAAATTTGATGTTGGTAGGGTCTCCTCCATTCAAAGTAAATATTCCGTTATTACTTTCAGTATCAAACTGAGCAGGAGGAACATCATTAAGGTTGACAGTGACGTTTGCTGTATCACTTAAACTACCTGTATCTGTTGCTGTAACCTCTAAATTGAAGCTAGGGGTGGTTTCAAAGTCGAGGTCATCTTTGTCATTAACAATAATTGCTCCCGTAGAGGGATCAATTGCAAAAGCTAGGTTACTATCATTATCTGGGTCAAGGTTTCCGGAAGTTATTGCAAAAGTTAGAGCTTCATCTTCGGGGTCGGTTGCGGTAATAATCCCTACTTGTGTTCCTTCGTCACTATTTTCATCTATGGTGAAGGTAGCATCATCAACAGTAAGTTCTTCCTCCTCATCAGTAACGCTAATAGTCAAGTCTTGAGTTACAGTTTCACTTCCATCAGAAACACCAACAGAAACTTGGTAATTGTTATCAGTATTAGCATCGGATGCAGTTTCAAAATCGGGAGGATTATTAAAGCTTAATTCCCCACTGTTGGAATCGATAGTAAATAATCCTTGGTCAGCACCACCCAATAAGTTAAATGTTAGGTCATTACCTTCTGCATCTTCTGCGGTAATTGTTCCTACTGTTGTGGTGTTTTCTGCAACTGAGAATGTTGGATTACTGGTGATAGTTGGTGGTGTGTTAACATCATCATCAAGTATTGTAAATATCAAATCCTCACTTGGAACTAATGCAGACCCTGAAACACTTGTTAGCTTAATTCCAAATGTCTCATCATCTTCAATTTCTTGATCTGGATTGATAGAAATATCAATTGTTTTTATATCTTCACTAGCAGCAAAAGTTACTTCACGTGAAGAAAAACCATCGACGAAATCAGATGCTTGAGCAGGATTATCACCAGCAGCAATAATTTCAATATTAATTGTGTCAGTTCCATTTAAACCGCCAAAGCGATCAAGTGTGAGTGTGAGAGTCGATGGAGCATCGGAATCTCCTTCTACAACTGTAGGATCGTCAGCAGTAATAGCCATGCTGATTACACTATCATCATCAATGATATTGACCCCAGCAGTTTCTGTTGTTGCTCCATCAGCAAATGTTCCACCAGAAACCACACTCAGATCGAGAAATACAGATTCATCTCCTTCAACATCAGTATCTCCTAATATTTCCAGCGTAATATCACCAGAGCTTTGTCCCGCAGCAATTGTCAATTGACCTGTAGTTTCTATAAAGTCAGTTCCTGCATCTGCATCATCTGAACGAGTAGTAAAATCAATTACTACATCTTCAGTTGTGGTACTAGAAAGATTAACAGTAAAGGTCGCAGTAGTTGAACCAGTATTACCTTCTGCGATCGAGATACCTTGGTTTGCTAAAGATAGTATTGGTGTAACCGCCAGTGTATCAACAGCTAGTCGAACATCACTGAATTCAATAAATTCTACATTTAGTAAAGTATTATCAGTACCGATATTGACTACATTCCCATTTTTGGAAACACCACCAGCCCCCTCTTGAGTCTTATTGATTTCCACAGTATCGATACCTGCACCACCGTCTACCAGGTTGACACCACCTGAGAGAATAAAACGGTCATTTCCACCATTACCAAATATGGTGTTTTCACCGTTACTAACTCGTATAGTATTATCAAGGTCGTTAGCGTTGATTTCTCGAATTACTGGCTGACTTACTATAGTATTTTCAAGACTAATTTGATTATTTTCTTGGCTGATCGACTGGCTCACCGTAGACTCAATGAAGTCAGTTTGATTCACACTGAAGGTAATAATTTGTTTTGTTCCATTATCCGTTTGCTGTGTGACCTGTTCCTGACCCGTGGTAATTTTATAGTCTAGAGAAGTTGTTGGAGTACCATCATTAAACACCACATCGAAGGTGATATCATTTTCTGCTTCCCGTGTGACTTCGAGTCCATCAATAGTACCTTCAAATTTGAGACCAAGTGTATCCTCAACCAATTGATCTGGAGTAATTGTATCGACTACAGTACCACCTAATTTCACATCAATGCGTTCAATGATATTTTTATCTACAGTTGCTGCATTAAATTCTGTGATTAAGTCAGCAGGATCTGAAAGCACAACAGCATCATCTGAATCGACAATGTTTAATTGACTTAAACTCGGATTACCAATACCAAAAGCACGAACTTCTGCTAATTGTTGTAACTGTGTAGCACTTGACGAGAAGTCAGGACCGTTATTAAATCCATCAGAGAGAAAATAAGCAATATTAGTTGCATTATTATTGCGTGACGTAAAGAAATTTTGTGCTTCAACTAAAGCTGAATTAAAGTTTGTACTACCACCAGCAATTAACCCATTGATAGTAGAAATTGTGGTAGGTGCATCTAGTGGAGCGAATAAAGATGCAGAACTATCAAAATCTACGACAGCAAATTCACTATTATTGGCAATACCATCATCAATTAAAGATTGAGTTAATTCTTGGTAGGCAGCTTTAGCTTGTACAATTCTGTTTCCAGACATACTACCGGAACTGTCAATAATATAGGCAAAATTGTATAAGATTCCCTGTTCAGAACCAATAGTAAGAGTATAGTTTACATCACCGTCAAACATCCAAGCTGGAGATTCAACAGTAATTGTCCCAATTTTGTTACCGCCATTATCAAGAATATCTTCTTCGGGAGTAATAAGCGCACCATCTTTTAACTTTGTGTTGTCGTTGGGGTCTACTTGGAGTGGTACAAAGAAAAGATTTCCATCATCGTCGGTACCATTATCATCCGCATCAACAAATTCAAAGACACCGAATTCAATATCCTTGGTGGTATCTGTAGCATCACTCTGGCTTCCACGTGCATGTGTGAATTCAAATGCAGGATTGGAGGGGTCAGTAATTGTAAAATCATAGTTGGTGAATATTTCCGAGAAGAGGGCTTGATCGACACCATCGCCACCTTCTAAGCGGTCATTTGCACCACCACCAAATAATTGGTCATTACCATCGTTTCCTAGGATGCGTTCTCTACGGTAAGAACCGAAAATATCATCGTTAGCAGTACTACCAATGATTGCATTTTCTGAAAGGTCATTAGCATTGGTTGTTCCAGAATCAGTTTCAATCTGGTCGATTATTTCATCATAAATATCCGTCGTAATCAGCACACCACTGTTGTATGTGCTTCCTCCGTAAGCATGAATCCCTAAAACGCGAGGATTACTCTCACCGTCAAGAGTGTGCCAAACACCACTTCCGCTCTGACCACCAGCAGTGTCAACATCTTGAGAGTAGAAAAAACGTCCGCTAAATGTACCTACAATATTACCTGGTGATTCTGCTGCACCTGGAGAACGTACTAAATCACGTCCCCGTCGCCCAGTGTTACCTGGTATATTACCTGAGACATTGTCTCCTGGATATCCTGCTGTATCAATAGTTAAACCTCCAGCAGTTTCAGGATCGACAAACGCAATTAGACCAATTACATCAGTGTCAGGAAGTAAAGTATTACTAGTTGTAAAAACAGCAATATCATCTCCTGGACTCTCTGTTATGTTGTAATTATCTACGAAATTTACATTTGTAACATTTGCTGCTGGGTCACCTGTAGCTCCGATAAAACGAGAGTTCAAAGCATTCTGGTTTGCACTAACAGTGGCCCTTAAAGCAGTAGCATTTGTATTATTACGGGCATTGTAAGCATTGTGACCTGCGGTAAGCACATGATTTGGTGCTATGGCTATTCCAGTACCGATACCACCACCACTACCAAATCGAGCATCCACAGCCGTAACAGTAGAAAAAGGAAATGTACCAAACGAAGTAATAACCTGTCTACTATCAGGACCAATTACGCTCATTTCAATATTCTCCAAAAAATAATAAAATGAAAATTAGCGGACTAGTCTTTTGATGTAATATGCTGCTCTATACAGAGCTTTACGCCAGAAGAGGTCTTTTGAACAGTTGTCAAAAGGCTGTTTTGAAGTAGAGCGCGATCTATATCTCTACGCTCCTTCACTAGACGAGGTGTAGCGATATCGTCAAGGTTAAATAGTTCTAAAAGGGCTTGTTGCTCACCATCACTTGAGGGGGGACGCATTCGTGCTAAAGTATTTTTGTCTAAAGAGAGTTTACCAACTCCATCAATAACTGTTCTTGAACCATCTTTAATTCCTTTAATTAAGGTTTTCGGTGGTGTAGCGTAAGTTAATCCTCCTACTGCACCAACCACAGCAAACTGGTCAGAAATTGCTACAGTACTTCCCATATGAGCATTGGGAACAGCAAGTCTTTGGGGTTTATTTTCTGATGTTTCCAAGTCAAACAACCAAGCAGCTCCTGTATCATCAAAGGTCGAACCAACGAGGAGTAGATTATTTTTAAGATCGATATCAACACCAAAATTCTGTTCTGCACTATTTGTAGGTGAAAAAATCTGCTTTACATTACCTTCTGTTAACAAATTGACTTTACCAATCCATCCACCAGGTTCTTCTTCTTCCTTGATACTGAAAGCAATTCTTCCTCCATCTGCGGAAACCGAGAAACCAGAAATTTCACCACCACTAAGTGCATCAATCCGTTTCACTTCTGCTTTCTTATCAAGCAAAACTTTATATACTCCACCAGAGAAAGATACTCCAAGTTGATTAGTATATTGAAAAATTTCTTGATTATTTGGCTTATGCTTCTCAGTGTATGCACCAACAACTAAAGTCGATTTGTCTAAAGAAATATCATAACCAAACCCAGAGCCGACAACTTCAGCAGCAGAACCTTTTGGAGGCAAAATTTCTCTTGTTCTTAACCACTTTTGATTACGATTATGGCTATATACAAGAACGCGATTTGCTTCTGGATCGCCAACTGCTAAATAGCGATCGCTAATTGCTAAAGCGTAACCAAATGACTTACTATCACCAGGTTCTGATAATAAGCATGTTTGCACGGAGGTTGAGGTACTTTTCACTGCAAATAACACCCCAAATATAATTAGTAAAATGAAGTAATTACTTTTCATACGACTTAATAAATACGAATGTATTAATGATACTCAGTGCATCAGTACAAACCCTAGTCATATAAAAAATCATAGTGGGATGTATCGAACGAGAAAACAGTCATTACTGATTTGATGACGCAGGTTAAAACCTATTTTTTCTAGTTTCTTATTTGTGAAATAAAATATATAAACTTGACAACAAGTATACTATTACGCGTACCTCCGATAAGGTTGTTCTTTTTAATACTTTTGATTTATTTGTATGCAATGATATTTTCAAGGTAGCATAAGACACTTTTCGTTAACCGGTATTAGTGTGTATGCAAATTATGTTTTGCCAAAAATTTATTAATAATTGATTCAGTAAATCACAGTTTGAAGCTATTAGAAATGATGAACTAAATCGTTTCCCAGGAATTTTAAATACAAAAATAAAGGTGATAGCTTAGAAAGCCCTATCACCCTTTAGGTATATCACAATCTTATTAACTAAAAGAAAATAGCCAAAGTTATCAAATTATTTTGGTAAAGAATGGAAAAAAGTGCCGTATTGTAGTCCAGGGAAAAGGTAATTTAACACAATGAAAACCATGAACAGGATAACTACTGCCAAAGTCGCAACAACAGGAGCAGTAGAAAGATATTTCAAAAAATAACGTGACTCCATTATTGATTCTCCTTAGATCGAGCAAGTGAAGCTAATTAAAGAATTAATTGCTAAGTACAAAATTAACTAACGAATAGAAATCGGAATTTCCTCATCCTTAGCGACTAAGTCACCACTAAGGAATTCTTTGACTGTTAATAAAGGCCACATCAGAGCCGCCACCATGCAACTAAAAAACAGTGGCACATCAATAAACAGTTCCTTTTCTTCCCCTGCGCCTTCTTTTCTAATTGCTCGTAGATAAGAACGACCACTCCAACCAATCCAACCTGCAATGTATAGAAACATCACAATCGGAGTCAATACATCAAATGCAAGGCTGAGTCGGTCAAGTACTAAATGGGGTAAACCATCATCCCCACAGAGTAGACGTGAATAAGCTTTAAATGGCTGAGTGGTGTAATAACTATCAGGTGCATTTTGCATTCTTTCTACAAACGCAGCTGATTCATTGCAAGGTACAAGTGTAGTATTCTCAGCCATTGCAACGGGAGCAAAGTTCATCCAAAGAAAAGCTGCTGCAAGTAGCGCCAAAAATAATTTTTTCATCTTGATTGTTCCTAAATCATCTGGAGATGTACCAGAGGCAAAGCCGACGCCGCAGGCTCTGGTATGTCCCTACATGTCTGTGTGTTTCTTCTAATTAAATAGTTTGCTTTTTACGAGTAGTCAAATCGCCCACTTTCTGGAAGACGCCGAACTCTACTTGTTCGTCTAGTTCTGGGTCAATTCCAGCAAAGACATCTCGGTAAATTGTGCGCGAACCATGCCAAATATGTCCGAAGAACCATAACAAGCCCCAAATAGTATGGGCAAAAGCAAACCACCCACGGGTACTGGTACGGAATATACCGTCAGATTTGAGGGTTTTGCTATCAAACTCAAAAATTTCGCCTAGTTGAGCACGCCGAGCCAGTGGTTTTACATCAATTGGATCTGTAAATGTTTGACCGTCCAGTGCACCACCATAGAAACTAACAGTTGTACCAGTTTGCTCAAAGCTTAGCTTTGATAATGCGCGCTGGAAGGGTATATCGGCACGTACAACATCATCTTTGTCAGTCAAAACTACCGGAAAAGTTTCAAAGAAATTAGGCATTCGTCGTACTTTCAATTCCCGACCTTCTCCATCCCGAAAAACTGGATGACCTGACCAAGTTAGAGCAATACCATCCCCTTTATTCATGGCTCCTACTCTGAATAAACCACCCTTAGCTGGACTATTGCCAACATAGTCATAGAAAGCCAATTTATCTGGAATACTAGACCAAGCTTGGGAAAGGTCTTTACCTTGAGCTAATTTAGTTTGCACTCTTCGATTAATTTCTTTTTGGAAATAACCGCTGTCCCATTGATAACGAGTTGGTCCAAATAGTTCAATTGGAGTAGTAGCCGAACCATACCACATGGTGCCAGAAACAACGAAAGCCGCAAAGAAGAATGTTGCTAGAGCGCTTGCAAGAACGGTTTCAATATTACCCATTCTTAAAGCTCTGTAAAGTACTTCTGGTGGTCGGAAAGCTATGTGGAAAATACCACCGATAATACCAACAATCCCCGCAGCAATGTGATGAGCCACAACACCACCAGGATTAAAAGGATTAAAGCCCTCTGGTCCCCATACCGGCGCAACTCCTTCGATGTGACCATTTAATCCATAGGGGTCAGAAACCCACATACCAGGACCAAATATCCCTGTAAGGTGAAAAGCTCCGAAACCAAAACAAAGAAGACCAGCTAATAACAAATGAATACCAAATATTTTTGGCAAGTCAAGAACTGGCTCATTAGTCTCGCGGTCTATAAATAAATCTAAATCCCAATAAACCCAGTGCCAACAAGCGGCGAGGAATAATAAGCCAGCTAAGATAATATGAGTGGCGGCGACACTTTCAAAAGTCCAAAGACTAAAACCTGTAACAGGCTCGCCCGTAATACTCCAACCGCCCCAAGATTCGGTAACACCTAATCGAGCCATAAAAGGCAATACAAACATACCCTGACGCCACATCGGGTTAAGAACAGGGTCACTGGGGTCAAAAAGGGCTAGTTCGTATAAAGCCATTGACCCCGCCCAACCAGCTGTAAGAGCTGTGTGCATCAGGTGGACAGCAATTAGTCGTCCTGGGTCATTTAAAACTACTGTGTGAACGCGGTACCAAGGTAGTCCCATTAATGATACTCCTTATTTATGAAAGAAGAATTAGGAGTCTTATCGCCCGTAGCTTTGTTATTTTGAGGGTTACTGTTTGGGTTAAGTTCATCCTCAAAATTCACAATTCAAAATTTATAGCTCCTAAATCTTCTTCATTACTTAATTTTCAGAAAAAAAGTTGCAGATATGTGCCTGAGATGGAACCGGGAAAAAATTTTTTCAAAAACATCACAGTCACAGAAAAGAATGCGATCGCAATATTACCAATGACAAGAGCAATAATGTGTTCGAGTAAAAAATTCTGCATCGGTACAACCAAAATCAAAACTTTTACTAAAATTGGAAAATATGAAAGACTAAAGCCCAATGATGAGTAAACATTTACGAGTTAACAGTTAGCTTGCAACTGATAACTGATAACTGGTAACTGGTAACTGACAACTGATTAATCCAGTGGTTTCATAGATAAAACTGGTTCATCTTCACGTTCAATACCTCTTTCAAAACCAGCAGCAGCAGCTCTTGCACGACCAGCATGCCACAGGTGACCTACCAAAAACAGTAATGCAAAGATAAAGTGGAAAGAAGCTAGCCAGGTACGAGGTCCAACAAAATTAAAGGAGTTAAGTTCCGTGGCTAAACCACCTACTGAATTCAAAGAGCCGATAGGAGCATGAGTCATGTACTCAGCAGCCCGACGAATTTGCCAAGGTTGAATATCATGCTCTAACTTGTCTATATCTAGACCATTGGGACCACGTAATGGCTCTAACCACGGTGCTCTGACATCCCAAAAGCGCATAGTTTCAGCCCCAAAGATGATTTCTCCTGAAGGCGATCGCTGTAAATATTTTCCTAAACCGGTAGGACCTTGAGCCCCAGCAACACTAGCCCCTAACTTTTGGTCGCGTACAATAAAATTTAACACTTGGGCAGTAGCAGCTTCACCAACGGTAGGACCATAAAACTCACTGGGATAAGCGGTATTGTTAAACCAGATAAACATCGCTGCAATAAAAGCTTGTCCGGCGACATTGCCTAAACTTTGGGAAAGGTAAGCTTCACCAGACCAGATAAAGACTCTATGGGTCCACTTAAATGGCTTAGTTACGATGTGCCAAATACCACCTAGGATCAGAATTCCGCCCATCCAAATATGACCGCCTACTAAATCCTCCAGGTTGTTAACGCTGACAATGTTACCTTGACCACCAGTAATATTTCTGAACACATAACCAAAAATGATTCTTGGATCAAGGGTGGGATTGGTCACAAAGCGCACTTCACCGCCTCCTGGAGCCCAAGTGTCATATAAACCACCCCAAAACATTGCTTTACATACAAGTAATAAAGCGCCTACACCAAGAGCAATCAAGTGATATCCAAGAATACTGGTGACTTTGTCTTTATCACTCCAATCAAAATTGAAAAAACCTGCTAGCTTTTCGGGACCTTTGATTGAGTGATAAATGCCACCAAAACCCAAGACAGCAGACCCAATAAGATGGATTACAGCAATGGCAAAAAATGGGAAAGTGCTTATTACTTCACCTCCATGTCCCACACCAAAACCAAGAGTTGCAATGTGGGGCATTAAAATTAAGCCCTGTTCGTACATGGGCTTATCTGGAATATAGTGAGCAACCTCGAACAACAGCATTGCTCCAGCCCAAAAAGCAATTATTCCGGCGTGAGCAACATGAGCTCCTAAGAAGCGCCCAGATAAGTTGATGAAACGGGCATTACCAGCCCACCAGGCATATCCAGTAGATGCTTGATCGCGACCTTCGCTCTCAGGCGGACTGATAGTCGTGGTATTCGTAGCTGAACTTTCAAAAGGTGTTTCCATTGTTATTAAGCGATTAGGGATTAGTGATTAGGGATTAGGGATTAGGGATTAGGGATTAGGGATTGCACTGCGTGCCGCCGCAAGCGGCATATAGCGATTGGGATGGGTCATGGGGTGGGGAGGCATAGGAGATAAAAATAGTTACCAATACCTACTCCCCAATCCCCATTCATCGTAAGGTGCGGGCGTACCCCAATCGCCATCCCCTAAAGTGCATTTCCGCGAGGTAATACTTCTTCGGGGAATTGGAAGTTTTGGTGGGGTTGGTCTTGTGGAGCCATCCAAGCCCTGACGCCCTCATTCAGGAGAATGTTTTTGGTGTAGAATGTCTCAAACTCTGGATCTTCAGCGGCTCTTAACTCTTGGCTGATAAAATCATATGCTCGTAAATTAAAGGCTAAACCCGCCATTCCAATTGCACTCATCCACAAACCGGTCACTGGTACAAACAGCATGAAAAAGTGCAACCATCGCTTATTGGAAAATGCAATTCCAAAAATCTGCGACCAAAAACGGTTAGCAGTAACAAAGGAATAAGTTTCTTCTGCTTGAGTTGCACTAAAAGCACCGAAAGTATTGAAATTTCTACCATCTTTGAAGAGGGTATTTTCCACTGTTGCACCGTGAATAGCACATAATAAAGCACCACCTAATACACCTGCTACGCCCATCATATGGAACGGGTTGAGCGTATAGTTATGGAAACCTTGGAAGAATAGCAAGAAACGGAAAATTGCGGCTACCCCAAAACTGGGAGCAAAAAACCAGCTAGATTGACCTAATGGATAAACCAAAAATACAGAAACAAAAACGGCAATAGGTGCAGAAAATGCGATCGCATTATACGGTCGAAGACGCACAAGTCTGGCAATCTCAAATTGTCGCAGCATAAAGCCGATTAAACCAAAAGCACCATGGAAGGCGACAAAATTCCATAATCCACCAAGTTGACACCAGCGGGTAAAATCTCCCTGTGCTTCTGGTCCCCATAATAATAGTAAGGAGTGATCTAGACTATCGGGGGGGGTAGAAACAGCTGCGGTAAGGAAATTACAACCCTCTATGTAAGAACTGACAATACCATGGGTGTACCAAGAAGTTACGAAGGTTGTACCGGTAAACCAAGCCCCAATAGACAAGTAAGCACAGGGGAACAATAAAAGACCAGACCAACCGATGAAAACAAAGCGATCGCGTTTGAGCCAGTCATCGAGGATGCCAAACCATCCTAAACCAGTCTGACTGCGTCTAAGAGCTACAGTCATATTATTTTTCCTTTTTTTGTAATAGTGAGTAGTGAGTGGTGAGTAATAAGTAACAAGTAATGAGTAATGAGTGGTGAAAGGTGTTCGCGGATCCGCTCTCAGCTACGCTAAGAGCTTGAAAAGCACCGAAAGTGAACAGCATCGGCGCAGCTTAGGGCGTGGCGTTAGCCATAGGTTGAGTGAATATAAAACCTAATCGCCAATCCCCAGTCGCCATTCGCCGTTAGGCGCGGGCTCACCCCAGTCCCCAATCCCCACATCACCAATCCGGATTACCATCGTTTACAAAGTAAGGGGTACCGGGTAGAGCAAGGGCTTGAATTATGTGGTCAAAATAAGGGATAACGAAAGCTGCATCGTCATCACCTAAAAGTTCTCGTGCTTCTTCTTTAATACAGCACAATGCTTCTACCCAATTAGCCAAGGGTATACCTAAAGATTTGTACATTTCTTTCATGCCGACAATGCCAATTTCTGTTAATGGCTGTTCGTTACCAGCCAAAACACAATAAGCAACTAAACGAATATACCAACCTTGATCGCGCTGACATGAAGATGTCTTTCTCATATTGCCACTATTACTGGGGGTATTAGGACACACCTTCCAGAATCTATTACTACCTCTTTCTACCAAGCGCCTTTGGTTTTTCGCCAAAGTTGTAGCAATTCGAATTCGCTGCGTCCCGGAGTGACAAAATTTTTGAATCATGTGAATTTCGCCGGGACTAGGATAACGCAGTTCTTCGTCAGCATTAAGAATGACTTGTTTAACTATACTCATAATTATCCTCATTTTGAGAGCCAGTATTTTGAGAATCGGTTATTGGCTCTTGGAACTGCGTCATGCTTTGTGCTACTAACTCTGATTTTGAGTTGTTGGATACATGTTCGGAGTTTTGCTGTTGCATGTCAGCAAATTCTGACCAGAAAAGTTGTTTTGGGACATTGCGATGCTTGGGAATAAATGCATCCAGTTCAGATGGTGATGAAACGGAGGATTTAGCCTGTAAATTTACAGTTACAGCCTCAACCGATCGAGAACGGCGCATTGCAAAACCTCTGGGTGTAACATAACGCTCATGAGGAACTGTATTTTCCCCAAAAACTTCTATATATTCGGGGTTGTTGATAATTTCATCTATCAGAACGTAAAATCCTTTGGTAGCACAAATATCATAGTAGCGATTCATTTCTTCTCGTCCATAGGTAGGACGACCTAACAAACGTCGATGAATATATTCAATTGCTTTAGTAATGTAGAGTTTTTCCCAATACATCTGACGAAACCAATTAGACTTAGCTAACTGACGGATAAACTCCCGCATTGTAATTTCGCCACCCTTGAGCTTGGTCTCTGCAGTTGCTAAACGTTGACCTTCTAATAACTCACGCCCAAATACCTGTCGATAAGCTCCTCTAATTACCGCTTCGGGTGAATGTCTGGCTAAACTTACACTAAGTTCTTGTTGCTTTTTATTATTAACTGTATCATCTGATTTTTGGCTATCTTGTAGAGAATGAACAAAAAACTTCTCTACATGTTCTAGCTTCATTACTCTTCCCAAAGAACCTGGTACTTTGCAATAGTTGGTCTGATTTGCATTCTGAACCGGCGAAGCGCAATTAATCAAAATCCGACGAGTATCTTTGTTAAAGAATGCAGGTTCGGGATGAGGGTTCCGGGTTTCTTGAGGAAAGATTGCACCAAATTGAATTTCTAATGGGTCATTACCACAACCATAAGGGTGATGATCGGGTAATGGTTTTTGATATTTAGCAAACAGTGTGACAAACTGGGGAACTTTACGAACGGGTGCACTATACTTGAATAAATCTATTTGCGGACCCCAATTACGACATTCCTGAGCTTCTTGACCCAAACCACGCAAATATGGTACTGTCTCCTCACCAAAATAATCGCTGTATTCTTGGCAATCTACCAAAGTATCTACCAGTTTAGGTAAACCACCTTTGGTTATAACTGCAAAATATTCTTGAAACTCTGTTAAAGAACTTAAGCCACGACCTAAAAAGTGACGTATCGCCAGTTCTATAATACGACTGATTGTATAAGGCTCATAAAAAAGTGTCCGGTAGAGGCGAGATTTACCCAGCCTCCGAACAAACTCTTTCATGGAGATTTGTCCACCCTTAAGTTGAGATTCTAGTTCAGTACCAGGAAAAGCATATGTTGCAGTAATGTCACGCTCAAAAACTTGACGATAAGCGGCTGTTATAACTACTTGCTTTTCCGTTTCCGGTAGAACCGACTTCATAACAAATTTTGGTCGGTGTTGGGATGCGATCGCATAACTTTCAGGTAAGACCAAACCTTGCTGCTCATTGGAAACTCCAATCCTAAGTTTGACTGGAGGTTTTTCCTCAAGATACTCGGAAATCAAAACATCAAAATAATACTTAATAACGTTTGTCGCCTCAGTATTATCCTGTAAATAACTAACCGAGATCCGCCGCATTTCCTTGAGAGCAACAACGGTAGCTTCCGTTATATCTTCTGGCATTACTCCACGTAAGCCTCGGACATTAACTGTGAGAATGCTAGGGTCCCCAGCAACAATGGCGTAGGTAATGTAACGCAAAAACCATGACAAGTCTCGCATAGACCTTTTCATTCTTTTTGGTCCATAGCGAGAAATATTGATAAAGCGAAAACCACCAGGAAGTGGATCTCTGTCAGTAAAAAGTGTTCGTGCTTGTTCCCACCAAGCTCTAACAGGAGCAAAAATATTTGGAGCTTTAATTAGTTTGAGACGTTCTTTAACTGGAACAACACGATTCCTGATTGCCGCAGTGAGATAATCTTCACCAACATAGTAACCCGAACCTGGCATCGCTACCTGTTCTTGAGGCTTTTCTAGATAATCCATTGGCGAACCGCCAACAAAAATACGGTTTGCCCCAGCAGACACTATTTCATCTGAATTATTAGTTAAGATTGCAGCAATTTCCAATCGTAGCTCACCAGAACTAAAAAAAGACTTTAGTTCTTGAAACTCAGTACGTGTTAAGCAACGGTCTCTTTGTTCCGCTTGAGAAATAACTGCAATAGGTAAAGTCTGATATTGTTGTGGATGGATAACTGGGCTACCACCACTTACTTTTACACTCATTTAATTTTTCCTTTGTCACTTATCCCTTACCAATGTTCTCCCAATCCCTAGTCACTAATCCCTAGTCGCCAACTCCTACTCAAGCCATCAATCCTTGGATCAAGTAGTCAAAATAAGGTGCAACTTCGGTGACATCTTTCAGAGATAAAAGTTCTAAAGAAGCTTCTTTGAGAGAACGAATAGCTTCAACTAAATTTGGGAGTGGAATTTCCAGGGATTCGTACATTTCCTTCACCCCAATAGTGCCGATTTTTGCCAAAGGTTCCACGTCTCCCACCACTATAGAATAAGTAATCAGACGAACATACCAACTTTGGTCTCGCAAACATGAAGCCCTATAAGTTTTATTACCACTATTACTGGGTGTATCAGGACACCGTTCCCAAAATCTCAAACTGGCTTTTTCCACAATTTTTTGTTCATTTTCAGCGAGAATTGTGGCTAGACGAATCCGAGAAAGTCCACTTTCGTAAAAATCTAGGATTGCACTTAATTCTCCCGCATTTAGATAACGAGCTTCTCGGTCAGCTTGAGCAATTGATCTTGTAATGATGCTCATGACAATCCTACTTGTAGTGTGCTTACAGTTGATATTTAGGTGTATTAACTATCAACTATTAACTGCTATAACAGTAGTCATCATTGTTAGGACATTTTTTCTTATCCGTTCCCTGTTTTGGTCACGATTCACGCGTTCCCTGTTCCCCATTCCCTTTTTACCAAAAATAATGTCCTAACTTATATGTCCATTGCTATAAAAAGATTTGTGGCTTAACTAAAAATACTTTTCAACTTAGACCAGCAGCAATGTAATCAAAGTAAACACCCATTTCTTTACCAGCTTCAGCACCTAGCATACTACCGACAACTTCTTTCATCGCTTGCACTGCTCGGATAGTTCCACCAACGGGAACTCCCAGAGAATTATAAGTTTCCCTTAAGCCATTAAGGATACGTTCATCTAAAATTGAAACATCACCAGCTAACATGGCATAAGTCGCATAGCGCAGAAAATAGTCTAAGTCACGTACGCAAGCAGCGTAACGACGACAAGTGTACATATTTCCACCAGGAGCTGTAATATCTGTGTAAAGCAAGGACTTAGCAACAGTCTGAGTTACGATATTTTTAGCATTAGCGCTGACAACAGTAGCAGATCGCGCCCGCATGTCACCAGTATGGAAATAGTGTTCTAATTTCTCCAAGGAAGTATTATCTAGATATTTGCCTTGAACGTCAGAAGAATTAATCAAAGCAGTAATTGCATCTTGCATAATCTAAATTTTCCAAACGAAGTTTTTACAGTGTATTGCAAATCAATCAGGTACAGGATCAATTCTTCATTACCATATATAAAAAAGTTTTAAATCCTGACTCCTGACTCCTGACTCCTGACTCCTGAATTCTGCTATGTATTCTGAGTTAAAGATTAGGAATCAAAAATTAAGAAAGAGCCTGAATTATATAGTCAAAATAAGGTCCTACTTCAACTGCATCTTCTTCACTCATCATTGATACAGCTTCTTCTTTGACGCAACGCATAGCCTCAACTAAATTTCTCAATGGTATCTCTAAATTGTTGTACATTTCTTTAATGCCAACAGTACCAATTTCTTCAAGGGGTTTTTCACTACCAGCCAAGATTGAATAAGCTACTAAGCGTACATACCATCCCTGGTCGCGCTGACAAGAAGCTGTTTTACGTTCGTTACCGCTATTACTTGGAGTATTAGGACAGCGTTCCCAAAATCTCATACTGCCGTTTTGGACAATTTGTTGCTCATTGTCTGCCAATATTTTGGCAATCCGAATTCTCTGATCTCCCGTTTTTAAGAAGTCTTGAAATATTCTTAATTCTTTAGGAGCAGGATATCGGGCTTCACTATCAGCATTAAGAATCAATTCGGTGACAACGCTCATTACTTACTCCTTATTATTTATTGATTATTAGTTGTTGGTTATTAGTCATTAGTTGTTTCTACTGACTAATAACTTGATATGAAGGTGAATAGCGGGACATAGACAACAAAAAAGTGAGAAACAGCCTCAAAGCGAGTCATGACAAAGGATTAACTTCAAAGTGCTAAAAATTGCTCTTAATCGCTCAGAACTTAGCGCAGCTAGAGTTTGCGGCGTCGGTGTAAGCGTCCAGTGTGGCTTTAGCAATAACCTAGATATATTCAGAAAACAATCAATTGACGTAAAACCATTGATTTATGAAGCTTTGAGACTGTTTTTTGAATGAAAAATGTCCAGGTCCCGATAGGTAAGGGATAAAAGCAAGGTGAGAGGGAGAAGTAGGGAAAAATTTGCAATTAAATTCTCCCTTCTTCTTCTCTTTTACTTACCTTTAAGAAGCGGCTAATGCTGGAGCTTTGAAGGAAACATTTACAGGAACAGCTTCACCACAAGCAAGATCGAGTGGAAAATTGTGAGCATTCCGTTCGTGCATCACTTCAAAGCCCAGATTTGCTCGATTTAATAGATCGGCCCAACTAGGAAGTACCCGACCCTCTGAATCAAGAATCGAATTATTAAAGTTGAATCCGTTCAGGTTGAATGCCATGGTACTGATACCTATAGCAGTCGCCCAAATGCAAATTACAGGCCAAGCCGCAAGAAAGAAATGTAATGAGCGACTATTGTTGAAGCTAGCATATTGGAATATCAGACGACCAAAATAGCCATGTGCTGCAACAATGTTGTATGTTTCTTGCTCTTGTCCAAATTTGTAACCATAGTTTTGGGATTCTGATTCAGTAGTCTCCCGTACAATACTAGAGGTGACAAGAGAACCGTGCATTGCACAGAATAAGGACCCTCCAAGTACTCCAGCGACTCCTAACATATGAAAAGGATTCATAAGGATGTTATGTTCGGCTTGGAAGACAAACATGAAGTTAAAGGTGCCGCTTATACCCATAGGTAAACCATCAGAGAAGCTACCTTGTCCGATGGGATAAATCAGGAATACTGATGTAGTTGCGGCAAGTGGAGCACTATAAGCAACAGCAATCCACGGACGCATACCCAAACGGTAAGAAAGCTCCCACTCCCGACCCATATAGCAAGCAAGGGCTGGGATGTAATGAAAAGCTATCATCTGATATGGGCCGCCATTATATAGCCATTCATCCATGGAAGCAGCTTCCCAAATTGGGTAGAAGTGTAAGCCAATTGCATTGGAGGTAGGTACGACCGCACCAGTAATAATATTGTTGCCATAAAGTAGCGAACCTGATAGTGGTTCGCGAATGCCGTCAATATCTACGGGTGGAGCTGCAATAAAGGCGATAATAAAAACGCAAGTGGAGACTCCCAGTAGAGGAATCATTAAAACCCCAAACCAACCTATATAAAGTCGATTTTCAGTACTAGTGACCCAATTACAGAACTTTTCCCATAGGGAAAGGGGTCTAGGCTGCTGTTGTGAAAATGTAGTCATAAGTTCCGCAACGGTATTTGAGTATCTATCAGAAAAATGTAAAGAAATGAAATTGCTACTTACCGTTTTAAGTAGCCTTTAATTGGTTTATGAGACAGGAAATTAGATGTTTATTAGTTACAACGACTAGCAGAACAGCCCTCACTCCGCTAGCGTTATGTGGTGCTAAGCGGCTCACAAATATATCCTTAGAAATTCCCCATTGCAACAACTTGATAATGTTAAGATGCGACGGGGAAGTTTTTTCTGCAGTCTGAAGTACCAATTTGGCTTTCCCAAAAATCTAGCTTCAGGTTTATGAAGAAAGGATATTGAATAAAAATGAAGAACTAATGAAGAATGTTGTTTTTGTTACAAAAATTAACTATTTTTCTAATAATATTTTTTTGTAGTAGGAGTCAGGACAGACCGCGTCCTTAGGGACGATTAGGTGTTAGGAGGAAAAGAGGTTTGTAGAGATCACCCACCGGGTCGTCTTCCAAGAATGTTGACTAGTAGATTTAAGTTTTCATTTAATTTAGATTGATAACTCATCCAATATAAATTTAAGTAAACAAGTTTAATTTTTATTGAAGCTAGATAACTTTTGAGTGACAAACCCGTTAATAATGATTTCTAATAAAACAATTTAAAAAATATGCTTTCAATAGTAGATTGTCGTATGTAAACCATAGATAATATCCATGTCTATGCATCATAATATCGCAGACTTGTTTGCTAGTAGTACTTTTTGCGTTCGCCTAACGCTATCGCGATTGATTTTTCAGTGTTTTTTCGTATCTCTGCCGATCTAAATCTAGTCTTAGGTGCACCAGGGTGATTTTAAATGAGAATCCTAGTTGTTGAAGATGACGAGTGCACTGCCAAAGCCTTAGAAGAAGTTCTTGGCAGTCAGCATTACATTGTTGATGTTGCTGATAATGGTTTGCTTGGTTGGGAATTGGTGGAAGCTTCTACCTATGATTTAATTTTGCTGGATGTTGTCTTACCCCGATTGGGTGGTATTGAGCTTTGTCAGAAATTACGTTCTCATAACTATCAAACACCTATTCTCTTATTAACAGCTCAAAACTCCAGTTCCGATAAAGTTTTGGGATTGGATGCAGGAGCAGATGATTATGTTGTTAAACCTTTTGAAGTCAAAGAATTATTAGCTCGAGTTCGTGTTTTACTACGTCGGAATAACAAACCAATACAAGCTGTTTTGGAATGGGAAAACCTACGTTTGATTCCTGGAAGCTGCGAAGTTACTTATGACGGTAATCTACTCAGTCTTACTCCCAAGGAGTATCTTTTATTAGAGCTTTTTCTTCGTAATCGTAATATTGTCTTTAGCAGAAGTGATATTTTAGACCGCCTTTGGTCTATAGAAGAAGCACCTAAAGAAGATACAGTTACAGCACATATCAAAGGTTTGCGACAAAAACTGACAAAAGCAGGAGCACCAAGCGATTTCATTGAGACGGTATATGGATTAGGTTATCGCCTCAAAGGATCTGTAAATTCTCCTTTGAAAGCATCTCTACTCAAATCTGAAACAAAGAAAAGTAAGAAAAAGGAACAAACTAAAGAAGTATTGACTCAAGCATGGGGAAAACTCAAACCACAAAATACTGATCGCATAGAAGTCCTAGAAAAAATCATTACTGCATTGGAAGATAACTCCCTAGAAAAAGAATTAAGGGTAAAAGGTTACTCTGAAGCACATAAGTTAGCCGGAGGATTAGGTATTTTTGGTTTTAACGAAGGTTCGCGTCTTGCTAGGGAGATAGAACAAATATTGAAATCGGAAGTAATCTTAAATCGTAATGACTTACTTCATTTAGGAGATTTAGTAAAGCTTTTACGTCAAGAACTAGACAAACCTGCATTCGAACGGGGTGATTTCTCAACACAATATAATGACTATCCGGCGATTGTGGCGATCGATGATGATTTACAATTTGCAAAAACAATACTCAAATTAGCTTCTGCATCAGGAATACGTATAAAACTAGTAAGAAACTTAATCGCAGCAAAAAAAGCATTAACCAAGTTTCAACTTGATGTAATTTTGCTCAACCTCCCTTTTAATAAAGCAAATGAAGACTGTTGGAATTGTCTAGCAAAATTAGTAAATACTACACCACCAATACCAGTTATATTGTGTACGGCTGACGATAATTTATCCAACCGGGTAAAACTGTCTCGATTGGTTACTCATGTATTTTTACAAAAACCATTACTTCCCGAGCATTTATTAGAAGTAGTGTCCAACTTTTCGACACAAAACCGTTCAGAAACGGGTAAAGTTATGGTGGTTGATGACGACCCACAAGTTTTGGAATTTTTAGGTGAATTACTAGAACCTTGCGGACTAAAAATTTTTACACTAGATGAACCATTATGGTTCTGGGATATTTTAGCGAAGAATTCCCCAGATTTGTTGATTCTTGACGTGGAAATGCCTCATGTTAGTGGTATTGAATTATGCCAAATAGTAAGGAATGAACCTCGTTGGAGCGAATTACCTATCATCTTCTTCACAGTTCACACTGATACTAGCACCATGGAAAAAGCATTTAATGCAGGTGCGAACGAATGTTTAAGTAAATCCATGATTGGATCGGAACTAGTGACTCACATATTCAACCGTTTAGAGCGAGTAAGATTACTTAGAACGATTAATACTATAGCTAATTAGTTATGACTTCTAATCCTTATATTTGTCAGTAGATAATGCAGCCTAACAACCCATCACCTCAAATATCAGGTAAATCTAGTCCTACAGGTGAAAAGACAATCGCCTCTGTGGAAATGCTGCTACATAGAATGATGAATCGAATTCGTCAATCTCTGGAATTACCAGCAATCTTAACAGGAACTGTTGCAGAAGTACGTACATTCTTGGAAACTGATCGGGTTAAAGTATATCGTTTTGACCCAGATGGTAGTGGTGAAGTAGTTGCTGAATCAGTTGCTGAGGAATCTTTACCATCTCTGTTAGGACAACATTTTCCCGCTGATGATATCCCCCCTGAAGTAAGGGAGTTATTTCTTAAAGCACGTCAGCGTTCAATTGTGGATGTAGCAAATCAGGAAATTGCTCTGAGTCCATTAGATTGTCCAGAAACTGGAGAGTCAATAACTCAAGATGATATTCGCTTTCGTTCCGTAGACCCTTGTCATATAGAATATCTCACATCAATGGGGGTACAATCATCTTTATTAGTGCCGATTTTGCACCGCGAACAATTATGGGGATTGTTGGTATCTCATCATAGTTCGCCACGACAGGTAACAGAGCGAGAATTACAAATAGTACAGTTAGTTGCAGATCAACTTTCCATTGCGATCGCCCAAAGTACCTTGCTCGAACAAACCCGGGCTCAAGCAGCACAGGAAGCCACTATTAATCGAGTAGGAAAACTGTTACATTCTATGACCGAGATGCGGTTGCAACAGGCATTAGAATTAACTGTATCTGCTCTTCAATCTGCGGGTGGCAGAGTTTATATCGCTCCCCCAAACCATAAAGAAGAGGCACAACTATTTGTCTGTGGCGACTGGGGAGTTGATAAGAATGGGGTCCAGGAAAAAGAAAGTGGAGAAAAGGTTCTGGAACAATCACCAATTCCTTTTGAAGAGCATCATACTTGGCAAAAGTGGTTAGATACACAAGAAACTGTCTCTCCGGGAAAACAAACTTGGGCGATCGCAGATTTACATCAATTAGCATTACCAGAATATTTAGCTGATACATTTGATGGTGCAGGAGTTCGTAGCTTGCTAGTTATAGAGTTGCAATCTCGCCAAAAGCATTTGGGTTATTTGAGTGTTTTTCGCCGTGAAATTGAGATCGAAACTTTGTGGGCGCGACGACCAGATCGCGATGACCCACGACAACAGCGCCCCATAATATCTTTTGAAACATGGCGGGAATTTAAGCAAGGTCAAGCCCAAGGATGGACTAATGCAGAAATTGAACTTGCTCGTGCTCTAGGAGGTCATTTTGCCACGGCAATTCATCAATATCAACTGTACCAGCAAGTACACAGTCTAAATGCGAGTTTGCAGCAAGACATTGAAGAACGCAAGCTAGCAGAAATCAAAATCTGTGCTTTGAATGCCGAACTAGAACAGCGAGTGCAGGAACGAACAACAGAATTGCAACGTGCTAATACAGAATTGGTACGAGAAATTAGCGATCGCAAACAAGCAAAAGCTTCCTTAGAACGTCTGAGTCGGCAAAGTGAATTAATTTTAAACTCTGCTGGCGAGGGAATTTATGGTTTGGATTCCCAAGGTAAACTCACGTTTATCAATCCGGCGGCAGCTAGAATGCTAGGATATCAGGTGGAAGAACTGATTGTTTCTATTGCCAATAAGGATTTAAACACTTATCCCACTTACATCCTCCCCAAATTTCTGCATGAATCTGGAGATGGATTTATGCACACCATATTGAAACACTTAAAACCTGACGGAACTCTTTATTCTTGGGAAGAAAATCCGATTTGTCACACTCTGAGAACAGGAGCAGTACAATATATTACTGGAGATATATTTCATCATCATGATGGAACAAAATTCCCTGTTGAGTATGTAAGTACGCCAATTAGAGAACAAGGTAAGATTGTCGGTGCAGTTGTAATTTTTAAAGATATCACTGAGCGACAAATAGTAGAACGAATGAAGAATGAGTTTGTTTCAGTAGTAAGCCACGAACTGCGGACACCCCTAACTTCTATTCGTAGCGCTTTGGGTTTACTTACCCACGGTTCTCTGAAAAATCAACCAGCGAAAAGTCAGCGAATGCTGGAAATTGCCTTCGACAATACTAACCGTTTGGTACGCCTCATTAACGATATCCTTGATATTGAGCGCATCAATTCCGGGAAAGTGACAATGGAAAAACAAAATTGCAATGCTGCTGAATTGATGACTCAAGCAGTAGATGAAATGCAAGCAATGGCTGAAAAAGCAGAAATTAATCTGATTTTGGCACCAGTTGAAACCCACTTATGGGCAGATCCAGATAGAATCATTCAAACACTTACTAACTTACTTAGCAATGCGATTAAATTTTCGCAGCCACGCAGTACAGTGTACCTCAGTGCCAAACTCCAAGATTCTCAAATAATATTTCAAGTAATAGATCAAGGTCGCGGGATTCCTGAAGATAAACTAGAAACAATTTTTGGTCGTTTTCAACAAGTTGATGCTTCTAACTCTCGCAATCAAGGAGGTACTGGCTTGGGGTTAGCAATCTGTCGTAGTATTGTACAGCAACACGGAGGCAGAATTTGGGTTGAAAGTAATTTAGGGGATGGTAGTACCTTTTACTTCACCTTACCTGTTAGTAATCAGTAGTATGGTTAAAATCTAATTGCTAGTAATAAGTAATGAGTAATAAGTAATAAGTAATGAGTAATAAGTAATAAGTACAGGAATTATCAACGGACAACAGGTTTATGTCATTGCGACGTAAGGTTAGCGAGCTAGCGCCTAGCGCAGCGTAACGGATCCGCAGGTAGCGCAGCTATAGGTATTGCGTTTCCATAAGGAAATAGCAATCCCAGACCAATGATAAATGACAAATGAAAAATGAACAAACGTATATTAATCATTGATGATGAACAAGATATCCGCGAAGCAACTCAACTTTGTCTGGAAATTTTAGGTGAATGGGAAGTCCTGAGTGCTAGTTCGGGTAAAGAAGGTTTAGTTACGGCTGCAGCCGAACAGCCCGATGCTATTCTTTTAGATGTAATGATGCCCGAGATGGATGGACTGACAACCTTCGAGAGATTGCAAGATAATCCTCTTACTCAAAATATCCCAGTGATTTTATTGACAGCTAAGACTCAACCTGCCGAACGGCGACGCTTTACCCAACTTCATGTGGCGGGAGTAATCACTAAGCCCTACGATCCGTTTACTTTGGCTGACGAAATTACACAAGCACTTACAAGTTGAAATTTATACGACTTCTGACTTTTAACTCCTGACTTCTGACTCCTGACTCCTAAATTCTGCTATAAATGTAACTTTTTTTAAATATAACCTCCTCCTTCATAAGTTCTTCAGATTTTTTTCTTATTCTTCAAAAAGAAACTAGTTGAGTTACACAATTGGAAATTTTGGATTGCCGTATTAGGACGCAGATTTAGCAATTTTGGACTATTGCTATCCCCTCAACGAAGGAATAAGGAGTCAAATCTATTTTTTTGCAGAATACTCCTTTTGACTCCTGAATCCTTCTTTTATTAGCAGCCATGCTATGTGCCGCTAATTTCCTGAGGTTGAGTTAACATACACGCGGATAAATGATTCGAAGTGCACAATAATTTTTCAATCATAAAATCTCAGTATCGTTCTTACTAGGTTCAACCTGGTAACAAAAAGATAGAGCCTCTGGCTCAAGAATGAACATGGTGTAAATTCTTAGATTCACCTTTATTTAAACTCCCGGATTTATCCGTGAGGTAATAATTACGGGTGATTTTCACCCTTACCTAAGAGAAGGAGCCATTAACCTTCATGGTACAGTCCGAACGCACAGTTGCGACCTCGACCAATGGTAATTTTGGTTTAGGTTGCCAAAATCAAAGCAATGTTTTAGAAAAACGCATAAGTATCTCGCTATGGGAAAGATTTTGTCGGTGGGTAACCAGTACTGATAATCGTCTATATATTGGCTGGTTTGGACTGGTGATGATACCTACTCTTTCTACCGCAGCGATCACTTTTATTATTGCATTTATTGCCGCTCCCCCCGTAGATATTAATGGTTGGGGAGAACCAATAAGTGGCTCTTTGTTGGGCGGTAATAATATTATCACTGCCGCTGTTGTCCCCACATCGGCAGCAATTGGTTTACACTTTTATCCTATGTGGGCTGCAGCTTCCTTTGATCAATGGCTGTACAACGGAGGTCCGTATCAGCTGATTGTACTGCACTTTTTGATTGGCATTTATTGCTATCAGGATCGGGAATGGGAGTTAAGCTATCGTTTGGGAATGCGTCCTTGGATTAGTTTAGCCTTTTCGGCTCCAGTAAGTGCTGCAGCTGCAGTTTTATTAGTCTATCCAGTAGGACAAGGAGGCTTCTGTGAGGGAATGCCTTTGGGTATTTCCGGAACTTTTTACTTTATGTTCAGGCTACAAGCCGAACACAACTTTCTTATGAACCCATTCCACATGATTGGAGTGGTTGGGGTTTTGGGAGGAGCATTTTTAAGTGCAATGCACGGTTCCTTAGTGACCTCAACTCTGGTTCAAAAAGTCAGCGAAGATGAGTCAATCAACTGTCGTTATAAGTTTGGGCAAAAAGAAGCAACTTACGATTTGATGGCAGCCCACGACTATTTAGGAAGACTTGCATGGCATCGCTTGAGCTTCACAAATAAGCGTAACTTGCACTTATTATTGGCAGCTGTACCAGTTATAGGTATTTGGTCAGCGGCTTTGGGTGTAGTCACTATGGCATTTGACATCAATGGCTTGAATTTCAATCGCCACATACACGATAAGCAAGGGCGGATAATAAATAGCTGGGCAGACTCTATCGGCTGGGCTGACTTGGGAATAAAAGTAATGGATGAAGGAAAAGTATACTCTTTTCCCTTAGATATATCATCCAACCTGGTAATACCTGTGAAGTGATTGGGGATTAGGGATAGCACTGCATGCCGCCGCAAGCGGCATATAGGGATTGGCGATTGGGTCTTAATCAGCACACTACCCATAAAAATCAACCTTCCATTGCCCATTATTCATATGGCTGACGCCAATCCCCAATCCCCTATAAAAAAGGAGACAATTATAATGACAATAACTCCAGAGCGGGAGCAAAAAGTGAGGATCGCGGTCGATAAAGACCCGGTGCCTACTTCTTTTGAGAGGTGGGCGAAACCAGGACATTTTGATCGCTCCCTTGCCAGAGGTCCTAAAAGCACTACTTGGATTTGGAACTTGCACGCCCTGGCTCATGATTTTGATACTCATACTAGCGATTTAGAAGATGTATCTCGCAAAATCTTTTCTGCTCATTTTGGACATTTGGCAGTAGTTTTTATCTGGTTGAGCGGGATGTATTATCATGGGGCAAAGTTCTCCAATTTTGAATCTTGGATGACCAACCCCGCAGGCATTAAGCCTAGTGCTCAAGTGGTTTGGCCTATATTTGGTCAGGAAATTTTGAATGCTAATATGGGTGATGGTTTCTACGGTATTCAAATTACCTCTGGACTTTTCCAGATGTGGCGGGCTGCTGGATTTACCAACACCTTCCAGTTATACTGCACTGCCATCGGAGCATTAGTAATGGCAGCACTAATGCTATTTGCTGGTTGGTTCCATTATCACAAAAGGGCTCCAAAGCTGGAGTGGTTTCAGAATGTGGAATCGATGTTAAATCACCACTTGGCTGGACTTTTAGGTTTAGGTTCTCTGGGTTGGTGCGGACACCTGATTCATGTTTCTTTGCCTACTAACAAGCTATTAGATGCTGGGGTAGCTCTCAAGGATATTCCTTTACCTCACGAGTTCATCTTGAACTCTAGCTTGATGGGAAGATTATATCCCAGTGTTGATTGGGGTTTCTTGAGTGGTGTTCTACCATTCTTTACTTTGCACTGGGGAAAATATGCAGAGTTCTTAACATTTAAGGGTGGTCTAAACCCCGTAACTGGTGGCTTGTGGTTAACAGATGTGGCACATCATCACTTAGCTATAGCTGTGATGTTCATTTTTGCTGGTCATATGTACCGTACGAATTGGAGCATTGGTCACAATATTAAAGTGATGCTCGATGACCTGAGAAATCCTAATATGTTGCCATTTTTGAGCTTTATTGGTCCTACAGGTCATAAAGGTCTTTACCGAGTTCTCACAACTTCTTGGCACGCTCAGCTAGCAATCAATTTGGCAATGTTGGGGTCTTTGAGCATCATTGTTGCCCATCATATGTATGCAATGCCGCCCTATCCTTATCTGGCTACAGACTATGCCACGGTTGTATCTCTGTTCACTCACCATGTCTGGATTGGAGGCTTTTTAATCGTTGGTGCAGCAGCTCATGCAGCAATTTATATGGTGCGGGACTATGACCCAGAGGTGAATCATAACAATGTACTCGACCGGGTACTTCGACATCGGGATGCAATTATCTCTCACCTCGCTTGGGTGTGTCAGTTCCTCGGTTTCCACAGCTTTGCAATGTATTGTCACAACGACACAATGCGGGCTTTTGGTCGTCCCCAAGATATGTTCTCGGATACGGGGATTCAATTACAGCCAATTTTTGCCCAGTGGGTACAACATATTCACACAATGGCAATTGGAAATCTAGGCTTGCAACCCGCTGCACCTCTAGGTAACGTGTTTGGGGGTTTGCAAAATTTGCAGACCTCAGGATTGGGGGTTACTGCTCCAGGTTTACATGAGCCTGTAAGTCATGCTTTTGGTGGTGGTATTGTAGCTGTTGCTGGTAAGGTGGCAATGATGCCGATTCCTCTAGGAACAGCAGATTTCTTAATTCACCACATCCACGCCTTTACAATTCACGTCACGGTGCTAGTTCTACTCAAGGGCGTGCTATTTGCACGTAGTTCGCGCTTAGTTCCAGATAAAGCAAATCTCGGTTTCCGCTTCCCTTGCGATGGTCCCGGTCGTGGTGGTACTTGTCAAGTCTCAGCTTGGGACCATGTATTCTTGGGGCTGTTCTGGATGTATAACTCACTTTCGATAGTGATTTTTCACTTCTTTTGGAAGATGCAGTCGGATGTATGGGGGACGGTCGATAGTAATGGGGTAGTCACTCATATCACCGGCGGAAACTTTGCGATGTCGTCAATTACGAACAACGGTTGGTTGCGTGATTTCCTTTGGGCACAAGCGTCGCAAGTTATTACATCCTATGATACAGCCCTGTCTGGTTACGGCTTAATGTTCCTGGGTGGACATTTCGTTTTTGGCTTTAGTCTGATGTTCCTATTTAGCGGTCGCGGCTACTGGCAAGAGCTAATTGAATCAATTGTTTGGGCACACAACAAGTTAAAAATTGCTACGGCAATTCAGCCCCGTGCTTTAAGTATTGTTCATGGTCGGGCTGTGGGAGTTGCTCATTATCTGTTAGGAGGAATTGTCACTACTTGGGCATTTTTCCTAGCGCGAATGACAGCACTTGGATGAAGAAAAATCCAAGATTAACTCTCTTTACTAAGCTAGTAAGCTTGCTTATCCGCACTACGCGAACAGTTAAGGAATCGATCTGTTGAGACTGTTAGGGGAAGGAGAGGTGTAGAGGGTCTGAGGTGTTTACTAGAACTTTCTATACTTCTGCTACTCCCTCTGTTCCTCCCCTCCTCTGATTCCTATGCTCTGACTCAAAACCAAAAATCTATAATTTTCCCTCACGCAAAACTTCTCAACTGAAAGTCTATGGCGACTAAATTTCCTAAATTTAGCCAAGACCTGGCACAAGACCCGACGACTCGTCGCATTTGGTATGCGATCGCAACTGCCCATGATTTTGAAAGTCATGATGGAATAACGGAGGAAAATCTTTACCAAAGGATTTTTGCTTCTCACTTCGGTCATTTGGCGATCATTTTCCTATGGGCATCGGGTATTTTATTCCATGTTGCTTGGCAAGGTAACTTTGAAGTATGGATTAAAGATCCACTCCATGTACGTCCTATCGCCCACGCGATTTGGGATGCTCAATTTGGACCAGGGGCAATTGAAGCTTATACTCAAGCTGGAGCACATAATCCTGTTGATATTTGCTACTCTGGTGTTTACCACTGGTGGTACACCATAGGCATAAGAACAAATACTGAACTTTATAGTGGTTCTTTGTTTCTTTTGCTTCTGGCATCAATATTCTTGTTCGCAGGTTGGCTACATCTCAAACCAAGGTTTCGTCCAGAACTAGCTTGGTTCAAAAACAATGAATCTCGTCTAAACCATCACCTCGCAGGTTTATTTGGTGTTAGTTCTTTGGCTTGGGCTGGACACTTAGTTCATGTAGCAATTCCAGAATCTCGTGGTATTCATGTGGGCTGGAACAATTTCCTGGCTGTAGCACCCCATCCAAAAGGATTATTACCATTTTTCACAGGTAACTGGGCTGCTTACGCCCAAAACCCAGATACAGCAAATCATGTGTTTGGGACTTCCGAAGGTTCGGGTACGGCAATTTTAACCTTTCTTGGTGGCTTTCACCCGCAAACAGAGTCACTGTGGCTAACAGATATGGCGCATCACCATTTGGCGATCGCAGTGGTCTTTATTGTTGCGGGTCATATGTACCGGACTAACTGGAACATTGGTCACAATATCAAGGAAATGCTCAATGCCAAAACCTTCTTTGGGCGTAAGGTGGAAGGACCATTCAATTTACCTCACCAAGGACTGTATGAAACAGTTAATAATTCCTTGCACTTCCAGTTATCTTTAGCTCTAGCATGTTTGGGTGTAGCGAGTTCTTTGACGGCTCAGCACATGTATTCGATGCCGCCCTACGCTTTCATTGCCAGGGATTTCACTACGATGTCAGCGTTATATACTCACCACCAGTATATAGCTGGGTTTTTGATGGTGGGGGCATTTTCCCATGCTGCTATTTTTTGGATCAAAGATTATGATCCAGAAATGAACAAGGGGAATGTATTAGACCGGGTTTTGAAGCACAAAGAAGCTATTATTGCTCACTTGAGTTGGGTATCTTTGTTCTTGGGCTTCCATACTCTGGGTCTCTACGTTCATAATGATGTAGAAGTTGCCTTTGGTAGACCAGAAAAACAAATTTTGGTTGAGCCAGTATTTGCGCAATTTATCCAAGCCACCCATGGTAAAGCACTATACGGGTTCAACACTCTGTTATCTAACCCAGATAGTATTGCTTCTACAGCGTGGCCTAATCATGCTAATGTCTGGTTATCGGGCTGGCTAGATGCCATCAATAATGGCGCAAACTCTTTGTTTTTGACAATTGGACCGGGTGACTTTTTAGTTCACCATGCGATCGCTCTCGGTCTACATGTCACCACTTTGATTTTAGTTAAGGGTGCCCTAGATGCCCGTGGCTCGAAATTAATGCCGGATAAAAAAGACTTTGGCTACTCCTTCCCTTGTGATGGTCCGGGTCGTGGTGGTACTTGTGATATTTCTGCTTGGGATGCTTCCTATCTAGCGATTTTTTGGATGCTCAACACCCTTGGTTGGATAACATTTTACTGGCACTGGAAGCATTTAACTCTCTGGCAAGGAAATGTTGCCCAATTTAATGAAAATTCTACCTATCTCATGGGTTGGTTCCGAGATTATTTGTGGGCTAACTCTGCTCAATTGATTAATGGATATAACCCCTATGGGACAAATAATTTAGCTGTTTGGGCTTGGATGTTTCTTTTCGGACATTTAGCTTGGGCTGTCAGTTTCATGTTCCTGATCACTTGGCGTGGTTATTGGCAAGAATTAATTGAAACTCTCGCTTGGGCACATGAAAAAACACCATTATCCTTTGGGTATTGGAGAGATAAGCCCGTCGCTTTGTCTATTGTTCAGGCTCGTTTAGTTGGTTTGACCCACTTTACGGTTGGTTATATTGCTACCTATGGAGCATTTCTGATTGCTTCAACAGCAAGTAAGTTTGGCTAGCAAAGAGAATTTTGATATGAATCTTTTCTCCATAATAGCAAAAATTATCTAAAAATATGGAGACGTTACTTGTAACGTCTCTATTAATAAAAAAATAAAAATAAAAAAACACAAATATTTTAGACATTTTAGAAGAAATAAAATAATTTTTGTATCCTTATAATCTTTAAGAAGATAATTGTTTATTTTACTATTTAAAAATATTGTCATTCGACTCCTCTGACTTTTAGCCTAAGCCTACTGGTTAGAGGATTTTCCTATATGTATTTTATGAATAAAAAATTTAATTTTTATAACAATAAAATATAATAAACATGCCTTTAATTTAAAATTAAATAAATAAGACTATTTGCTCAAATTGAGAATAAAATCATAAGTAAATATGGCTAATAATGACACAGAATTTATAAAACCATATGGGGGCGATCCCTGCGTTGCAAATCTTTCCACTCCGATTAATGATTCTCCTTTAGCAAGAGCTTTCATTAACAATTTGCCTGCTTATCGTAAAGGCTTAACTCCTTTTATGCGAGGGCTAGAAATCGGTATGGCTCACGGTTACTTTCTTGTTGGACCAGAGGTTGTAGTTGGACCTCTACGCGAAACTGCACATGGAGCTAATTTAAGTGGATTGATTACCGCTGTTTTTATCGCAGCATCAGCCTGTTTAGGGATTTCTATTTTTGCTTTGACTACTTTTCAAGGAAATCCACGGGGGGCTTACAATTCTTATGCTAAAGACCCTCTAAGACCGTTACGAACCCGTGAAGAATGGAATCAACTTAATGCTGGAGTATTTCTTGGTGCAATGGGCGGTGCAATATTTGCTTATTTGCTACTAGAAAACTTTGATGATTTAGATGCTATTTTGCGTGGTGCAGTAAATGTTGCTTTATTACCATTTGGTAATTTTTAGCTCTTGTTTTTGAACTCTTATCTTTTAGTCATTTGTTAATAAACATTCCTATTGACTTGTCATTAAATAAGTATTAGTAAATCAGGAGTATTCATCATGGTAGATATGACTCAACTTACGGGTGAATATGCTGCTTCATGGTTGCCTTGGATTATGATTCCTTTAGTTTTTTATATATTACCTTTCCCAGTATTTGCACTTGTTTTTCTATGGATTCAAAAAGAAGATGGTGATGATGAAAGAAGTTCTTCCGCAGACAGACCAATGGGTAATGTGACAAATATAAATTTTTGATTTGCACCAGGAAGTACCTGATATATCAGTGACATGAGTAGTTATTCTTTGTCTCTGGTAAGGAAGATCTTACTGGAGATAGAGCCTAGGTGTTGACTCTGTAGGTTTTCGGAAGATGAAATTTCATTCAACATCTGTGACATTACTTGTTCCTTGTCTCTGGCAAGGAATACAGTGTAGGAGGCTCTACCTCCAGTCTGGATAAGAGGCAGAGTTTCCTACTATGAGTTCCCAGACGGAGCTTTGGAACAAGGTCAGACACAAAAATTGCATCACATAAAAGTATAAAAATTACAACAAATTCAATAGCTTAGGCAGAACCTCTTAACATCGATTCCGAGGAAGAGCCTTGGAACCAGATAATACACAAAAATTGCAAATTCCGTAAAATTTATCTTTGCACCAAAATATATCCAGCAACGACAATAATAAAGTAACCAAAACTTTTTTGTAATAGCTTGGGTTTTATAAACCTAGTTAAATACGCACCGGATAAAGTACCCAAGCTTGCAGCGATCGTAAAAATTATCATTATATTTATATTTATAGGTACATGACCAAAATAACCTGCAAATCCAGCAATGGATTTAAAGGTGATTATCAATAATGATGTTCCCACAGCCTCTTTCATTGGTGTCTTACCCAGTAAAACTAATGCAGGGATAATCATAAATCCACCCCCAACACCAACAAAACCAGTCACTATTCCTACCACAAATCCTTCAATCGGAATGGCGAATAGGCGATATTTATCCTCATGCTTCTCTTCTAAATAATTCTGTTTGCGAGCTTCAGAAGGACGGCTACTTTTACTAATCATCAGAAAAGCAGCTACTACCATTGTTACTGCAAAAGAAATTAACTGAATTGTAGGATCGATTATGGGAAGTGAGGCAATTCTAGCACCCAGATATGCTCCCAACATTGCAGATGGAGAAAAAAGCAGGGCAGTCTTAAAATTTACATTACCTTGTTGCCAATGAGGGACAACACCTATGAGACTAACTGTACCAATGATCGCTAGTGTCATGGCTACAGCAGACTTAGTCTCTATTCCCATAACGTATTTTAGAATTGGTAGAGCTAAAATAGAGCCGCCTCCACCAATTAATCCTAAAGTGATACCAATGCAAACTGCCAAAAATGTTCCAAGTATCAAGTTCATAATACTCTAATGCATCTTATGGATAATATGTGTAAGTTGCTATATTCTTGAAAAGTAATTAAATATGCAGGATGGAAAATTAGTTAGTGTGAGAATGCAGCGGATTTCAGCTAACTAAAACATAATTTATTGTTATCTTTTTAATCGTCTTTTATTCTCTTCAAATTAATTTTGATTCCACGGTATCTTTGCAAGTAACAGACCTAGAGCGCATGTATTACTAATACCTGCAAATACTAATCCCGATCCAATAAAACCACTCAGAATTAAAAACCAAGGAGAGACAAATGCACCAAGTAAAGTACCCGTAACAACCAAAGAACCTGCAACTATTTGTACCTGACGCATTATGCTCATGGGTGCATTCTTATTCGTCTCAATCGGATATCCTGCTTCTTTCCAAGCATTTAGACCGCCTTCAAGACCAGTTACCTCATTAAAACTAGCTGCAAATAACTTTTGAGCTGCTTGTGCAGAACGTTTACCAGTTTGACAATACAAAACTAACTTTTTCCCTTCATCTAATGGTATTTTTCGCGGATCAAAATTAGATAATGATACCCTTGTTGCACCCTGAATCCTTTCTCCAGCATATTCAGCAGCTTCTCTTACATCAACTAAAATAATATTTCCCATCTCCAACCATTTTTTTAGGATTACAGGATGGATATTTTGTAGGCGATTGCCATTTTTTTCCTTATTAGTTATTGTCATTTTTCTATTCCTTTGATTATTTACTAGATTTCACGTCCAAAACTGATGTTTGGAGTTAATACTGGAAAAATAGGCGAATCACCCAGTGTTTAAAGTTCGGATATGTTCAAATAATTTTATATATCTGCGGTTATGCAGCAGTATTTAAGCTACCGCACTGCTGATTTGCGGGGAGGGCTTCCATAATCTTTTGTGGCATGGGAAGCTTTAAGTTGTGCATAAGTTCAATAAATTCATCCCGACTCTTATTAGTAAATCGCGGATTAAGTCTTATTTCTTCTCCAATAGTAGATACTGTATGTCCTCGATAGTCATGAGCTGGATAAACTAAAGTTTCCGAAGGTAAACTAAAGAGTCTCTGGGTTACCGAATCGTATAGTGTGCTAGGATTTCCGCTTTGAAAATCTGTACGTCCACAACCACGAATCAATAGAGAATCTCCAGTTAATAAGTGAGTTCCATCGATCAAATATGCCATATGACTATCTGTATGACCGGGAGTTGCGATCGCTTTTATCGATACCTCTCCTATCTGTAAAATTTCTTCATCTTTAATGTACCGATCAGCACATGGTGCGTTAGCATTTTTCGGGACAATACCTAAACAATCAGTTTTTTCCCGAAGCTTGCTTGTAGCGGTAATATGGTCGGCATGTATGTGAGTCTCTAAACAATAACGTAGATTTAGTTCCAACTCTTCAAGTAGTACTAAGTCACGATTTATTTGTTCTAATACCGGATCTACTAAAACTGCTTCTCGGGTATTGCGATCAGTAATTAGATAAGTATAGGTACTTGATTGTTTGTCAAATAATTGGCGAAATAGCATGATGAAAATGCCTCTGTACTAGAATTTCAGGAGTGGCTTTCTAAGCTTTGTTCGATCTGGGAGTGTATCCCAAAGAAGATCTATTACTGCTATCCCAGTAGAAGATTATCCAATTGAGTGAGAAGGAAAGACGGAGGAGGACAAAGAAGAGGAGGGAAACATGTTTATAGATAATCTTAAGGTGGGAAGCAAGTAATAGAATGATGGATTCGTTAAAGAAATTTTAGATTTTCTTTTTAGTTGAACATATTACTATCAAGTAATATGCTTATAGCAAGTATAGTACTCGACATTTTTAAAAGATGCAAATCGAAAAGATGCAAACTACCTTAGGGACTACTCAACAAAAAGAACCAGCATCAGGAAATTTTTCGGGAATTCAGCCCGATCTTTACCATCAGATTGTAGTTGTCGGGGGAGGTGCAGCAGGTATAACTGTTGCGGCTCAATTATTAAATAAAAATAAAAATCTTGATATTGCTATTATCGAGCCATCGGACAAGCATTACTATCAACCTGCTTGGACTCTTGTTGGGGGAGGGAAATATAAGATTGGAGATACGGTCAAAAATCAAAAAGACTATATTCCTGCAAATGCTAGTTGGATTCAGGCTTATGTGGCTGAGTTTGAGCCACATAATAATATTGTCATAACTAAGGAAGGACAGCTAATTCATTATGATTATTTAATTGTTTGTCCCGGAATACAAATCGACTGGGATTTAATTAAAGGACTACCTGAAACCCTTGGGAATGATGGGGTTACCAGTAATTATTCCCAACATTATGCTCCTTATACCTGGGAAAATATCAAAAATTTTCAGGGAGGAACTGCTTTATTTACTTTTCCTGAAACTCCAATCAAATGCGGTGGAGCACCTCAAAAAATTATGTATATGGCTGACGATATTTTTCGTCAAAAAGGCGTGAGGGGAAAAACAAAAATTATTTTCTGTACGGCTAAAGACAAAATGTTTGCAGTTCCAGAATATCGCCGTTCTTTGGAAATTGTAATAAAACGTAAAGATATAGAAGTAAAATTTCAACATAATCTTAAAGAAATTAGATCGCAAACCAAAGAAGCGATTTTTGAAGTTAGTAGCAAGGAAGGATTAGAGGAAACTAGCATCAAATACGATCTAATTCATGTAGCTCCTCCAATGAGCGCTCCCAATTTCATTAAGCACAGTCCACTTGCAATAGAATCCGGTTCTAGTCAAGGTTGGGTAAATGTAGATCGAAAAACTCTCCAACATAATATTTACCCTAATGTTTTTAGCTTGGGTGATGCTTCTTCCCTTCCTACTTCTAAGACAGCAGCAGCAATTCGCAAGCAAGCACCTGTTGTGGTTCAAAATCTTTTAGCATTGATAGAATCCACTGAAATAAATGCTGAATATAATGGCTACACTTGTTGTCCCCTAATTACTGGTTTTGGTAAAACCATAATGGCTGAGTTTGATTATGACAAAAAACCAACCTCGACCTTTCCTTTCGACCCCAGTAAAGAACGCTATAGTATGTGGCTGATGAAACGTCATGTTTTACCTTGGGTATATTGGAGAAGGATGTTAAAAGGAAAACCTTTCGAGGGAGATGTGTTAAAGTTTTTAAAGAAGAATAATTAAGCACAATAATTAGACTAATTACAAGGTCGAAAAATTTTGTATATCCCAAACCAAGGGAAACGAATATTAGCGTTACTTTTATTTAAATTGTACTTCGCAAGCGTTCAATACTTTTATGGACAGTTAAGCTAGTTAAAATCCCATTACCTGTACCTAACGTCATCCTATTTCCTATACGTAATTTTTGTGAAGTTGAGTTCCAAAAGTAACATTTAAATGTTAACCGCTTTTCCTCGGTGATATTGGGAAACAATCGAACAAAAACTAAAAAACAATAAGATGATGGATTTTTTATCTGACACCGTAATGTTGTCGCGGATGCAGTTTGCTCTGACTAGCATATTTCATATGCTGTGGCCCGTACTTACTACTGGTATGGGTATATACTTAGTTGTCGTAGAAGGGTTATGGTTAAAAACCCGCGACTCTGATTATTATTATCATGCCCGTTTCTGGTCGAAATTATACGTACTTAATTTTGGAATAGGCGTAGCATCTGGCTTACCGATGGAATTTCAGTTTGGCACCAATTGGGCACCATTCTCAATTGCAGTTGGTGATTTTTTTGGCAGCATTCTGGGATTTGAAGCGTCAATGGCGTTTATGTTAGAGGCTGGTTTTTTAGGTATTATGCTGTTTGGCTGGAATCGTGTTCCACCGGTTATGCATTATATCGCTACTATAATGGTTGCTTTTGGCGCAAACCTATCTACATTCTGGATACTTAGCGCTAATTCTTGGATGCAAACTCCCGTAGGTGGAGAATTCGTTGATGGTAAATTTATAGTGAGGGATTATTTTCAAGCAATTTTTAATCCTTCAATGGCAGCAAGCGTGAGTCACATGTTCTTTGCAACTTTAGAAACCTCGCTGTTTGTAATTGGTGGTATTAGCGCTTGGTATATTCTCAATAAGAGACATCAAGAATTTTTCTCCAAATCCTTAAAGATTGTGTTAGCTGCAACTATTGCGATCGCGCCGTTGCAAATTGCGATCGGACATATTAGTGCAGAGCAGGTTTATCACAATCAACCTTCAAAACTTGCGGCGATCGAGGCTCGTTGGGAAAACGTTAATGCTGGGGAATCTGCACCTTGGAGTCTCCTAGCTTTACCCAGCAAAGAAGCAGAAAAAAATATATTTGAGTTAAATATTCCCCACGGTTTGGGCTATATCCTGGAGTTTAAAGACAAACTCAGCGAACCTTTATTAGGTTTAAAAGAGTGGAAACCAGAAGACAGACCTCCGGCGATCGGATTGATTTTCTATTCTTTTCGGATCATGTCCGGTATTGGCTTTTTCTTTGTGGGATTGATGCTATTGAGTGTAATCCAATGGTTGCGGGGTAAACTTTCTCCCGAAAATATTACTCAACAATCACTACTAATGTTGGGATGGATTTTTGCTGCTCCTTTAGGTTACATTGCGGTGGAAGCTGGTTGGATTGTACGGGAAGTTGGAAGACAACCTTGGACTGTGTACGGATTAATTCGTACTACCGATGCTGCTTCTAGTTTACCTGCCAGTGATGTTCTTGGTTCTTTAAGTGTTTTTGCTGTTGTATATACAATTCTATTTATTTGTGCGCTGTATTTCGGTAGTAGGATTATTACCAAAGGACCAAACTTTAATTTAACCGTACCAGGAGTTGAAAAAGAGGAAGATTTAGATACAACTCCAGCAGAATTTATCCCCGATAAACGTCCTGTAGAAGCTCAACAATAGGAGGTTTTAAAGCATTTATGGATACATTAGAATATTTTTTACCACAAGTTTGGTTTGTTATTTTAGCTTTATTTCTCTTCCTTTATGTAATGTTAGATGGTTTTGATTTGGGGGTAGGAATTCTATCTTTAACAGCGACAACGGAAGAACGGAGAGGAATTTTGATGACCAGCTTGGGTAATGTTTGGGATGCAAACGAAACCTGGCTGGTTCTTATGGGAGGAGCTCTTTTTGGTGCTTTTCCTTTGGCTTATGCAACCATACTCAGCGCCTTGTATATTCCCATCTTGACAATGATTTTTGGGTTGATATTCCGGGCTGTAGCATTTGAATTTCGGGAACATTCTGATCGTAAATTCTTTTGGAATTTAGCCTTTGGAGTAGGTAGTTTCCTGGCTGCGCTCGGTCAAGGTTTTGCTCTTGGTGCAGTACTTGCGGGAATTAAAGTTGATGAAGCTGGTATATTTATTGGGTCTACATGGGATTGGTTAAATGTTCCTTCCCTAGCGATCGCTTTAACCCTAATTCAGGGATATGTGTTAATTGGTTCCACCTATCTGATTTGGAAAACATCAGGAGAGTTGCAGCAAACCCATTATCAAACAGCTAAAATAGCAGCTTGGACAACTCTAATCGGAGCAATTGTAATTACTGCGATCGCGCCTATTTTTTACGAACACACCCGAGCACGTTTGTTTACACAGCCACTAATTTATATTTTTGCAGCAATCCCCATACTAGGAGTGATATTAATTTGGCAGCTTTTGAGTAGTCTAGAAAAACATCAGGAAAGAACACCTTTTATTTGGACTATTCTCCTATTTTTACTGACATTTATTGGTTTAGGATTGGTAGTTTTCCCTTACATCATCCCTACTCAGATTACTATTTATAAAGCTGCGGCAGCTGATAGTTCTTTAGTATTTATGCTTGTCTTTATTGGATTTTTGATCCCAATCATGATGGCATACAATATTTACCAATATATTGTTTTCAAAGGTAAAGTTACAGGCAGCCACGATTAAATTTAATCTGCATACTATTCCAATAAAATTGACTTAATATAGCAATCGTATTTGATTTGTGAACAGATAAATTCTGTAAAGATATGCTGTGGTGCGTCTCTATAATATTAATTTTTACCACATAAATGATTTAGGATTGCTATGGTAAGTCCGTTCAAATAGTAATTATTGCGATATCCCTACAGGGGATGCGCGAAGCGATCACCAGGTCTGTCTGCACAACGCTGTAAGCGCATCTTGCGCTGCGCATAACATCTCAGTTCGTATTCTGACTCCTGACTTCTGACTCCTGACTCCTGACTTTTCAATTGCGCATAACGCTATGGTATGTATCTTTTGGCTTAATAGATGCCATACTACCCTATGGTAATATAGTAAATAGCTGAAAAGTTAAGAATTAATATGGCAAAAAACACTTTAAAGAAAAATTATCAACCACAAGAGCAACTTATGCAGCCTGCGGATTGTGGAATGAAAAGGTTGTCTCCTACAGCGATCGCTTTAATGGCGGATTTTTTTAAAGTTCTATCAGAACCCAGCAGACTGCAAATTATTTGTACTTTAAAGTCTGGCTCTAAAAATGTGTCTCAAATTATTAGTGATACTTCCTTAGGACAGGCTAATGTATCTAAGCATCTTAAAGTTTTGACACAAGCAAGTATAGTTAATCGCACCCAACAGGGGATTAATGTTTTTTATCAAATTAGTAATCCTTTTATTTTTGAGTTATGCGAGTTAGTATGCGATTCTATTTCTTTGCAAATCGAGCAACAAAGTGAAAATTTAGAACATCTGAAAAATATTAAAAGTTCTTTTTAAGGATTAATTTTTGGGTTTCAGTTGCATATTAAATTAACTTAAAAATTGCATTTAGGGCTTTACAGATTTTTATAGAATACACACGTACATAGTTTCGTATCCCCTCAAAATTTAGGGGTAGGGAGTTATTCAGGCTGCCACGACCAACCAAATGGATTTGAAGAAGATTTCTCTCGGATAATACTTTTCAAAGAAGGAATACCACCAATTTTTGAAATTCGGTCACGCATATATTCAATGAGATATAATCCATAAAATGGACAATAATTTGGCAAATGACAGTACAGTTAATGTACAATTCTGTCATTTAAAGTTTGTTATTGCTGGATTTTAAAGCTAGATTTAGCCGCTACAGTGGTTAAAACCCTAATAATTACGTTATTTGTATAACGTAATTATATAGTTTTTCAAGTTTTATTTTGCCGAAATAGTAAATTTAAAGTTTGAGATTGCCGGTGGTAGACAAAGTTTAGGAACTATGGAATTCAGATTATATTAATTTCCCGTGATTATCTGACACGAGAAGAAGCTTTAACACGAGCTGGTTCTGCTTCAACATAAGAAGCTTACTCCCTTCATGCAAAGAAAATCGCCCCCTAAATCCTCCATTACTGGGAGACTTTGAAAGTTTTGTTCCTTCAAAGTTGCGAGATTAGGGGTGCGAAATTAGTTTAACTTATTGCAAGTATTTGATAGGAGAAGAAGTTTTAAGACAAGTTACAATTTAGTCTTATCTAACTACATTTTTTATGGATTTCAGAAATCTACTCAAGAAGCTGGTGAAAAGTTAGGAATCTTCCAGAACTGTCCAGAAAAATTACCACATTTAGCCATAATGGGTTTATTATCCCTAGAATCGTTAATAATATCTAGACATTTCTTTTCACCTGTAAACATGGTCTTGAGGCGATAATGTCCGGAAGATCGGGTTTTTTCTATTTTCCACAACTGTCCAGAAAAGTTACCACATTTAGCCATAATAGGCTTATTATCTCTAGCATCATTAATGATATCGAGACACTTCCTGTCTCCGGTAAACAGGGTTTTGAGGCGATAATATCCAGGGGAGTTTTTCGCTTTTTCTATCTTCCAAAATTGTCCCGAGAAATTACCACATTTAGCCATGATAGGCTTATTATCTTTAGCATCATTAATAATATCTAGACACTTGTTATTCCCTGTAAACATAGTTTTAAGGCGATAATTTGTCCCACCTTGAGCAAAACTAGGTGAACTAGCAAAGCTAGCGATCGCCAGTGCAGAGGAAGCAACAGTTACACCAAAAGCAGTTATTTTCTTGTTCATATTCTTAGTTTTCAGATTCTTAGTAAGAATTAAAATATTGAGTATTTGATTCTAGTTAATTTACACTAGGAACTATATAACTCAAGTTACTCAAAATATTCTGAGTGCAATTACTAATTTTTTTTTGATTTCGCACACCACAAAGGTGATATGAAAGATTTCAGCTTTATTTGCTTGACTTGATTTTCAATCTAAGAATCAATAGAGAAAAACTAGGGAAGTTATCTGAAATACTTATAGCTCCTTATGTAGCGTAATTGTGCCCTTAATGATGATACTTGCGTAAACCCTATTTACTCATAAAATTTATTTACAATCTTTATTGATAATGAGTTTCAAAAATTCTGTCAATAATAACCAATAGATACGACTGATATAGCGCTACGCGCAAGTCATTAGCACCTAGCGGTTAGCGGCGAAAGACGCACCTACGGTGTTTGTTGACGCGGCTTAGCCGAACACGTAGTGCGTCCAAACGCATAAGCGCGCCCTGCGTGACGTTAGTCAGAGGCTTTGCCGACGCCGCAGGCTAAGGGCGTACCATAGGTATTGCGTGTCCGCAGGACATAAGTTTAATATTCATAGGTTTGAGCGTTCACCGATGTCCTAACCTAGTTACGTAGTGCTATAATTAAGAAATTGGTTTTTTCTTATCTATGTTTTTCAAGCATAGCTTTGCCGTTGCGGCAAAAACAAACTTTAAATTACAAATTCTAGATTATATATTACTTTCTGAAAAATGGACGTAACTGGATTCGAACCAGTGACCTCTACGATGTCAACGTAGCGCTCTAACCAACTGAGCTATACGTCCGCGACTTGCAAATAATAGCACGACTTATCCTTTGAAGCAAATACCCATAGAAATTTTATTTTCAAAACTTTATTTTCAAAACTTTATTTTTGAAATCTTATTTTCGAAGTTTTACCTCCAAAATTTCTAATACCAATTTATTTTAAGATTGCCNGAAAGGGAACAGCGCGATACCCCGCAGGTTGGGAAAGAGTCGCAAGACAGGGAACGAGGAACAGTAAACTAATGTGTGGCGTTGTTTTTTGAAATTGGTATGATTTCTGCTGATGGAAGAATTGGAATCATGTTCCTACAGGTATTGCAACTGATGATACTTGTAAAATTTAAAAACAAACCGAGTGATGCTTTAGTTCCACTTTATGAAGCAAAAATATTTCATCAATTTGACCATCGTTGGGCTACTTATAAAAATAGTAGTGATACTCGCGATTTGAGTGATGAGGAAAAAAGTGATTCAAGTTTTAAAGTGCGATCACGTTATTGGTTAAATCGTAATGAGTTTGAGAATAAATTAGGTAATACTAAAGTAGTACTATTATTAGCCAAGAATGGTGTTCGTGCTGCTGTTAGATTTTTGGTTCTTGCTGTGTTGTGCAGTGTATACTTCCCCCACCTGAAGCAATACCATCTATCGCAATTTGTTCAATAATCCTGTTGGGGAATGCTTTGGCTATTATGCCTTTTGCATTATCATCAGCATATTGATCGCCAAATTTTTGCATAATAACTGCATCGTTACAAATATAGTATCCAACATATCCAGCGGCAAAATGATTCACACCGTACGCTTGATTAATTGAATTGGGTGTATCAATAATGGTGACATTCAATTTGTTCCCATCTGCATCTGTAGCATTTTTCAACTCTTGAATATTATTTCTGGTAACCTCATAGTCATAGGATTGTTGATCATTATCGCGACTAACGATCACTTCTCCTAGTTTTGAAAAACGTGCATAAAAATCGGTATGACCATCAGTAATATCTCTGCCTCTGATACCTTCAAGCCAAATTATTTTTTTAAGACCCAATAATACCTTTAGCTTTTCTTCTACCTGAATCTGGTTGATATTAGAGTTGCGGTTATGATTTAATACACAGCTTTTTGTTAAAATCGCTGTGCCATGACCATCTACTTCAAAACACCCACCTTCAAGTGTTAAGTCAGTTGTTTTGATTGTAGCGTTTACCGTGTTTGTGATAAAGTTTGCGACTTTTGAATCTTGAGTGTGTTCTTGTTTGTTGCCCCAGGCGTTAAAATTGAAGTTTATACCATACTTTTTTCCATAATTTCCTCTAACAAAAGTAGGTCCACTATCTCTTAACCATAGGTCGTCCGTTGTAAATTCTATTAGCTCTATTGGATAATTATGTGAATTTAATCCTTGAAGAAGAGAAGTTGCTTCCTCATAGTCATTAGGACTTACAAGCATAGATACAGGTTCATATTTTGCAATTGTTTTTGCGATCAAAACCAAATTTCTTTTTACTTCTGGTATTTGACGATTTGACCATATGTAATCATTTGCAACAAAAGACATCCATGTCCTTTCATGGGGTTGGTTTTCTTCTGGCATTATGAATAAATTATTTTCTGAAATATTTACTCTGCCAGATTTACACCCTAATAAGAATCCTCCAGTTATAAAAGATGCTGATTTTATCAACTTTCGTCTTGATAACATTTAATACCTCATTTGAAATATAACTACTCATTATACGCAAGTTTTTTGTTCACCATGAATTATTGGTTGATTTGAACGTAAGTTGCTAGTTACACTAATATAAATATGACAAGAGAAGTGGCAAAAGAAGGATAATAATTTAGGTTTTTCATTGATCTAGTATCCGAAGCTATTCAATTTAAACTTCTTTAGTAAGGGACTGAAAAACTACTGCTAAAGCTTTCAGACCCAAAAAATAAATATTTCCTTATTTTCTCTCTTGCATAGCGATCCTATTTGATTTTTATAAATGATCTAGGATTGCTATATCTATCTCCAAATATTTCAAAAAGTGGATTGAGGTTTAGAAATTTTAATCTAGACTAAAAAATTAAAGATTAAAAACTTTAAGAATATTTTTGTAAGTATCTCGGCGACTTTTTAGAGGAAACCGACGAATTTGTTCGTCAGTAATAGCTGCAACAGTTTTCATCTTGTTACTATTAAAATCGTAGAAAAATACTCCTGCAAGATTATCTCTCTCGTCAAAGATGAAAAGTTCTTCAGTGTGAAGTATTTTAACTGCTCTAACTTTACCCTTTTCAAACCAGTAAGCTAAACCATCACCAAGTTCCACATTAGATTCGCTAGCTTTTACAGGTTTACCGTTAATTGTACAAACAGTGTATTTAGTGTATTTCTGAATTTTTTCGGTTTCCTGGCAATTTTTAGTTAACCTATCCAAGAAAGCGACTACACTTTGATGGGAACTCAAATCAATTTGCGCTTGGATTGGGGGTTTCTCATCTCCAATGACACACTCATCAGGAATTCCATCGCCATCATAATCTACGCGGGAGTCATCTGCTTGTCCGTCATTGTCGCAATCAAATGCAGGTCCGATAATTGTACCGGTTTTGGACTTACCAGGTTTGGAAGTAATAGGTTTGGACTGTTTTGCTTGTGTTGTGTTTGCATCGTTAGATAAAGAATTCTGTTTTTGAGATACAGTTGATGCTTTTACTGCATTATTTGTCTGAGTATCATTTCTCCCAGTTTCAATAGCATCTTTATTACAACCAAATGTAGTAAAAACTAGCAGACCCAAGGAAAATAAAATTTCACATAAATTTGTACGCATATCTTATCAACTCTAAAAAATATAAGTCTATCTATCGACGTTAACTAAATTAAGATCAAGTTATCAGGGTTACAATACTGAAAAATGTAGGCAATTTAAGTCTGAATTACGTTTTGTCTGCCATCCAAGCAAAAACCAAAACTTTATACTAGAAATAGGAAAACATATTTTAAATTGTGAGGGAAGGGCAATGGCTCTCAATCCCACCATTATGCAAGCAGTCGAAAAGCTCGACTATCGTGTTACTGTTGGTGATATCGCAACTCAAGCTGGGTTAAACATCGCCGAAGCTTCTCAAGGTTTGCTGGCTTTAGCCACGGAAGCTGGTGGACATTTGCAGGTAGCAGATGATGGCGACATTGTTTACCTATTTCCAAAAAACTTCCGGCAAGTTTTACGTAACAAAAATCTGCGATTGCAACTACAAGAATGGTGGCAAAAGATTTGGGGAGTTTTATTTTACTTAATTCGCATTTCTTTCGGAATTTTCTTAATAGTTTCTATAGCCCTAATTTATATCACTATTATTGTTGTTATTTCTGCTGCTAACTCTGACCGGGATAATGATGATGGAGGTAGTTTTTCTTTTGGTACTGGCTTCTTTTATTTTCCCGATTTGTTTTGGTTTTTTGGCACTGACTATAATCAAAACCAATACCAACGTAGGAATAAATCATCACGGGATAAAAGCGATTTGAATTTTTTTGAATCTGTTTTTTCTTTCTTATTTGGTGATGGGAACCCAAATGCTAATTTAGAAGAACGTCGCTGGCGAGAAATTGGAACTATAATTCGCAGTCACAAGGGTGCAGTAGTTGCAGAACAAATTAGCCCTTACCTTGATGATATCGGTGAAACCTATCAACAAGATTATGAGGACTATATGTTACCGGTACTTAGCCGTTTTAACGGACAACCACAAGTAAGTCCTCAAGGCGAAATAGTCTATTATTTCCCTGAATTGCAAGTAACAGCTACCAAAAAATCGAATTCCCGTTCAAAGTCAAATTATCTCCAAGAATTTCTATGGCGTTTTAGTAAAGCTAGTTCCGGACAGATAATGTTGAGTGTTGGGCTAGGTGCAGCTAATTTAATCGGCGCTTTAATTCTAGGAAACTTGCTGGGGGATGGAACTTTAGCCCAAGAAATTGGTGGATTAGTAGGTTTTGTCCAAGGAATTTACTGGTTATTGTTAGCCTACGGTATTGGTTTTTTGGGTGTACCTTTAATACGTTACTTTTGGATTCAATGGCGCAACGGTAAAATTGAGCAACGTAATTCCCAAAGACAAGCTAGAGCAAATTTATTAAATAGTGGAAATGAAGCCTTGCAAGAAAAAATCACTTTTTCTCGTCAATTTGCTCAAGAAAAAGCGATCGCACAAGAAGATTTAGTTTATACAACAGAAACCGATTTATTTGACCAGGAGATAGAAAATTCGGCAAAACTTGATGCTGAATGGCAAAAACGGTTGAATCAGTCGTAATTTGGTAATGGGTAATGGGTCATAGGTCATGGGTCATTGGGACAATTATCAAAATTCTGATTTTTTACCCTTTACTTCTGACTTCTGACTCCTGACTTCTGACTCCTGCTCGCTCGTTAGAGCGCGGTCTGTCCTGACTTCTGACTCCCGACTCCTGACTCCTGACTCCTGACTCCTGACTCCTGCTCGCTCGTTAGAGCGCGGTCTGTCCTGACTCCTGACTTCTGACTCCTGACTTCTTATTTATTTCTACTTCTTCAACTTAATTTTGGTTAAGAAGACCTTTTGACCGTAATAATGACCCAAAATTCTCAGATGGTCTACTTTTTGCGAAGCCAAATTAAAAGCTCCGACCTGACTCATACCCAAACCGTGACCCCAACCACGTCCATCTAAAACGAAATTACCGTCTGATGTTTGATTAAGATCAAATCTAGTACTGTTTAACCTCAAAGCAGTGCGAACCTCTTCACCTTTAAGTGTTTTTGTACCCTTATCTCCAACAATTTTTAAGGCTGTAACACTTTGATGAGGTGACCTTTGTTCGATCTTCATTTCCTCAACTTTACCAATGGAAGGAAATTTGGTACTAATTTGATCAGGAGAAAAAGTTTTTTGCCAAATACACTTTTGTGCATAGGAACCATTTACATTCCCATCGAAACCAGGAACTGCTCGGAGGTAAGGTAAAGGATTACCCCAAACATCTTCTACATTTTCCGTATGACCGCCAGAACAAGCATGAAAAACTGAAAGAATTGGTTGATTATTATAAGTTAATACCTGGTCTTTGGTTGCATCAACCGCAGCATATACGGTGGGAGTTTCTTTCTTGACCCCTTCGTAAATTTGCCAGCGATCTGGAGTATCACCCACATCATAGATTGGATTTTTCCGCTGTCTTTCTCGTTTGTAAAGAGCATAGGTACGAGCGGCGATCGCTTGAGCTTTTAGAGCTTCTGGATGCCAACTTGGATTCATTTCTCCACCAATCACGCTGTAGAGATATTCTTCTAGATCTACCCAATTGACAGCAGTTAAACCTTCTTGGGTTGGTAAAACTAGAGTTCTGCCACGATACCACTTATCACCAATATAAACAAATCCTTTTCCTTGTGGTTCGATCCAAAATAAACCAGAACGCCATCTATCTAAAGCAACTCCCCCACCGGAAGCTGGTTGAGCATAATAAGCTTTCATTTTAGGTAATTGTCCTAAAGTTTTCCCACTACCGTCTTTGACGATTGCTGTAGTGGAACTACCAACTCTTACTTGCTCCACATTTCTTTCTATAGCTACCCGCAAAATTACGGATGCTTGGGCTGGGGCTAGTAAAATCATCCAAGTGACAATACTAAGCCACCAATGATGTCCTTTCATCTGGGGAATTCGAGAAAATATAGCGGCTACAAACAGTTGGATTTTCATACTAAAGAACTAGTAGTACCTTCGTTGATCTGACGCACTTCAGAGCAGTAGTTTCCCACTTTTTAACATTTTTCTCAAAGATTAGACTAGCAACGGGAAAGCAGCAAAAAAAACTGAGTATTATAGATTACATTTCTGTAGGTTATATAAAGTAGTAGTTATTTAATTTCTCCTGTCTTGAGTTTGATACTCGAATAAAGCTTAAACCTAAACAAAACCTAATGTAATGAGTGCGTAAGTCTTAATAAACTTAATTCAAAAACCCAAGAGTTGAAAAGCTGCAATCAATGATACCGTATAAATAAACTTATTAAATAATTTTTGGGGAATTTTCGGTAGTAGTTTGTAGCCTAGAAATACACCAAATCCAGCAAAAGGCAACATCCACAAATCGAATGCTAAAGTTTGATGATCGATAAAATTAAGCTTATAAAATATAGGGAACTTACCAATATTGGCTATAAGAAAAAACCAAGCAGTGGTTCCCATGAAGTTATGCTTATCAAATCCCTTGGATAATAAAAAAATACTGGTAATTGGACCTGCTGCATTACCAATTGTCGTAGCGAAACCAGCCACTGCACCGAAGATAAGAGGGGACAAACTATGTTTGGAAATCCAGCGTAGATCGAATTGATGGCGCAGCCACTCCAATAACAGTAAAGTTATTACCAAAATACCTAAAACAGTTTTCAAATTTTCGCTACTCACTTCAGTAAGAAGACGAAAACCACAAAACATACCTATAAAACAACCGGGAAGCAAATGCAATAGTTCTTTTGTGTCAGCGTAATACCTGTAATACCATGCAGCGAATAAGTCAGCGCAGATTAGAATCGGAAGTAATATCCCAATGGATTGTTTTGCTGGAAAAATAATTGCCATAATTGGGACTACCAAAATACCTGCACCTGGTACCCCTGTTTTACTAAATCCCAACAAAGCACCCGCAACAGCACTCACAGTTAGCACAGTTAAATTATTTAGCATTACACGGTATTAATTGTTTTTTTATTAATCGATTTAATAGCAAATCATCTGAAAAGTTCCAGTACTAATAGAAGCCAATAGTGATTATTATTTAAATTCCTGTAACAAATGCTGCTCTAAAATATTTAATACCGCTTGTTCTACCGGACGCGATTCCAATTGATTCTTATCACTTTGATAAGCTGCTTCAATGGCTGGAAATAGAGAGCTATCTTCATATGCTGCAAGAATTCCGGGGTGAACGTAATACTTACGACAAGTCGCAGGACGATTTCCCAATTCCCGTGCAACACCTTTTATTGCTTTAGTAATATTTTTCTTAGCTTGTTTCTCTGATTCAAATTTACCTAATTCGTATAATTCTTGTGCTGTTAATACGGTCCCAAACCAGGTACGAAAATCTTTCGCTGTAAAATCTAAATCGGTAATTGTTTTCAGATAGTCATTAACATCACTAGAATCAATTGATTGACGCTTATCGTCATCATCAATGAATTGAAATAACTCCTGTCCTGGTAATTCTTGAATGCGTTTCACAATTTTTGATAAACGCCGATGACTCAACTCAATATCGTGTTCTACACCGCTTTTACCACGAAACTTAAATCGCAATCGCGAGCCAGAAATATCAACATGACGCTGTTTCATCGTTGTTAAACCAAAAGACTTATTCCTTTGGGCGTACTGTTGATTCCCGACCCGAATTTTACTAGTTTCCAACAGCTTGACAACTGTAGCTAAGACCTTTTCCTTAGGTAAACCGTGTTTCCTTAAATCTTTTTCTACTTGTTGACGAATTTTAGGTAAGGCTAATCCGAAAGCAATTGTGCGGTTAAATTTGGTTTGAGAACGAATTTTGCGCCACAGTTTATGATATCGATATTGCTTGCGTCGTTTCTCATCTCTCCCTGTAGCTTGTAGATGTCCTTGGGGGTGGGGACAAATCCATACTTCTTTCCAAGCAGGAGGTATGACGATGGCTTTGATTCTATTTAATTCGTCTTCGCAATCAATTTTATTCCCTTGTGTATCGTAATAACAAAATCCTCTACCTCTACGCTGACGACTGACACCAGGAGTCTTATCATTAACATAGAGCAAGCCAACAATCTCTGCAGATTCCGTAGGTTCCGTAGCCAGAGCAGCCTTAACCTCTTGTTTTGCTAATTTATTTTTCAGTTTTAACTGCATATCTACGAAGCCAGAATCGAGCCACAATAATGATAAATTTAGCTTGTGACAACGTGTGATAAATCTACTTACGGAAATAACAGCAATTATCCAAAAGAGTTATATCGCAACCTTAATTAAAATCACATTTATTAAAATCAATATGCAGAGAGACGTAACATGTTACGTCTCCACGAAGTTTTTAATAGCAAAAGAATCCTTCGTATTTAATGGAATAAGACCACTAGGAAAGATAAACTCAAGAGGTTTTTGCAATTCGATGACCAATATCCCGACGGTAGTAAATCCCTTCGAAATTTATAGATTCAATTGATTTATACGCTCGATCTAAGGCTTGTTTAAAGTCTGCACCGACACCAGTAACATTTAAAACCCTACCACCATTAGTTAATAACTGGGAATTATCTAATTTTGTCCCAGCATGAAATACTATTGCACCACTATCCTGGGCTACTTGAATCCCAGTAATAACCTTACCTTTTTCATAACTACCAGGATAACCACCAGAAGCTGCAACTACAGTTGCAGATGCTCCATCTTTCCAAGCAATGGGTGGCATTTGTGCTAATCTTTGCTGTACGCATGCTAACATTAATTCTTCTAAAGGAGTTTCCAGTAATGCCAACACAACCTGAGTTTCTGGATCTCCAAACCGACAGTTAAATTCTAATACCTTAGTTTCTCCTGCAGGTGTAATCATTAAACCTGCGTAAAGTACTCCTCGATAATCAATATTCTTTTTCCTTAAGGCTGCGATCGCTTTTTCTAAAACCTCTGTTTGCACCCGCTCCATAATTTCTGGAGTTGCAATTGGGGTTGGAGCATAAGCTCCCATTCCACCTGTATTTTCTCCTTTATCTCCTTCGCCAATTTGTTTGTGGTCTTGGGCTGGTAACAAAGCTCGAATGGTCGAACCGTCAGTTAATGCTAAAACCGATACTTCTTGTCCGGTTAAAAATTCCTCTAATACCACGAAGTCACCAGCACTATCAAATTGTCCGCCAAACATGGAATCAATTGCAGATTCAGCTTGTGCTAATGTTTCGGCAACAACTACACCTTTCCCTGCTGCTAAACCATCCGCCTTGACAACAATCGGTAAACCTTGTGCCTTAACATAGGATTTAGCTGCATTTGCTTCGGTAAATACCGTAGATTTAGCCGTGGGAATACCTGCTTCTTGCATTAATGCTTTAGCCCAAGCTTTACTAGATTCAATTTGTGCTCCGGCTTTTGTGGGACCAAACACCAGTAAACCCCGAGCTTGGAGATAATCGGTAATTCCTTTTGCTAAAGGTACTTCCGGTCCAACCACCACTAAATCAATTTTGGCTTGTTGAGAAAATTGCCAAATTCCTTCAAAGTCGTCCACCTCCAAAGCTAAGTTTTCGCAACGACTCATAGTTGCTGTACCGCCATTTCCTGGCGCGCAAACAACCTGCTCAACCTGCTTGGACTGTAAGAGCTTCCAAGCGATCGCGTGTTCCCTTCCTCCGTTCCCAATAACTAAAACTTTCACTTATTTCCTTATTTGTTTATCTAAAGTATAGGTATATCAACCAAAGCGATCGTACTATATAGGCGAGTCTTAGGGTTGATTGTTTGCCCATGAATTATAGATACATTCATTAAGGCGATCACTATTGCTCCTGAAAATCCTGATATCTACTATGCAAAGGCTTTTACCCAGTCTTTAATGGAAGGAAAAACCCAAGAAGGAATTCAGAATTATCAGAAAGCTGCAGACTTTTATCAACAACAAGGAAAACCAAGCTATTCAAAGAATGCACTTGAGAAAATAAAGGAACCAAAAGATTTGTTAGATAAATAACTAAGTATGGATTTAAAACAAGATTCATATAATTGGTGCTTGATATTAACTTTACGTAAAAGTTGTTAGCGCTATATCTGCCACCAATGAAAATGGTTATAAAATAACAACGAAGCAGTCTGACAGTTAATTTATGACTACCAGTTAATTTTTTTTTGCGGTTTCTTGTATATTTGAATGAAATTAGGTTTATGGAATTTAATTTATCTAAGCTAATTCATAGAGGTCAACTTATCGGAGTTAATTTATGAAATTTGATTTTATAAATTAAATTAATGAAATTACATTTATAAAATTAAATTGATAAAATTAGATTTACGAAATTTGATTTACGAAAGTATATCTATAAAATTATCCTTATGAAACTGGCTTTATGAAACTATAATTTATAAACTACATGCTTTTGGATAATTCAAAAAACCCCTATCGTGGCTTGCAAGCTTTTGAAGAAGAACACAGCAAAATGTTTTTCGGTAGACAAGCTTTAACAGAAAAGTTGTACCAACAAGTTTGTCAACACCCATTAACGGTGGTAATGGGTGCTTCGGGAACTGGAAAATCCAGCCTTATTAAGGCTGGACTGATACCTCATATTAAAAAATTGGTTCCACGGGATTCCCTAGAGATGCTGTTTGGAAAGTCTCTACGAAAGCAATGGTATATTATTGCACCTATACGTCCTGGGGAGTCACCATTTAAAACTTTCAGTAATACATTGGCTGCAGGTCAATTACTGTCTACTGCAGAAGAAAAAATAGAAACTATTTCTGTCTGTATAGGCAATTGGTTACACGAAAATCCCCAGTCAAAATTACTACTGATAATTGAACGGGCGGAAGAACTATTTACGATGTGCGGCGATCGCCAAGCTCGGAAAGATTTCCTGAATCTCCTAACAGATCTAGTAAGGGATCATGGGGAAAAGTTGCGACTTGTTATGACGCTACGCAGTGACTTTGAATCGCAATTTAAAGATACGGGTCTGCAAGAATATTGGCATGAAGCTCGGTTTATAGTTCCCAGGATGACGCGGGAAGAATTGCGCTCTTGTATAGAAAAGCCAGCTTCAGCAAGGTCAATAAGTTTCGAATCATCTTCTCTAGTGGAGAAGCTAATTGATGAAGTCATAAAGACATCAGAAGGTCTAGCACTACTTTCTTTTACCTTGGATGAACTCTATACAAAGTCTTTGCAGGCTGTCAAACAAGGTACAAGGCGAAAGAGGGTAATTACGCAGGCTGATTATCAACAAATTGGAGGATTGACCCAGAGTCTTAATCGAAGAGCAGATAGTGAATACGAGGCTTTGGTCAAAATCGACCCAGAGTATGAGTTAACTATCCGTAATGTAATAATGGTACGCATGTTAGCTGTAAGTGGTAGTAAATTGGCTCGCAGACGGATATATTTGTCTGAGTTGGAGTATCCAGAACCAGAAAAAAGTCGAGTAAAGGAAATCATTAGACGCTTTACGGATGCAAAACTACTCCTGAAAGGAAGAGATAATGAAGGTGATTTTTATTTGGAACCCAGTCATGATGTTGTAGTGCAGAGTTGGCAAAAGTTATTACAGTGGAAAGAAGATGAAAAAGAAACTATTGCTCTGCAAAGATGGTTGAGACCTGCTGTATTTAAATGGAAAAACCAGCGCGATCAATCGCTTCTGTGGAATACTCACCCATTGATCGATTCATTGAAGAAAATACTTAATTCTGATGATAACTGGTTAAATCCAGCTGAAACTGATTTTGTACGACGTAGCATTAGACGGAAAAATCAGAAGAAAGCTGTACGTGGTGTTTTTGCTCTTGGAGGTAGTATTTTAGCCGTTGGGACTGTATTTTCCATTGGACTATCGCGGGATGATAAACTGATGGCCCAGGCTTGCAAATTAGTAGGTGACTATTTGCTCCCCAACTCGAGCGCTGAAGAAGGTGGTAAATCTGGAGAAAATAGTTTTACATATCCTCATCTCTGTAAAGACGTACCTGCTTTAGTTGGTTCTCCTGTTGCGAATGCTCCTTCTTCTACAAAGTCTTCTTCATCTCAAGTTTCTCCTAGTCCTTCTCCAACAACATCTCCAGTTTCTGTACTTCCTTCCCCAACACCATCTCTTTCTCCTGTAATATCTCCTTCTCCAACAGCATCCCCTACATCTTCGATTTCTCCAAGTCCTTCTCCTACAGAATCTCCAGTTTCTGCACTTCCGTCTCCTGTAACATCTCCTTCCCCAACAAAATCTCCTGCATCTTTAACTTCTTCTGTTCCTTCTCCAAGTGCATCTCCAAAATCTACAATTCCTTCTCCGATTGCATCTCGTCTCACTGCAAAGAAATTTCTCCCATCCCTACAGGTGACACCCAAAGATTATTACACTAGGGGTAATGATCGACGCGACATCAAATCTATTCAAAATTCCACCAAGATTATCAACAATCCCAATACCAGTAACTTAAAGAGAAAAAACGCTTACATTAACAGAGGAGTTGTTTATTTTAGACATAAGCAGTATCAAGAGGCGATCGCAGACTATAGCAAAGTTATTAAGGATTGGGATCATAATACTCAAGCTGACATTGCTCCTACCAAGTCTCAACTGATTAATGCTTATGTTAACAGGGGAATTGTTTACTCTTCTTTGCAGGAACCTAAGCATCAATTAGCTGTAAAAGATTATAACCAAGCTATTGCTATTAAACCTGATTATGCAGACGCCTATATTAATAGAGGAATTGCTTATTCCGGTTTGGGACAATATGAGATGGCTGTAAAAGATTACATTAAAGCTATTAGTATTACTCCTGAAAATGCTGACATCTACTATGCAAAAGCTCATACTCAGTCTCTAATGGAAGGGAAAACAAAGCGAGCAATGTATAATTACCAGAGAGCTGCAGACCTTTATAAAAAACAAGGAAAACCAAGCTACTCTAAAAATGCACTCCAAAAAATTGAAGAGCTCAAAGCTTCGCTGAATACATAGATGTTTTGTCGTGAATGTTTTGTTATGAATACTTTGTCGTGATATTCAACTACGAAAATAAATTCGTGATCGTATCCCGGTAGCGTTCCATCACCACATTGCGACGAAGCTTTAGTGTTTGAGTTAGTAAACCATTTTCTATTGTGAAAAGTTCGGGGATTAATTCAAACACAATAATTTCATCATCACGACGATATCCAGGGCGATCGCGAACTTCCCGATTTAATTCTTCTCGAAATAAGTTACGAATTACTTCATGGTTTAAATTGGTACTTATATCAGAGTTAAGAACAAATGAATTTTGATTCGACAACCAGGCTTCTAAGGCTTCAAAATTGGGAACTATTAAAGCACCTAACGATTTTTTATCCTGTCCTACAAGCATAATTTGGTCGATGTAGGGACTTCGCAAACAAGCATCTTCAATTGGTTGGGGTTCTATATTTTCCCCATTTGTCAGCACAATGGTATCTTTTGCCCTACCAGTTAATATTATTTGATTTTCTGTTGTTAACCAACCAATATCACCTGTGTCAAACCATCCTTCAGAATCAATAGCTTTTTTGGTCGCTTCGGGATTTAAATAATACCCCTGCATTACGTGTTCTCCCTTTGTCATTACCAAACCCCGAGTATTTGCAGGTAGAGTTTCTTTGGTTTCTAAATCTACAATTTTGATTTGGGTTCCCCCAATTGTTTTACCCGAACTACCTCGCAAATTTCGGTAATATCGACGCGCAGAAATTACGGGAGATGTTTCTGTCAGTCCATACCCAACTAATACTTCAATTCCCACAATTTCAAAAAAATTTTCTAAATGTTGAGCAAGGGAACCACCACCGCATATTAATTGTTTTATATTACCTCCCATTGCCTGTTGAATTTTTCTATAGACAATATTTTCTCCGAGAAAATGTAGGGGTGCGAGTAATATAGTGGTTTTCCAAGCATTAATAATTTCTGCTTTGCTGGGGTTTAAATTTTCTAAATCGAGTTTTTTCCAAGTACGGACAGCTTTAATATATCTCCCACTTACTTTAAGAAAATTATGAATTAATTTTTGCATCCGTGGCGGTTTATCGCGGAATGATTTTTGAATTCCCTCGTACATCGATTCCCAGAGTCGGGGAACTCCAATCACATACTGGGGTTTATATTCCTGTAAATCCTGTTTGAAATAACGACGATTTGTATAGATTTGGGTACATCCTTGGGATAGCATATAATATTCTCCTACTCGCCCAAAAACATGCCAAGTAGGTAATATACTCAGAGTTTTATCGCCAGCACTTGGTTGGAGAATTGCAGGGAGAATAGTAAGTTGGTGAATTAAGTTACTGTGACTTAACATTACACCTTTAGGTTTTCCAGTAGTTCCAGATGTGTACATTAATGTCGCTAGTTTCTGGGGATCACTTTCGGTGGGTTGAAATTTACGACCGGTTGCTAGTTGGATTAATTGGGAAAAATTAATTATCTTGATATTTGTTTGAGTAATATTTGTTTGATTTAGATCTGTCTGATTCAGATCTGTTCGAGTAATATCTGTCTGACTATCTTCTTGAGTATATTTTATATTTGCGGTCTCGTTTGTTTCTTCATCAAATAATATGACTATCCATTGCAATGATATATTTGATGAATTCTTTGATGAACTATTATATATTTCCGGCGCAAGTTTATGTAAGGTTTTGAGATTTTCTACAACTAAACCGATACTACCGCTATGTTCCAAAATATATAATAATTCTTCCCTATCTGCGGTTGCAGAACGTACTGTGTTGGCTGCTCCAGCCATCATTATTCCTTGATCGGCTATCATCCAACGAGGACTATTGTCAGCAAATAAAGCAACTCTTGGAGGTATATTTTCCTGGAGGTTTTGAGGTATACCCAAAGCTTGAATTCCGGTTGCAAATTCTTGAATTTGGTAATGTAGCTGTGAGTAAGTTAGAGTTGTTGATTTACCATGGGGATCGACTAAGGCTGTAATATCCCCAAACTTATTGGCGACTATTTCCCATATTCCCGACAATGATTTTAGTTCACCATAATCAATCAAACCCGACATTTGATATTCTTCTGTTTGGGAAAAAGTATATTTATTCATCGTATTTTTAGTGATAATAATTAAACTAAATGCAATACAAAATATATTTAAGATGAACTGTAATGTGATAAATTCCAGAATATGGAAACTTTAAGTATAAAATTTAAGTATAAAACTTTCAGTTTCAATATTTAAGTCTCAAAATCTAAGTCTAAACTTGTATCACATATTTACTAAACCGCAGTTCATAAGATTCAAATATCACTTCTGAATGTGTTTATAGTCGAGGAGAAGAAGATGCAACATAGAACTACCTCCTTCTACAGACTACATTTAAATCACTTTTTGACGATTAATAAGTTTATGGAATACTTATTTTTCCAAAATCGACATATTGAGTATAAATACACTAAAATTACTATATTTTTATACATAAATTTTACGCAGTATGAACATATTTTCGTCATTACGAGCGATAGCGAAGTAATCCCAAAAACTCTGGGATTGCTTCCCTACACTACGTTTCGGTCGCAATGACAAATCTATGTCCTACGGACACGCTACGAAGACCGTTGCGTAAGTCCTGATACAGTTTTGACTATTTAATTTTACTATTTATATAGTTTTTTGTGAACAATTTAATTCAGTAATATTAGTTTGAGTAAGATTAACGAATTTATCTTATGGTAACGATAAAAAAACTAATGGTAGATAATAAAATCCAGTAAGACTACTATTTTTACAAAATAATATGTGATATAAAAATTGACCAATACTGCTGTAATATGAATTTAGTAATTTGCAGTTCTTTAGTATAAATATTCCCAAAATAGTATTGTCAAATTTTACATTTAGCTTTAATAGAAAAAATTTATCTCTCTACCTAATAAGTGTTTAGGATGATTTTTAGCAATTTTAGGTGATAGTTTGTGGATAAGATAAAATATTTTGACTTTCCCAAAGATGAAACATTATTTGGGCTCAAACCTGAAGTAGGAAGATGGTTTTTTATTCCTTTTGGTTTGATTGTTTTGCTATGTTTGGGAACGGTGTATTCATGGAGTATTTTTAGTACCCATTTTGAAACTGCACTACAAGCAAAACCGGGAACAATCCTATTACCTTTTATGGTATTGGGGGTAATGTTTACCTTAGCAATGCCGATTAGCGGATTATATATTTACCGATTTAGTCCCCGAATTATGACCATCACTGGTGGAATCATTCTGGGAATTGGTTATTTTCTTTCTAGTATTGCCCCAAATTTACCTTTTTTAATTATTAGTTATGGCGTAATTGCGGGTATTGGAGTTGGAATTGTCTACGGGGTTCCTCTTGCGGTTGCTGCTCGCTGGTTTCCAGAACGCAAGGGTTTTGCTGTAGGTATGACGGTTGTTGGCTTTGGACTTTCTCCTTTAGTAACTGCTCCGATTGCAATTAATTTAATTAAAGCCTTTGGAGTCAGAAATACCTTTGTGATTTTAGGCGTTGTATTTACAGGTATTATATTGGCGATCGCGCAAGTTTTAAAAATGCCTCCCAAGCGCTGGTTACCCGATGGTTATAATCCTGAAGCAAGCATTAAAAATAATATTCAAGGTAGTTCCCAAAGCAACAGCGATAATTCAGTCGCAAACTTACCGATGGTGCAGACCCAATCATTTTATGGGTTATGGATTTGCTATGGTGTTGGTACTTTTGTTGGACTTACCGCAATTGCTACCACAGCACAGGTGGGACAAGAAATTGTTGGACTTCAACCGGAACAATTAGGTTTTGCGATTCCTCTATTTGCAACTTTCAATGGTATTGGTCGTCCTTTATTTGGCTGGCTAAATGACCGTTTAAAGCCTAAATTGACCACTATTGTAATCAACGTATTGATTTTGATTGCATCAGCGATCGTATTGAATACTTCCCAGGGACAATTAATTAATTTTCTCGTAGCCTATTCTATCTTTTGGCTATGTTTGGGTGCTTGGTTAGCGGTTGCTCCCGCAGCAACTTTGAGCTTTTTTGGATTGAATAATTATCCCAGTAATTATGGTTTGATGTTTACTTCCTTTGGATTGGGTGGTTTATTAGGTATTTTTACTATTGCAGCTATTAAAGGTATTACTGGAAGTTACCTACCATTTTTCTACGTGACCGCTGCCATTGCTTGTATCGCCATTGTTATCGCAACATTTCTTCTCAACCGTCCCCACAAAACTGCGATCGCAGATTTTTTGTTTAAATATTTGATCAGTCCCATTACTCCGGTTTTACTTTCGTTTGTGGAATTTTGGCTTGGTTCTGCTATTCCCAAGAAAAGTAACTAGAGTTAGCTATCGATTAGCTGTGCTTATTGATAGTAAATAACTGATAAGCACCTGAGGGGGTAAGGTAATGGCTAGAACCCGCATTATTACGTTGACCCCCTCAGATAAGTTGCTAGATAAGGGTTTGAGGGTGGTTAATTGTGAGTTTTTTGGGAGAAATGTACGTTATTTGGGTAAAAACTTGACCCCCTCAGATCGTGGGGTGTACAATCAGGTCGTGGTAAGGCTTCCAGGAGTCTAGCCTTTTAACTTCTTCGGAAGTTGAACTAATGGAAACCAACAGGCTTCTTTGCATTCCAAACATACTTTAACATCTTTTAACTTCTTCGGAAGTTGAACTAATGGAAACACTGGTTTCTAGTTTTATTTGTTAAAACAAACGTTTCTTTTAACTTCTTCGGAAGTTGAACTAATGGAAACCCTCCTCCTTTTTTCGACCGCATCTCTAACTGAGGAAACTTTTAACTTCTTTGGAAGTTGAACTAATGGAAACAGTATTGTATATACTCCTTGATTTGGATTATGAAGACTTTTAACTTCTTTGGAAGTTGAATTAATTGAATAGAACGAAGAAAGTCGGAGACATATCCCCGACTTTTTTAATGCATTTTTACGAACTCATATAGCAATCCTAAATCATTAATTTAAAAATGAATATTGTAGAGACGTTGCATGCAACGTCTCTACAGGATTTGTTTGTTCACAAATCAAATATGATTGCTATATAACTCATGTGAAAATTATCTTTTCTTTTACTTGCACTTCCGCGCTATGAACTTTCTATCTCAACAAATGATCACATGGAATAATATACGTTTTCCATCTGAATTAAAATCCAAAGGTAAAGATTAAAAGTGAAAAAATCACAGGAATAAATTTACAGGTTTCTAGTACAATTATGACAAATTAGAGATATTACATCACTCTCAATTACCGCCTTGGAATGAATTCCCAGGCTCATAGGCAAAGTCTGATAAATCAGACTGAGTCAAGTGTATAGTGCGTTTAAACGCAATACCCGTGAATGAAATCGATAAGCAACAAAAAATCTAACAACTAAAGAATTCTATTAAAATGATTTTCTT
>NZ_LMTZ01000137.1 GCF_001456025.1 Mastigocoleus testarum BC008
CCTTAATTTTTACGTTGAAAGAGAATCTGCAAGGATTGGTCTCAAAGCCTTGTAAATACTGCCTTGTAAATTTTAGGACGGGTCTAAGGAGAAACCTGGACATTTGAAATTTAAGGCACTTTTCTTTTTAAGATATCTCCTAAGTCATACCTCGAATAAAGCTGATTTGAGTAACTCTATTGTTGATTTCAATTATTGTTACTCATTAAACTTGTTTTAATACTCAGTGTTATCTTTGAGATGTTAATCATAACAAGTGTAATTAACTGTACAAAATGCAATATAAATCTACTTTATTTTTAATGTTACTCTTCGCAGGTACAATCTTTACTAGCTGTGCTAGTTCTACAACTGAATCAATAAAAATTTCAGAATCAGGAGAGGTATCAAGTGATACTTTTGTTGCACAACGAGTAAGTGACGCTAGCTCTAAACTAATTGAATCTCCACAAGCTGTAAAAGCATCTCGTCCAAAAACTCAACTAATCAAAAAAGCAGCCATGACTGCGATCGTTGACTCAGTGGAAGAAAGTATTGATGCTGTATTGGAAATTATTACTAAACAGCAAGGTGATTTAATTAAGTTAGAACAAAAACAGCCCAGAAATAATCGTACTCCCTACAAAGCATTAATTCAAATGCGAGTACCACAAAATTTATTAACATTAACTCTTGATGAATTAGCTAAATTAGGTACTGTACAAAGTCGTAATATTACGGCTCAAGATGTAAGTGACCGCTTAGTAGATATTCAAGCCAGACTCAATAATTTGCGCAAGACAGAAGCTAATTTGCAGAAACTTATTGATCGTGCAAAATCAGTAAAAGATATATTGAGTGTAACTCAAGAACTAAGTAAAGTAAGAGAGCAAATTGAGCGAATTGATGCTCAACTCAAAAACTTACAAAATCAGGTAGCTTATTCCACAATTACCTTAAATTTAGAAGCCGCAGTTGTTAACTCTAGTCCAAAACCCAATTTTGGTAGTCAAATAAAATCTACCTGGAATAACTCAAGTAATTCTGTTGTTGAATTTACAATTGGTTTACTCAAAATAGGTATTTGGCTAGTTGCATACACCCCATATTTATTGATTATGCTTGCAGCTGCATATGGTATTAACAAATGGCGACGCAGTTCTAATAACTTAAACTAAAGGCGAGAAAGGTTCTTGGGGAATTCTTTGCAAAAATTAAAACCCTTATCAAATCTGGATCAAGCACAATTTTTTTAATATTCACGAGAACAGGCGGTCAATTTTCTCTCGATCATAATCTAAAATCCATGCATTATGACTTTTATAAAGCTTTTGCAAAACATCTTTTTTTAAAGCAACTATATCCATGCCTCTATCATCATAAAGAAGCAAGACTAAACCTTTAGTATGATTGATAAAAAAGCATTCACCGCGTAATGAAGGTTGTCGCATTGAGCCAAAATCAGTGTTTATCAACGCCAATAATATATTTTTTGAATTTACGTCCTTCACTTTAAGGTTTGGGATAGTTACTCTACGCAAACACATGAGTTTACCATACAAGTCTTGGGAATATATTTCTCTATGCTTAGTAAACTTGATATTTCTATTCTTGATATTACTGACCTGCTTGAAGAGAAAATTCCCCTTTCTAATTTTATTTCGACCATGAGAGAAAATTTGATAAGCGATAGAAATATCATCATCTGGTGAAAAAGCGGACTCAAATATACTTACGGCTCTTGCAAAAGCTACATTAAAATATTCTTTGTTTAATATTCCTTTATCAAAGTCAGTCCAAATATCTACTTCAGCCGGACCAATCTCAAACCTTAGCCCAAAGGTATTGTTATAAAAAAGGGGTTGTTCTAGTTTTATCTCTTCACAGACCACAGAGTTAACCAGGAAATAAACAAGTATTAAGTATATTTAACAAGTATACAAAATAAGTAATCAAGAAAGTTGTTTTTCAACACTTGAAAAAGTAGAATAGCCAAAATTACAAATGATATTTCTTAGCTTTTCTACGTAATTAGACTTCATGTCTTTAGGAAGATTACTTACAAAATGCAAAATGTAGTCATTAACATCTTCTGACTCAAAATATTCATCTTCTTTATGATAATTCTCGAGATACAAGTAACCATCTTCAAAAGCTTGCTCAACGTCCTCAATTATTTTTATTATTAAATCTCCAATTTGCGAAGGAAATTTATCCCACAATCCTCTAATTTTTTCTAGCTGTTTTAATAATTCATGTTCAAACTCTTTGGGATTATACAATTTCTCCTCATCAGAAAGTAGAGTATTGATAGTTTTTGAAACTTCTTTTAAGAGATTAATCGCATCATCTTGACTGGCAAATTGGGTATTAACATTTTCAAAAAAACTTTTCGGTGCAAATTTTAATACCAACTCAATAAGCTCTTCTTTTGTAAGATTATTTAAGTAGCTTAAAGTTCTCTTTTTTAAGTTCGGTTTACTCATATTATTGCCTGTAGCTTATGTGAAACTTACAAATTAAACCAAGTAAAGATGTAGTGATAATAAACTATATATGGCCACAGGGTAACTACACACTTTGCTTATCTTCTAAAGAAGAAGACTTTGGTCAGAGATAAAAGATTTAGTTAAGATAGCCGTGAAAATGCATTGGAAACTGAATAGTCAGATAATGAATGATGGAATGGTCAATAGATAGTACTTCGGGTAAAAAGTTTGTAACTGTGCCAGACCTGTTGCCTGATAAACTTATTAAAGCAATGGATAATCCTCCTGGTTCATTTTTATTAGATCCTTATAGGAATTATCGTTTTTCTTCCACCAGACTACCGGAAATACTGGATAATCTTCACAAGGCAATATATGACCCTCGTCAAATCAATCGTCAAGAAGTTCTTGAACGTCTACACTTGAAGCAGTGGGAAGAATGGGCTTGTGGCGCATTACAATCTGCAGAGAATAAAGACATACTTCTAGTTACACTTTTGAAATTAGAAGATTTGTGTTCTTATGCACTAAGGGAAGGCAAAGACATATTAATTTTTGGTGATTGATCCACATTTTGAGTGACTACAAACTACCAGAAGTGACGCACAACCAATATTATTTTTTCTTTCCTCGATTCTTTCGACGAGATTCTTTCTGCATTTTTTTCTTTTTCTTCGCTTTACTTTTAGAAGTCTTTTTACCTGACCTGGAAAAACCTTCTATTCCTGTCAAATTATTGTTCAAATTTTTTGGCTGATTCTCCTCAAAACAAGCCCAATATCCGATTTCCGATATCGTATCTTTAATCAAAGAATAACGCTCATCTTCACGAAGCTCATTCAAATTTGCTTCTGAGCCTGCTTGGAGATTATCATTAAATTCATCCCTTCCGAAAAAGAATGGTTCGATTAAATCTTCATCAAAAGCTCGCTCAATATACTCCTTAAGTTCTTCAGGACAAAGTATAGAACTGTTAATTACTAACTCTGTCCAAAATACATATTCCCCTTCCCATTCAAGATCAGTTTTAGAATCTTTAGTTGCAAACACAGTTAAGAAAAGTTTCTCAAAATATTCTATAACTTCTTCCAGAGGAATAATTTCTTGAACTACCAAAATAACTAAAGTTCTAATAGCAGCACTTCTGGTAAATTGGTCAACTTCTTGCTTTTCTATCAGTTGTTTGATCGGTTCAATATTTCCATCACTTACCCCAAGCTAGTATTTTGCCTAAACCCTCAGTTACTACATCTCCTGTTACTTCTAATGGCAGTTCTCCCGGTACTGAGAAAAAATCAATTATGAGAGGATAAGCCTTTGGTTCTCTAAATTGTGCTAGTAAAAATAAAGCATAAATATGTAAAAAATAGTCGGATTTATTAAATAAATCCTCCAAATTATCTTTACATTCTGATAAAACATCTAACAAAAAAGGAGTAATTGCTTCCTTTGATTCAATAGCTCTTTCTAAAGCTTCACGAGGAAATTTTCCAGTATTATTTTCTAATTCTGATAAAATCTCTTTTACTTCCATATTCTTAAAATTCCTTTGACGAGAATACGAACAATAGTTTAACTAGTATAAATTTTTGCTATAATTTTAAATTACCTAATTTCATCTAGTCACATATCTGATTTCTTTACACTTACACCTTTTTGAGAAATGGAACCAAATGCATCATGTAATCTCGTTTTCCGATGGGTACACCATCCATACGAAGAATGTCGTAAGCCGTAACCATATGGAAGTAAAAGTTTGGAATCAGAAAGTCATTCACATAATCTCTACCAAACATCTCGATGTAAAGACCCTCACCTAAGTCAACGCGGGTAAACTCACGCCCGCTTTTTATCTCCAACATTAATGTATCCAAGAAGCCCCTTAGTATTTGCTATATGTTCGTATGCCTGCACAAGAGATGTAACTTCTGGATTTAAATTATCCATCGGTTTACTATCACACCACAAAGCAAAGTTACGGGGTTGATTGCAAGTAAAAGCGATCTGTGTACCAAAGGGAAGCATATCAGCCACAATCCGCTTGTGAAGAAACGACTCACTACCACTAAAATGAGTCTGGGCTAACTTTAGAATATGCTCAAGAGTTGTTAGACGACTTTGGAAGATTGTTTTGATTGAATCTATATTTTGATTCTGCATTTTGTGATCTCTCTTATCAACAGTATTTATAAAAAACTATCTCATACACTTACAAAAAAAATATAGCTTGATAATATCTTTCTAGCTTCCTACGGCTACCCTTGCTTTTTGCTGTGAAAAATACCGGAGTAAAAATCTCATAATCTACACTGTGGGCAAACTTGATTTTGATCATTAATAATAAAAACTTGAAAGTCAACACCCTCAAGGAATCTAGACGTTTCAAAAGTAGAATTAGCATTACCTTTTGTGGAATAACCAATCCACCATCAAGATAATCGAAACCAATTGAACTGTTCTTTCGTTCAAAGTATTAATTCAAACGTTAGATTTACACCTGACTGATTATTTACAAGACTTACAGTAATTGAAGACCACAAATCGTAGTATATTCAAACACTGTAAATACTAGTATAAAAACTAATTATGCAAATAGCTGCCAACTTCATATTTGTGTTTTCTCAACTTTTTAAGAGCACGTTGCTGTATTTGTCTTATGCGCTCGCGACTCAATCCTAAACGTTCTCCAATTTGGGATAAAGTTAGTTCATCTCCATCCGTTAAACCAAAGCGCAGAGTTATAATTTCTTGTTCTTGAGGAGTTAGTTCTGACAGAAGTTTCTTAATATTTTCACGCAGAAGCTCTGCTTCAACATAAGACTCGCTGCTAAAACTTTCACATTTAAGCATATCTTTTAATTCAGTATCTCTATCTTCACCAATTCGCATATCCAAAGACTTCGGTTTACGAATCAATCTCAAACATTCTCGAATCTGTTCTGTAGATAAAGATAATGCTTGAGCGATCTGTGCCACATTTGGCGCATAACCCAGTTCCTGAGACAACTCTGCTTGAACACGCTTAATTTTGTTAAGTTTCTCGGTCATGTGAACTGGTAAACGTACAGTGCGTGCTTTTTCTGCAATACCTCTTGTAATACCCTGACGAATCCACCAGTAAGCATAAGTTGAAAATTTGTAGCCTTTGGTTGGATCAAATTTTTCTACTCCTCGTTCCAAACCCAGAGAACCTTCCTGGATTAAATCCAGAAATTCCATGTCTCTATCCTGATATTTCTTGGCAACGTGCACTACAAGCCTTAAATTACTCTCCATCATTTTTCGCTTTGCTATCTGACCTTGCTGAAGTTGTTTTGATAGCATTTCTTGACTGAGTTGCATTTTGTTAGCCCACTCGCCAATTGTTGGTTCACGATCTAATTGCGCCTTCAGCTTTTCTTTGGTCTCAAGCAAAGTAAGCATCTGCTGAATTTTCTTGCCGTATTGAATTTCTTGTTCAGCATTTAAGATTGGAAAACGTCCGATCTCGCGAAGAAAGGTTCCAATAATATCACGGGAAGACTTAGGTTTTTTCTGTTGTTCGTTGTTATTTTTAACCTTTGTTGCATTCATTTAAATTTCCTCCGTCAACACCCTTATTAATGAGTAAATTAAAGTTATAAAAATTCCAGAATAAATAAATATCTTAAAAGTAAGTCATAAAATTTTTCGTTTAAATGATTTATCACAATACCATAAATTAAACATTCTTGTATTTGTTGAGGGTAACAGTACCAAACCCTTGCCAAATGAAGGTTATTCCCAATGATATAATTCAGAGGGCAACACTGCATATTGGATTCTATCTACGGTTATATTGCAAAAATAGAATTAAAATGTAGTTAGAAAACATTAATAATTTCAGTGATAGTATTCCCAACAAAAGTCACACAGTGAGGTCAATCAGACTCTTACATTATTCACATTTGTTGAAACCAGTTTTATAATTGTTAAATTATTTCTTGAGAGGCGAAATATGCTGTTTTCTGCAATTGGGGTTTTAGCTGGTAATATCACTCAAAAAGATGACAAGCTATTTATTTCTATACAAGATAAAGAATATCCTTTGTTTTACAGCAAGTATGACTCCAAAAAAATAAATCAATCCCTTACAAGTAATTCCTCTACACAACAGCGTATCTCTGTTTACCCAAAAATATCACACTCTAATAAAAAAGATAAAGTACATACTATAAAGTTTCGTTTGCTGAAATTTGAGCCAGAAATATCTAATACTGTTACCAAAGGTATTTTGCAGACTTTTGAACCCAACGAGTTTAAAATTTTTGGCTTATGGCAATTTCTTCAACAATGTCAAACTCCTGTTATTTCTGTTTATAGAAATTTTGATCAATACCGCTTCAAAGAATTAGAAAAACTCGAACCAAAACAACAAACTAAACGCATTTCTCCTTCTCATTTACCTGTAATGTGGGAAAATCCACCTGTCCAACCAGTCAAATTAAACTCCAAACAACAACATCCATATTTTGTCCAAGTAAAAGCTAAATTTAATCCGACAACAGATATATTTGAGTTTGATAGTTTATTATCTGAGCCAACAAAGGAATGTCCAGAATATTTTAAGCCTAACTATAAAAAAACAAAGTCTAAGGAAGAATCTAAAACTAATCATGAAGAGCGTTCTGTTTCCACTGCTGCATAATTATTTTTGAATGCATAAATAAATAATTAACAGCAAAAAATGACCCCAGACTTTTAATAGTCTGGGGTTAATTCTATTTTTTCACACATCAAAAAATTTAATTTCCAGGAAATCCTCTTCTGGTTGCCAGTCTCAACACTTTATCCTGGAAGCACTTCAGCATTTTTGAACTTTGTTTAGTTGCCACTTATTTTTGTAGCTTTTAAATTTCAACGAGAATAAGCCAAATTCTGACTATTTCTGGAATCTCTGCATCTCTTAGTGTTCTTAGGTGCATTTACATGTTGTTTCTTCCAATTTGCTTTGATTCCTGAGATAAAGCTTGTTGCCTTGGTATTTTTGGCTTGCAGAAATTCCTCAACTGCCAACCAAGTACTTTTACAGCGGAAGTCTGCATTGGCACAATTGTAACCAATTTTACTCAAATTTGATTTTAATTGGACAAGGTTTTGCGCTCTTGCTAGCTTTAATGCAGATTCCTTGATTTCTTGTAGTTTTCTTGGACTTGTTTCTTTGGATGAATTTTTTACGTATAAATTTGGTAAACTTTTGGAAGACGCGCGGCTGCGCCACGAATGGCTTTAATTTCTTGGTTCTCATTTTATTGAAGAGACGTAACTGTGGCGTTAATTTGATACTACCACAGTTATTGCAACTTAACCAAAATGCCAGTCTTTATACAGGGAAAGGTTAGTCTTGAGGACGCCTCTATCTACTGCATTCGCAAGAGCATCTACAGCATCAGCTAAATTCATGTCACCCGTCTTGTGTGAAGAGGCACACAAGGCGTTCCATTGAAGTTCACTTTGTAAACTTTCCATCTGCTGGAGGATTTCTGCTAACTGCGATTCAAATTCTTGGTTGTTCATTTCATACCTCAAAATCAAATATACCTTGCACGCCATGTATATCCAGCTTTTCTGGATCGACCAAATTCTGTTTTATCTTTTCTAGCCTATTTGCTGCTCCATCAAAAGTTTTGTAGAGTTTCGCATTTTCTATCCCTTTCTGCGGCTTGTTTTGTTTGCCCCAGTACCATAGATCATTTCCGTCAAACCAAAACGCCCCGTAGAAATAATTTTCTGTATCCATATTTCAAAATTTTCAGGTCAAACTGTGTTTACGTAAGCGTTGCAGCAACGCTTACAGGCAATTCTATAATTAAACTATTTTGTTAACTTGACAGTTAACAGCAGGCACAAGGAACTCAGAAGCATAAACAGAAGCATAGGTTTCCCAACTGTCATTATCAGCAACTTTAACAAGTAAAAAACCATATGAACTCGCATCAAAATTGCAATGATTAGCAACAGCTTGAATGTCTTGAGAATCAGTAACGAGAAGAATGTTTTCGCCTGCTTGAAAATCACCTACAGTATAATTTTTCATTTTTCTGATTCGCCTTTAAATATTGCTGTAAGAAGTAATACTTATTTCAATCTGTAAACTGGAAAGTCAACAACAGGAACGAAATATTCTTCAGAATAAATTATTGATTCGTTATTGCTGACTAAAAGAAAGCCTTTTCCTTTAGGATCAAAGTCGTGCTTTGTTGCGATCGCTTTAATTCTGTCATAACCATTAATCAGACTAAACTCTTTATCGTGCATGAAGTCACGGACGATGTTTTTAACTTCTGGTGCAGCCATTTGTTGATTATTCAATTACTAGGTTCAACTCAAATTCTTGATAGTCTATCTTTTCAAATATCTTTTATGATGTGTAATCCCAGCGTCGAAAACAATGGAACCGTCATCAGCATGACACTGGATCAATTTGCGGAACTTCTTCTGGATGAAGCCACACAGAAAATCCGTCTTTTTCTCTTGCTTTTAGGTTTTCGCGTTTGGGAGGAATCACAACTTCTAGATCACTTATAGAGACTTCAGCTTTATATCTCTCGGGCAATTCTTCAGCAAGATTTATTTCTTTACCGGTCTTCTGATCAACCAATGCAAACTCAAAATTAGTCTCTCGACTACTGTTTTTGACCTCGTAGTCAACTATCTTCGCTTTGAAAGTCGCTTCACTGGGAGTTTTTTTGTTGTATTCGAACATTTCTCTACGCTAATAAATAGTAAATGGCTCACAAAATGTTGATGAACATATTGTGTTCATCAACTATAAAAAAACTGATTTGCAGTTTACGAAATCGCTTTGAGTAGCTCTAACTGGCTGAGAAAACTGCCTTCTTCTTTCCACTTAGAAAACTCTCTGATAGCTTCGACATGAGTAAAATTTCCTGTACCGTCAGCTTTATCTACTTTTGTAGTCATAATTTTTAAAGCCTCAAAACGTGTCAATGGTGCATCTTTCCAGAGGTCGTGAGAGTGGAGATAATGCACCCAAAAGCTTTGCCCTTTCTTGGCTTCTTGATGGATGAGTTTCTTGTGTAGAACCAATCACGCGAGTCACATGGGAACCGGGGAATTTAAAGTGTTTCTTCTTCATGTCTTGAAATATCAAAAATTATTGTAGTCATGTCTGCTTTGAGGTACTTTAAAAGCTAACGATCGCCATAGAAATGCAATATTTTTTCCCATTGCTTTCTGATATACGATTCACGAGAAAAGTCGTCAAAAACAAAGCTTTGATCATCAAGATTACTAGTAACACTGAAATCAACTGATTTCTCCTACTTTTTCTTTCATCAGCTAACTCCGCTTGAGTTCGTTTTGGAAGACTAGAAATTTGACTTTTTTTATCTCTGAATTCTGCTATGACGACAATTGGTGGTTGCTGTTTCATTTTAAAAATTACATGTAAGCGTTGCTGCAACGCAAACATTAACTGAAAATATTTGTCAATTTCTGTTTTGCTTATTTTTAAGTGCAGCAACATCGTCATCGTACCACTTAGACAATAGTTCAGGGTGTCTCACCCATTCACCTTTTGGCAAGCCTTCTAGTTCATTTCTAGCATTGGCAGTTCTGACTAATTTTTCTACGGCACGAGACAAGCGCGCCTTTAACTCTTCGCCCATGAGAATCTCCTTATTTTTCAGTTTCCTTGGTTTCTAGTAATGGCAGCTTGATGTCTCAATCCAGCTGCACTGGTTTTTAAGTCCTCCGACACCATTCGAGCTTCTTTACTTCCGAGTTGGAGCTTTAGCTCCTCAAGCATTCGTGGCTCAAAGCCTTCTACCATCTTGGCTTTTCGTTCAAGACAATATGCTTCAAAATTATTTTTGAGTCGGTCTACAAAACTCATTGAAATATCCTATTTTTTTAAATGACAATTTCTGAGATATTCTCCCATTTCTGGGGTATAGCCGGTGTGCTCTAAATAGATCTGAAAATCTCTGTTGTATTCGGGACTAGAACCTGAAGCCCAACGAATCACAGATTGGTCTGAAACTTCTTTTATTGCTTCTTCTGGAGTTAAGTCTCTGAAAACTCCCTGGCTAGCGCACTCAGCTAAGTCATCTCTAGCCCATGCAATCATGTTTGCATCTATATTCTCTGGCAACATTTAACTTTTTTCCTGTTTTATAAATATTGTGATTTAATGCACAAAGATATCAAAAATTACCGTAATCAAAAGCAACAGACTGACTTTTAAATTAACCAAATGTTGGAAACGACATCGCCTGAGGGGCATTTTTTTATTAATCCAAGGTGAATTCGTATTGAAAAATACTGTTGATAATTTCATCTGGAACTCCTTGGTTGTAATTTATTTGTTCATCAGTTTTTCTGGCAGGACACCCCATCCTTGCCCGCACTACGTGAACAACCATTAGGTAGGTTGGGGAGGAATGCCAGCCAACTCAACCAGTAATGTTTACAATAAGTCCGCTGCTTCTCTTTAACAGCTTGGTCTTGCGGACAGAGAATTGACCAAGCCGCTTCCAGTCAGCATTGCTGACAGAAACTTGTGTTTTAGTGTCGCCACTCACCCAACCTCTAACCGTTTTATAGCTGCATATCAGATAATTTGATATTCGTCAGTTTCAGAATGCCAGATTGCTTTTTCTTTACTACTCAAAGCATCATCAATTATCTCACCAGCAAGATAATAACCAGCTTTAGGATCATGGGACAAAATCTCCCAAACTTCTGCTGTTACAGTATCTCTAACTCTTTCGTCAACGTGAAAGATGTTTGATGTATCGTAGTTAGTCTCTTTCATTTAAATTTTCTAGCACGGATAATAATTGATTGTTGGGAATTGTCACCTCTTGCATTAAAGTCAAACCATGAGTCAGACTTACATTACCCAATGAATGCTTTTTCATTACCGCTTTGATTGCTTCGCGATCAACACTGTCAATACTTATTCCTCCACATGTAATATTTGCTTCTAATCCTTCACTACGAAATTTTTTGATAATTTTACAAGCTTCTGAATAGCTCCAAGGTCCTGAAATATTCATGTTTTCCTCGCTAATATTAAGTCGAATTTCACAGAAAATTGAACTGTAAACGGTGCAGCAACTCCAGCAGATTGGCTCAATCAGCAAAATCGATTTCTGAATACCAATCTTGTGCATTTAAAGCTTCCGGAGTTTTGGATTTAATAGCGTCGTAAAACTCAGAATCGCTAACCTGTTCTGCATGCCGCACCCTCAAAACTCTTTGATATCCATCTGGATGTTTCGGACAACCTTTAATCCGATCGATACATCCTGGATTATATTCGTACTTAAGGCTGCCATCATCTGCAATTGAGAACAACTTCCATCCATTAACTTTTTCAAATGTCATTTAAAATACCTCACACTTTGTTTCTATTGGTCTGAAGTCTTCCCAGCGAATGACCCAGACTATTTGATTATCGTCACCATTACTGAACTGGTTAATGTAATCTTGGGCAGTTTCCCAAAACCCACCTTCCAGAAGAACATCGCTTTCTGGCATATCTTGCAGATACTCCAAGTAAGGTTCACAGGTTAATTTAAAAGTACCGATTTTCTGAGCACCCCCAACAAAAGGGGCGTTTGACCAAGCGTCGTGGATAATTCGACCTTCCTTATAAGCCTTGATCCAAGTGGCAGCGTGCTTGCTTGACCAAAAACGGCGAGAAACAGTTTTTAAACCCGTGTAGAGCGGATCAGGAACACCACGTTCTCTCGCTAATTTTGATGTAAGCGAAAAAGATAGGATCATCTTTTAATCTCTGGAGACTTAAGTAATTCTGACGAAGAAATTAATTTTGTGTGAACAGAAGACTCTCCTGGAAGCCTTAACTCATCTGGAATATTGACTTGCACTCTATACATTTTTTGACCACAAAAATATAGAGATTCCAACTACATGCTGCTGATATGGACTTGGATGAATGTACGCATTCGCATGAACAAAATTATTTTGCATTTTGTACCTAAAATATCGATATATTTACAAAATTCTCTCCAACTCAGTATCTAGATAAGGCATGAATTTCTTAGACGCGCGGCACAAGCGCGTAGCGTGCTGTAGGCATTGCGCCACGAACAGAAGAATAAACTTCCTTATATTCTCCGTCACCAACATTAACTATCAAAAAGCCGCAGTCATGTTGCTTGATACCTATATGTTCTATGACCGCATCCATATCTTGGGAATCTTGAAGCAATTGATATTGCTCACCTTGCAAATCTCTAGCGTAATGATTCATTGTTTAAAATCCTCAAAATGCAGAATTATTTACGTTTAGACCAAAGGTTTTTTAGTTCCCATTCTTCATAATAACTATCCCAAACTTTCTGAGCCTTGATTTTCCCACGAGTCTCTATAGCTACTTTTTGAGATGAAGATTGAGCAAATTTTACTTCAAGCTCAGTTTCTTGAATAACCTCCTCAAAGGCTGCATCAGCCTCATAATCTCTTGCCTCGCCTTTGGTCATAGGACCATATGAGGTCACAATAATTTCGTTCTGCCATGAGGTCATATTCGTCTCTCCCTAATATTTTAATTTTTTGAATCAGAAGTTACGTAGTTTACAATTGCAACTCTATCGACAAGTGCCTTGCATAAAATATGGACAAAACTGCCAGCCCTTATCAGTTATATGTTTTAACCAATAATTTATTGGCAGCTAAGATTCTCTTTAATCGTTTTTAAATCCTTTGAAATTTTCTGGCAAGGGACTGGGAATGAAAGGAATTTCGCTTTCATGCTTTCTATGACTCTCCCAACATGCAGCAGAATATTGTGTGTACAGAATTATTGTTTGGTGTAATTTTTTGTTTGGGTCGAGGAGTTCTATCTGTGCGATATTGTTTAACTCATCGACAAGTAATTCAAGGTGATCTTTGGTCATTTTTAGATACAAAAAAACTTGATTGTGACGCAGCTGTAAACGTTGCTGCAACGCAAGCATTTTGTTAGCGGCAGGGGGAATTAATCTACTTCCAGATAATAAGTAAAGCTATCCCAGCAATTTATTCGCTCCATAATTGCATGATGAAGTGGATTTATGCTGGGACTTTCCAACATTTCTTCAGAAGCTATATTAAAAGCTTCTTGCATATTTTCTGCGACATATTTTATTTTTCTTTGAGCATTTCCAGATAAATAATTCCTTTTTCGCTCAACCAAATCCTCAAGTTCTTTTAGCTCTTCTTTTGAAGGATATTGCGGCATTTTTACAATGTCTCCTTGTTTTATTTTTCATATTTACTCCTTTTTTTAACTGCCATTACTCCCAAGGATTCTCTTGGAACATGGGGTCTACCTTAATTGTTCTAGTCACTAATTCTTCCAAATTCTTGCAAGTATCAATAATTATCTTCTCTCCAAAAAAAGCAGCATAAGTATCTTCATCTATTTGAGCGAATCGGACATTTTGATAAGGAGCTATTTGTTGATTTATTTTCCGAATTTCATCATTTCTATCAACCATATTATTTTTAGCCTTTTTAACGAACAAATATTACCTGTACAGACTCCGAATCTAAATCAAAGTATTTTAGGAATTTTTCTGCATCCTCCTTAGTTTTAAATTTTTGACTCTCCAGACTATCAGGCGTGAATTCACCATTAAAGTCTAGGTAATTCATGTTTATCTCATGGTCGTCAAACCTTATGTCAGAGATTACATAAAAATTAGAACTTTCCATTTATTTTCCTCCTGAAAACATTATTTGATTTAAATATTTTTGAGTCTTTGGGAATAAGTTTGCAAATATATTGTTTAATAATACAACTATGAAAATTCAGTTATTTCCAGCAGTAAAATAATTTTTCCCTCATTTATATTATTTATATTTTCATGAAAATCAAGTTTATAACTAATAAAATTAATGCAGTAAAACCATAGACTTAATTAACAGTAATAAAAAAATAGTAGAGAACTAAATAAGCTGTTGACACCGTCAAAAAGTTTGTTGCCTCTTGTTGACGTCAACAAGGGGCAACAAACAGGTCAACAAGGAAGTCAACAGGGTCGAAAGCTTACATAGAAGGGGTTTCATTGCTTAAGTCAACAGGAACAACAAAGTCAACAAGTTTAAGGCAACAGGGGCAACAAGGGGTAAACAGGGCATTTTAATCTTTTTTTTATTCCTGTTGACTTTGTTGCCATCGTTTATTTAATAACCAATGAAAGTGAAACCATTCTCTAAATCACCTTCTAATTGACCCCCTTCTTTAAATGCGAGCAACTCATTTTTGATATACTCGATTCCTGGGTATTCTACTTTTTTTTGTTCCCAATGTCTCGAATTTCTGACTGTTTTTGGGGTAATAATCCCTCGACTATTTTCAATGATTCCTTGAACTATATTTTGAACTGCATCTATATAGTCGTCATTATTTAAGTCCTTAGCTAAAAAATTATCTTCATCAGAATTATCTTCAACTCTAGAATTATCAGACTCATCCTTATTGACTGATTCGTCGGATGAATTATCAGCCTTAAAGCTGTCTTCGAGATGCTGTATTACGTCTTCTTCCTCTTTTTCAACTGGACGAGGTTTGGTGCTATTAGAATCAGTGGATGATTCATTTTTAGGTTGTATTTGAGTTGGATTATTATTACCAATAAATTTTCCAGAATCCCTATCAAAACCACTAAGATTTTCTAACTTAGGCATTGGGAACCAATCGGTAAAAGTACCATGATATATGACTCTTCCCACTGGGGATTCTTTACACAAACTCTCAAATTGTTCAGCAGTTGGAACTTTTTCACGGGGTATTAATTTAGCACTCAGAATTTGTAGTGCTTCGCTAATTGATTCATCGCGAACAATAACAATTGGACAAAAGATTGCTTTATCACCGCCGTTTAATCCACAACCTTCCACATGGGCATTTTGCGCCATTCCCCAAACTCTTTTGCCACGAGAACCACCATTACAAGCATAGTTAGCAAGTTTTGTTTTTATGGCATTAAGTCTTTTCTTGCCTTTACCAACTAATTGGGCAGTTTTTAAAATTGTTGGTAATTCATTAATAACTAATAATTTAATGTCACTGTTAAGCTCATTTTCTTTGCAATAAATATCATAATGAGCTAAACAGCTATCAATGAAGTCTGTTGCGTCTGAGGCGCTGACGTTGTCGAAATCTTTGCGAAATAAGAAATCAACACTTTGGAAATACCCAGTTTCTTTGCTATCGTTTTTGGGATCTATAAAGAAAACTTTGGTTTTTGGATTCTTAGCCTTAAGTCTTGCTAAAGCATTACTGACAAAGAAATCTTTACCAGCCCCAGGCACACCGACAATCAAAGAATTTTTGCAAGGATGAGCCATATTTCCTGCTAAATCAGGGATTTTTCTCGTAAACTTAATTTCTTGTGGGGCTTGTTGAGTTATGGTAGTTCCTCCTCTGGATTGAGTTGATGTACCACCACTCCTCAATAAACTCAATTGCTCTGCATGAGATAAATCTGACTCATATTCAGACAAAAGTGGTTGTGCAGTACCCGGCATTAAGAGAGGGCGAGCATCTAGAAAATCTTGTGCTGCCAAGCTCAAATCATATTCTTCCTCAACAGCAAATTGTAATTCTGCCTGTACTGCCTCCTCCCCTACCTGGCGCAGATACTGGCGGAAATTATCCCCATCCAGAAGATGTGCGATCGCGCCATAATCCACAACAGCTTTAATATCCCTTTGCTTCCGTTTAATACCTGCAATCGCCTCATAAATCAGGTATCCACCTGCTGCGGCTCCTACTAAGGGTGAGGCATAAGCGGATAGAACAAGTCCTAAAACTATTCCCCCCACCATCTTTTTAGAAGCGCCCGTCTCCATCGCTTCTTTTAATGCAATTTCGCTCCATTCTTCTGGCGATCGCTGCATACGACTCGGATCAAACCGTGACACACGACTAACTCCTTGAATTTACAGAGCAACCACAGGATTCGACCCTGTACCATCACGGCTTTTTGGAAATCCCAATAAATAAAATCTCCAACCGTTCCTTGTTCACTGCGTGAACAAGGGCCAGCAGTTTTTGGTTTTACCCAATATATATTTATACGGTTGGAGATTTTATAAATTTGAAGTCCCTTGGTTGCCAAAAATTAATTGCTGGACTGACGCATAAAATACATTAACTTGCCAACAAAAATAATCCCCAAAATGATTGTTTCAACGGCGAACAATATAATCAGATTTAGCCCAATGGCATCCCAATCTAACCTGCTATATTGACCAGTTGCGATTACTGTAACCAGGTCAAAAATGGTTCCATTAAGAACTGGAGGGTTGATTATGCAACAAAGAAATAAATCCAACAAGTATGCGAACGCCATAATCAGAAGCAGATTGCTCAAAACCTCTGTAGGAAGTCTGTTGGCAGCACGCTTAGCTATTTTGAGGGCGAAATCATCGCCGTCCTTGACTTGATACTTTTGGGCGCTGTCAGCTTGTTGGATGAATGCCTTCAAGAAAAGACCATGACCCAAGAGAATCAGGGGCAAAACTTCAGGAATTTGGAAACAAGCCCAAAGAACAGCTCCTACACCAAAAGTGAATACCTGCGATATTGCAGCAAATATGGGTCCAATTACCCAAATATTTGATAAAAACTCCCATAAATCAAAGTATTGGACCTGACCAGTTAAGTACCTCACCATTTTTTCGTAGGGTGAGATATTCAGATAAGCTGCCCATCCCAATGCCCCGTATAGACACCAATAAAGCGTAGTCAAGTACCAGGGAGCTTTAGCTCTCCTACGACCAGAAGAAGAAGATTTTCCCCAATTACCTGCTCTCATTGCTACCCCCATTTTTATAGGAAACATCGCCTACTACTGGCATTGAATATTGCTGTCTACGGAATCTTTTTGTACGTCTGGCTACTAAATCCCTATTACCAGTAAAGGCGACTGCACTAACACGCCCTTCTTCGTTCAAGACACCAGTTACGCCAAAGGCATCGCATACAACCGTGCCCCTCACCAAAGGTGCGCCACTAATCCGATCTGTTATTAATTGATCCTTTTTTAACCCCACGAAGTAATGACGTCCTCGACGCCGAACTTTACCCACAACGGGAAGACACTTCTCATAGCGTTGTTCTGCTATTTTGGCTTCTCTTTTCTCATCTGCCCTTTGTCGCTCTAATCTACTCAAGCGATCGTTACTAGCACTAACCTCTGCCTTAACTCGATTAGTCATGGCGATATTGTTGGCAATATCATCACGACTCACAAACAAGCCGACAACACACACTGTACCAAACACGATTTTGATGCCGTGTTTTTTCCATACACGATTTTTCCTCATCTTTTTTTATTTAGAAAACACTGCATTTTTTATTTTGAGAGCTAAATCCAATTGGTATACAAACGTAACAATCAATACTGTATTGCAAGTACAATCCCCACCAACCCAGTCTATTTTTACTTTTTGTATTTTTCGTTACAAAAAGCCGTAAACGTTGCTGCAACGCTAGCACTAACTAAAATTAAACCAAAATTCATATAAACTGCTAACGCTGGTGCAACGATAAGCTCTACAAACTCTGTGGTTAAAGTCTTTTAGGTGCAACGCATAACATTCATGTAGCATAAATGTTTACTCAATTAAGTCAAGAATTTAACCAGGTAAAAACTCAGCTAATCCATTCACTGCCCACTCCAAACCAGAATTCAGTTTGTCGAAAGGTGTAATAAAAGTTGCATTCAAAATTCGCCCCAACATTTTTCTTTTACTCCCGCTTAACTTATACGATAATTTGTTGATTGCCTTACGTCCCAAGGGACTTGAATTAATAAACTTTAGTAATTCCACACACTCGAAGTATGTGGAATCATGAATGTTTCTTACTATGTGATTTGGCACCAAAGCTGGTGCAGTAACTGCCAGTTCCACAAGTAGAAGTCTTAATTCCCACTCCCTCCTACTACTCGCTGATAATATTTTTTTGATTTTTCAACCACATTTTGAGCATCATCTCGCAGTCCTTGTAATTCTGCTAAAAGTTGCTGGTTGTCATCCGCCAAAGAATTTGCCCAATCTTGACGTTGTTTTTGATTATTTACTCGTTGTTGATTAGTTTGCTGTGTAACCAATTTGGCATAATTTAACCACGCACTAGTTCGACCTTGTTGAAAAGCGGCTATTTCCTCAAAGCCACTTTGTACACCCTCTACCAAAATTTCATTTACTGATAAATCAGATATTGTTTGACGTACAGCAAGTTGTACATCATGTTGCTGTAAAGCTAAGTATTCTGGAGTTAACTCAAACCCTTGAGTTGGTGCTGTTGTTAACTTAGTCTGTCTTTTATCACGAATTTTTTCGTATTGCTCAACAAATTTATCTGCAATATCTGCTCTTACAGGAGTATCAACTGCCCAGTTAATATCGTCGTACTCTGCACGCAGAATATCCAATAAATTTTGGACATCTATTTCGATGAATTCTGCTAATTCTTCTACAGTAAAGTTAGTCATTGTCTATTTCCTTTAGGCTGATTGTGGTTTTACTTCATTGAAAACTGTCATTATTTGATCGAATCTTTGTTTAGAAAACAAAGGACGATTATTACGAATGCATTGCTTCGTCATCTCAGCGTTGCAATAATAAGCCATTAGATTTCTTACCCGACTTATAGCCCAAACTTGATAAGGAGTTAGTGGTCTTGTTGTGTCCAGTCCTCCATTACTCATTTGTGGACATTCTTTTTTATAATCGGGAAGAATAAATGCTATTTTTGCAAGCTTTTGAATATATGCTCGCGAGCAATTAAGCATTTTAGATAGCTTTTCTCGCGAGATGTTGTAATCCATATAGATGGAATTATTTTCTAATAACGTATCTATTGTGTGTGCTTGAACTTGCATTTCAATTACTACATCATCGACTCAAAATTTTAATCAAAAGTCAAAACTTTCTCTATAAAAAATGGGGCAGTCTTCCCGTTACTGGGTCTTTGACCCAGTAACGGACGAGTTTCTACATTTAAAAACGAGAGCTTTTTTAAAAGACTGCCCCATTTCAATGCGCGCCTGCGGCGAATAGAAGTGGGCTCAGTAAGCGTTGCAGCCTCGTTTACGCTGAAACAAAAAAAATAAACTTTCAAGCATTGTCTCGGCTTTCGATCCAGTCAACGAATTTTCTGCGAGTTATTTGTTGATAGTTTTTTTCTTCTAAAAGAAATATTCTTAGATCTTGCACCAGCAGAAATTGATGTAATTGTATTACTCAGTAAAAAGCCATAACCCTTAATTTAGCGATATAATGTCATAAAAATTAGGTAGCGTTATCGAACGTATTTTGAATTTACCTGGGTTAATACCTAGAGGTGCAAGATCTGAGTATTCTCGCTTCATCATAGGTTCGGTTCACTATCAACAAAATTTCCACAAAATAAAGCAGAAACCGTTGATAACTATCAAGTCTATGTTTCTGCTTCTTGTTACCGAAATCCAAGTAATTTTGTGCTAGTACCAAATTCGGTTCGATGACTAATTTCCAGTTACGCCATGCTCCATTTCTACCAATACCTGACCTCAAATACCATTCTCTTCTGGTTAATTCACCGCTCCTAAACTTATTTTTCAGTACTTCTAGTACTTCTAGTATTTCCAGAACTTCCAGTTCAGACTTTGGTAATTTCTGCATCAGTAAAATAAATTCTTCAGGTAAGACAAGATTTTTCTTCACACCACAAAACATATAGCTTGTTAAAATTACTCAGAGATTGGTTCGTCATCCTCAGTTACTTGAAATGAGAAAGTATTAGGATCTATAGCACTATTATTCTTAGATTTGTATTTGGCATACCAATTCGCATGCTCTAGATCCAAGTTGAACCAAGCATTACCAAGGTCAGAGGTAACGCCACCATCCTTCGACAGATACCTTTCTTCATCACTGAACTCATCTCTGACAAATTTAATCCCGTAGGCTTTAAAAGACTTAGGCACTATAATTACCTCCTAATTCTTTGATTATTTCAATGGCCTTATTCTCCGGAACAGAACCGCTATACCTACTACCTACTTGAACCAGAAGCTCATAATCTACCAATGTGCTCAAAACAATACTTCGCTTATTTTTTGGTACGTGCTTTTGAATGAAACGGGTGCATTGGGTCGCGTTAAGCTGCTTCATCAGATACCTCAGAAGTCTCTTGATTCATAAGACGAACTGGCAAATCTTGAGCATCATTAATTAACTCACTCACCAGTTCTGCACCAGACATAAAAACTTCATAGATTGTGGGAGCACTCACCTCTTTTCCAGCAATCCTTACCTTATATTTGCGAGTCAAAATATCAAAACTAAAATCGCCACCAATTTTGGAGAAAAAATCAGTAGCGACTTGCACGCTTATTTTTGGATATGACATGTTATTTATTTAACCAGTTGTCCATTTCTTTAATTGCAGCTTTGTATTGACCTGATAAAGCTTGATATTGATGTTGAGAAATCGCACCATTTTTGAAAGCTGTATCAAGTTTTGTACAAACTTGCTCATATCCTCTTTTTCGTTGAGCTACAAAATTTATCTCATCCCGCTCAAGTTCCCTGAAGTCTTCACCCTCATAGCGTTTACCATCAACTTTTATCGCTGTTTCATAAGCTTTCTGACGTTCACGAGGCGACAAAGTTGGATCGAAAGCTTTATCAAGATTGTCCTCGATTTGGCAGTCTGGGTCTAACCTACGCACAACTGCAGCGCCTACAAAAGCTGCACCAGCTAATACTAACGGCAGCATTAATTTCCCCCTTTTAAAAACTTAGAAACATCCATCATTAGTTGGAAACGCTTATTACAACGATCAGCATAAGCAGGATTGTGCGGATAATTTCGAGCGCCTTCTTGAAATTGAGTTTCTGCTAGACTTTCAAAAAAATTACCGCGTTCGACTCGCTCCAATCGGCACTTGTAAGCGATATCCTCTTCCTTATCTTCTATCGAGATAAGAACATCACCAAAAACATCGCCTTGACTAGTTATGATTGGACGATGAATAGGGTAATCTTGTGCAAACTCAAAATTATTGGGCATAATCAAAAATCCCTAACGACAAATCCTCGCTGTCTCCACGCACTAGCATCTTCTTCTGGTATAGGCATCCTCTTGAATTCTGAATCAAAGACAGCACCACGTTGTGCTCCTGTGTACAACCAGTACTCGGCATCACTGGTGCTTTTCATCGCTTCCCATTTTTGAGAAACTGGTGCAAAACCGTTGGTATAATGACCATTTCTGTCTTTGAGATATACAACATCAACACGAGTCATTTGACTTAAAATTCCTCCTATTTAACATCCGTTTTAAGGCACTTGCGCTTTAAAAAGAAGCCGTCATAACCCAGATCTACGCTACACAACGAATAATCCCAAAACACGGCTGGTACCTTTTTTTTTGCGTCTCCCTAAAAAGCAAAATTCCTCGTAAGACTTTGATTAACAAGGGATTCAAAGATTTCAGATTTTTTATTGATTTACTGTTTTTTATTGTTACCTCCAAAATTTGAAATCGCAGTTGTCTGAGCTTCTGAATTATCGATTATTAGCTGTGCATCTTCTCTTGTACTACGGGGGTTTCATAAAAATTACTCAAATCTGCCCAGCCCTATTCAAATCTACTCATTAATACCACTGATTTTGGCTTGTGGCTTGGTGGGTATTTATACAGAAAGCCTTGATTGTAAACTAATCAAACCCACCAAGCCACAAGGGCTGGGCAGATTTGAGCAGGTTTTTCCAAGGGGGTAATTTTCAGAATTACTCCGTCATGAGGAACAACAAAGCGCTCAATTGCATAGAATTTATCAGACATCAATATCTCCTGAATACACAAAAGTTTTTATAGAAAATGCATGGCAAAGCCACAAACAGTTTTGAGAATTAAGCGCGAGAACGGCGCTCTACCAAGAATTGGGCTTTCTTGAAATCACCGTAATTGATATCTTCACGACTTACTTTAAAACCTTTAAATTCACCCTTTATCCTATCTTCGACCTTAGACATATCCCCTGCTGTCTTGCAGCCAAATTCTTTGTAATCATCAGGGTAGTAAGTGAATTGATATTCAGGCATCTTAAATCTCCTTTACTTGAAGATACGGAAGAGTTTTATCAATAATTTCCTGATCTACCTTACTCCGACCAAGATTTTTGAGGTAAGCATTATCGCGTCCAATCACTTGTGCTGCTTGATATGCCAGAGTCGGCGGACAACCGCTATTGAGAAAAACTTCCCATGCACCCTCATGAAACGCTGGATTGCTTGTATCAAAAGAGATTTCACTCATCCAAAATACCCCCTAGAATCATTCCCTCAGCCCTTTCTTGTATCTCGTTTAAATCGATTTTTCCATCGATAAATGCTTGGAGAATACTTACATGGGCAGCACCAATTTCTTGGATGTTTGGATAATTAAATCCATGAATATTTGAGTTAGATACTGCCCGACACAGAGCATCCTCTCGAATTTTTTGAGGATATTTTTCGTCTCCTGCAATGTTTAACTGTTTTTGGATATATGATTTATCTGGCATTATTCATCACCATCCATTTCAGATAGATCAAAAATTACAAATTTCTCAACTCCATTGACCGGCGTACCAACGATGAATTTACCTTCGAAAGCACCACCTGTATTTTTCGGTCGGAAATTTTCTACTTTTAAAGATTTATCTGGTTTTTCAGTTATTATTTCTAGATTTGCACCTTTACTCACAAGCACCAATGCTTGCTCTCTCGTCAAATTCGTTAGATCAAAATCATCCGTGTTCACAGCTTTAATACCTTATCCGTGACGACATACTCGACGATACCATCAGCTTCCGGAACTGCAAATATGCGCATATTTTGGTTGATACCGCCTTTATTCGTTGGTTGATAGTCGTGCATCCGAATTTTCCCGTCTTCTTTTTGGACGAAAAGACTCAACTCAGCACCGTTGGCAAATGCTTTAAGAGCTTGTTCTTTATCGAGTCTATCCAATCCTATAGACAAAATGTCAGTTGTTTTTTCCATTGTTTACACCTTTTTTAATAAAGAAAAACACGACACTCGGAGGAATATCGTGTTGAAGGCTAGGGTTCATATCAAATTACAGAAGTTTACTAAGGGTATTCACTTCCTCCAAAAGAATGTTTTTCGCTTCCCAAATACCGAATTTCATATCATTAAAATCTAATTTGAGTTCTGGAACTATGCCTAACTTTTCGTCAGTCATATTCAATACTTCTTGATAACCAGGCATTTCGCTTAAACTTTCCATTTCTTGATTGATTGCCCGTAATTTCTGAAGAATTGCCGTTTTTTGTTCTAACTCTTGATGCTTGTAGTCCATATTTTGTTTCTACGAGAAGAACATCCTTGAGAAGAAATCGAATTTTGCTTAGGGACTTCAAAGTAATAAAATATCCAGCCCTTGCGTTGCGCCGATAGGCGCAACGCTCAGCAGTCCTCGGTTTTACCCAAAATATATTTGATAGGGCTGGATATTTTATTTTTTGGATCTCTCTTATTTGAGTTCAACGATGATTCCCATGAACTTAATATACGGTCTATTTCTGCAAAGACTTCATCTAATCCTTCAAGACCTTTCTCAGCTTCCAAGGCTAGATCAAACAATTCACGTCTTTCCTTTTCGTTTATTTCCATATCTAAACCGGAACCCTCCTTGATTGTTTTGAAAATTGCGTTTCGAGAAAGCTTTGATATTTAGAGTTACTCATAGAGCTTAAATCTCTCGCTTCTCTTGGGTATCCGTTGCATCGCATTGCAGATACCGTAGCTTTTTGGTCGAGTAGATTGCAACTCAAACTCTGAACAAAACGCAAACCTTTAATCAAACGTTCTGAAAATATTATCGATTCCGGCAATTCAACTACCGGATACATTCGAGCCTTTCTTACAATTTTTTTGATTTCTACCGCACTTAAGTTATTGTTCATTTTTATATTTGGTTTTTATCTCCTCTACTTTTTTACGACAATCCTTAACAAACACGTCAGACTGGTTTAACTGTTCAAGAAGTGCTTTAGCAGCCTCACTTACTTCAGAAGAAAAAATTTTAGCCATTATTTTCAGTCCCAAAAAGAACGACAAACAAGTGACCAAAAGCCAGTTGCATATCAACAACTTGGCTGGGATACAGAAGCTTTAGTTCTTCCTGGAGTCTAAGAATTTCTTGAAGAGGAAGATTTACAACTTCTGTGATCTCACTATATCGCTCAAATATTTTTTGCTTTTGTTCTACCAGAGCATTGACAAAATCCTCTGGGGAGAATTCTTGTAGGCTCCAAACCAAACTTGCATAAGCTATCTGAGACATTGTTAGGTCAATTAGTGGAGTCTTTTTATTTATTGTCTTCATCAACTCTTTTTTTCTGACTCTTCGTGATACTTGTAAAAGCTCGTTGCTTGTTGAAAATATTTCATTACATTACGTTTTGGTGCTAATGGCGAACGACGAGTACGAACAATCGTAGCTGAATTTGATAAAGGTGTAATCCCATGCTGCTTTGCTTTTCGTACTATATTTTTAATTTCTCTTGCAGTTAACTTTTTCCCAGCCATAATCGTACTCTGTAAAAACATCAATGTTTAACTTGGCACAGTGCTTTATTGCTCTATACCTGCAAATTTCACAATGCTCTCCAATCAAAACCAAAGTTAATTGTTTTCCTGGATGATAAGCGCCATAAACTAATAATTGGCCTATTCCATGTTTCCAATTATGCGCAACCTTAACTTCTATCAAGCAGCTACTGGTCAAAACATCAATGCGCCCATCTGGGGTATTGACTTCTGTTTGACCATTTACTTTAATTGCTAGTTCACGGCAGAAACTAAGCTCAAACGTATTCTTACTTGATAGTGGAAGTATTCTTACTGGTTGAGACAAAGTACTAACTCTGCTTTTAAGCTTAGGCTTTACCTCACATTCTTTTTCTACTTTAAGCTTCGGTTTTGGTTTCGGTTTAGCCTTATTTTTAAGGATTGGCAATGGTTTTGGCTTAAATTTAGGATTAATCTTTGGTATTGGCAACAAACATGGTCTATTAGATTTTTCAGAAAGTGATTGACCATTTATGGCAAGCAATTCAACTTTGTTATATTTTCTTGAATACTCTACCCTACGTTGATAATCCTTAATTTCTGCTTGCGACTGCTCAATATGCTTTTGTTCCAACCAAAAAGGAGTTACTCTAGCTGGAATCATATCACCTCTACTTTTAACAAAAACATGGTAGCGGGGACTTAAACTATTTAGAAGAATTATCTTTCTTATTAATAATCAAAAACTCTTTACCCTTACTTAAAGGACTAAATTTCTCACATCCTAGAAAGTTAGGTCGTTCGCGTTCAATAAGACTTGCTGGCAAAGGCCCAATTCCGTGCTGCTTCCTTTTACGCAAAATTTTCGTGGCTTTTTTTGCAGTTATTTTTTGATTTGATCTCGACATTTCCAACCTCTCAAAAGTCGTTGATGATTGAGAAACTCAATTATCAACCTTGTCAAAATCAAAAAAAAAAAAAAGAAAAGCATCTTCACGACTCTAATAATCACACGACGGCGTACAAACTACCAAAGTCGTTACTTTCATTAAATTTTCAAGGTGCTTTGTCAATGCAGAGATACTGTAATTTTGCTGGAACATTTCTTGCAGCAATTTGTGTTTCTTTGCTCTTGACATTTTTAATGTAGCAATAGGTGATGCTGCTTGTCAACACCTTAATGTAAAAACATTTTTAGGTGATGGTATTTGGAGCCATTTGAAGACAAAAAGCAGCAAAAAAAGCTAGAATAAAGTAGCTTACAAAATCAAATACTCAAAAACATGGAGGTGCAAAATTCCTGGTCAACAAAATCCTAATCGCACAAGAATCACCATAACTATCGACAAAGCATTGGCGAGTTATCTGGAAGATTGGGCTGAAAGGGAAGACAGAAACAGTCGTGCTCAATGGGCAGCAGTAATAATAAAGCGAGCTATAGAGAAAGACAAAGCTGGCGAAATCGTAAACGGACATATGCTCGATGAGATCGAATTTGAACAAATCAAGAAATTCTTGGCTTTGTTATCAGGCGAGCACGATCGCAACGGAATAAGCTTTTCAGTAATTGCTGATTGCTTAGGTCTAGATCAAGATAAGCTCAATGAACTGTACTTAATGGTTTTATCCATGAGAGAAGTGGAGCAAATGATAAACAAACCACCACCAGGTTATAAATGGGGGTTGATTAAAACAAATGAAGAGAAGGTGAACCTATGACTGAAATAACATTGAATCAAAAAGAACTAGAGCAAGTACAAAAATTTTTCGCACTTTTAGATGGTAAAGAGAACCGAAACGGAATCAGTTTTGCCCTAATTGCTAAATGCTTGGATCTAGACGCAATAAAATTGAACGATCTTTACTTAAGAACACTACCTCAAAAAGAGGTACCAATTGCACCACCAGGTTTCAAGTGGAAATTAGTCAGAGAAATAGACGAGCAATAGCACAAAACGGTGGAAGCTACTACCTCTTCCACCGTTTATGTTTCTCGCCCATTAGAGCTAGACAATATTTTCTGTTACAAACAAAAATATTACTGGCTTCACAAAAACCAGCGGGTAATGTATGCTGAATTGTATCTATCCCCACAAAAAGGAGGAAAATAGTAAATAATCAGAAAAAATTACAACCGCATTGATTCTGAAAGTGTGACGATTTGGATTGGAGACCCGATGAAATCACACCTTAGAAAAAACACGGTTAATAGGGAAAGTTCCATAAAGACCCCTTAGGTCATAAAGAACTAAAAGCAATCCTGGTGCAACACAAATTTTTGTGCCTCACGCGGGACGAATGCTTTCGTGTCTTATGCTAACACGAAAGTGACAGTGTTGTATACCCTGCTGAAAACCGGGTCAGGCAGACAGCTTCAGGATTCTTGCCTTTGGAAAACGTGCGGCGTAGCCACGAACACTGAAAAACTTAGAAATTTTGAAACGAAATAAAAGCTGGAATTTCTGAGAAGGAAATGGGTTATCCTTCCGGCTCAACACATTGCTACATTCATGAAAATCATTCCTGTAAAAGGAAGATCCCAAATTCACGTGTGACCCGAAAGGGAAAACCACAAATTACAAAAAAGCAATTCGAATGTAACAATTCTTGAGAATAAAAGACAACTTTGGTGAAAAAAATTGCAAGATTAAGCAACTTAGATGTAAAAATTACAGCTTTAATCAATATAAGTACTGCATATCATCACTGATTTATTCTTGAGCCGTTGCGGATAACTCCGAATCAACAAAACCGGAGGAAACGATGAAATCACCGCAAACGACAATCAAAAACGAAAAAACCCCAACCGTTGGGCTGGGATCTAAAGTACCAAATATATTAGTAGGGGATTCCGAGAAAGCGAGGGCGATCTCGAAATATAAAATGAATGGGGAAGTTGATTTCCCTAAAAATGAGAAGAATAGTCAGGTTGAAAGTAAAGCATACTCTGTCCCAGAATTAGCAATACTCTGCACAAAAATTAACATTGTTGGAGGTGAGAAATGGTAAATTTCTTCAACTTCAACCAGTTCAGCAACTACGTCAGAGGCAAGTTCAAGCCCTACAAGAAGGGCGAAGTGTGTCCAATTTGCCAAAAACACTCTTCAAAATGCAGGAAATCAGACGCAAATCCAGACTTCAGATACTGCGGAAACGTAGATCTACGGTATGGAGACACAATCGGAGAGTGGAAATGCGTGGACAGAACCCGGAGGGGACATGGTCTAGCATTCGCACGGCGAGATAAAAACCGCTTTGGCTCGGACAGAGAGCGAGAAACCAGGCGACTACAGCATGAGCAACTGCTAGCGAAGATTGCAGCCAAAAAAAGGCAGGAAGAAGCGAAGAAATCATTTACAGTGGAAGTCGCACCATCTCTACCAGCAGAAGAGCGGCATGAATACTACCAAAAGATCCTGAAGGAACTAATTCTAGATTCCGAATCTCTCGAAGACTTGAAGCGACGTGGTTTCACTGAAGAACAGATTGAGAAATGTGGCTTCAAATCAATCAAAAGGAACCAAGCCTTAAAAAGAAAATACCCAAAAAATCTCCCAGGAATCAGTTGGAATCAAAAGATGTTGTTCGTGGGTGGTGCAGGAACCATCATCCCAGTACGCAATGCTGATGGCTACATAGTGGCGCTACAACTAAGGTTTCATAAACTGCTTGATGATAGTGGGCGCTACCGTTGGGTATCCACTCCTCAAACGGCAGTTCTTCAAACAAAAGAATTTGGAGAGTTACCACTGGCGATCTATATTCCCAGTTCCCTCAAAACTTTTAAGATTGTGTTCCCTGAAGGTACTGGTCACAAACCTTATTTGGCTGCAGAGAGATTGGGTGCTGTTGCGATAGGAGCAGCTGGAGGGCTGCATGGAAGCTCTCCAGAGACTCTGCTGGATGCTCTAGCAAAGATTAAATCTGCCCTCAAGGAAGTTGTCACAAACTTTAGTTCAGTTAAAGACTACCAAGGTAACTGGCTGAAAACCCAATTACATAAAAGCCTAGAACTTGGCTTGGCATCAGAAACAGACAGTAAAAAAGATACTGAAGAAATTAGGGATACAAAACTTCAAGAAATAGACCTGGCAGATGATAATTCCCAACTCAAGCACAAATTGTGCGATGAATTAGATAATGTTGCGTTTGAGGACAAGTCATTAGCTCAAGCATTGGATGATGTAAAAGCTAATGGCTTTTCTTTGGATCTTGAGATTGTACCAGATGCAGGTTTCGCATTAAACTCGCACGTTAAGCGCAATCTGAAGAACTTAGCCGAAATACTGGAAAACGTAGTCAAAGACGGAGAAGGTTACAACCCAATAATAGTTGCGGAGTGGAACCAGATTTGTAAAAACTGTGGAGATATAGACGAATTACCAGAACTGGGAGTTATTCGTCATTTGCAACTGGAGTCTTTCTACAATAAATATCAAACCGCATTTGAAGACCCCCAAGGCTATGAGAAGTGGGCGAAAGACCGAATAACACTAACTGCGGATATTGTACAGTATGAAAGATGGCTGACGATTCCCAAAGATATTGAGAAACAATGCGACATCTTGTTGATTCGGAAAGGACTTGGTGGTGGTAAGACACAAGGTTTAATCAACTTTCTTTTAACCCAAGCTGCAATCACCCTATTGATCGGCTATCGCAACACATTGCTCAATAATACGATCAAAAGATCCAACGAAGAAGGATTATCAGCCGCCCATATCAAGGCGGCCAAAGAATTTGAGCAAGTCATCAAAGGATTTAACAGCAAAATCAGAATCAACCTGACAGGGGAAGATTCCCTCACCAAACTTTGGGCTGGTTGCGCGGATAGTTTCCACAAGTTTAATGCCCTGATCGGGCATGTTGGTAAGTACTTTACCGCTCTCGATGAGATTGTTTCGGTACTCAACCACCTTAAAAGTGGTGGCACTTTGAAAAAGAGACAACAAAGTGCGATCGCATGGGTAACAGAGACAATTGAGAATTCAGCATTCTCAATCATGATGGACGCGAACCTCTCAGACAAGGAGGTGGAATTCATCAGAAAGCTATTTCCAGAAAAAAGAATTCTAGTATTGGACTCTATCCACGAAGTTTCACCTCGCACATTCCACTTTGTTGAAACTAAAAGTAAAAAAGATTATAGCCGTGGCTCTAACCATTTACCAGAACATCTAGTACAGATCGCAAGACAACACAAGCGAGTCCTGTGGTTGTCAGATTCTCAACGTTCTTGCGAAACTGCTAACGAGCTCTTCGTAAAAGAAGGGCACAAACATTTTAGACTAGACCGCAAAACTTCCAGTGATGAATTAGCCAAGTTGTTCCAGGAAGATCCACAAAATTTCATCGTCACAGAACAATTAGACTCTGCCAGCCTTAGTCCATCTGGGGAGTCAGGATTGTCGATCGCACTATTCGGTTACTTTGATGCGGTATTGTTTGATATTCGCGGCACTGTTGGAGTGAACACACTCACTCAGATGTCTGCAAGACTGAGAGATACTAAAGTTCCGATTTTCGTCGCATGCCCAGAATTTGTGAACTTTACCGAAAACATCTGTCCCCACGGAATACATAAACTCAACCAAGTTTTACTGGACAAAATATTATGGTCAATTGCTCAAGGCACTAAAGTAGAACCTGGATTAAGCGAAACTGAATTTGCAAAATTGGCACTATACGAGTTTGCAGAAAATGCCCTCAATGACCCCTGGTTCATTCAAAGTCTGCAGGACAGTAAACAGTTGGTTTATGAACACCAGAATCTAAAGCTGACTCTTAAGACCGCCTTATTGCAACAAGGTAATATCATCCATGATTTAATCGTTGAAATCAACGCCCAAACAGAAGGGGAATTCAAGGAAACCAAAGAAGTGATTGGCATGCGCCACGCCACCAAAGTTCATGGTTCAATCAGCATCGACATTGATACGGCGCAAATATTAAGTCAAACTGACCAGAGCTATGATGTTCAATGCCAGGTTGAGAAAGCATTTTTAATGCATCGTCTTCCTGGAATTGAGCATACCACTTCCTGGAGTCCCGAGTTCATCTACCAGATATCAGTGAAAAATCCACATTTTCTTGAAGGCCGCTGGCGACTTCACCAACTCCAAGATGAGGAACTGGCAAAAGCTGAGTTTATCAATAATAATAAGCACTCCTTCGAGGAAGGCTTTAACCCAATGGAAGTATGGAGTAACAAATCCACAAAACTCGAAGCATTACGGGAATTTGGAATCAAAGAATTGATTGATGGGCAGACATTTACAGCTTCCAGTACTCAAGCATTCGTAGATCGCTATTATAAAGAACAATCTTGGTTCAATTTAATTGAAATCTCCAGAGCAAAACAAACTCGTAACGAAAATGGAAAGCTTGCAAACACCAAATATGTCAAAGTAATGGCTGATAGGTTCCTAGGATTCTTTGGATTAGAAGCCAAGTCCAAGAAAGGTAAATATGAGAATTCTTATGCGATCGCTGTCCCTGAAGATTTCCAAGATTTCATCCAGGATATCGACAACTGCTACAAGGTAAGAGCTGAGAATGCGATCTCCAAAGCAGAAAAGATTTCCCTTACTGAGTTAGCTCAAACAGAAGAAGAACAGCGTAAGCAAGACATACAAGGGGATATAGAGCATCCAGCAGTATTAGAACAACCGATTATCTATCAAGAGACAGTATCAAATAATGCAAACTCCATCTACGGGGGTGAGTTACCTGTTAATTATATAGAAGAAGAAAGACAAGTCACCCCCTTAGAACTGAATTGTAATAATAATAACAACCAATCTACTGTATGCCGCAAAGCGGCGCGTGCCGTACACGCTCAGCGTGCGGACAATACCTGGTTTACTCCAGAGAACCAGAACTGGCTTGCTGAGGGGCTTTGCGACTGCGAGACACCCCAAGATGTTAACGCTATAAGGGGCTTTGCGCCGGTGGCAGCGCTGAAATCTGCAGCTAGGTTACTGGACGAAAATGCTCGTGCAAAGGTTAGGGAGTTAACCAAAATTGCAAACCAGAATCGTAATCTTGGATTTGGGGTGAGTTAGTTCTCTGATTACGGGAATTTACGACCACCATTCGTGGCGCATGCCGCGCGTCTTCCAAAACACGTTTTTAAGATGTTGACTTTTCTTCTTGTTGGGGGAAGGTAAATTTGTTATGGAATTTTTTGTGAATTCAAACAACTCTTCCAGAAAATGGCAAGCTTGTACCAAAAATTCAATTATCTGGTTTATCTGTAAGCCAATTTGTATGTAAATATGCTGGTTTTCATAAAAATATAAAATACAAGTAGTGTGGAAATATTCGTTTAGGCACTACTTAAATGTAGTAATGGTATAAACTGCTAATTAAAACTCATTGGCGCAACACCGCACACTACCCGAAAACCGTGGTTGAGGGAGATGACGCTGCGCTCTGCCCCCTCGAAGTTGAGGCGGTACGCACAACGACATTCGTTAGGATAGTAAATCCACGAACCACCCCGCAGTACAGCTCTGCCCTGCTTTTGAGAAAGATAATTATTGTTGTTAAACCATGCACCACCGTTGACTGGTGCTCCTTCACTCGATCCTTCCTCTTGGGGGGGTGCGCCCATCAGAAATGTGCCGCCTGGAATTTCTACCATTTCCAAGATGACACTATTGCCCAAACCTATGTCTACTGTGGGCGGATGTTCAGCAAGGTGAATGGACTCTACACCGCCCTTGATTTCTGCAATTAGTATGGGAATGTCTTCTCCAAGCTGCTTTAGGGCTTTGGCGGCTTCTCTACGAGTTTTTGCAACTTCGCTGTCATTTTCTAGAATTCTGCGCAGGCGAGGAATGGCTTTATTAGCCTTATTGCCCATATTACCCAAGTCTTCAGCAGCACGGGCGCGGTACTCTGTCTCTGGTGCGGAAAGTTCCTGAATCAGCATCCGCACTCGCCGTTGACGTTGAAATTGCTGCACTGAATCGGGATCTAAACCTGCCTTTTTGCCCAGTTCCTCCACAACAAATTCAGGAACATCAGCCCTTTTCCCCTTCACCTCGCAGCAGTCGTGCAGTGCCAACAAAAAGCCTTTGATTTCTTCTGGAAATCCTGGTTTATGCTGGGCTTGAGCTAAAATTTTTCTCCAAGCATCCTCATCATTCCTATACTGTTGAACCAAGTGCAATCCTGCCAAATATTCGGCTAAGGGGTCGAGGGTAAAACGCAGGGTTTGCAAGTCTGGTTTCTTCTTCCGCACCAGGTAGAGTCGTGATTCTAGATATTTAAGGTGCTGTTGAGCTTTTTCTGCTGCTGTTTCTGCTTCTGATTCTAGAGACTCCAAGGCTGTTAATACTTGCTTGCAATCGGCAGACTCAGGTTTAAAGGTAGGCTGGATGCATTTCCAAGCGACAATTTGAGCAATTTCATGCACCTTTTGATGACTTAGTTCCGTTTCGGTTAATTTATTCAGTTCATTTAAGTATTGCAGCATTAAGTCGGGCACATTATCTGGTAATTCATCCGTAGATATGCTTTCTTTAGCAGTAATCATTTGTTCGGCGTAGAGTTTTACCAGCAGGATGGAAAGACCTTGTTTGCTGGATGTTTTGATTTCAACTTGCCTAACACTTGCCATCCCCTCTAAGCGGCGATAAGCTTCGGAATAATCCAGTCCGTCAAAGAGATCTGCTTTGCTTTTTTTTTCCAAATAGCGGTTAAGGAAGGAAGCCAGATTACCCACAGAAATCCGAAATGGTTCTATAAAGGTGGGAGTGACTTCTGAACCCAAAATATCCTTGAGGCGAGAAGTAACAATTAAGGCATTAGCGGGAAAATCTTGATTGTCTGGCTGAATTTTTTTGCGGGTTTCTTCTCCCATTTCTGAGAGATGATCGACAATCAGTAAAATCCGCTGCTGTCTGAGTAATTGCTTTAATAATTCCTCTGGAATCGCTTTACCTTCCTGGGTTAACTCCTTCAATAACCCACCAATGGTTTCCAATAAGGGTTGATCTAACTCATCCTCAATCAAAATTGGTAGCATAGGATGCTGACGAAGGCGATTGCTAAGGGGCGTTTTCTTCAGCGAACGTAGATGCCCACAGGGTTTATCAGTTTTCTCTTGTATGGTCGCTTCGCCCATGTCCTCTATCGCCCATTTAGCGATTTGACAAGCCAGACTGGTTTTCCCTGAACCACCTTCCCCCCAAATCACTACCCGTACCTGAGATTTAGAGAAAGTATCTTTCAGAACTTTGGCGTTAAAATCTGGGATATCCACTTTCTGGTCATTCAAAAGAATTGGTTCAGCAACATGGATTTCGTGCTTCTTAACCGTATCCCTACTCTCAAATTGTTCCTTGGCTGTCTGAATTCGCTCATTTACCCAAGCATCTAATACCCTGGGATGATACTTAAGGAGTAGTACATACCGCAGTGACATAGGCAATTTTACAACTGGAATCGTAAACGTTGCCGGCTTAATCAATTCATCCAGCTTTAACAACCAAATAGGATAGATAATAAATATAACAAGATAACCAACCAAATACCCCACAGCTAACCAAAACCAAGGATTATCCTTAACCCACTTAGCCATTTGGTAAAAAGTTTGCTTTCTTAGTTGGGTTAGCTTCTTTTGCAGCTTACGATCGACCCGAGATAGTTTGCGTAGGTATATTTTTTTATTTTTAAACTGCCGCTTATCTTTTTTTAAAGCAGTAATAGCCTTATTCAAATTCTCCTTTAGCTCTTCCAGTCTTCGAACCGTCTCAAATTCTGATTCTGTGAGGTTATCCGTCTCCTTTACCACTCCCTTAGTAATCTTATACAAAGCAAAAGCCGCCTTGCTACGAACTTTTTTATCATCATCTTCCAAGGCTTCTAACAGCCCAGGAACCCCGTCTTGGGCATCTGCACCCATTTTCCCCATAATAGAAGCCGCATAGGCGCGAATTGCAGACTCATTATCACTCAGAGCTTCTGTTAGGGGTTCAATCGCACTTTCCCCACACTTTACCAATGCATTACTATCATTTTTATGCGTTTCATCATCCTTTAACAGCTTAATTTTTGCATCAACATATTTTGGCGTACACTTCTGTGCCCAAGCATTACTACTGACTAATGAAGATAGTAATAGACTCAAGAAAGCAGCATTTAGGCAGAGAGCAATTTTGTACGAGAAACCCTTACTCATTTATCCACATAAATCTCAAAATCATACTACCCCTTCTTATTGACTTAGTAGTAAAAAATGCGATTAGTTGGAGCATCTCACTTATAGTAACTTTCAATACTTTGGCTATGATATTCTCTTAAGAAAAAAGTAAGAAATAACCATAGCAGTATAAGTAAAAATCAGTATTTGCAGTATTTTCATCAGGGTAGTGTTTCGCAAGACTCCTAAGCACCATACCCTTGATTCTTAGGCTAACTTTTAAGGAACTTGTCAGCGATCGCACAGATAGATCGAGCCATATATGAAAGCATCAAACAAAAACGCAAAAATCCAGACAATTCAGGAGATTTGCTGTCACTTTTGGCAAACGCTGAAGACGAGAATGGCGGTAAAATGAGCGAGCAACAACTACGAGATGAAGCAGCTACAATGATACTGGCAGGACATGAAACTACTGCAAATACTTTGTGTTGGACTTTGATGCTTTTATCACGTAATCCACAAGTAAGAGCAAAATTGCAACAAGAATTAGAAGAAGTTTTAAGTAATAAAAAGCCTACTTTTGCTGACTATTCTCGTTTGAAGTATACCAAAATGGTAATCAAAGAGTCGATGCGACTTTATCCAGCAGTAAGGGAGTTATCTCGTCAGGTAAGTCAAGACTGCGAACTCGGAGGTTATAAAATTCCTGCTGGCTGTATACTAATAATGAGTCAGTGGGTAATGCACAGAAATTCCGATTATTTTCCAAACCCAGAGATGTTTAACCCCCAACGCTGGGCTAAAGACTTGGAAACACAGCTTCCTAAAGGAGTTTATTTCCCTTTTGGAGATGGCCAAAGAGTTTGTATTGGTAAAGGATTTGCTCTATTAGAAGCTGTATTATTATTAGCAGCGATCGCACAAAAATTTGAACTAAATTTGTTATCAAACGATCCAATTATCCCTCAACCTTCTATCACTTTACGACCTGAAAAAGGTATTAAAGTTATATTGAAAAAACGGTAGTGATTCCCATGTAGTGGTGAGACAATAAAATAATACACTAGCTCTAATGGGTGGGGTAGTACTTCTGTGTTAATTGATATTTGTATAAAATCTTTTAAAAGTCTTTTATGAGCAACTAATTTTGCTTGTATATAACGTATCTTTAGTAAACGACGTTTCCTATAAAAATGGGCAGGCTTATTTATTAGTATCTATAACTAGTCAAGATTAATCTTAATGTATAAATCCTGCCCCAATTTCAATGCGCGCCTGCGCCACGTTCGGCGGCTACGACGCGTTTTAGGTTTTAGAAATAATTTTGTAGGATAGTGGGGACGCAGCACGTTCCATAAATTGCCTTCGCCTACGGCGCGTGCTTGCCTTTGTTAGTTAGCGACCCTGCGGGGCGGCTACGCCGGATCGCCCCTTTGGGACGATGGGCAATTTATGAGAGTAATTCCACGGGATAATTTATTTTTTGGTCTTCTCTAAACACCTGTGGCAAACGGGGTCTAGTCCAAGGAACGAAAATATTGTCTGTAATAATATTGCTCAATTTTATTTTGGTAATATCTTATTCTTTCTGTGTTTCCCTGCTCGTAATACAAAAAGTCACAAACTAACTGATAAGCCGAAACAGTTAGTTCTACATTACAACTCACAGCACTATCAATGTAGCGAATTCCTGTAGCATCTTGTTTCTCCAGTAAAATTTTACCTAGTAGATGATTTGCTGGAGCATAATAGGACTTCTCGATAAGTAAATTTTGTAGCAAAGGAATGGCTGCATCACCTCCTTTGATTTCCTTTGTCCATCTACAGATATTCCATTTTTCATCAAAAGTTAGCTTTCGAGTTTTGGCTTTTTCTTCCAACTCCAATAGCTTGGGAGTTATATCTTGAAGATAGCTATTACGAACTTGCCAAAATCCCATATTGGTTTGCAGCCACTCTTCATTTGTTTGCATTGTGATTTTTTTCAGAAAATCTTCGCTGAACAGTTCCTTCGCAGCAGACTTAGTAATTACTAACTTTTGTGAAAGCTTGAAAGCATTAGCAAGATATCCTAAAGCGCTTAGACGCTCGGATAAACAAGGATGAGTGTCACTGGTATCAGTTTTCTCTGTCAATGCGGCTTTTAACCATCTTTCTTTTTTATCAGAAGGGATTTCGGTTTGTAAGGCTTGAAACATTAGAGGTATAGCATCAGGAGGTTTTGAATTGCGATCTGCCTGTTGATATATTTCACGCCAAAAAGTTCTATTTATATACCTGTGTTTGACAGCAATGCTGATTAGCCCTTGTGCAAAATGTTCCCCTCCCACCAAATTTGCAGAGCATTTATCTGCTTCATACTCATTAGTGCTTGCTAGGACAAAAGAATAAGCAGTGAATTTGGAAACAAACCACTTGAAAAACCAACCGAAAACCAGGAATCCTAATCCGTTTGCAACAAGCATTAAAAGATCGATATACCAGATACCCGATCCAGATTTCGAGTTTTCATAGTGTTTATGCAAGCCTTGCAATAATTTAACCCAAGCTTGACGAGTTCGATAAATCCAACCTGCAAAACGGCTATGCTTTGCAGATAAATGACCGAATTCATGGGCTATAATTGCATGGAATTGTTCTAAAGTTAGCGCTTGCATCAAAGGTAAACCCACAAGCAGATAATTCTCAAACCAACCAAAGATACCCAAGCGCGGTCTCTGTAAAACCGCAGCATTTAACTCGTTTGTCAGTAAAATATTATGAAACTTTGGAGTTTTGAGAATAATAGAAAGTTCATCTACCAACTTGAACAGACATGGTACTTCCTTGCGTCGCAACCTCTTTCCTTTAGGTTTTGGAATTTGTACCCACAAGGATCGCACAACAATTCCCAACAATATCAGAGCTATTACCAAAGCAGATCCCATCCATAGAGAGCGATAGTTTGCACTACAGATAGTTACGATCACCCATAAAAGAAACGATAGAACTATTAATATATACCCATAGCCCATTATCACCAGCAAAAAAACACGTTTTCTAAAGTCTTCTGGTTGTCGGTAAGCATAGACTTCTAGTTGCTTTACCAAGTTGTCAAATTGTTCCTGTGTTAGAGTCATACAACTTGTGCGCGTAGTCATGTCTTCATTAATTATATATATTTAGTGCTTACAAACACCGCAAGGCGCGTCCAAGCGCCCATCTTCTATTAGACATATCTGAAGAACATTCAGAAATAGATCAACCAACAATTTTAGTGAGTCACGGTTCTTCACCTTCACAATATCCAGGTTGGGATGATGAAGACGAAGACGACGAAGAACATTGATAACTGGGATAACGGCGTATATGTAAGCTACCCCACGGCTGCTAGAAAGCGGGGGCTTCCTTGCTTTGATTATCGGTGAATATTACCTTTAATTTTTTACTAGTTTTGTTCTTGGTCTAAAAGTGTTCTAATTTGATTGAGGAGTTTTTCTAGGGTTTTCTTCTTTTTGGGATTATTCCAAACTTTAGAATAACCCAGTTGTTTACTTAATTTCTTGTATTCTTCTTTAAGGGATGGTGTAGTAATACCCTTATTTTGTGCCAGGATATCTTTTACTCGTTGTTGAATATCATTTAAAGATAAGTTATTCTCAATTGCTTCAATGAGCAATTGTTTGCGCTCATCTTCAATTTTAAGTTTTGCAATTGCTCGTGCTTTAGTATATTCTATTTTTCCAGATGCTAATGCTTCTTGGATCTCCTGGGGAAGATTCAACAGAGGTAGGCGATTTACTCGAAAAGATTCAGGAGAAAGCCTGCCAATGTAAGCAAAAATACTGTTTATTAGTTCAATATTTTCTGTGGGTATAAGATTATCTGTTTGGTTGTTTTTTTTCGAGCGGATAACGTTATCCGCTTTTTGGCGATTAGCTTTTTCTATACGATGAAGTAGGCTAACTACCTGGGTTTTAGTCATTTTTAGCTGCAGTGCTAGTAATTCCAAAATTCCGATAGTTTCCTCATAGGCATTCAAATCTTCGCGCTGAAGATTTTCAATTAACCTTACTTTTTTGAGAGTATTTTCATCAATTTCCTTGATGACACATGGTAATTCAGAAATTTCTGCAATTTCTGCTGCTTTGAAGCGACGTTCTCCAGCAATAAGTTCATAGTAGCCATCATTTAACTGACGGACAACCAAAGGTTGAAGTATACCGACTTCCTTGATTGATTGAGAAAGTTCTTCAAGTTTTTTTGGATCAAAATACCGCCGGGATTGATTGGGGTCTAACTTTATTTGCTCAGCAGAAATGATTTTATTGGTTTGCTCAACTGAGTTTTGTTCAGAAAAATCAGAATCTTCAGCACCAAACATTAAATCAAGGGGTTCGACATGTTTGAGCTTTGTATTATATGCTAGATTTTTTTTGCTCACGATTTTATCTCAAGTTTGTCTAATTCTGTAGCAATTTTTTTCATTTCTTTTACAATTGGGTGTTTTTTATCATATATCGCAAGTGGAATTCTGCGCTCGGATGCATCTGCAAAAGCGATAGATTTCCGAATAGCAGGATATATTGTTGCAATTTTTGAAAGTTGTTCCTTTATTGCATCCAATGTACGACTTTCTTGTGCTGTGCGAGCATCTAGCATGGTAGGAATAAAGCCAGCAATTTGCAGATTTTTATTAAGTTTTTTCTTCACACGAGCAACAGTATTGAGGAGCAGGTCAGTACCAAGGAAAGATTTGAACTGACATTGGATAGGTACAACCAAGTGAGTTGCAGCAGTTAAGCTAAGGATACTCAAAACTCCCAGTGATGGTGGAGAGTCAATTAAGATAAAATCATAATTATTTTGGATAGGTGCAAGGGCTTCAGCTAAGCGATATTCCCTGGCAGTCGCGGCAGGTAAAAGTAATTCAGCTGCACTAAGGTTTATATTAGTGGGTGCAAGCTGCATAGAGTGAATTGTTTCGGGAAGAATAAATAGTGGTTCTTCGTCAATAATCGCGTTATAGATGGTTTTTTCTTGTGTTTCGGGATCTATTCCTAAGAAATTGGTAAGGCTAGCTTGTGGATCCATGTCAACTAGCAGAACTCGGCGTTTCTTGAGTGCGAGGTGATATCCAAGATTTTGAGTAAGGGTAGTTTTGCCTACCCCTCCACTTTGGTTGAATAGTGTAATAATACGTGTTTTACTCATTTATGTTTTATAAGAAAATTGCTCTGTTGATGCTTTAATTAATCGTTGTTGCAATTGAGTGTAACGTGGTTTTTGGTTTACAGAACGTACAGCCATACCAATAGCTTTTTTAGAACCAATGATAATTGCTAATTTTTTAGCACGAGTCAACCCAGTATAAAGCAAGTTCCGTGACAGCATGACAAAGTGAGTTGTGTACATTGGGAACAGAACAACGGGATACTCGGAACCTTGACTTTTATGTACTGTGACAGCCCAGGCTAGAGTTATCTCATTCAAATCAGCAAAGTCATAAATAACATCCCTTCCTTGGTAGTGAACAACCAATTCTTGTTCTTCAGTGTCGATGGTATTGATAAATCCCACATCCCCATTAAATACTTCTCGCTGGTAGTCATTGGTAAGCTGAATAATTCTGTCACCCACCCTGAAAATATTCCCGCCTCTACTTACTTCCACTTTTTCTGGATGAGGTGGATTAATTAGCTCCTGCAAAACATTATTAAGATTACGAGTACCTACAAGACCCCGTGACATGGGACATAAAACTTGGACATCTGTACTGGGATTAAAACCACGCTCTGGAATAAAATCATTAATCAATTCACTAATAGCTTGTACACCATGTTCTGGTTGATGTCCACCACCATGCCACAAACAGTCAGTTTCTGGAATATCAGAAATTGGTTCAATTGTGGGGAAATAACCGCGATTGATTTGGTGGGCAGCACTTACAATTGCACTGGTTGCAGCTTGGCGGAATACTTGATTCAAACGCACGATTGGTACAATACCTGAATTTATCAAATCACAAAGTACTCTTCCTGGTCCCACTGGTTCGAGTTGGTCGCTGTCCCCTACCATCAAAAGTTGAGAGTCTGGTGCTAAAGCTTTGATTAAGGAATGTGCCAAAAATAAATCCAACATACTGGCCTCATCTACTATCACTGCTTTTTGTGGTAGTGGATTATCCTTATCTCGCTTAAAACCCATGGTTTTTGGATCAAATTCTAAGAGGCGATGAATGGTTAATGCTTCCAGTCCTGTCATCTCACCTAATCTTTGTGCAGCCCTGCCAGTTGGCGCAGCCAAAGCAATGGATTTACCCATTGCCTTCCACAACTCAACAATGGTTCGGGTACAAAAAGTTTTCCCGCAACCGGGCCCACCTGTAAGTATCATAAATTTAGAGTAAGCCGCTGTTTCTACAGCTTGTTGTTGCTGTGGAGAAAGTTGGATTTTACGGGATGAGGTAAATCGGGCAATCCAATTTTGGACTCTAGGCATATCCCTATTCACCTGATGATTCAAACGATGCTGGATGATAGTAGCTAAATTTTGTTCTGTGTGGAAGAAGGTTGGTTTATAACATAGTAGCTCTTGGTCTGGTGCTCGTTCTCGAATCAGTTCATCTAATTTACTCATATCTTGAATGATTTGAGTAATGGTAGATTCCTGTGGTTGATGTGATTCAGTTTTGAGCAATTGAGAAACATTTTGGATCAATTCAGGTTGTGGTAGATAGCAATGTCCATCTTCTGCAGCTTCGCTAAGTACGTGAGTCATTCCTGCACGATAACGAAATTCAGAATCGGGAGCTACACCCAAATTACGGGCAATCTTATCAGCAGTAAGAAAGCCAATACCGTAGATATCACTTGCTAGTTGATAGGGGTTGTTAGTTACAATCGCAATGGCTGTATCGCTGTACTTTTTATAAATTTTTACAGCATAAGTAGTAGAAACACCGTGGCTTTGCAAAAATATCATCACTTCTTTGATGGCTTTTTGTGTCTCCCATGCTTTCTGAATCATGGTGATACGCTTTTTCGCAATGCCATTAACTTCGCTTAGGCGTTCAATGTGATGTTCAATAATATCCAGAGTTTCTAGCCCAAAATGGGTAACAATACGTTTTGCAGTTACCGGACCAACACCTTTTATCAGACCACTACCTAAATATTTTTCTATTCCCGTGAGAGTTGAGGGTTTACTTTCTTTGTAACTGTTAACTTGAAACTGTGGACCATACTGGGGATGTTCGCGCCAAAACCCGGTTAATTGTAGCGTTTGTCCAGGTTGAATATTAGCAAAGCTTCCTACTATAGTCGTTAAATTTCTAGTTCTGGGTCGTTGCAATCGCGCTACAGTATAACCCGACTCTTGGCTATAGAAAGTCAGACGTTCCACTACACCCGTAATTGTCTCCTGTCTGGGAGTTGCATTTATTTGTTGTTGGTTATCAGGTGTAGCTGACATATTTACTACTGATAAACATGTGTCTAATATATAGTTTATGTTAAGAAAAATCAGCTAAATCCAAATCTAATTCTTCTTTAGGTTCTTGATTAAGATTGTCCTTAATTTGTTGCTTATTTGTTTTCCAAGCGTGAGAGCTAACAACTACGCGACTGACGAGAACTTTAGGGAGTTCTCCAATGTGGGCCAGTGCTCCAAAATATAGTTTTTCTATCTCATCAGTTTTTCCAGTATTGCGATCGACTGTTCTTAAAAGCATCTGTCTGCTAATCAGTGCACCCTCACCAACAACAAATTTCTCGTTCTCAAGCTCAACAGAACCTAGACCATCTGAAGCAAATACGTTTTTTGCACGATAACTGGGAACTCTTTCGTAAACATTATCTCCAGCAACTTTAATATTCCCATTGCCAATGTCAAGTCCAAAATAATAAATCATCTTCGGTCTACCTCGTCTGGGCATTCTTTCTACTCTTGTTTGCATGTAATATTTAAAATATGCGCCTTAGAAATTTTGCCTGCATATCAAACTCTATTTTTGAGGGAGATGGTCCCGTGCTAGATAAGCAGGATACATGACATAGTAAATACAATGCAAATGCTATGTAAAAACTTAAAATATCGGACTCAAATCAAAATAAATTGATGAAATAACACATAGTATTTACTATGCAATTACTATGCATGAAATATATTTCGTCCAAAAAGTAAAAGTAATGAATATAAAATTTAATTATTATCCAAAATTTGAATATTTAAGGTATTAACAATATTATTTAACCGTATTTTTTATTTAAATGTTATACGATGCTTTTCAAAATGTTATGAGAAGAAAATTTAATAAATCCAAAATAGAGAAATAATTATTTGAAATTAGTAGCTAATAGATAAATAAATAGATTAATTTTCAGTTATTACTAAATATGTGATTTTGGATTATGGAGATAAATCTTAGGTAATAGAGGTTTTGGATCTAGTATTGCCAAGAGAATATAGCTGTAAGTCTTGCTAGTAAAAGATTTGCGCTTTCTGTTCTCTTCTTATAAACTCAATATTTACAGGTACTAATTTTAGAATAAATTAGATATGTCAAAATATTTTGTTATACAATTAACAATATTTATATCGCATTTTACGCTAACTACTATTAATAAATAGAGGGTAATCAAGTTTTATTCGGTGGATAATTGGAATTATAAAAAATATTATGCTTAAGAGATTAGAAATTTTAAATAATTATATAAATTCCAAAAATTAATGGTAAGTGTATTTAGATTAGAGTAATCAATAAAGCAAGGGTACTACAATTTATTGATTTTTCAGATATTAATAATAGTTATTTTGAGTATATTTGAGAACTTCAATGTACTGAGGCAGTGTCAGAAACTCGTTTGTGCAGCCTGTCGCCGTTACGCTGCGCTCCACTTTGGACGCGCTTACAGCGAACGTGGCGCAGCCGCGCGTCTTCCAAATAATTTTTTCCAGCGCTGCCCAGTTATCCACTCACAAAAATAAATTTACTCATCGGCAGCGCAAAAAAATGATTTGCGACCGGCTTTTAATCTGCGGGTACAGAATCCGGACTTTTTTGTGAAACCATGTCAGCATCGGATGTCGAATTTTCTAGGGAGTTAGCTTTTCTTAAGAGATCGAGTCTTTGGCATCCTCTACGCCACGGATGCTTTTGATCTTCCGAACCAAAGGGGTAATAAGTCACCCAGATACTACCATCTGCAGTCTCATACAGAAACTTGATTTCAACGGTGTACTCACCAAAATTGCAAGTATTAATTTTGATTTTCTCTCCAACAACAAAGGTTTCTCCATTTTGGTTAGTTGCTGTTTCCAAATTCTTATATGGTGGTGGAGAGGATTCTTTCTTCTGGAATTTTTTGAGCTTGATTGCAGGTTTAGGCTTGGAAGTCTTATCAGTTTTTTGGTTGTCGGTTGTTGACTTTACTTGTTGCTTTTCGGTAGTAGGTTCACTTTGAGAAGAACTGGCAGATTTGAGTTCAATAATTTCTGTTTTTTGGTCTACTGCATCAGAAGAATTTGGCACTTCTTCAAGTTGAGAAGAACTGGCAGGCTTGAGTTCAATGATTTCTGTTTTTTTGTCTACCGCATCAGAAGAACTTGAAGCTTGTTCAAGTTGAGAAGGACTGGCAGGTTTGAGTTCAACAATTTCTTGTTTATCTGGTTGGGACTGTTTTGATTTTTTCTTGGACATTTATTTAGATATAGGTTTTTTGGGTTTTGGATTCGGTTTTTGATTAATTTTTTTATTACCTTGAGGGCGACTTCCTTTCTTCTTGTTAAACGGCTTTTTATTAAAAGGTTTTTTGGAAGGGTCAGAAATAGGAGCAATGTGTTCACCAGACTGAATTAACAGGTCTGTGCCAACACGGCGCACTTTAAATTCCCAGAAGCTTTTGAGAGATTTTGGTGGCAAGTAACCTTGGAGCTTGAGTTTAAAGAACTTGGGTGGTTCACCTTTCTTTCTTGGTGATTGTCTGATTTTTACGATTACTTTACCAGTGGTAAAATCCTGATAGACTACTTCGCCTTGTACAGAAAAATCATCAACTTGATACTGTAGATCCGTTGGTTCTAATTCGGGATGTAGAGTTTGAGGTTCCCAAATACCAGTGATTTGTACGTGCAGAGGTATCTCTGATGATTCTTCCTTGGGAGTTTTGGGATAAACAACCCAAATATGTTCCTTGTCCAGATCGATTTTTGATTTAACCAAGCTGAACATTTGTCCTTTGACCACAGCATCAATCAAAGTTCTGTCTTGAGTCATCAAGATTCCTTGTTGAAATTCCTCAGCACTGGGAATATACCTTGCCATCAGCAATCCAATTGCTCGGTACTGCTGTTTTCCAGTAGGAGATTTTATTGGTTGTAAGGCGGTGGTTTCGGACTGTTCTTCGGTAGTATTGGTCATCAAGCTGCGGACAAGTTTTTTGTTCTTTAGGAAGAAGACATTATCTCATCTTTCAATTAATTTTTGGTAATTGGTAAAGGTGGTGTAAAAACATAATTGCAATCCTTACAACGAAATCGCTGATGCATTTGACCATCAGCCAATAACTCAAACCCATCTGTAAGAAGTTCTTTAGATTTACAGTTAGGACATTTGTAAGTTGAACCTTTATAAACTTGCTTTTTCTTCTTTGTAGTTGTGTTCTCAGAAGATTGATTGCTTTTCAAAGGAACTTTTAGTAAATCGATCGCACGCTTTTTGGCATCTTCACCACGTCGATCGTATTTACTTGTAGTATTTGGAGAAGCGTGACCAGCAAGCTTAGATACAGTAACAATATCTGCTCCTGCATCCAATAAATTGCCAATAAAAGTCCTTCTAAAATCATGGGGCGTAAAACCATGTACGCCAGCACTTTCTCCACGCCGCTGCAAAGCCCGTAATATGCCCTGATCACTCATTCTTCTGTACATAATTCTATGGCCTTTGGTGAGAGGATAAAAAAGTGGCCCTGGTTCTTTACCTCTAACCAATAACCAATCTTTAATGACAGTTATTCCATAGGAGGGTAAGTATACAATTCTCTCAGTATCTCCTTTTGTTTCAAGGATTATTAAGGAACGAGAGCGGGAACTAAAATTTTCCAGGTCAAGATTTGCAATTTCGCTGCGTCGCAACCCAACCGTTAAAACTCCCAGTAATGCCGAATCTCTAGCTCCTAAATTAGAATTATCTTTTAAACAATGTTCCCAAAGAATAGAAATTTCCTTATCATTGAGTGCTCGTCCTTTGAGTAAGCTTTTACCACGTACAGAAGGGATATCAACAGCCCGTGCATAATCCTCCCTGTTCATCAACTCCAGACGCCAAGCTTCTTTGAGAGTCCTTCGCAAAGCAGCAATCATTTTATTCGCCATTGCTGGGCTGTATTTTTCCATTAACATAGAGCGAATTGCGCTCGTGTGTTGATATCTGAGTTTTGACCAATCCAGACCGATGGCATCACAGGCATTATCCGTTAACAAACCGGCAATCTTATTTAATGCTTGGCGCATTGTCCGCCGAGAACCTTCACTCAAAGAACGCAAATAAACTTCTGCCGGATGTAAGAACAAAGGTAGTGGTTGAGTTAACATCAATGACTCGGAATTAAAATAATTACCATTGATGCTTCGCAGATTGTCATCAGACATCGGACTTATTTAGGCGAAATAACACAATATATCTTCTTACATGAGTAAGGCCTAGCGAGGTGAATATTTGTTGCGAGAAGGGGTATTCTCTCCATCTATTGCAGATATACTACCTCTTACGCTTATAATCTCTCTAAAATACTTCAACCCGATCTATTATTCCTAAAAATCTAATTTTTCTAGATTCCTACAAAAATTCCTAAAAATTTTCAAATTCCTAAATTTATACATTAAGCTTTTCCGTAATCAAACTTTATGATGCACTGAAAAAAATTTATCTAGGTTTGCGCATAAAGTATTCACGTAATGCAGGGCGAAAATGTGTCGCAGATAAAGTGAAAAATTCCGGCACAATTTGCCTGTATAAAATGAATGCGGATAAGATAAAAATTTCTGCAACGTTCACTCTGGCATTTCTATGTCCGTGCCACGAAAAAATAAAGGTTACAGCTACTCGTTTTCATTTTATGCACAAAAAATTTTCAACTTAAGTACTTAGGCATTAAAAAACCGTTCGCCACGGTCATTGGCGCGTACTTCGCCAGCCTTGTCCCAGCCCGCAAGGCTGGGACGACCTCCACGTTCGTTGCGCAGCAGCGCGTTCAAGAGACTTTGGAAGAAAATTAGCTAATAAAGGCTGGCGAGAAACGCGCCGGCGTGGCGAACGGTTTTTTCCCGCCGGTCTACTTACATCAAAAACTTTTAGGTAAACTCAACTCCGGCTGTAAAGCTATTGGTTCCCCTTTGACAAGGGTTCTGGAAAACTTTTCCATCTACTGAATTTATTATATGGAAGGTTTCCGTATAATAAATAGTTAGCCAGATTTGATCGCTGATACCTACTAATACCCTTACACCTATCTCCAAAAGCCGAGAACATAATGAGATCTAGATTCAAGGAAAAGAATCCCAGTTTGGCACTATCAATATCACTAATAATTTTGGGCATAGGATTGGTGGTCGCGCTAATTTTGGTCACACCATGGATAGGTAATTACGTTTTTGCTAATTTATCTGATTCACAGGCGACTGTTATAGGAGCATTCATTGGAGCACTCTCTGGCATTCTAGGAGTTGTAATATCGGGAATTATTGGTCTAAGTGCTTTCACCTCAACAGGAAAACTTCCTTGTATGGTTGTGTTACATTTCGGACACTTTTTGACTGTGACTTGATGTTGAGTGACGATTATGACTGGTGCTGGTATATCGAATACTTGTCGCTTGATAATTTTTTCTACTGCTACCCCCCTGACATCACATCCACATTTACCACATGAACATGGTGTTGGCTGTTCTATTACTTTATCCGGGTGCAATACTTGTTCTAACGTTTGACCCCTATGGCCAAATTGTCCCCCAGATGGACGTTTCCCTTTTTCTCGTAAACTTTTAGTCCTAATCTGTGTCTTTTTTTTCAGTCTGTCACTTGAAGGTGGCTTTGAACTGTTTTGACTATAACGTCCAAACCGTCTCTCAAGCTCTGCTATCTTTTCACGCAGCGCTTTGTTTTCTTCCTCTAACCTTTCAATTTTTTTATCTTTTTCTTCTGGACTCATGCAAGAACATTAACATAATTGCGTACGTCAATGGAATAATCTGCCTCAGCCCTACCTAGGGAGTTACGATAAAATTCTATTTTCTGCTTTTCATTTAATTCCTGTTTTCTTTTTTTCTTATGAGGAGTAGTAATATTTATACCACCTTGATATGCCTTATCTGCTTCAAATTCCAATCAATTTTGAAACAATTTTGCTCAAAGCCCTCTTGTGTTCTCGCTTGCCAACCACTTTCGGGTAAAACTTTCCCTACCAAGTCAACATTTAAAAATCGATTTACTATCAACTAAGTTTTGAGCATCGATATAGCCAGTATCTACAATATGTTGTTCTGGTAGGAGATTATTTGATGCTAAACGGGTATGAATTGCTGATGTCATCTCAATATCTGGACTAGTCGCAGCTTCCATTTCCATTTCCACATTAATAATTAAGCTTGGCAGAGTTTGGTCACAAGTTTGCGGTCAAATGCATCTTATAGCCAGTCCAATTGATTTCTCGCTTACTCGAATTGCGTGCGTCAACATCATAGGGAGATTCAATCCGTAATTTATCATCGCCTGAGGGGCACCGGACGGTGAACGGCTCGTTCGTGGCGCTAGCCGCGCGTCTCCCATGCCGCGCGTCTTCCAAGTCAGAAATAGGAAGTCAGAAGTTTTTTAGTAACAAATTAATTGGTTAACTTTCTATTTCTAGGGGAAAAAATTGGGTTTAAGACCCCCGCTAAAAACTTTAGCGGTATAGGCGTTACTGGCGGGTTCAATCCCCCAGTAAACTGGCAATTCTGACTTGGGGATTTCTGACTTATGACTTCTTGAATCGGTGGTAAGCTATCTTGTTCTCGCCAGTAAACTTGTTCAGATTGGATATAGTATTTTTGTACCCAAACCACACGTAATGTTTCCACTGATGGAATTTGCAACAGCCAATTAGAGTTTGAACATTCATAACTAGCTTCCAGTAGAAACTTACACTCACTTTTACATTAAACCAAGTCGGCTATGATACTCAATTCCCTCAGAGCAGCTTTATTGCAAGGTTAAGGCTTATGTTTGTGCGATATGTAGTAAATGCTACCTATTTTAGAGTATAATTTTACGGAGAATCTTCTTTTTGGTCTATACCAAAATTTCAACATTTTTTCCTAGTACATATTTAAAAAATCACTGTGAAGAAAATCCTCATCCTCGGAGCTAATCCCAAAAATACAACTAATCTACGTTTAGATGAAGAGGTACGAGAAATCAAAAAAACACTTCAACTATCTCTCAATCGGAATGACTTTCAAATCATCACTGAATCAGCGGTACAAGTTGATGATTTAATCCGTTTTTTATCTAACCATCAACCAACAATCGTTCATTTTGCAGGACATGGCTCTGGTGCTGATGGATTAGCTTTGGAAGATGATTCTGGGCAGATGCAACTGGTAAGTACAGAAGCCCTAGGAAAGTTATTTAGTTTGTTTCAACATATTATTGAATGTGTTTTGCTCAATGCTTGCTACTCAGAAGTTCAAGCTACTGAAATTCATCAACATATTGATTGTGTGATTGCGATGAATAAAGCGATTGGGGATAAAGCGGCAATTAAATTTAGCATCGGATTTTATACTGCTTTGTGGTCTGGAATGAATTATAAAGATTGTTTTCATATGGGTTTTACAAGTATTGATTTGCAGGGAATTCCTGAGTACTTAACCCCTGTAATTAAAATTCGGCAACGCAATCAAGGAGAACAGTCAATAAATTCTCCAATATCTGACGAAGAACCTGTTGGAAAACAGACAGTCAATCAAACAAATCAAAATCAAACCAACATAGCAAGTGGAAATACTGTCAGTGGAGATTTTAACTTCTCACCAAAGCAAGAAGGAACCAAAGATACTTAAGCAATAGTGAAGTATGAGTCGACCAAATCCTAAGCATAAATCTCAGAAACAAAACAACCTTGTTAAGAAGAATACTGTTGGTGGTAACCTTATTTTTGCACCTCAGCAGATTGATACATATATCGAGACTCAGATAGTAGAGATTTCGGTTGATAAGATTACTCATCAACCACTAATTAAGACTTCTCCTTATAAAGGAATTAAAAGATTTAATTTGGGAGATAGAGAATACTTTTTTGGCCGTGATGCGCTCATTGCTAAATTATTCAATGCAGTCAACGAAAGTAGCTTTAGCTTGGTTTTAGGTGCTTCTGGAAGTGGTAAGTCATCAATAGTTCGTGCTGGGTTAATTCCTGAACTTAAGAAGTCCTTAGAATCACAAAAATTTTATGATTTTATCTTTACACCTAATCAAGATCCTTTTGAGTCTTTATATCGCTGTTTACTTAGTGAAGAAAAGGATTATCGCTTTAGTGAATCAGATGTTGATTTTGTTAGAGAAGGAAAAGATAATACACTGCCTCAATTGATTAGTAAATTGAAGAAAAATGAGGAACGGTGGTTTATATTTATTGACCAATTTGAACAATTATTTCTTAATATTGATCCAAAAAAGCTAAATAGTTTTATTAAAGGAATTACTCAGGTTGCCAAAAAAGGAGATAGTTCTGTCAGAATTGTGTTAGCAATGCGGTCTGACTTCTTGGAACAGTTTAGTTTTTACAAAACTTTAGGTGAAATTGCAAATAAAAATAATATACATCTAGTTACTGAGATGTATCCAGATGAGCTACGACAAGCGATTGAGCAGCCAGCAGCTAAAAATGGAGTGGTATTTGAAAAAGGATTGGTTAAACAAATTATTAACGAGGTGGAAGGACAAAAAGGTTATCTTCCTTTACTACAATATACTTTAGATTTACTCTGGCAAAAGGAATGTACAACTAAAGCTGCTGATGGTTGTTTCCATATTGAAGACCGCACTTTAAATAAGGCAAGTTATACAGATCTAGGAGGAGTAAGAGGTGCACTACAAAAGCGGGTTGATGAAATATATACAGGTATATGTGAAAAAAATGAAAATGGGGAATTAATTACCAAACAGATATTTTTGAAGTTGGTAAATATTGTTGAATCGGAATCGGGCAGTAGAGCAGTAAGTAGACGAGCTTACTACAATGAATTTGTTGGTGAATCTGTAAAAAATACCCTTAAGACTTTTGTTAATGAGAATTTACTAGTAAGTAATTATGAATATTCAAATCAAGAACAATTATCGATTGGAACCCCTAAAAAATTAACACAAAATGTAACAATTGAAATAGCTCATGAGATTTTACTTTCGTCCTGGAATAAATTAAAATCCTGGTTGGAAGAAGAAAAAGAAGCGATTATATTAAAAAATTGGTTAGCTACCGAAGAAAGAAGGTGGTCCAAAGTTCGAGAAGAGAATAAATCTAAGGCATCTGAAGAACTTTTGAAGGGTTCAAGATTAGACCAGATATTAGAATTTCGAGATAAGAATGCTTTTGAAAAACTTGGTGGTTTAACTGAGAAAGAAAATCAGTTTATTGATGCTAGTGTGGGATTACGTGATAGAGAATACAAGCAACATGAACGGAGAAAGTTATTTACTATCTCAGGGCTGACTTTTGTTGCGGTCATATCCTTGATTGTTACTGGTATTTTATGGTGGCGTTTAGATATAAATAAAAAAAATGCGGATTTAATTATCCAAAACATTAACCTTGAAGAATTATGGTTGAGTAATGCTCCTCAACTGCAAGCTCTAACAGTAGGTATTGAAATTGGGAAAGAAATTAAGAAAGAGAGTAAAGCAACACCAGAAACGCGAATGCGGGTGGCAGCATTGTTAAGGGAAATAGTTTATGGCATTAAAGAACATAATAGTTTAGAAAAGCATAACAATTGGGTCACAAGCGTAGCGTTTAGCCCCGATGGCAAAACTATTGCTTCTGCAAGTAGGGATAGTACCGTAAAGTTATGGAATTTGCAGGGACAGGTAATGCAAACCCTAACAGGTCATGTGAAGGGTCTGACAAGTGTAGCATTTAGTCCTGATGGCAAAACTATCGCCACTGCAAGTTGGGACAGTACCATAAAGTTATGGAATTTGCAGGGTCAGGTGATTCAAACCCTAACAGGTCATGGCGAAGGAGTCACAAGTATAGTATTTAGCCCCGACGGTAACACTATCGCTTCTGCTAGTGCTGACAGTACCGTAAAGTTATGGAATTTGCAGGGGCAGGTGATTCAAACCCTAAAAGGTCATCAAGAAACAGTCAATAGCGTAGCATTTAGCCCTGACGGCAACACTATCGCTACTGCAAGTTGGGACAATACCATAAAATTGTGGAATTTACAGGGTCAGGTGATTCAAACCCTAACAGGGCATATCGATTGGGTTCGTAGCATAACATTTAGCCCCGACGGCAACACTATTGCTACTGTAAGTAATGACAACACGGTAAAATTGTGGAATTTGCAAGGGCAAGTAATTCAAACCCTAACAGGGCATAGCGATTCGGTCATAAGTATAGCATTTAGCCCTGACGGCAACACCATCGCTACTGGAAGTATGGACAAGACAGTAAAATTGTGGAATTTGCAAGGACAGGTGATTCAAACCCTAAAAGGACATGGCAAACAAGTTTTTAGTATAGCATTTAGCCCCAACAGCAACACCATCGCCACTGCAAATGCGGACAAGACGGTAAAATTGTGGAATTTGCAAGGACAGGTGATTCAAACCCTAACAGGGCATAGTGACCCGGTCATAAGTGTAGCATTTAGCTCCAACAGCAACACCATCGCTACTACAGATACGGACTACACCATAAAGTTGTGGAATTTGCAAGGACAGGTTATTCAAACCCTAACAGAGCATAGTGATTCAGTCATAAGTGTAGCATTTAACCCCAACAGCGACACCATCGCTACTGCAAATGCAGACGACACCATCAAGTTGTGGAATTTGCAAGGACAGGTGATTCAAACCCTAACAGGACATGGCAAACAAGTCTTCAATATAGTATTTAGTCCTGACGGTAACACTATCGCTACTGCTAGTAGGGACAATACCATAAAATTGTGGAATTTGCAGAGGCAGACGATTAAAACCCTAACAGGGCATGGCGAAGAGGTCAATAGCATAACATTCAGTCCCAACGGCAAGACCATTGCTACTGCAAATGCAGAGACGGTGAAATTGTGGAATTTGCAAGGAAAGGTTATTCAAACCCTAACAGGACATAGCAAACAAGTCTTTAGCATAATATTTAGCCCCGACGGTAACACTATCGCTACTGCTAGTAGAGACAAGACTGTAAAGTTGTGGAATTTGCATGGGCAGGAAATTAAAACACTAACGGGACATAGCGAAAAAATCAATAGCATAGCATTTAGCCGCGACGGCAAAACCATCGCTACTGCTAGCAAGGATAAAACCGTCAAGTTGTGGAATCTACAGGGGCAGATGATTAAAGCCCTAAGGGGACATAGCGAGGGGATCAATAGCGTGGTATTCAGCCTCGACGGCAAAACCATCGCTACTGCTAGTGACGACAAAACTGTGAAGCTGTGGAATTTGCAAGGACAAGCTATTAGAACCCTAACAGGACATGACAAAGCAATCGCAAGTGTAACATTTAGTTCCAACGGCAAAACCATCGCTTCTGCTAGTTACGACAAAACTGTGAAGTTATGGAATTTTGATTTGGATGACTTACTGGTGCAGGGTTGTAATTGGGCACGGGATTATCTAAAGAATAATCCCAATGTCAGTGAAGAAGATAAGAACTTATGTGATGACATTGGTAATAAAAAATGAAGCTTGTTTGAGATGGAGGTGTTGCAAAGGTGTTGGTATCAACTTAAATTCAATACCCGTGAATGAAATCGATAAGCAACAAAAAATCTAACAACTAAAGAATTCTATTAAAATGAGTTTTTTATTAGGAAATATCCAAATAAAATCGATAAATGCTGATTAATAATTGACGAATATATCAGATTATTTATTAATATAAAATGATAAAATTATGAGTATATTTTGGCAATTATATTTCATTGATAGCAAAGCAAATTTTTGATTCGATAATGACAATTAAGTACATAGGCATAAAAAACCGTGAACGCCACTAAAACCTTGCTTTCTTTTTTCTTGCACACTGAGGCAGAGCTACGAACAGATTTTTACAGCACTTTGCAAGTAAATGAAGTACAAAACTATATCCTTAAACTCTTGTTATATCAGCATTAATGTCCGTTTGAATCTACCTCACCAACCTGAAATATGCTGTAAATTAATTTTTTAGCATACTAAGTACCGAACAGCCTAAAGTAATTAATTTTAAATACTCTAGCTGCCTTTAGATATCTATTTTTTTTGAGCGAATAAAAGAATAGATAAATATGGTCTATTAATAAACCCTCCATGATTATTTAATATTTGTTCGACGATATTAGATATATTATTTTTTTTATCTTCATTGAAATCTTGATAAACTGTTCGAGTTTTCAATAAATTTAGATATTGTTGTGAATCATAATTAATAGACCAAGGATACTGTTTCACCAGCAATTTTTTGAAACACAAACTATTATTAATCCAATTTTCTCTTTTTTGTATTAGTGAATCAATTGAGGGTGGGTTGTATACCATTTGTGGTGCATACTTTTTAAATGCTTCATTGAGTGATTGAAATGCTGGAGTATCAGCTAAAGGGGAAAAATTCCAAAAAAATGCAATATGACCATTTTCTTTCAAAGTTTGTGCAACTTTTGGATAGCCAATTTCACGATCAACCCAGTGAAAAGCTTGAGCGGATATTGCTAAATCAAAGTATTGTGGTTGCAATTTCCAATCCTCAAAAGTAACTGTCTCAAATGTGACTGTTGGATATGAAGACATGTTTTGCTTGGCGATCGCAATTAAGTTAGGACCTGGTTCCAAACAATGGATAGCGTAACCTTTTTGAGCAAATGGAATAGTTCCCTGACCAGTACCTGTACCAATATCTAAAATTGAAGCTGAGTTTTTTAGCTCAGCCAAATGAATGATATCTTCAATCAATTGTTCTGGATAAGTAGGGCGTGCTTTATCATATATTTGTGCAACTTTGTCGAATGATTGACTACGCTTTTTCATCTTTTTTAGTAACGTAAATAGTGATTGACAGCAAAACCTAATCCAACGGTTGTACCTTACGGTTCACTTTCAACACCTTGTGTTGATTCTCAATAAAAAAATAATTAATTTTCAATACCCGGCTGTGTCTTTAGGTGCCTATATTTTTTGAGCGAAGAAGAGGACAGATAAATAGGAAAGGGTAATAAATCCCCCATGATTACTGAATATTTCTTCAACAATATTAGATATATTATTTTTGTCGTTATCATCAAAATTTTGATAAAAAGTTTGAGTTTTCAATAAGTTTATATACTCCTTTGAATCGTGGTTAATAGACCAAGGATACTGTTTCATAACTAAATTTTTAAAACACAAACTATTATTAATCCAATTTTCTCTTTTTTGTATCAATGAATCAATTGAAGATTGCTTACTTGAGACTCGGGTTACATATTTTTGAAAGGCTGATTTAAGTGATTGAGTTATTGGAGTATCCACTGAAAGAGAAAAATTCCAAAAAAATGCAATATGACCATTTTTTTTTAAGGCTTGTGCAACTTTTGGATAACCAATTTCACGATTAACCCAGTGAAAAGCTTGAGCAGATATTGCCAAATCAAAGTATTGTGGTTGTAATTTCCAATTCTCAAAAGTAACCGTCTCAAATGTGACTTTTGGATATGAAGACATGTTTTGCTTAGCGATCGCAATTAAGTTAGGACCCGGCTCCAAACAATGTATAGCGTAACCTTTTTGTGCAAATGGGATGGTTCCCTGACCAGTACCTGTACCAATATCTAAAATTGAGGCTTTATCCTGAATAGCAGCCAAATGAGTGATATCTTCAATCAATTGTTCTGGATAAGTGGGGCGTGCTTTATCATATATTTGTGCAATTTTGTCGAATGATTGACTACGTTTTTTCATATTGTTTAGCAACGTAAATAGTGATTGGCATTTTGGCAATTTAATGTCTCTTGTTTAAGATAGCAACTATTTATCTCCATATTTAGTGGTAACCATTATCCCATGAATTAATATCTAAATTTGTATATATTTGCAAAAAAAATTGACATTCAAATTTTGACACTTTATTGTGATGTATTGATATCAAAACACTGAATTAATTAATTTCATTTGATAATAGTGAAACTGTACAAGCTTGCACAGATTATCTTAGAATAAGCAAAAATCAAATCTGTAAAAGATAATAGATATTGAGGATGAGAAAAAGTCGTTTTTTTTGGCTTATAAGATGTAGTTTTTTGTTATCTATATTAAATCCAATGCCAAGTGTGGCACAAATTGTTCCAGATAACTCTGGGATCAAATCCAAGATAAGCCGAGAGGGAAATACAAATATCATTACTGGGGGAAGTCAAGCAGGAAATAATTTATTCCACAGTTTTGAAAAATTTTCTGTACCTAATGGAGATAGAGCATTTTTAAAAAATGACTTAGATATTGAAAATATTTTGATTCGAGTCACGGGGTCATCTGTTTCTCACATAGATGGGTTACTCCAAGCGAATGGTAAGGCTAACCTGTTTTTCCTTAATCGGAATGGTATTTCTTTTGGTGCAAATGCTCGGTTAAATATTGGTGGTTCGTTTATTGGTAGCACCGCAAATAGTATCAAATTTGCAGATGGCAGTAGTTTTGATGTTAACTCTTCTAAAGCAGAGACACTTTTAACAGTTAGTGTACCGATTGGTTTGGGTTTTGCAAGTAATCCAGGAAGTATTGGTGTTGTTGGTGATGGAAAAGGTATAAGAAAAAGTTTAAAGCTAATAGATACTACCACTGGTTTACGTGTCCAGCCAGATAAAACTTTAGCTTTAGTGGGTGGTGATTTGGTATTCAAGGGCGCAACCTTGAAAACAGCAGGAGGACGTATTGAATTGGGTAGTGTAGTTAGCTCAGGTTTAGTAAAACTAACTCCGAATAGTAAAGGCTGGGCATTAAGATACTCCCAGTTCCCAACTTTTGGAGACATACGTTTGTATGAAGCCACCGCAGTTGATGCCAGCGGAAAAGGTGGCGGTGATATACAAATACAAGGTAAGAGCTTGAATTTAGAAAGTGGATCTCAAATTGAGACAAGTACACTGGGAGGAGGAGTAGGGGGAGTATTAAGGATTCGTGTTTCAGATTCAGTAAATTTGATTGGATCGTCAAAACTTCCATCTTTCGTTAATACCAGTATATCCAGTTTAGTTTATCCAAAAGCTGCTGGTAATGGTGGAGATTTAAAGATTGAAGCGAGGTGGTTAAATATTCGTGATGGAGCAACTATAGCTGCTGGTACTTATGGTTCTGGAAATGCTAGTTCGGTGGAAATATTAGCTCGTGATGAAGTGACATTGAGCAGAAAACCAACAAGGCGTGGAGGTAGTTCAATATCAAGTTCGGGGTACAGAGGATCTACTGGAAATGGAGGTAATATCAATATTCAAACTAGGCGATTAATTTTGCATTCTGGTGGAATAATGTCATCAGGTTCTTTTGGGGAAGGAGTGGGAGGTGAAATATCTTTAAAAGCCTCCGAAGAAGTCAAAGTAACTGGAGTATCTTTGACTGGTAATTCTCCCAGCAGGATATCGACTAGAACAGTAGGGCGAGGAAATGCCGGAGGTGTATCGATAAAAACTAAAAAATTAACCTTAAGCGATGGTGGTAGGGTTGTTATTGGTGGCGAAAAGACAGCAAGTTTTGTAACTTCCATTAAGCCAGGAAAAGGAAATGCTGGATCTTTGCGGGTCGAGGCTAACAGTATTAAGTTAGAGAAAGGTAAAATATCATCTGCGACTGCAAGAGAAGCAGGAAGAGGTACAGGAGGAGAAGGAGGAAATATTTTTTTGAAATCTGGTGACTTGCAATTAAGTAATAGCGAAATCACAACAAGTGCCGGGGGTAGTGGCAACGGTGGTAATATAAAAATCGCAGCAGAAGCGATCGCAATTCTCAAAAACAGCAGTATAAGAGCAAATGCCATTAGAGGAAACGGTGGCAATATAAACATCAAAGCAACAGGATTGTTCGTTTCTCCTGACAGTTCAATCACAGCGACTTCAGAGAGAGGAGTAGACGGGATAGTAAATATTGATACTCCGAACCCGAATCTTTCTGGAGCAATTAAGCCAGTGGTAGAAATAGAAAATAATTCCAAGCCACGAGTGCTCTGTGCAGTAGAAAACGATGTTGTAGACAGAGCAGCAGAAGGAGAATTTTACATTTTTGGTGCCAACATTGGACCGAGTCCTTTCGACATTCTTGATGATGATCTTGGGTGGCATGATACTACAGACACAAATCAAGAAACTTCCCAAAAAGAAACAATTGATGTTAGTGATCCACCAATGGAAGAATACTTAGAAGCGCAAGGTGCGGCGTGGAATCCAGATGGCACAATTCGGCTGACAGCAAAGCCTAATCCAACAGTTGTACCTTATGGTTCACTTTCAACACCTTGCGCACAGCAGCAAGCATCTGAAAATATAGCAAATAACAAATAAATAACTTTTCATGATGGATAGGCTTTTCAGAAAACCTATTAATTTTTTGCAGGGTGTTGTTGTATTCTTGTTTGTAATCACAAACTCACCAGCCCAAGGGCAAATAAAACAAGAATATTTACCTCAATCTCAATCAAATCAAATTCTTCAGTTAGATGGAAATGTAAACAAGCCTGTACAATTCAGAATAAAAAAATTTGAATTTAAAGCAATACCTTCGCCAATTTACGAGGATGAGTTGATGTATAAACTCCCATTTTTACGATCTTTGGCAAAAACAATAAGTCTTAAAAATTCCTTCACGGTTTTGCGCAAGGTTATTTTTAACGTATTGCCTACAGTATAAAGGTTCCAAGAGTTCAGACTATCTTGTAAGCGAAACGCTGATATATGGGTTGTTTTGCCATTTTTGCCAAAATTTTTCTAGGCTCTTATTTTGGCAAAGGCATTGATTTTTAATGATAATTTTAATAGGGTATACATTACCGACATCAGCAAGTATAGATCTGAGTGTGAGTGCTAGGAAGCTTACCCAAAAAGGGCATAAACAATTGCAACAGGGAGAAGGGCAAAAAGCACTAAATACTTGGTCGGAAGCTTATAAAATTTATCAGCAATTAAATAATTCCGATGGTGAAACTGGCTCCTTGATCAACCAAAGTTTAGCACTGCAAAGTCTAGGTTTATATACACGTAGTTGTGAAACTTTGATTACTGCTTTGAAACTGGAAGATAAAACTTGGATTTGTAGTGGGAATCAGACTAAAGTTAAACAGCAACAGGAGTTGATGAATGCATTACAAAAGCAATCAAGGGGAAAAACTCAAATTCTGGGATTAAAGAATTTGGGTAATGTTTTACGGCTAATTGGCAAGCCGGAAATATCTGAAATTGTATTGAAAGAAGCCTTGGTAATAAGCAAAAGTTTTTCAAAAGAATTGCAAAATAGTCTTTTGTTGAGTTTAGCTAATACGGAGCGTACTAGTTACCAAAAAGCATCAAATAAATATCAGATTACTGAGGAGCCTGTAGGAAAAAAAGAAGCATTAAATCAGGCTGAATCTAGATTTATTCAAGCATTAAATTATTATCAACAAGTCAAAAGTACTGGCAATAAAAAATCTGATACTGAGCTATTAGCTCAACTGAATCAATTAGATTTATTATTAGAGCAGTTTTTCAAAAAGAAATCAGTAATTTTTGATAATTTAAAAATATCAAATAACCAGCAAAGTATATATGATTTGACGAAGAAATTATTGGTAGCCAATTTTGGAAAGTTACAAACTAATAAGTCTATTTATGCTAGTACTCAGTTTTCAGATATTCTAATTAAAATTGCAGCTAATGAAGACTTAAGCCGGATTTTTACAAATGAAAAAATAAATCTATATAATGCAGCTTTAAATATTGGATTATCTGCCTTGGATAAAACTAATAATAAAAGAGCAGAATCTTTTACGAAAGGAACTGTAGGTAAAATTTACGATAATTTGGGGCAACTGGAAAAATCAGAAATATATCTAGAGGAAGCTTTGGGGTTAGCTCAGTCAGTAAGAGCATGGGATATTGCCTACCAATGGCAACAGGAATTAGCTCGCCTGTATCAAAAACTAGGAAAATTTGACCGGGCAAATAAAGCTTATGATGCTGCAATTAAGAGTATTGAGCAAGTTCAAAGTAGTAGTTTATCAGCTAATCCCGAATTTAAATTTAATTTTAAGGATAGAATAGAAGCTGTATATAAACAATATTTAAATTTACTTCTATCAAGGGAAAAACCAAATTTTAATCAAATAATTCAAGTCAAGCAGAAGTTACAACTAGCTGAAATCAAAAATTTTTTACAATGTAATTATTTACCTACCTTTGAAAAAGAAGTTTATACAAATGATACTAATAATTCAAAAGTACTTCCTATCATCTATATTTTTCAGATAAAAAACCAAGTAGAGATAATTATAAAAACTAAAGATAATTTGTTTTTTCGTCATACAGCAAATTTTTCAGAAATAACTTCTGGTATTGATGATTTGATAAATTTGTTACAATCACCAGACTTTTTAACTATTTCTGAATCAAGATTTTTAACTTACTCCCAAAATATCTATGATTTACTGGTTTTACCAATTAAAAAATATTTACCAGATGAAGGTGAGTTGGTATTTGTATTAGATACCTATTTCCAGAATGTTCCATTTTCTTTACTGCATGATGGTGAAAGATATCTTTTAGAAGATTATGCTATTACAGTATCTTTAACTTCTAAAACAGCGCCTTTAGTTACAGAGAATTTAAAAGTACTAGTTGCTGGTTTGTCCCAAGCCAATACCAATTTAAAGCATCCCTTGTTTCCAGGAAATATAACCCCTTTACCTGAAGTAAATACTGAAATATCTTATATAAGAAATAATACTACTGAGGTTATAGAATTAATTAATGCAGGTTTTACCAGCAATAACTTCCAGGAATCGATGGTAAAAAGAAGAAAAGATTTTCCTTTAATTCACATATCGACTCATGGACAGTTTAGTTCCGACCCACACAAGACTTTCATCTTGGCTTGGGATAAACCAATCAATGTTAGGGAATTCGAGAATCTACTGAAAAATAATCCCAGTCCTATTGATTTACTTGTTCTGAGTGCTTGTCAAACTGCGAAAGGAGATAAGCGTTCAGCTTTAGGTATCGCTGGAATGGCAGCTATGGTTGGCGCACAAAACACCCTGGCAACTTTGTGGTTAGTCAATGCTAAATCCACTTCAGAGTTAATGGGAGATTTTTATAAGAATTTGAATAATGGACTGAATAAAGCACAAGCTCTAAGACAAGCACAGTTAGCGCTTTTGAAAAACCCCAAATATTCTCATCCTTATTATTGGTCTCCATTTATATTAGTTAGCAAATAGCTTTACTGCTGCTGTATAGTCTTCTCTAATCCTTGTTGCGCTAGTCTTTGCTCAGCTTTGTTAGCATTTTCTTGAGCTAGACTTTTCGCTTTGACATAAAGGGGTCTTGCTTTTTGTGGAAATCCAGCCTGTAAATAGCGATCGCCTAACAAGCGATGAAGAGTTGGATCGTTAGTAGAAGCATCAATTCGCTTTTGCAAAACCTGAATTGCCTGTGTAAGCAAATCTTGTGACATAAAGATAGTATCAAGATCGCGAGCTTCTTGATCTGGAGTTAGGTTAAGACTCTGAACTTGCTTTACAGTATCATTGATTTCTTGTGCTTCCTGTTGGGATGTCATTATTAGGATAGTAGAATCTACAGCAGTAGGAGAACCACTCTGATTAGTAATTACATCTAATTTATAAATCTTCCCGTATTGTAGTGGAGGTTGATTCTCCGGATAGGTAAGTTTATTTTTTGAAGTATCTTTAGACCAATGAAGCCCATGACCTTTGAGAATAACTGTATATTTGCTTGAATTAGAAACTGGTAGCCAGGATATTAAAGGTTGCCGATTTAAAATAATGTTCCCGTAAGGATTAGTGATTATTGGTTTTTCTCAATTTGTGGTTTGCGTTTTGGTTCTGGAACAGTTTCTTTTATTATTAGTTGCACATTTACCTAACTCTGTTGGTTTGACACATTTATCTGCTGTGTCATCAACTAATCCCTCTCCAAGAAGCAATATCTTTTTATTTGGGTAACACAAGATTTTTACTGTTCCTGATCTGGGATGTATGCGATCGCCAGGAAAAATCGAACTTCCTTCTTCTTTGTTGCGATCACCACTTAATATTCTTCCAATAGGATTAGATCTAACGAATTGGTGATGTTTGGAGATTTGTGTTTGAGCTTGGACTGTATTTGTAAAAAAAATGAGTATGAAAGTACTGTAAATGAAATTACGGGACAGCATAAAGACTAAAAAAACTTGATATGAAAAAGAAGTAATATAGTTATAATTGCTTATGACATGAACTTATGCAGTTAAAGAATTTTTCGTAAAATCTTTTGTCTCCAGCCTTGAACTTCGGGCAAGCTGGAGTTAAGTATCAAACAAGCCTCCCAGGATAATTTAGCATCCAAAGCTAAATTTAATTGTTCTTGGGTTTGAGCTAATAAGCAGTAAGCTTCTGTTTTTTGCGGGTCAATCTCTAAAGATTTCTGCAAATGAGTTTGGGCTTGAAGGTATTTCTTTTGACCGAACAGTGCCCATGCTAAATTTTTTTTTAAAGTCGCTTGAATATGTTTATGATCGGGTTTATTTAAACCTTGTAATGCTAATTTATCTAAACCTTGTAATGCTAAAGACTCTGCATTCTTATAATTGCCAGTTAAATTATTTAATCTTGATAAGCTGTTGATAGCTCGAACAGAATTATTTTTACTTTTTTTCAAAGCTATTTTATAGTAGTGTGCGGCTTTATCATATTGCTCTTGATCATCATAAAAGCTTCCCAAGTTGTAATGAATAATCCAATCATTAGAATTCAATTTTAATGCACGGGAGTAACTATCATTTACGCATTTAAAGTCTGCAAGTTGCTGACAAACTAATGCTAGGTTGCTATAGACAGCAATATCATTTTTGTTGAATTTAATTGCAAGCTCGTAATATTTTCTGGCAATTTCAGGTTTAGAAGAATTACGGAAAGCTTTCTCAAAGTAGAAACTAGAGATAGATTTATTAATATTTTGATTAAAAGAAATAGCCAAATTAAAATTTTGTTTTGATTTTATGAATTTATTTTCGGTTTCAGCTTTCTTGCCTTGCTCAAAGAAATAGTTTGCAAGAATAGGTTTTAATCCATAGTAAACAGCAAAAATTGTTAAAAAACTTAATATAGAAGCACCGATTTTAAAAGCTTTTGATTTAACTACTCGATAAATTTTTGATTTCAAAGGTAAGCGATTTAACCGCTCAAGAATAACTTCAGTAGTTTGTGGACGTTTACTCACTAATTCTGACTGCAATTCGTCAATCAGATTGGCAAATAATTTATCTATCTGAGGGGCTTTGTCTCTCCAAATAATCTGTCCTGTTGTTTTGTCAATCGGTAGATTGTTTAAAGGGGTCGCTGTTAATAAATACACAAAAGTTCGCCCAAGAGCATAAAAATCTGATTGAGGTATTGCTCTACCATTAAATTGCTCAATTGGCGTATAGTTTGGTGTACTAACAACGGTAATCTCGTATTTACTGGTATCTATAAAAGTATCGCTGGCACCACCATTTACCTTTATTTTTGTCATATAAGTATCAGTGATTTGTCTGGAGGCACCAAAATCAATCAGAGCTAATTTTCCATTTGGTTGGCAGATGATATTGGAAGGTTTGATATCCCTGTGGAAAAATTCGCTTTGATGTACGCGATCGAGAATCTTCACTAGTTGCTCTAGCCAATCTAAAGCAAGTTTGCTAGTAAGTTTACCATTCACCCTTATGTATTCATATAGATTCAAACCTTCAAATTTATCCATAACTAAACAACGTAAAGTTATGGAAGTGCCAGCGGGAGTTATGGGAGTAAAAGTAAAAAAATCGTCAATAGTGCTTTTAGGAATAGATGGGTGATTAAGTAATCTTAAAGTTTTGCTTTCCCGTTCAAATAACTCAACTAACTTAGGCTCGCTCCACTTCAAAATTTTCATGATTCTCTTTCTAGGTCCTGGGTCCCACTTAGTTCCTAAGTCTGTTACCTCGAATATCTCGGTTGTGTAACTAAAGGGATCTTTTTTCAAATCCCTGAGGGGTTTTGTCAGATAAATACGATTGTTGATTAATAATTCGTTACCACAACTCAGACATGTAGATTGTGTTCTTGAATCTGGATTTTCTCTGTTATCACATAGGGGGTTAATACAATAGAGCACACTCAAAGACCTTGTTTGTTAGTACAGAGTACTAATTTTAATAGTATTGCAAAATTAGAGATATACCAGAATTGCATGCTCGTTAGTGATATTTTGGTATTTCCAAGGATGGAATAAGTAGGCTGGCGAGAAACGCGCCTAGTGGCGAACGGTTTTTTATGCCCATGTACTTATCGCAGAAACCAGCTTTAGGCACAAGAATTTTTTGTCTTTGTTTATCTATCTAAAGATATATTTTATCTAATAGGAGATATTAAAAAGAGACATAATAATCTATTATTTCAATAATTATTTTAAAAATAGAGTAATGAACTCAAGCAATAACTTTCTATCGTATGAGGATACTTTAGATAAATTCAATATTTTACTAATTTCAAAGAGAGGTAAGCCTTTAACAAAAGCTGAAACAGTTCTTGTCAGAGGGATTTACCATGAACAAAAGTATTCAGAAATTGCAGATAACTCTGAATATAGTTACAACTATCTACAAACAACCCTAGGCCCTAAGTTTTTTAAGCAACTTACAAGAATTCTTGGTGAAGGAGAAATCAACAAAAACAGTTTGAAGATTTTTCTTGATAAGTTAGCTGGAAAAGTTAAATGTGAAAAGCTTTCTCAAGAATATTTAAATAAAATTATAGGTGGAACACTACCCAGTCTTTCTGACTTTTATGGTCGGACTGCTGAAATATCTCAACTTAGGGAAAAGATCATCATTGAACGCAATCGTTGCGTATCAATTATAGGAGTTGCAGGTATAGGTAAGTCCACTTTAGCAGCTCAACTGCTGGCAAGTATTAGCTTAGAGAAGCAAGTAAATTTTAATTGCTTTGTTTGGAAATCTGTTCGTCATCGACCACCACTGCAAGACTTGGTGATGGAGCTACTGGCTATGGTTGATCCAGCACATAACTTTTCAGGTTTACCTGACAATAACAGTTCTAGGGTCAGTGCTCTTCTCAAAGTTTTGCGAAAGAAGAATTGCTTGATCGTACTAGATGACTTTTCTTTTCCAGATACTGATACCTCTTACCGAACCTTTGTACAGCGCTTGGCAGAAGAAGAACATCAAAGCTGTTTTGTATTTACTACTAGGGAACTTCAGTGTATAACCAAAGAGCTAATACTGTATCGTCCAATAGATTGTATTAGATTAGGAGGCTTAGACAATGCTGCAGCAATGCAGATGTTATTTGATCTTGGTTTAAAGGATAAAGATGCCTGTGAGCAATTAGTCATAAAATATCGCGGTAACCCCTCCGAACTTAAAGAATTAGCACATCGAATACATAATATATTTGGTAATGAAAAAGCATTTTTCCAAAATCCTACTACTCTTGTAAGCCGTAAGTTTTCATTAATGCTTGATGAGATGTTTACTGGGACTTTGACCCAATTGCAAAAACAAGTTTTGCAATATATAGACACAAAAACCAACGAATTAACTTCGATTAAGATAAGTAAACTCTTAACAGACTTGAAGAAAAATACAGGAATTGACTCTATTTCAGAAATAGTCAAAGCAATAGAAAAACTTGAAGAATACTCTTTGATTGAAAAACAGAAATCTCCTGAAGATAAGGAAACTAGTTTCACGCTTCAGCCCATTATTAAGAAATATATCAAAACAAAATCTTTGGCATTGGACTAAGTATCGTCCAACAAAAGGACACCAATCAAATAAAAGATAGATTTTAAATCTATAAAATCTAAAATCTATCTAACTAAATCTATTTAATCTATCTAAATTTACCATGTTAACTTTAGAAGCTAAATCCATTACGTTACAAGAAGAAAATTTTTCTGTAAATCACTTTGCAGAAGATGAGCTTGCAGTCGCTTGTCAATTATGGGAAGAAGCGACGGATATGTTGTTGCAAGCGGGTAGAATCTTGTCTCAAGTCAAAGAGAATACAAAGCGTAAATTCACAAAACTTATCTCGTCAGCAGGATTAGAAAAAGGGCCAGTCAACAAACTAATTAAGGTGTCTGCGATTACTGACGAAATTCCAACAGTAGTAGCCCGTCGTTTAGGGGTAAGCATGCTGAGTCAATTGGCTCAACCCAAGAATAGAAATATTTTGGGAACAATAGAGCCATCAGATACTCAAATATCTATTGCACAAAAAATTAAAGAGAATCGACTTCCAAGTATACCAACTTCAAGAGAAGGTGTAAGGCTTACTGGTAAAAAAGGCAGAGAAAGATTGAGAATAGATATTCCTGGATGTGCAGAAGCTCGAGATATCTACGAAGAATTTAAAGCAACAGGGTTAAGTGCTTTGGAGTGGTTGCAGAATCTGCGTAAACAACCAACAATTAAAGAAGTTTTACAGGAAGAAGTAAAGAACTCCATACTAGAACTGCCAGAGCCTTGGAAAGTATTCCCCCAACAGTGGCAGCATGAAGGTAAAGATTGCTCTTACGATGTAGTCAATGGGGAAAAGACTATTTGCTGGGGCGATTTTAAGACCAAGATTACAGATGAATTAGCAGCTAAATATATCAATCCAAGAAGCTTCCTAGACTTTGAGCTTGTGCAACCAGGTGCAACCGTAAGAATCCAGGCTTCCAGTGGAGACAGAAGCTGGAATGGTTTTCAGGCATACATCCAAGAGATTAACGGCAACAAAGCAAAAGTATGTCTGCAAGAGGATAACAAGGAGAAGGTTTTCAGTATGAGTGACTTGAGAATCATAAAACCTTCTCCTGTAAATTGGTCGGCGGTTCAATCAGACTTTAAGTAAAGGGAACAGGGAACGGGGAATAGGGAACAGTGATGCATAAGCCTGCAGCGACGGCTCCGCAAGAAGGTAGGGGCTTTGAACCGCAACCAAAGCCTATACCACCAAAGCCTTACAGCATAGAGCCTGCGGCGACGGCTTTGCCCGCACAAAAAGGTGTTCACGTAGTGCGTCAATCATGCAAGAAGGTGGGGAGACTTAAACCCACTATTTTCTCACTCTTAACAAGAAACCTGTCGTTCTTCCCTGTTCCCTGTCTTGGTGCGCATTCCCACCCTGCGGGGTGGCTGCACCGGATGGCAACTTACGTTGTTGCGGGGTTCTCCCAGAGGGAGACGCTTTGCGTTCACTGCAAGTGCATCTCACGCAACCGCTGTTCCCTGTCGACTGTTCCCTTCTTGTTAAATTTTGTACAATATCGGAGCCACCTGCATTGTTGCAAAATTTACTACTGATACTATTATTCTTCTTCCTCAATCCATTTAACTGCAAAAGATTGTTGTTATTGGTTTTGTAAAAATCAGTATGCAATGCTACTTCCAAATCCAATTCAAGCACTGGATACTTTCTATTGCTCAGGATAATAGCAATTGCTGGATCATCACTCTGTGAAATTACACTGGCAGGATGGATATACTTGAGATCAAAGGGTTGATTTTCCAAGACATCCTTGAAGTAGAAATACACATCTCTCAGATAAATACCTGTTGATTGGTCGCCGAAATCTGCGTGCATTTCCTTGAACTTATGGTAGGAAGTCATGCACCATTTTTTGGAGTGCTCCAAAGATCTAGGGGCACCATGATGACCACAAACTGCTGGAGGTCATTCTCACAAAGCACCCGCGACTATAGATGTTAAATCAGGAGCAAAGTTATCTGCTACGACCATGACATCAAAGCCTGCCTCCCTTAAACAGATTACAGTCGTGAAACCGCTTACCCCTGCCCCGATAACCAAAATGTTTGCGTTAGTCATTGGTATTGGAAGTGTGGGGAGTGTGGGAGGAAATAACAAAAAGTATAAAGGGGTTTTAAAAATCCGATGTAATACAAGTAGCTAAAATAAAATTAGTTCGGGATAAGTTCAAACTTTGATTATGTGATTACTTAATTTTGGTAAATTTTTATATGTCTATGTTGTGTCAACCATTAATTGTTGAATAAACATCCTTAACCCGAACTAGCTTCCGCCTTCAACTACTATACTTAATAGTTTTTCCTCATTATTTGGCAGGTAATTTTATACTTGCACGAACTTTGTTAACCCATCTTCCGCACTCTAACTGTCACAATCGGTAATTACTTAAATAAATCAATAATAAAAGAGTAAAAAAGTACTTTTTACCAC
>NZ_LMTZ01000138.1 GCF_001456025.1 Mastigocoleus testarum BC008
GCAAACGCCGTCCAAAAGCTTACCCCTTAATGACTAAACCCCGGCATGAATTAAATAAGCAATTACAAACCGCTTAAACCACAAGGGTTCCAGCTTTTCTTAGTGCCATTCCTTTCTGTATCCTTTCTGTAGTTCTAGCCGCCATGAGAAGTGTTCGCGCGCGGTATTAAAAAAATTCAGCAAGAAGTTTCAAGCTATTAGGATTTACTCACTCGTTACTAATTTCCATTAGCGGATCCGTAAGATAGCGGCTCCGCAGGTAGCGCAGCTATAGCTATAGCGTGACCGCAAGGTCATTTGTTTGGGGTGAACCGCACCTACGGTGAATGCTATTTCTTTGCGGAAACGTTAAACCGCGCTTATGGCGTAAGCGGAGTAATTCCGTTTACGCTTAAAGCTAGCCTTACGTCACAATAACCGTAATTACGTTACTGTGGTGTTAATTGCTGTTCTGTCTTACAATGAACGAGTAAAACAACATTTTTATATATCAATTGATATGATTAGGCACTAAAATTCAAGTGATCTACTCAGTGACTTAAGTTAAAAACAGTCAGGAACAAGATATGGAATTAGAAAACGAGTCGCAAAGTTTAGATACTTTAAATGCATCACCAACGAAAAGCTTTTTTGTGGAGATGCTTACTCGTGATATTGAGCTTCAAGATGCGATTCTTGATCTTCTAGATAATTGTGTAGATGGTATACAAAGAACTATTAGAGATACTCAACAGTTTGAAGACTCAGAAGAACCTTATAGAAAATTTTGGGCAAAAATAAATTTTTCATCAGATAATTTTACAATAGCAGATAATTGTGGTGGCATACCAATTGATACGGCAAAAAAGTATGCTTTTAGAATGGGAAGACCTGATAATAATTTTGATAATGATGTCTATACCATCGGAACTTATGGTATTGGAATGAAAAGGTCCATCTTCAAAATGGGACGTTCCAGTGAAGTAGTATCTCAAACAGAAAGTATACAAGCTTTAGCAGGTCACACCAATACAGTATGGTCAGTAGCATTCGCAAGAGATGATTCCATATTGGTTAGCGGTAGCTTAGATGAAACAATCAAAATTTGGGATATAAAAACGGGTGAATGCTTAAAGACATTAAGATACAGACCCTACGAACGCATGAATATCACAGGTGTTAAAGGCTTAACATCAGCCGAAATTCTCAGCCTAAAAGCACTAGGAGCAATAGAAAAAACCCGATAAAGCATTTATAGAATGCAAATATCAGGTTGATTTAATGACCCATAAAAAGTTTGTTTCGCACAACATCAATTAACCACTACACCAAGCATCAAAAACTCTACCTTGCATAGCTTCAGGAAACTCTTCACAGTATTCTTCAAAAGCAGTTTTGAATATTTTCTTTGATTGTTGATGGGCGATTTCTGCTTGTAGTTCATCAACTGTATCCCAAGCTGCTCCACATTCTCTCGAATTCGGTGAAGTGCGATCGCAAATACTGCGGGCGTTTTCCACTGCATCGTGTAGTTCTTCTTCTAAAAGTACCTCTTGGGGTTCTTCAACAAATTTACTTTCACTAATAATATCGCTAAGGGAAATAATACCTAATAGTTTTCCTTGAATTACAGGTGCTCTGAGTAAGTGATATTCGGCAAACAAACGCGCCACATATGCTACACCGAGATTAGGGTTAATTGCCATACAGGGCTTGCTCATTATTTCATGTACGCGCAATTTGGCAGGATCTTTACCAAAAGCAATTACCTTGTAAACTATATCAGCTTCGGTAATAATGCCATAAGCATCCTGGTCGTGGCGACGTTCTACAATTAATGCACGCCAACCTCTGGAATTCATTAACTCAACCGCTTGTGCTACAGTTGCCGAACTGCGAATAGTTGCAACATCTTTAGTCATTATGTCTGCGGCTTTTAGCATAACTACCTTCCCGTATTGCTTTGTAATTACGTTGTCTTGCTTTCCATCGCAAAACTCAGACCGTACCTGTAATAGAAGGGATTACAGTTGTTTAAAAAATTATTCTGGTTTGTAAGAACCAATATTGTTTGATTCCTGATAATTGACCTTTAGAATCCTTTAAACTCGACACCTTCCTTATAAACAAACAATTTGAGGAAATTGTGAGGTTTTTCTACTAAAATCAACTCCGGTCGTAATATTTCCAAGAATAAAGAGCCCGTAATTGGGGCATCTTTTTCAATTGATGTTCCTGTATCCTTTTGAGGATATCATCTAATATTCTTACTGCTTCTCCTTGATAACGTCCTTTATTTAACATGACGCATTCAGCCTTTTCCGACATAGCAGTATCAGTCATTTCAGCACGAGAAGGAATTCCTTGTTTCACCAGTTTTTCTAACACTTGTGTAGCCCAAATCACTGGGACATGAGCAGCTTCACATAGCCAGAGAATTTCCTCTTGCATTTCTGCTAAACGCTGATAACCAATTTCTACAGCTAGATCACCACGAGCAATCATCACACCAAAAGGATACTTACCTGCAGCATGAACTATTAATTCTGGAAGGTTTTGTATTGCTTGAGGTGTTTCAATTTTTGCAATTATTGCTAAAGGATTGGATCGTTTAATCTGACGAGTTTGTAACTCTTGCTCTAAAAGATCGATATCTGAAGTATTTTGAACGAAAGAATATCCCACAATATCTGCGTGGGATACAATAAAATCCAAATCTTGTTTATCTTTTTCTGTAAGGGGACACAAATTAAGTAAAGTATCAGGAAAATTGATTCCTTTATCTGGCAACAGTTTACTACCCTTATGGCTAGCATGGGTAACTTTTACCAGTACTCCCTCACCACTTAACGACTCAACACAAGCACCGATTCGTCCGTTATCAATCCAAACATTAGCACCTATTTTTAAACTATCTAGCACTTCTGGTATTGTGCAAGTTAATTGTGGATATCCAGTATCGCCAAAACTAGAATTATTTGCAGATTCTGCACCCAATAAATCGCGTCGTAAGAATAAATAATCTCCTGGGAATAAACGGTCAGACTCACAGAAGTTAATAGTTTGCTCGATACGAGGTTTTGGTCCAGCTAAATCCATCATAATTTTACAGGGTTGTCCTGTTTCGCCCTCCGCACGATGTACGTGATGAATCATTGCCTCCCAGAGTTCTGGTGTATCATGGGCACAGTTTATTCGGACACAATTAGTTCCTTGTTGTAGTAAACTTCTAACATACTCATAACTGCTAGCTGCTGACTTGGGTAATGTAACCATAATCCTTACCCAACGGTTATTCCATGGTTTTCCCAATACATCTTGTGTATGACGTCTGAGCAGACGATGTCCTTCTAAAAAAGATTGTATTGAAGGACGAGGTGGAAGAGGATATGATTCTGTTTGACAAATAGCAGCTAAAGTTGCGATCGCTGCGTCCAAGTTAGGTAGTACTCTGGCTTCAATTCTCCCCAAAGATGATAGTCCCCAGGGAATCAAAGCTGCTTGTAAAGGGCGTAGATCGTGACTTTGCAAAGCTAGATAGTATGCTAAATTTTGAGCACTTTTTCGGAAGGATCGACGTTTAATAAGGGGTTCCCATCGTTGAAAAATTTCTTCTCCCTGTTGATAAATTGATTGCCGAAGTTCTTGTAAAGTAGCAAGTAAAACTTCTGGGTTTTTTAAATCTATTGTTTTTATATCGGTTGTATTACTTTGAAGGGAGAACATAAAATCATCTCCTAGCTCGAAATCCAAAATTCAAAAATTACAATTCAAAACCTACAATTCAAAACCTACAGTTCAAAACCTAAAATTCTAAATCCCTATGTTAAACATCAGATTTACTTAGGCAACTGTATAAAACATGGACCATCGTTATGCTGTTTCATAAACACTCAATTTATGAAAACACTGGTAGTAAATTTAAAAATCTTGTAATCTGTACGTAAATAAAAACTCTTCATTTTTATTTATAAGTAAAAAACTTGAGAAACTTGTGAGGTCGCAGACGGAGTGATGAACTCACAAATTCCTCATTTTTTTAACCTATAAGAAAATTAGCCAATAATTATTGAGTATTCTGAATTTAATAAATTTAATAATTAATAAAAGGCATCCTTAAAATGAGACAACAACAACTCAAAGCTTATCTACAACTAATTCAAGAATTGCTAAGCTGTGCTCATGGAGAAGAATGGACGTTGCTAGAACGTAACGAACAACTAGTTACTCCCGATCTAGTACAGGTGATGGAAGAAATCGCCATGCAGTTAAAATCAGACGGAAGGTTGGATGCAGCCAAATACCTCCAACATTGGGCTGGACAAATCAACCATCTGTTTGAACAAGCAGTTCACCACCAAAGTAATGATGAAAAATCCCAAGCCTATCTCCAGCTTATTCAAGACTTATTGGATTGTCCCAGTGGTTCAGAAGCCGATATTTTAGAATCTCATCAAAATTTAATTGACCCCAATTTGGTGCGAATGATGAAACAAGTAGCAGTTCAAATGGCTACACGTCAAGAAAAGGGAGCAGCTCGTTTCTTAAGTAATCTAGCTGCAGAAATTAGTCGAAATCTAGTACCGGTAAAGAATTTCAAAGCAAACTTACAAAAGGATGCCAAAGAGGCTATTTTAGATACAAATCATCATTTTCCAGATTTTAAATTAGATGATGAGTCTGCCTTAGAAGATATTGATGGAGAAATTCCACAATTTGACCCACTCAATGAAACCTTTGCCAAAACTGAGAATATCACTCCACAATCTATCCATTTTGAAGAACGTTTAACGGAAATCACTCAGTCATTAATTAATCTACAAGAAATATTATTTTCACGATTGCAACCAGTAAACCCACTTTGGTACATGGATATATTAGAACGCGCCTATACTTTGGGTTGGGTACTAACTACCGAAGAAGTGGAAGAGTTAATTGGGGTCAAGCCTAGATGTGAAGCCGGTAAAAATTCTTATCAACGTGGATGCTGGATGTTTGTGAAAGCCGGTAAGATGGGTTTACATACAGGTTGGCGCGTTATTAAGGAAGAAGTTGAGGTTTCTGAAGAAGTTTAAAAATAGCTTGGTATCGAACAAATTAGACGCTTTTCCCAAATATTAGTAAAGTGCGATTGAATTAAATCCAATCGCACCCACTTACAAGTCATGTTTGCAAGTCATTGACAACTATGATTAACAACACGAACAAAGTTAAATCCTTTTCTCAAAAACGGAAACCAACTCCTGCTTGCAAACTCACAGCATCAGCAGAACTGTCTTCATAAGCATCAATACCCCATTTCGCATCACCATATACGACGACGCGATCGCTAACTTCTGATTCTGCACCAAGAGTAATCACAGCTGCATCCCTATTACCTAAAGGGCTATTTTCGCCTTCATCTGTGACAAAGGAATAACCAGCACCAATATAAACATTAGTATTATCAGCAATGGGTACATCGTAAGTTAGCATTGGCATGATGGCTGTAGAGTCGCCACCGAATAGAACTGCACCCCTAGCGGAAACTGGTGTTTCAGGAATCGCATAACGTCCTTGAACATTACCACCTAATACTGCTGCATCGTTATCTTGTCCACCATTGGTAACGCCAGCAGAAACACCAGCACCAATGTAACTACCATCCATACCTGTTGGCTTTGCTGCTGCAATTCCGCCCGAAAGAAGAATGGAGGAAGCAACAAGCGTACTCACCATTACACTAGTAAGTCTCATATTACCCTCCTAATAAAAGTTAAGCGGAAGATTTTCTATATCTGCTTATCTTTTACTTGGTGTTAACTCTTAAAATATTGTTTTTTTGACAGAAGTAATGTCTACTACCTATCTATTTTTAGGTTAACAATTTAATGTGAGGAAATTGTGATTATTGTAATTAAAATTAATTTTTATAGTGCATTTATATGCATTGAGCCATAAAATATGAATCCAGTTCAGGAAACTCTTTAAAAGTCATTCAACTCCTAGAGAAAATCGTTAACATTTCTTCACTTTGCGATTACGGAGTATAATTTATCCGATACAAGACTGACTGACTAAATTTGTATGAATACTTAATTATTTATAGTATCTACAAATACTCGTAAAGCTCGAGCGTGAAAAAACTATGTTATGTAAATATTAATACTTGCTTGTGTTTTAACTTAATTATATTTGAACCCGATCAATTATTTAAGTCACGTTAATGTTTTGAAAAACCCCTTTCCCTTTTTTACTTAAATGTGGGAAAAATATAACAACCGGACATGAACTCAGCAGGATATGAGATTCAATTTATCGTCCTTACTTTGACTCGTAAGCACCCACATCAATGGCTTTACCTTGATTTCGTTTTTTACCATCTTTGTCAAACTCTACGTCTGGGTCAATCCTAAAACCACTATCAACTGCTGCTGAATCAGATTTGAGATGGAAATCATGACCGGAAGAATCCATAAATCTGATTGAGTTAACTTCAGTATTATCAGAAGATTTCACGTTTGTGGTTCTCTTACCACCATCGTAAAGGTTACTAAACCGATCTGTGAATAAGTTATTTTTCAAAGTCACATTCTTCGCATCTTCGATAAACCCATTTCGATAAGTGCTATCAGCAAAGATATTGTTAGTAACCGTTATATTACGAGGTTGATAGCCTCCAGTGTAGCTCTTACCGTTTATGGTAATTGCTTGGACATTATTGGAAAAAGTATTATTGAAAATCTCGACATCACGAACATTATTGCTGATTCCAATTCCTTGTCCACCATTTACTCCTTGTTTACCGTTGTCGTAAACAACATTATTGAAGACGCGGATATCAAATACATCACCTCTACTGGGGTCTTCGTCTGCGATCGAAATCGCATCAGCAGTGTTTCCATAAACTTCATTGTTGTAAATATCAATGTTGAAGGACCTAGCACGACCACCATCAACATAGATTGCAGAACCTCCATTGTAGCCACCAGGTGTACCAGAAACTAAAGAAGTACCAGTTACCTTATTGTCATGAATAGAACCATTGCGAGAACCAGTTTTTGCATCTATTCCTTCACGGTTACCCTGATCTACGGTGTTACCAGCTACTTCGAAGCCATCTACACCCCATATACTTAGAGCTTCTTGAGTTCCATTTGTGTCGCCACGACCTTTCCATCTCCAGTTTGCTCGTTCTATAGTATTGTTAAGAACTTTAATGTCTTTACTAGTGACCTCTTGTTCTCCGCCATCATAGTAAGTGTCTGGTAAGACGATAATACCGGAGGCTCCAGTTTCATAGGTGTGATTATTTTGAACTGTTATGTCTTCTGCATCACGTAAAGAAATTCCAGCCCAGGATGTATTTTCAATACGGAAGCCATCAATCACCCAATGACTCTTACCAGCTGACTGAATAACACCTTCACGGAAACCTCCTTTAGTTGGATTCGGGTCTTTCAGTGTGACATCACCGTTAGCTTTAAGGGTGATTCTACCCGAACCACTTTCGCCAGATTTACCAAGAGTAATTAATTCTGTATAAGTACCAGGTTGCACCAAAACAGTGTCACCAGCTTTTATTGGAGAGTCTTTACCGACTGCATGGTCAATGGTTTTCCAAGGTTTATCTTTTGTTCCTGGATTATTATCACTTCCATTTACAGAAACGTAGTATTTATTTCCAAAGGAGTTATTTTCTTCTAAAGTTGTATCACCAGAAATCTTATCAGAAGAATTCACCTCAGAAGAGTTTTGTTTTTCTGAAGTGACATCTGGGGAGATGCTATCAGAAGATTTTTTCTGTTCTGAGTCAACGTCAGGAGACATCTTATCAGATGAATTTTTATCAGAAGAAGAAGTTACTTCGGAAGGGTTTTTATCCTCTGAAGTTAGATCGGGAGACATTTTATCGGACGAATTTTTATTTTCTGAGTTCATATCAGGAGACATCTTATCAGATGAGTTCTTACCAGAAGAATTTACTTCGGAAGGGTTTTTATCCTCTGAAGTCAGATCGGGAGACATTTTATCGGACGAATTTTTATTTTCTGAGTTCATATCAGGAGACATCTTATCAGATGAGTTCTTACCAGAAGAATTTACTTCGGAAGAATTTTTCTCCTCTGAAGTCAGGTCGGGAGACATTTTATCAGAAGAATTTTTATTTCCTGAATTCATATCAGGAGACATCTTATCAGATGAGTTCTTACCAGAAGAATTTACTTCGGAAGGGTTTTTATCCTCTGAAGTCAGATCGGGAGACATTTTATCGGACGAATTTTTATTTTCTGAGTTCATATCAGGAGACATCTTATCAGATGAGTTCTTACCAGAAGAATTTACTTCGGAAGAATTTTTCTCCTCTGAAGTCAGGTCGGGAGACATTTTATCAGAAGAATTTTTATTTCCTGAATTCATATCAGGAGACATCTTATCAGATGAGTTCTTACCAGAAGAATTTACTTCGGAAGGGTTTTTATCCTCTGAAGTCAGATCGGGAGACATTTTATCGGACGAATTTTTATTTTCTGAGTTCATATCAGGAGACATCTTATCAGATGAGTTCTTACCAGAAGAATTTACTTCGGAAGAATTTTTCTCCTCTGAAGTCAGGTCGGGAGACATTTTATCAGAAGAATTTTTATTTCCTGAATTCATATCAGGAGACATCTTATCAGATGAGTTCTTACCAGAAGAATTTACTTCGGAAGGGTTTTTATCCTCTGAAGTCAGATCGGGAGACATTTTATCGGACGAATTTTTATTTTCTGAGTTCATATCAGGAGACATCTTATCAGATGAGTTCTTACCAGAAGAATTTACTTCGGAAGAATTTTTCTCCTCTGAAGTCAGGTCGGGAGACATTTTATCAGAAGAATTTTTATTTCCTGAATTCATATCAGGAGACATCTTATCAGATGAGTTTGAAGAATCGACTGGTACAGATTTTGGCTCTGGATTATAGGTTGGTAAAGGATTTTCGACAGATTCTTTCTTACTACCTAAACCAGTCAATGTATCAACATCACCTTTTCCTGAGTCACCAACGAGGATGTCTTTAGTACCATTGAGGTTGTCATTCCCATTATGTTTACCAAGAAGTTCATCGCCTTGAACATCATGATTATATTTTTTAAAAATGTCTTGATATCTGCTGAAAATATCGTGATGTAGATCGTGGATGTCATATATATGATCTGTTGAATCACCTAAAAGCTTTTCTCTTCTTTCTAAGAATCCATCAATATGATCTTGAATTTTGAGAGTAAGTGCTTTATGTCCCTTATCCGAACTGAAAGGCTTATCTTCTAAAGGATTACCTGAATCAGTGAATACATCTAAACCTTGATGTAGGGTATGGACGTCGGGGGTGTGAGAATGTGTGAAATCCAAGGCTTTTCCTCAATTAATTCCTTAGTTAGCTTAGTTATCTTTGCAACCGAGAACGATACGACTGAAGCTATCATTCTGTGTCAAATACAGAAAAACTGAAAAGCAATTCAGTCGTCATTAGACTTACCTCTTTCGGGAATACACCACATGCTTATTTCACGTCAGAAAACTATATTGTAGACGCGATATCACTCCTCTTCACAGGATTAATACTGTTCGTCAACGACGACCATTATTAATATTTGCCATCGTAAATACATGAATAATTAGCTTGAACACAAACATCTATAAATCGTAGGATTTTCCGATCTCATAATCGTCACATACTCCCAAAAAAAACTAGGCTGTTTGGTATGCAATTTTGGTAGATGTGTATCCTAGCAGATGTTTCCTTTTTTGTGAAACCGACTAACTAATTTTCATCGTATTTCTGAGTACGGCTGAAAATTACACACCAAGATTGCAAGATTTAACTGTGGTTAAATCTATCTTTAGTATTAGCTAAGAACAAGCATTTGTGAAGATAGTTTATTGTTTTTTTTAGATTAAGATGAAAATAAAATTTTTATACAAAATTCATTACAGGTGTTAGTTAAAAACTTGACATTCCTTAGCTGCTCCCAAAATCAAATTTATATTGGCTAGTCAGATAATATATTTTTAAAACTCTATTGAATTTTAATTATTTTGTTGGAACTAAAAATTTTCGAGCACAAAGATAAAAATACTACATCTGTTTGTAGTTTGATGAACCTATAAATCCAGGAATAAAATTCTCATTAAAAGCCTGAAACAACCTCCATATATAGTTATGGACTTTTATTTAGTGTTGAAATGAATTAATCAATTACATAATCAGAAGTTATGTAAGCCTGCGTCAAATCTAAATATAACTTTTAATAGATTTTTCTTTAAATCAAAATTCGATCAAAGTCTATGTATTTTAGGTGACAATTTTTGATCAAGGTTCGCCAATTAAACTCATTAGCTTTATTTATTTTATTTTATATTTTGATTGTTAATTTATCTCTTTAAAAAGTAGTTTGTATTTGTAGTTACACTATTAATGGTGATATAAATATACATATACTTAGCTTCAGGATTATATATTTTTTACATTATAATTAATTTTGCTATAGAAGAAACTAGATATTTAGTGGATCCATTGTATATTCTCAGGCATTTTAGTTAAGTTTTATTAATCAATGACTCTAAGAGCAATTAAAATCTACTATTTGTCAGTTGTTTAATTCTTTAGGTTGTTATGGTTGATTGACAATTTTCGTAACAAAAATGTTAAAAACTAGGAGCAAAAAATTATTAATGCATCTAAAGGTAGAGGACTGACAAAAAGTTTGATAACAAAAAGTTTGGTAAATAATTAAAAACCATAACCTAAAGAAAAAGTCACTCCATTTTCTTGTAGGCTGTTTCCATTAATTTTGGTATTAGTCAAGGGAATACCATAATCTATACGAGCATTGAACCTGTCTCCAGCATTAAAATTTAATCCCATCCCAACTGAGACTAAAGAGTCAATATCAACTGCTTCATTGTTTCTATTCCAAGGTAAGCCTAGATCGATAAAAGGGATTATTTGTAATAGACCGTCTAGTTTATTCATTCGCAGGACTGGAATTCTTAATTCAGCAGAAGCAAATAATCCACTGTTGGACAAACTGACATCTCTTCGATAGCCTCTGACACTAGTTGCACCACCCAAACGAAATTGCTCTAGAGGAACTAATTTATCTGCAAGTTGAATCTCTCCTCGTAAGATAAAAAGAAAATCTTTATCTAGCTGACGCGCCCATTGATATTGTCCTCGCCAAGCAACAAAATTACTATCTGGAGGATTATCATTAATAGTGGCATCAAAAATATCTACTCCCACACTAAGCTGCGATCGCAATGCTAAAACGCTACGGTCGCTGCGTTCTGTATATTCTTGGAAAATTCGCAAAGCACTAATATTAGTATTACCAGAATCATCTGCACCTATGGATAAAGGAAAAGGAATATCCAGTAAAGAAGTCTCGCTGTGCTGACGAGAAAAGCTAACTCCTAAGGCTAATTCGCGATTGGGTTTATAGATAATTGGCTGTCGAAAGCTAAGTTGGTAGTAGTTTGATTTAGTTTCGATATCTAAGGGTGTGAAAGGATTTTCGACAATGTCATTAGAATTGAAACCATAGGCAAAACTAATAGTACCGTTTTTCGCATTAATTGGAAATGTATAACCAATATCAAATCCGTTACTACCTTGAGTATTTGTATAGTTTAGTTGGAACTTATCCCCAAATCCCAGAAGATTAGAATGGTTTAAAGCGATATTACGACTATTAGATCCAATTGAAGGTGATTTATGGTTGTCTAAAGAGGAGGATAAACTAAAAGCATTAGCTTCTTTAAGTTCTATATCTAGACGACTCATACCAGGAGCTAAACCTGCAGATAATTCTGCTGAAATATTGTCAATGAGGGGGTCGAGGCGCAATATTTGCAAACGTTCTAACAGTTGCTTTGTTTGCAGTGGGGTTGGAAGAGAACTAAGACGAGAAGCTATGTAGCGATCGCTCAGGCGCTTATTACCATTTACCTTAATAGATTCTATTCCACCTTCCAATACTTCTATTTTGACTATACCATCTTGTAATTTTTGGGCTGGCAAATAAGCACCGGAATTTACATAACCATTATCTATATACAGTTTGGAGATAGACGAGCGCAATTCGTATAGCTCTGCTATTGTAACTGACTTTCCTTGAAATTTTTTAATGAGTTGGGAAATTTCACTTTGAAATAGACTATTACCTACAACTTCAATCTTTTTGACTTTAATCGGGTCAAGAACAATATTAAATTTTGAGTATTGAGAAGCTTCTTGAACTTTTTGATTCTCTATAGCTGTAGGAAAATTTTGATTGGAGATATCTAGATTAATAGGAGAATTTTCCAGCTTATTTGGGAAAAATTGTCGATTTTCTTGCTCTATATGATTATTGAAGTCTATAGGATTAAAATCTACAGCAGTTTGCGCTTGAGAAGTTTTAATATTACAGATATTAACAATAACAATAAGACTTAAACTATACCCAAAATTTAAAAAGTATTTGTGTAGAAGATTTTTGTATAAAAAGTATTCACAAATGCTCATATTAACTTTATTGGAAGATGCAATACTTGAGTTATCCCTACTTCTCCAGTCAAGACATTGCGTTAGAATTATTTCCCATCTTCTTACAAATTCTTTAGAGAAAGAGAAAGGGAATAATTTGAGAGTTACTTTCCTCAGAGAAGGTGTCCCCTGATTTTGTCTTGAGTTTATAAAGTCATCACCTACTAAAACATTGGAGGATTCAAGATTACTCTTTAACTTCATAGTTAGTTGAAGCTAAGCCTCATTGGTAAGACACCCTATTTTAAGTAACCAATAAGTAAAGCACCTGAGTAATTTTGACTAGAAGAAATTCAATTATGTATTTCAATGATATAAAAATACACTCAAGTTGAAGAAGCAAATAAAAGTGATAATGGAGTTTTATTAAAACAAGGTAAGAATCCCTGTATTGACCATAAGTACAGCGGAAAATCCTCACGACTAAAGAAAATTTTACGATTTAAATTATTGATTTAAAGTGAAAAAATTACTTATTCCCACCCTTGACATTACTCATTTTGCTATAGCTCCCGCAAAGGAAAAAATAACAAAGCTTCAAGAAATAGCTCATTCTATTTGTACAGCATTAAGTACTTATCCTCATTTTGTGGTTGTCAACGGCTATGCTCCTATTGAAGATCGCACCAACTTGGTCAACCTGTCCCAAGCTATTTATGCAATTTGTTCGGGAAAATCCACTTTAAATTTTAGTTATGAAAACCAAGTAAAAGTTTCCTTTACACAAGTGCGAATTAATCAAACAAAACCTACAACAAGTGGAAAAGTTACCCAGTATAGCCGAACTCACCTACCTTTAGCACTCCATACCGATTCATCTTACATGGATAGGCCCCATAATTTGGTTGCATTTCAGTGTATCGTTGCAGATAATAGAGGTGGTGAGTCTATTATGATTCCCATTGAAGATATCTTACGACAAATTGATAGCGAGAATCTTGAATTATTGAGAGCTTCAGTATTTCCGTTTGGGGATAATATATATCCCATTATTTCTGGTGTCGCAGGAGATGAGCAAATTCGTTACTATCGATCGCAAATCGACCGCACCCTAGAAATTAAAAAATTATCTTTATCTAGAAAATATCGTAGTGCGATCAATAATCTAGACACCGTGCTTCAGAAGTCTGCACAATTGATGCAGTTTTCTCTGCAACCAGGACAAATTGTGTTTATGCACAATAAAAAAGTACTACATGGACGGACTGGATTTCCTCTAGATAGCGATCGCTTACTTTACAGAGTTCGCCTCCATGTCAACAGTTTTGAATTTGAATCTGCTAATCAAACTCAGACATCAGAATATATTCGCGACTCAAAGACATCTATTTTAAAGGGTCAGAGTAAGCAAGAAGATTTAGTTTACAAGGATAAGGATATTGATTCTTCAACTATCCAAGAAATAAAAGATTTCCACGAATTTACAAAGGTACTCAAACCGAGTAATCATCCTAGTGGTTCACCATTTAATAATGCAACTCTACTCAATATCTATGGTCAATTTTTACTGAGTAAAGGAAAATTTCCACAAGCAGCTAAAGCTTTTCTCCGTTGCTTAAAAATTTCTCCTAATGATTACGAAAGTGGTCTAGCCTTGTCTAGTCTTGCTGATGCTAGCGGAGACTATAATGCAGCCCGCGCTATATTAAATCAGGTTGCTCGAAGTCATCCTCTGATTTGGGAAGGAAAACCAGATCCTCAGAAGTCAACATTATTAAGAATTCGAGGAATAGAAGGATCGGCTTATCGCATTATTCAACAATATGACGGTACTTACAAAAACCTATTGCGAGGTGGTCATTTCTCTATTAAGGACTTTGTCAACCGGAAAAGATATAACTTGATGACTCTCAATCTGTTGGAAAATAATATTGACGAGTTAAAAGATATTTCCAACTTTGATCTAATTCTCAACACAATTGCTTGTCCAGACTTGAAACGAGTATCACTAATTACTGCTGCTAGATTTTTAGATCGCTATCCTAATATTCCTGTCATTAATCATCCTCATCAGGTTCTGGAAACAACCCGCGAACGTAACGCATTGCGACTTAACTTGATTCCGGGTGTCAAATTCCCCAAAACAGAAAAACTCAAGTGGGATGGTGTTTCTGTAGATGCGATCGCAAACGAAATCTTTGGTTTGGGGTTTGTTTTTCCTGTTATCGTTCGTCAAGTGGGTTCCCAAACTGGATCTACAGTTAAACTTGTTAATAATAAACAAGCACTTTGCTCTCATTTCCAAAATATACCAGCTAACAGAGAGTACTACATCATTCAATTCCAGGATTACCGTAATGAGCAGAATGTTTTTAACAAAATCCGAGTGTTTTTTATCGATGATAATTTCTATCCAGTAGCAAACTTATTCAATGATTCTTGGAATGTTCATTCGGGAGACCGTTATAGCATCATGGACAAAAACCAATGGACACAAGATAAAGAACAGTCTTTTTTGAACGATCCTGTCAGCTATATCAGTAGGGAAAACTTTGATAAACTCTGTAAAATTCGCGATCTAGTTGGTCTTGATTTCTTCGGAATTGATTTTACAATTCTCCAAGATGGAACATTATTTATCTTTGAATTGAATGCTGCGATGAGACATAACTTTGACCATGCGAAGAATTTTCCTTATACAGAACCTCACTTAAGGAAAATATCTAATGCTTTTGATGCTATGGTTCAAAGGCGTTTAAAAAAATCTAATGAAAAGGACTACTAGAACCTGAAGATGTTAAAAATAGATTTCTATGTTATTAGATATGCTGGTTTTATATATTGCTGCTTAATAGATTGCTTAGGCTATTATGATTACTGGAATTAATCATCTCACCTGGAATGTCAAAAATATAGATGTCGCTTTTGACTTTTATGTAAATATTCTGGGTTTAAAACCAATAATGAAATCCAACAAGAGTGCATATTTTTTAGCCGGAAATGTTTGGTTAGCTGTGACTAAAGGCGAAAAATGCTTAGATCGAGGATACGACCATATAGCTTTTGATTTGGATAAGAATAATTTTGATTCATTGGTTGAAAAGTTGAAGCAAAACAATATTCCTGAATGGAAAGAAAACAATTCAGAAGGAGAATCATTTTACTTTCTCGATCCTTCTGGTAATAAATTTGAACTGCATTACTCGAATTTAGAATCAAGAATTAAGTACGGTAAAGAAAATTGGGGGAATGATATTGAATGGTATGTATAAAGTTATTTTTAGCTTTAAATCTGCGACTTAAGCAATCAACACCTGATATTTGTTATGTAAAACTATCGGGAAAGTGAAATGAACACTTTCCCAATTAATTTTTTTAGTTGTGGTAAATGCAATAATTTTGATAATCCTGTAAACATTCTTAGCTAGTTTTCCCTGAATTACTTCAGCAAATCAAAGTGTAACTTTAGTTAAATTTTGTAGCCTGATAGTTAAAAAAGAATTGAAAGTTTCGAATTAGACATACTCAAAAGCACTGTCACTAAGATTTAAGGTGATGTTATCTTCTAGAATTGCTACTAAATCTCCATCGCGGGAAAGGAAGATATTATCTCCTTGCTGCTGTTGTTGATAATCTTCAGCAACTCCATGAAGTTGGAGAAAATCAACTGTAGAATCAAAATCTTTGATTAGAGCATAATCTTGATGACCAGCTGTAGCATAGTAGGCTTGGTTTGCATCTCCCAAGATAAACTTATCTGCACCATCAACACCGGTTAAGATATCTTTTTCATAGTAACCAGCAACTACTTCATCAGTACCATTGATGACGTCATTACCAGCACCGCCAGAAATAGTATCATTACCACCATTACCAGTTATATGGTCGTTACCAGCGTCAATATTATTACTACCATTAGCGGTAGATAATTTAATCTCAATAATTCCTCTTAGAGGTATATTTTTCTTATCACCCCATTGATTTTGATAATTCATCCTGACATAATCGCCACCATTGACATTATTCGGTTCTCCAGGGACCCAATTAGTATATGTAAGAGCTTCTCCGCTGCTCCACTCAAATTGTCCTTCGACATTTTTGTCGGTTAGACCAATCCACAATTCTTCGGTACTACCAAAAGTTGTTTTCAACCACTCTTCTTCTGAAGCATCATTGATTGTGACTAAGTTACCACCAATACTTTCCGCATAGGCTTGTGCTACATTCCAAGTCATTGCAGTATCAGTAACAATATACTTACTACCGTTATACACTGCACCATCAATTCCGGAAGTAGAAGATGAAACCTGCTCAACATCTACCACTAAGCGAGGAGCCTTAGCACCTTCTGCAGAGTCAAAATCAACTCCATCAGATCCTGTGGGTAGAAAAGCCCATCCATAATTACTAGTGGGGTCCGTTTGCCAAGATTTTAAGCTTTCTGTAACATCAATTCTCAAAATACCTGCACTAACAGAACCAGTAGTAGCAACTGCTGTATTAGATGCTTCTACACCATTGGCTGATACTCCGTTATCATAAGTGTCCCAAGAATACCAAGTAACATTATCTGACCAGCTTTTAAGCATTTCATGGACCTTAAAACTACTACCCGGATCAGAAACATCAAGTTCTAAGAAGGCAGAGTTAATGGTACCGTCCAGAGCAATTTGACCTTCTTGAGCACCAAAGATATCTTCAAAGCGAATTAAACTATGAATTGGATAACCCAAGTCATTGCTATCTATATTGAGGGAAGTTGCATTACTATAGCTTGTGGTCCAATAGTACCCATTTAACTGAGTGTCAACTGTTCCGTTGTAGCCATTAACTCCTTGCTGGAAAGTTAAGGTTTGAGGAGTTTTAACAGCAATACCATCGTCTATATCATCACCATAGATTGAATCATTACCAGAGTTACCGTAAATTTGGTCATCTCCTGATCCACCGACAATAGTATCATTACCACCAGCGCTAGACCAGTCAATTTCAATAATGCCTCGGAAAGATGCATTTGTGGTTACATCATCCCACTTATTTGTATTAGGATCCCAGATATGACTCAAGATAGCGTAGTCTTGGTTTCCTTGAGAATCATCCGGTTGATTGGGAGCCCAATCGGTATAGATGCCATCATTGGTATTACCGAGAACCCAATCTACAACTTGACCGCTAGCCCATTTCCAGGTTCCTTCAGTTTCCGCATCAGAGAAACCAATAAAGAGAGCTTCTGTAGTACCAAAGGTATCTTTCAACCATTGGTTTTCAGCAGCATCGTTAATAGTAACTAAGTTACCACCGTAACTTTCAGCTTCAGCTTGTGCTTCTGTCCAAGTACCAGCCTGACTTAAGATATAAGTACTCCGACCATAGTTAAAACTACCAGCAATATTAATTGGGGCAATATTACTCGAATCGTTTGCCTCATCTTCCCCGAAGATAATATCATTACCTTCACCACCATCAATCCCATCATTACCATTACCACCTCTGAGGATATCGCTATTTGCTCCCAGTTCTATTGCAGTAGCTGTTGTATCAGTGGCGTTGGAAGTAGTATTAGAAGTATCGTTAGTATTAGGAGTGTCAGTAGTATTGGAATTTCCAGTGATATCGGAAGTATCAGTAGAAACTTCCACAGGAACAAACTCAATATAGTCAATAAAACCTTCTGGAGTAAAATCTGCCAAACTATCAATACCGAAGGTGTCACCTTGACTCAATTGAACGTTATTAATAGTGCGCTTAGTAAAGTTTCCTGCTTCTAATTGAGAATCATAAAGAACATCATCAAGTTTCCAGTTATCAATTTCAACTCCGTTTACTTTAACTTTTATCCTGCCCTGATTATATTTTGATTCGCCAACTTTCCCGATATCATGATAACCAACAATTACATTATAGAGTCCAGATTCCAGATTAAAAGTTGTATTTCCGTAAATCCATTGGTTATCTGAATTGGGTCCAATTAACTTACCACCAGAGGCGTAAGTTTTACTTTCTTCCTTATACACTCCCGTCCAATTCATTTCTTCAGCTTCAAGTCGAACAGGGTCTTTTTCTAAAGTTACATTGTTGTTGTTAACGATGGGAACGAAATCAACATAGTCGATGTAAGCTTTATCGTATACGACACTGCCACCATCGTCATCATCATCACCACCACTACTAGCTGCGTAAGCAACTGTATTTAGAAATAAAGATTCACCACCGTTAAGACTAACTTCACTGGCAATAGTCCTGGTTTTAAAGTTGGAAACACCAGGAGATGTACTTCCCGAAGTTTGATTTAAATACCAATCATCTATTGTACTGGATCCTAAAGAAGCTGTAATCCTAGCATTACCATAAACATCGTGATAGCCAATCACAATATTGTATAGTCCTGCTTGTCCGTTAAAAATGGTACTGATGTTAGCTGTAGAATTAGTCTGAACCAGAGTCCCACTAGAAGCTAGATTGTAGTTTCCAGACAAGGTCATATTTTCTGCTTCGATTCTCATTGGGTCTTGAGCAAGTTCGACAGTAATGACTTCTTCAGTTGTAGTATCAGTTTCAGGAGTAAATAGACCGATCAGAGGAGTTAAATTATTGCCAAAGGCTTTTTGTAATATCGCAGAGTAGCGATCGCCGAAGATAAAATCATCACCGCTACCACCATTTCCAATATCTTTTCCTTCTCCCCCAACCAATAAATCTTTTCCTGCTCCTCCTTCTAAAGCATCATTTCCTTTTCCGCCGATTAAAGCATCGTGTCCTGTATCTCCATTGAGGAAATCTCTACCTTCTCCTCCGTCCAAGTAATCATCATGTTCGCCGCCCATCAGGACATCTGCGCCAGCTTCGCCAAGCAATACATCTTCACCAGATTCACCAGATATCAGGTCATCTCCTTTCCCACCTTTGATCGAATCATTACCATCAAAGCCAAAGATAGTGTCATAACCTTCGCCACCAATTATAGTGTCGTCTCCTTCGGCTCCATCAACTAAGTCATCACCTTTACCAGAAACTATATTGTCGTTGCTGGTGTCCCCACCAATGATGTCATCTTCATGACCTCCAGTAATGTCTCCGTAAATAACATTAGTTATCTCACTGTTATTCTGTCCTGGTAATCTAATGTCTGTGAAGTTTCCATTATCTTGACTCGCAAAGAATACTTCTTGCCACCAAGAGTTACCTCCCTCATTATCTTGCGACCACCATTCATAGAGTTCTTGCCAGGAAGAATTACCTCCCTCATTATTTTGTGACCACCATTCATAGAGTTCTTGCCAAGAAGAATTACCTCCTCCGTTATTTTGCGCCCACCATTCGTAATGTTCTTGCCAGGAAGAATTACCTCCCTCATTATTTTGTGACCACCATTCATAGAATTCTTGCCAAGAAGAGTTACCTCCTTCATTATCTTGCGCCCACCACTTATAGCTTTTCTTCTTCATTTTGCGTAAATCTTTGAAGAAGTCTTTGTCTGGCTCATCCTCATTCGTGGTGTTATCTGTGGTGGTAGATTCAGAAGTAGTTTCGGTTGTAGTGGATTCGGAAGTTGAATCTGTAGTATTAGATTCAGAAGTAGTTTCGGTTGTAGTGGATTCGGAAGTTGAATCTGTAGTGTTAGATTCAGAAGTAGTTTCGGTTGTAGTGGATTCGGAAGTTGAATCTGTAGTGTTAGATTCAGATGTAGTTTCGGTTGTAGTGGTAGATTCAGATGCTGCAGCTGCAATTTCTGCCTCTATTTGCGCTATTAAATCTAAAGAAGATACTGGAACGTTTGCATTTTCTTCTATCCACTCAACAGAAACACCGAGTTTTTCAGCTAGTTGAATCTTGGCTTGGGCTAGTGTTAATTCTAATCCTTGTGTGGTGAATAACTGTTCCACGTCACCAGCACTTTCACTTAGATCGTAACCCATGACATCAAAAGCTAAGACATCCAAGTCAGTAATAGATGCTCGCTCTTGATACCACAGAGTCGGATCCATAATCCCTAGAGGGTCGTAACGTCTTTCCCAGTGGCTAGCTTGATAACCGTCTCCTTCTTTACCTGTAGACATCTTGGCTGTTAAAGTTTCTCCACCGTCAGGCGAGAACCAAGCTACTCCACCGATTGATAAATCACTTACGCTCCCGTCAGGGTTGTTTTGAGCTAAACTTTGCGCGGAGAAACGGAATAAGTCTAAAGGGCTAAAATTTGTTAACTCCGTACGACCAGAATAAAGAGTATCTTGTTGCAAGGAGAAATCTAAACTGCTGGTAAAACCTAGAATATGTCCCGTTTCGTGGAGCGCTACACTCAAAAAATCGAGGGTATTTTCTGCTGCTTCACTATCCCTTAAGTAATTGAAATCCCAGGAAAAATCCTGGTTCATCATAATTGTGCCATCGAGGAAATGAATTGAATCGTCGAGAACATAACGATCCAAACTAATTGCTTCATTCATTCCCAAGGCTTGAGCTAAGGCAGTGGTTAACTTTATTTTGGTATTACCGCCAATTAAATCGCCATTAAGTAAGAAATCAACGGTATTTCCTTGTTGTAAAGCATCATAAGCAAGTTGGTCTTCTTCCGAAGTGATGTCTGCAGCAAAATATTCTAAAAATAAGGCGTAATGTTGTTCGTGATATTCGGGAACTGCTCCACCAATTATATTTGCATCTAATTGGTCTGTACATTTGGCAAAGATATTGATTTCAATGTCATCTGCAAATAATTGACCCCAAAGAAGAGATGTCATCTCGTAACCAATCATTTGTTCGAGACTGACATTCATATCGTAAAGAAAGTTTATTTGCATATTCTGATGTAATTTAGAGTAAATAAACGTTTTTCAAATTTTTGTACTTATCTTCTCAAGTTTAAAAAACCTATTATTGATTTGGGCAAAATCGATATTAAACTTTGATGAAAGTATCAATAAAAATAAGATTTTAAAATAAATTGGCCTCAGTATTAAGACTGAAATTACTCAAATTGTTTAGCGATCTACATTATTTTATTTAGCTACTTGCTTGTTCTATTAATTTTGATTCATTTATCTTTGGGTCATCTTTCTCAGGACATGTCCTAAATATAATTTTCTTGAATTTATAAATGATTTTTCGTAAAAATTAATGCATGATTAATTTATCAGTAATTTTTGGGAATAATTAATTTGGAAATGCGGTTAAATGTTTTTATTTAACTCTCACTAACTTTAAATGTTAGAGATCTAGGGTGAGCCATGAATAACGTTTATTTTTCTTTATCACAACTGGAAATCAGAAAGAAAAACAAAAACCTTTATCTGATATTATGCTTGGTATTTTGTTCGTTATTTGGCAATACACCAAAAGTCTCAGCACAATCAACACAAATTCAAATTATCCCGGATACTACTCTTCCCATCAATTCTGTAGTGTCCCCCGATACTAGTGGAAATTTGATTGAAATTACTGGAGGAACAGCTGCAGGAAATAATCTTTTTCACAGCTTTCAACAATTTTCTGTTCTTGATGGTCAAACAGCTTTCTTCAATAATGGATCGAGTATAGGAAGTATTTTCAGTCGGGTTACTGGTAGCTCAGTTTCTAATATTGAAGGGATAATTCGTGCAAATGGGACAGCTAATCTATTTTTTATTAACCCCAAGGGCATTATTTTCGGTCCCAATGCAACTCTGGAGATTGGTGGTTCATTTTTAGGAAGTACTGCAGAAAGTATTAAATTCAGTGATGGTAATTTTTATAGTGCTGTTGACCCCCAAGCACCACCTTTACTAAACATCAATATTCCCGTTGGTTTGCAATATGGTACTGAGCCAGGAAATATTATTGTTGAGGGGACTGGGAATAGTACGGGTTTTGCTGACCCCAGTAATAATGATTATTCTCTAGTTAAAAACTTTCGTCCTTCTGGATTACAAGTAGACCAGGGAAAAAATTTAGCTTTGATTGGAGGTAATATCGCTTTAGATGGGGGAAATCTAACCGCAGCAGAAGGACATATTGAATTAGGTAGTGTTAAGCAGGGTTTAGTTGGACTTAATACTAGTAGTGAAATTTGGACATTTGACTATCAAGGAGTAGCTGGTTTTACAGATATTGCTTTAGCAAATGCAGCTTCAGTGGAAGTTAGTGGTAATAGTAGTGGTACGGTTAACGTTCGCGGACAAAATATTTCTCTAACAGACGCTTCCGCCATTCTCTCTAACACTTCAGGAAATGGAACGGGAGGAAGTATTACTCTTAACGGTGCAGATTCCGTCAGAATTACAGGGGTATCTCAAAACCAAATTCCTTTTGTTTCCTATGTTTCCACAGATACTACAGCAGGTTCAACAGGAGCAGGGGCAGATTTAAATATTGATACCAATTATTTATTAGTTGCTGGCGGCGCTCAAGTAGCTAGTGCTATTTTTGGCAGTGGTAAAGGTGGAAACTTAAGTGTAAATGCAGAGCGGGTAGAGTTAATTGCAGGTTCCCGCGTAGCTGGTTCGAGCGGTCTGTTTGCTCCCATTGTCCCAGGAGCAACTGGTGATGGGGGAAATATTAATGTAGACACCGATAGTTTATTAATCGCTGGAGGAGCCCAAGCTTTTACTCTTTCATTTAGTAATGGTAAAGCAGGGGATTTTAATATTAAGGCACAAGATATTGAACTTAATGGAACTTCTCCTAATGGGACTCCTAGTGGTTTATTTAATAATACTTTTGCCGGTGGAGATGGAGGTAACTTAAGTATTAATACTGATACTTTAAAAGTTATAGACGGTGCTGATATTGGTTCTACCGTTGGAGGCTTAGGAAATGCTGGAAATATCGATATTAAAGCAAATAATATTGAATTAAGCAGCGTTGATTCTTTAACAGACCCCAGTCAAATTTCTGCTTCCGTCCAATCGAGTGCGACAGGAACAGCTGGAGATATTAACATCGAGACTAACAGCCTCAAGCTTAGTGGTGGAACCCAAATAAATTCCAGTGTACTCGGTACCGGACAAGGAGGAAATCTTGCTATTAAAGCCAGCGAGATTAATTTAACTGGATATTCTGCAGTTGCTAACAGATCTACTGGTTTATTTGCAACTGTTATTCCCGGTGCAACCGGTAATAGTGGTAATTTAGCGATCACAACCGATAATTTACAGGTATCAGATGGAGCACAAATTGCTGTTAGTACTGGTGGTTCTGGATCTGCTGGTAATCTTACAGTTACAGCATCCAACTCAGTAGAATTGAGCGGTAATGCAATTCAAGCTGGTGGTGGTAGTAGTGGTTTATTTTCCAGTGCGGTTTTGGGGAATGGAAACGGTGGAAATATAAATTTAACAACCGATAGACTAACTGTAAAAGATGGTGCAACTATTAGTGCAAGTAACTTCTTAAGTGGTAGCAATGCAGATATTTTAGCAGGAACAGGAACCGGTAAAGCAGGAAATATCAATATTAACGCCCCAACCATTGAACTAGATGGAGTAGATACTGATACTCCTGCTAGCATTACAGCTTCAACTTTTGCAGGGGGTGGGGGAAATATTTTTCTTAATAGCAACACAATTACCGCTCAAAATGGCGCTCAAGTAACAGCAGAAACTTTAGGAGAAGGTGCTGGTGGTGCTATTGAAGTTTTTACAAATAATCTAAATCTTACTAGTGGTGCAACTTTCAGTAGTAGTACTGTTGCAGCAGGAGATGCGGGAATAATCTCTGTAAATAGTAACTTGCTGGATATCTCTGCACAAGGAAAAATTACTACTAGCAGTACGGGGACAGGTCAAGCTGGCAATATTAATTTAAATAGCGATCGCATTCAAACAGATGGAGGCTTTATTACTGCAACTTCAGAACAAACAGGTGGTGGTGATATCAATATTTTCAGCAATGAAATTCTATTACGAAATAATAGCTTAATTAGCACCAGCGTTTTAGATAGTAATGGTGGTGGGGGAAATATTTTTATTGATAATTCTAATTTTATTTTGGCACTCAATAATAGCGATATTAGAGCTAATGCTGTATTTGGACCAGGAGGTAATATCGATATTACAACCGAACTTATTTTCACCGATTTAACCAGTGATATTGATGCTTCATCTCAGTTTGGACTTGATGGAGTTGTTGAGATTAAAAGTCCCGAATCAGAAAAAGACTTAGGTACGGGTATCTTACCTGAAGATATTACAGATCCTAGTGGTCTGATTACAGCAGCTTGTCCAAGTAGTGGCGAAAATATTTTTGCAGTTACGGGTAATGGGGGAATTCCCAATAGTCCATATCAGAGTCATTCTCTTAGTTCAAATTGGCACGATCTGCGTCCAGCTACACAACAAACAACCAAAGTAAATACAGCAAAAGTCGCTCCCTCAAGAAAGCCGATTAAAGAAGCTACAGCAACTATCATCAATTCAGATGGTGAGTTAGAATTAGTCGCTTTGAGCCCTTTATCCACACACAATTGGATAAAGTCTAGTTGTCGAGGCTAACCATCTCCTAACCTCCCCTTGGTGAGGAATATCAGTTTTTATAGATTACTAAATTATTTAGCAGTTAGGATTGCCATATCCAAATTTAAGACTATTGAAAATTTAAAAGTATTGAGAAACTTTAATGAAATTAATATTTATGCGTAATTTTATCTTAGGAATTTTGATTGGCTTAGGAATTGTTTGTACTCCCGTAGCAGTTGTTCGTGGTTTACCCCCAACAATAGAACAAAAAATAAATACTGGAAGAGAAGCGATGTTGCGCGGTGATTACTTAAATGCGATCGCCCAATGGGAGAAAGCTAAAAATGAAACATCACGCTTAGAAGCTAAAGATCTAAAAATTGAAGACCTGGAGAGCAAAATACTGATTGATGTTTTTTTGTCCTTGGGCTATCAAGAAATAGGTGATTTAGTCCAAGCACAAAAAGCTATTACTTCAGCAATTAAACTATCAGATAATCAAAAATTAAACTCCACTCTCGTCGCTAAAGTTCTCAATACTCAAGGTAATCTCGAACTCAAACAAAATAATCCCCAAGCAGCAGCTTTAAATTTTCGCAAAGCAAAAGAAATATATCAACAAGAACGAGATACTGAAGGAGAGGTTGGTGCTACAGTTAATGAAGCAATAGCTTTACAAAAACTGGGTAAATACCGCACAGCAAAAAAAAACCTTCAAGAGTTGGAAACAAAGTTAAATTCAATACCAAAACTACTACAGGCATCAGTATATAAAATCTTAGGAATAACCTACGCCACTATTGGAGATTTTCCCACAGCAATCGAAAAACTCGAAGCCAGTATTGCTTTAACCCAGGAAACAGATATAGAAGCAACAGCTAAAACTGGAATTGACTTAGCTGCGGTACTTCAGTTTTCTGAGCCCCAAACTGCTACTAAATTATTGCAAGAAGTCGCATCGGTGTCGAAGAATAGAGAAACCCAAGCTATTGCTTTGCTTAATTCCATTGATATTGACATTGAAAGTCAAAATTGGGAGCGAGCTATTACCACTGCAAATCAGAGTCAAGATTTAATTCTGAACTTACCAAACAATGATTTTGCCAAAATCGATTTAATCAAAAAAATGGCAAAATTAGAGTCTTATACATCTCCTAATTTTAGAGCTTCTCGTCAAAATAAAAGCTCTAGAATTATTGCTTCTAAATCTATCTCTAACAAGCGATCGCAACCCTTAATTAATAACCGACACAAACAGTTGTTAGAAAAAATAGCCCAATCCGCACGATCTAAAGGTACTGCGAGGACAGAATCTTATGCTATTGGGACTTTAGCTTATATAGAGGAACAACAAGGAAATTTAAATCGAGCCATCGAACTCAATAAATATGCTCTCAGCTTAACTGATGCGATTGCTGCTGATGATATAGCTTATCAGTGGGAATGGCAATTAGGAAGAATTTTTAAAACCCAAGGGAAAATCGAGAATGCGATCGTATCCTATCAAAAAGCCGTAAATAATTTGGGTAAGATTCGAGAAGATTTAGTGACTTTCAACCCAGAATCACAGTATTCATTTCGTGAAAGTGTAGAACCTGTCTATCGTCAGTTAGTTGAGTTATTAATTTCTCAACCGACCCAAGATAATCTCATCCAAGCGAGAAAAACTGTAGAATCTTTGCAGATGGCTGAGATGGAGAACTATTTTCGACAAGCTTGCTTACAAGCTAAACCTGAAAAAATCGAGCAATTCGATCCCAAAGCTGCAATTATTTACCCTATAGTCACAGAAAACACTCTTGCAGTTTTAACTTCTATTCCAGGTCAACCGATTAAGCTGCAAATTCAACCAATAACAGCTGCTGACCTTGAAAGTAAAATCATGGGATTAATGGCACAATTTAACCCAGTTTCTTCCGACGAAGAAAGAAAAACTCAGTCTCAAGAATTTTATAATTGGTTGATAAAACCTACACTTAATGACTTAAAAGCAGCAAAAATCAAAACTTTAGTCTTTGTTCTCGATAGTGCTTTGCGTAATCTTCCCGTAGCTGCTCTTTACGATGGTGAAAAATATCTGGTAGAAGATTATGCGATCGCCCTTACCCCAGGGTTACAATTACTACCTTCCAAAGCAATAAATAATAAACGCGTTGAAGCAGTGGTAGGAGCTTTGAGTGAAGCAAATCAGGGATTTTCTGCTCTACCAGCGGTAGAAAATGAAGTGCAAGACATCGCAAACAATGTTAATTCTCAACTTTTACTCAACCAGAAATTTACTAACAATCGTCTTCGTAAGACTTTAAAAGAAACAACCAGCGCACCCATCTTACATTTAGCAACTCATGGTCAATTTAGTTCTAAACCAGAAGAAACATTTATTCTGACTTGGAACGATCGTATCGGAGTTAATGAACTTGAAGAATTACTCAAAGTGCGAGAAGAAACCCCCAAATTAATTCCTATCGAGCTTTTAGTACTGAGTGCTTGTCAAACTGCCGAAGGAGATACTAGATCCGCTTTGGGTATTGCGGGAATTGCCCTCAGGTCGGGGGCAAGAAGCACAGTTGGAACTTTATGGCCAGTATCAGATGAATCAACTTCTATCTTGATGAATGAATTTTATCAGCAAATCAAGAAAACTTCTCAAAATAAAGCCCAAATATTGAGACAAGCGCAGTTAAGGCTAATTAAATCCAAAAAATTCAATCATCCTTTTTATTGGGCTCCATTTGTATTGATCGGAAATTGGACTTGACATCTCCCCCGGTAAAACATGGAGGATTCTAAACTAGTGTAAAAATTTTTACCTAAACATCTTGAAAATTAATTCATAACAATAACCACCCAATAATATACCGAATGCTCCAATTAAACCCAAAAGTGGAGGAACTGGTGCAGGAAGCCTAATCCCAGCAAATACAACACCAATTATCCAGCCACCAAGTAATGCCATTCCTGCCTGTCTAAAGAATTCACTCATAATCTTTCTCTTTATATAACGTTTTATCTTTAATCTGCTAAAGTGCAAGTTTTACTTGAGTTTTAATATCAGTGATTAATATGAGCAGTTAGTGATACATTACTGAGAATTAGCTAAGAATTACCCTCAGAAAGCTTAAGCAATGTAGATTTATTTCTTCTCATAAAAAATAGATATTGCTTCTACCAGGTTTACCCGATAAAATCATCTAGTTAAGAGCATCCCATTGTCAGGGTATGATTGAATCGCTTTTGCAGTCTAATTCACCACAAAATTCAGGAAAAGACAGGAAAGCCATTATTGTTGGTGCAGGTCCAGCAGGAACACTGATGGCATTGTATTTAGCACAGATGAATTGGAGAGTAACCGTATTTGAGCGGAGAGACTTCTATGAAAAAAGTACAGGTAATTTGGGCGGAGTAAACAAATCAGGGCGTTCCTATAACATTGTTCTCACTGAAAGAGGTATATTTGCGCTGCAAGAGGTTGGTGTTGAATTACCTCCTGACCTAAGCGTTACTTTAGCTGGTAATGTCAGACACACAAATAAAGGCATTCGCTTCAATCAACCATTTAATAAAGCTATCTCCGTAAATCGTAATGTTTTGGCAAAGCAACTATTTCAGGAAGGGCGCTGTAGATTTCCAGAACACATAGAATATTACTTTGGTTATCGTTTAGAAAGTATTGATTTCGAGCAAAAGTTAGCAACTTTTCACAAAGAAAACGATTGTATAGAGCGGAATTTTGACTTACTTGTAGGTGCAGATGGGGTTTTCAGTACCGTTAGAGTATTGATGGAAAAATACTTTGACGGCTTTAGCTGCCAGCAAAACTTTGATAAAATGATGTTTAAAGTTTGTCCATTAGGAAAAGTAACAGAATTACCTGATGCTCAACCTCAATGGGATAAATGTTTTCATACCTGGCCTAGTCATGAGCCTGTAACTATTTTAGCTCCGCCCAGTTCCGATGGGTCGCTAAACGGAATTTTAATTATGCCACCAGAGGGAGAATTCACCTTTGATAAACTTAAAACTGAGGCAGAACTAGAAGCTTTATTTCAAGAAAAATTCCCTGATATCTTAGCAGGGAAATCATTACCAGAAGATTGGGCAAAATACTTGCTTGAACAGAAGCCATCCTATGGTGGTATCACTACTATATGTAGTAGTTTACATGGAGGAGATTGTGTCGTACTTGTTGGCGATGCAGGACACTCTGTATGGGCATCTCTCGGACAAGGTTGTAATGTAGCCTTGGAAAGTTGTGTAATTTTGGCACGAACTTTAGAGAAGTATAATGGTGACCTGACTAAGGCTTTACCTGCCTACACTATCAAACGCAAACCAGATACAGATGCGAACGCTAGAATGTCGGAACAGGGATTGGGGAATAATAAGCGGGTAATAAAAACTTTATTTTTCACCAAATTGATGGCAATTTCCCTCTTTCATCAAATTTTACCAAGTTTATTTAAAAAGCCTGCTATTTTTCAAATAGGTCAACCAGATGTCCGCTACAGTGAAATTGAACAGCAAATGCAGATACAAAACAAGCAATTATTAGGAGTGATGCTGTTTTTAATCGGATTTGCAATAATTTTGTCATTATTTGGTTTGAAGCTATTCTGAGTATAGCGAACGACTCTGTATTTCAGTCCCGAGCGGAAAAATTCTGGGAATTTGGCACATATCGCTACAGTAATATTCTAATGCTTCTGCCGTTCGGCTGTCTTTGTAGTGACGGTTTGTGAATTGCGAGATTACCCCAAAAATAATTTTTACGAGATTTGCCAAAACCTTTTGGAAATTTCCTGGGCAAAATGAGTAGTAAAAAATATATTCATTTTGTACAACTAAGGATAATTAAAGAGATGCATAAAGCTAAATCTGTAACAACTAGACCCAATAATAAAGTGATGGCTGCAACATTTGCCTCTGCAGTTGGTTCAATTGGTGGAATTATTGTTACTGCTTCCACACTTCCAGCACTGGAAAATATTGGGATCGTAATTCCCCAACAAGACCAACAAGCTTTCAAAGTTGCTGTTGCTAGTGTATTTACTGCCGGTGCGACATTTACACTTGGTTATCTTACACCTCCAGGATTAGAAGATGGTATAAAGGTTGATCCTGAAGATGGGTAAAAATATACCTGTCTTGTAAATAAATAAACAATAGTTCAGCAAGTAAAATTATTTATACACTTAATCCTAAATTATATTAAATCCCAGTCTTATCAACAAAGAGTTCTCTGAGCAAAACTGTTTGGGAAAATATATTTGATGGACAAAGACTAGAATCAGGATGGTTCAACAAATAATCCCATCTATAATTATGATTCGGTTATTACTAGCAGATGACCAACCACTATTTAGACAGGGACTAGCTTCTTTGCTATCCCTAGAAGAAGATTTAGAAGTTGTGGGAGAAGCCAATCACGGGAAAGAAGCTATTACCCTAGCTGAAACTTTACAACCTGACGTAATTCTAATGGATGTAAGGATGCCAATTTGTGATGGGGTGATAGCAACACGCGAAATTCACAATCGTTTTCCCTGGATTAAAATCTTGGTGCTCACAACTTTTGATGAAGATGATTATATTTGGGAGTCTTTACAAGCCGGAGCACTTGGTTATCTCCTTAAAAGTACTCCAGCTTTACAACTTGCAGCAGCCATACGAACTTTATCTCAAGGACATTCTCAACTTGGTCCAACCATAGCACCTAAAGTTTTTGCCCAGCTACGTCCACCCGTAGTAAGTAAGCAAAATTCCTATGAAAATCTTTTTAGCGAACGAGAGTTGGATGTTTTGCGCTTAATTAGCCAGGGTAAGAATAACCGTGAAATAGCTAAAGCACTGTATCTGACTGAGGGTACCGTGAAGAATTATGTGACGCAGATTTTAGGAAGACTTGAACTTCGCGATCGCACTCAAGCAGCTCTATGGGCCAAAGAGAATATGAATATTTAAATTAAAATAATAATTCAATATAATTTTTTGATATTTACCAATTACCAATTACCAATTACCAATTACCATTCGCCGTTAGGCGCGGGCGTATACCAATTCTCAAATAAATAATGTAGAGACTTAGCTATTTGCCTTTGCCCCTACATTATCATTTTATTTTGGCAGCAAGCTCGATATCACTGCACGGGTAATGCTCAAAATATGGCTAGATATAGCTGTAACCTACATCATTCCCATACCGGGCATACCCATACCCATGCCACCCATGCCGCCCATGCCGCCCATGCCGCCCATGCCGCCCATATCGGGAGCGCCAGCAGCAGGTTTCTTCTCAGGTTTTTCAACTACGATTGCTTCGGTGGTCAAAACCATTCCAGCAATAGAAGAAGCATTTTGTAGAGAAGAACGAACAACTTTAGCAGGATCGATAATACCTGCAGCAATCAAATCTTCAAACTCACCGGTCGCAGCATTGTAACCAATGTTGAATTCAGTTTCTTTGACTTTAGAAACGATTACTGAACCTTCTACACCTGCATTATCAGAAATTTGGCGTAGGGGAGCTTCCAAACAACGAGCAACAATATCTGCACCAATTTTCTCATCTTCAGAAAGTGTAGCTTTGATTTCTTCTACTTTCTGGGAGAGATGGATTAAGGTTGTTCCACCACCAGGGACAATACCTTCATCTACTGCAGCTTTGGTCGCATTTAGAGCATCTTCGATGCGGAGTTTGCGATCTTTTAGTTCGGTTTCAGTGGCTGCACCAACTTTAATGACTGCAACTCCACCTGCTAATTTGGCAATGCGCTCTTGCAATTTTTCGCTATCGTACTCAGAATCAGTTTGTTCCAATTGCTTGCGGATTTGCTCGATTCGCTTTTGTACGTCTTTTTTGGTGACATCGCTAGCAGCAACGATGGTGGTATTTTCCTTATCGATTTCGATTTTACGGGCAGTTCCCAACATCTCTAAAGATGCGGTATCCAAACTCAAACCGATTTCTTCGGAAATCATTTGTCCGCCAGTTAAAACCGCGATGTCTTGTAACATTGCTTTGCGACGTTCGCCAAAACCTGGAGCTTTAATTGCACAACCAGATAAAACACCCCTTGCTTTGTTAACAACTAAAGTTGCTAAAGCTTCTCCTTCGACATCTTCAGCAATAATCAACAAAGGTTGACCGCTACGAGCAACTTTTTCCAGTACTGGAACTAAATCTTGAATGTTGCTGATTTTTTTGTCGGTAATTAAAATACGGGCATTTTCAAACTCTACTGTCATCCGCTCGTTATTGGTGATGAAGTAGGGAGAAATGTAACCCCGGTCGATTTGCATCCCTTCAACTACTTCTAATTCAGTTGAGAGAGATTTTGATTCCTCAACGGTAATGACACCATCTTTGGTGACCTTTTCCATCGCTTCAGCAATCATGCTACCGACTTCTTCATCGTTTCCAGCCGATACAGTGGCAACTTGAGCGATCGCACTACCTTCTACTGGCTTAGAAATCTTGGCAATTTCTTCTACCAAAATTTCAACAGTTTTATCAATTCCCCGTTTTAAACTGATGGGGTTGCTACCAGCGGCTACATTTTTCAAGCCTTCTTTAATCATGGCTTGAGCCAAAACTGTGGCGGTGGTTGTACCATCTCCAGCCACATCCTTAGTTTTGGATGCCACTTCCTGGATTAATCTTGCACCAGTATTTTCCAAAGGGTCTTGAAGTTCAATTTCTTTGGCAACAGTGATACCATCATTAACAATTTGGGGGGAACCAAATTTCTTTTCGAGAAGAACATTACGACCTTTAGGTCCTAGAGTGATTTTAACAGCATCAGCAAGAGCGTTAATTCCGCTCTCTAATGACCGCCGAGATTGTTCGTCAAAAGAAACTATTTTTGCCATTCTTTCATCAAAGAGTGCTTTCTGTCTAACAATTTAGCACTCAGAGGCGAAGAGTGCTAACTATAATTTTGACTTTTTTTCCTGTGAACCCGTAAATAACGGATGAATTAAACAAGAAAAGGAGATTATATCTTTAATATTCTTTTTGTACTTTGGGATTTATCCTAATTCTCAGACTCACTTGTAAGAAATATAAATTCAGATCGAGGTAGAAAATACAATATTCGCGGAACAAACAGACTAATATATCAGTTAATATTCATAGAAATTGACAAATATAGTTGATTTGGGGGATGAAATTATACGACTCCCTGCAGGCAATCGGAATTGCCGATCCCTACGGTTCCGGCTGGTTGGCAGTAGTTTTCACTTTTTTCTTGGCTTGGTTGGTAACATGGCGTCTAATGCCAATAGTACGTAAATTTGCTTTGCAGGTTGGTTGGGCTGACCAACCAAATGCAAGACGATTAAATCGAGAACCTTTGCCTAATGCTGGCGGTTTGGCTATTTATGCTGGAGCGATCGCTGCTATTGTTTTGGCAACTCTTTTACGTCCGATCGAACTACACAGTGTTTTGGCACAAGTGTTAACGATTTTGTTAGGCGGTTCCATCCTAGTTCTGGTTGGATTCATTGACGACCAATTCAGTTTGCCAGCATCATTTCGCTTATTGATCCAAATTTTAACTGCTTTGTTGCTGTTTGCTAATGGTATTAGTTTTCAGTTAACCTTTGGTACTCCTATAGATCCATTCCTCTCAATGCTGCTAACAGTATTTTGGGTAGTGGGAATCACCAATGCGATCAATTTAATGGATGGTATGGATGGTTTAGTGGGAGGGGTCAGTTTTATTACTTCGATTAGTTTATTAGCAGTTTCAGCACAATTTCCCAACCGCGCTGCAGCGACTTTAATACTTGCTGCTTTATCTGGCGCTGCGCTGGGATTTTTACGACATAATTTTCATCCTTCCCGAATTATTATGGGTGATGCTGGTGCCTACTTTTTTGGTTATGTGCTAGCAGCCACAAGTATTTTGGGAGAATTACAAACCACAACAGTTGTTACCTTGGTACCGCCAGTTTTATTTTTGTTGTTGCCGGTACTAGATACATCTCAAGTATTTATCCGCCGATTAATGGCAGGAAAAAACCCATTAACAACACCAGGAAAAGATCATTTACATCATCGCTTATTAGCTTGGGGATTATCCCAACGTCGTGCTGCTTTTGCATTGTGGTTTGTAACTTGGATTTTTAATTTACTGGCTATGAGAATCAGAGGTATGAGTATCAGTGTAATACTTGCAACTACAGCTAGTATTCTTATGTTATTAGGATTTGCAATTTGGCAAAGAATGCACAAAGTTTGACAAACGTCAGTGAACAGTTAACAGTTTATGGCTAATGCCACGCCCTCGCGGGCTACAGGGAACAGTTAACAGCAAATACAAAATAAATCAAAAAAATTGATAACTGTTAGCGGATCCGTAGGTAGCGTAGCTATAGCGTGCGCGTTCCTAGCGTAAGCGTACCGTAGGTATTGCGCATTAACTGTAGCCCGTAAGGGCGTGGCGTAAGCCATAAACTGTTAGCGGATCCGTAGGTAGCGTAGCTATAGCGTGCGCGTTCCTAGCGTAAGCGTACCGTAGGTATTGCGCATTAACTGTTAGCGCAGCGTGCGCGACAGCGCATTAACTGATAACTGGTAACTGACAACTGACAACTGTTTTAAGCCATCACCATTCCACCATCCACATTAAAANTAGCGCAGCGTGCGCGACAGCGCATTAACTGATAACTGGTAACTGACAACTGACAACTGTTTTAAGCCATCACCATTCCACCATCCACATTAAAAACTTGTCCTGTAATGTAAGCAGCGGCGGGGTCCGAGGCTAAAAAGCGCACCATCCCCGCCACTTCTTCTGGTTTTCCAAAGCGACCGAGAGGAATATATTTGAGAATTTCATCATTTTTGAGGTCATTAGTCATATCAGTAGCAATAAAACCTGGCGCGACTGCGTTGACTGTAATTTCACGAGCAGCAAATTCTTTGGCGAGGGTTTTAGTTAAACCAATCACACCTGCTTTCGCCGCGCTATAGTTAGCCTGTCCCGGATTACCCATTTGTCCGGCAACCGAAGCTATATTAATAATCCGCCCAGAACGTTGCTTCAGCATAATCTTACTAGTCGCACGGGTGCAGAGGAAAACACCAGTTAAGTTGAGGTCAATGACTGCTTGCCAATCCTCTGGTTTCATTCGTAATAGCAGTGTATCGCGAGTAATACCTGCATTATTTACCAAAATATCAACACGCTTGAATTTTTCCATTACAGCCTTTATTAGTGCATCCACTTGTTCGGCTTTGGAAACATCTGCTTGAAGAGCGATCGCACTTCCGCCAGCCTTAGTAATTGCTTCGACTAATTCTTCAGCCGCACCACTAGAAGATGCATAGTTTACCGCAACTGTAGCTCCCATTTTTGCTAATTCTAGGGCGATCGCCCGTCCGATTCCCCGTGATGCACCGGTGACAACAGCCACTTGGGAACGTAGGGTTTGTAAATTTTCTGGTAATACTTCCGATAATTCAAGCACTGCCATTTATCTGTTCCTATTAATTTTCAATCATTGCGTTCTAATCGCTATCATCATAGAGCGATTATTCATTAAAAATTAAGATTATTTTAGAGATTAGCGACTAGGGATTAGGGATTGGGGATAGAAACTAAAGATTAGTAATCCCAGTCGCCAGTCGCCATATGCCGCTTGCGGCGGCACGCAGTGCTATCCCTAATTCCAAATTCTTGATAAACACACTACTATTAAGCAGTAGTATTAAAGCGGTAAGAACATATGTCTGTGAAAAAGAAATTTAACAGCTTTGAGGAAATGCTGTCTGGTTCTGACTTACCAGTACTAGTGGATTTTTATGCGGCTTGGTGTGGACCATGTCAAATGATGGTGCCGATTTTGGAACAAGTAAATGCTCAACTTCAAGGAAAAATGAAGATAGTAAAAATTGATACCGACAAGTATCCCCAACTAGCAAGTCAGTATCAAATCGAAGCTTTACCCACTTTAGTTTTATTTAAGAAAGGTGAAGCTGTAGAAAGAATTGAAGGTTTACTTCAAGCACCACAACTGGTACAGCACCTTGAAAGACTACTTTAGCTAGAAACGAATAAATTTTAAGCAAAATCCAATCATTACTAGCTCGTCAATTGTTTATTATTTGTTTTAATTTAAGCTTCCCCGATTCTTGTATACGGGGATACTTTTATTTATTATTTTTATTTGTCTCCCCACTGGTATGTGTGGGGCACATAATCAACGATGGCAGAAGTTGAGAATTCATATTTCAAATTTGAAATATATCTTAACATATCTAATTAAAATCAAAAAATAAAAAAACATAGACAAATTTAACTGACAACATGTAGCTTTATTGCTTGATAGTTTGTTATTAACTGTCTAATATCAATTAATTATAAACAATTAATCAAATAAGTAAGCAATGTATTAGTGAGTACTAATATTTTCAGCGTGTCAAAAACATAAAATGCCTTTGCCTAGAAAATTTTTAGAGTATCAAAATTCATAATTTACGCTGTATTTAGCAGAGTCTATTGTAAGTATTAATTACCGTATATTTTTGCTACATCAAGTATTGCATTCTATTTAAAGGAATATCATAAATACAGGCGCTGATATAGCTTATACAATATCTAGTTTAGCCACGCAAGCAGAGTGATTCTGTCAAGCTTGACCTTAGTGTTGCTAAATTCTATAAACTGATGGTCGTGTTCCTAGGCTATAAGTTAAAAATAAAAAAAATTCAATGAATACTAAAAATAATAAGTGTATATTTAATCTTATTGAAAGAATAAGTATTTTTATAAGTATAGTTGCTGGTGTAACCGGAGTTGTAACTTTCTGGTGGATATTGGATGAGAGAAAAGAAGAAAGAATATTTAAAGCTTGGGAAGTAGTTAGAGAGGGTAAAGGCTCTCAAAGTGGAGTGGTGCGGTTAGCACTTGAAAGACTATATAAGGAAGATTTTAGTCTTGCAGGGATTAATGTTAGTAAAACTAACCTATCCAAAATTCAATTAAATAATGCTAACCTCAAAAACTCCTATTTTGAAGGTACGAACCTTAAGGGTGCGAACCTTAGGAATTCCTATTTTGAAGGTGCAGACCTGAGGAATACGAATCTCAGTGGTGCGGACCTGAAAGATGCAAACCTCACTTTTGCAAAAATAGATGGTGCAAATATGATTGGTAGTAATCTCGAGAACTCCAATCTCAGCAATATCAAACTCCCAATTAGTGGCGAACTCAAAATAACTATAACCAATCTTAGTCAAGCTAACCTCATTAACGCCAATCTTAGCAGCGGAAATTTTAGTGGTGCTGACTTCAGCAGCGCCAACCTGAGCAGAGCCAACCTCCAAAGTACCAACCTCACCAAGAGCAACTTCAGTGGTGCTAATCTGCAGAGTAGCAACCTGATGTATGCCAACCTCAGTAATGCAAACCTAAGTAATGTGGAACTCTACGGTGCAAATTTCAGTGGTGCGATTCTTTTGGAGACCAATTTTAGTAGTACTAAGCAACTCAGAAATGCTAACTTTGGAGATGCTAATCTCAGCATTGTTAACCTCAGTCATACCGATCTCAGTGGTGTAAATCTAAGCTATTCCAACCTATATCGTGTCAACCTCAATGGAGCTAATATGAGTAATACAAATCTTAGTGGAGCAAATATTATTGGAGCCAATCTGAGTAATACTATCTTTGAAGGTGCAAATGTTAAAAATGCTAAATTTAGGAATAACTTGGGAATCTCTGAAAGAATAAAGCTGGATTTAATTCGACGGGGTGCAATATTTGAAGAGTCTGCAGATAAACCCATACTACAGAAACTTCAAAAATGAATTATCCCTCATGCACCTAAAACTAATGGAGTTTAAAAATAGGATTTTTCTATCATTTTTTCGGATAAATCTTTCAAAGATGGCGAATTATCTCGACGCACAAAATGGCATACAATATTTATGGGATTTCCACATGTAAATAAGAATTATCAATATAAACCATCACTTTGATCTACAGGGGGAGTAAATAGCCATGATGAAAGCAGAAGAAATCATGACCAAAGAGGTGGTGACTATTACTGGTTCAGCAACGGTTGCTGAAGCTGTGACTTTAATGAAAGACAAAGGGCTACGTGCCTTAATAGTTGAACGTCGTCACGATAATGACCCCTACGGAATGGTAACAGAAAGCGATATTATTTATAAAATCGCTGCATATGGTGAAGATCCAAAAAAAATCCGGGTCTACGAAATTATGACCAAGCCCTGCATTACCGTAAACCCTGAGTTGGGAGTAGAGTATGTCGCCCGTTTATTTGCTAATACCGGAATTCGCCGTGCTCCTGTGATAAAAGATACTTTGCTTGGCATTGTTTCTATTACAGATATTCTCAAAAAAAGTGACTTTGTTGAGGAACCCCGAAGAATTTATCTCGAAGATGCAATTGAAGCAGCAAGAGATGATGCAAGAGCTATTTGTGAAGCGAAGGGACCAACCTCAAAAGAATGTGCTGCAGCTTGGGATGTTGTAGAAGAGTTGCAAGCAGAAGCAGCAAGTAGAAGAGCAAAATAAAGTACAATCTAAGTTAGATATTAAGTCAATAACTCAGGGCTAAAGCCACTGAGCTTGTAAGAGACAGTTCTTACTGAGAATTGACTAGGCTATAAGCCGTTAACTGTAATTCGTCGCCCTCCCGTCAGTCGTCGTCAGTTGCATTTACTGCAATTTAGTAAAGGTGCTAAACGTCGCAAGTATGGTGGGACTGTTACCAAGCACGGATTCAGGAAAGGTGATTATGCTGAAGCGACCCAAGGAAAGAAAACCGTTAGGGGCTGGGTTAGTGGTGACACTAAAACGCAAGTTTCTGTTAGCAATTCTGACTGGAAACGGCTTGGTCAGTTTTCTAGAAATAAAGTTCAACTACTTAAACGTTCCACTGGCTTAATTGTTCAATGTGGTTAAAACCACCGGGGCGTTTTTCCTCCCAGTTATGATGAATAAGCTGGGTTTCCTTAGCGCAGCGACGCGTTAGCATAAACTACCGAGAAATTTTTATGAAATAAAAAAGGGGTGTTTATTTTGAAATAATGACCAACAAAGTTCTAATCTTAGGAGGAAATGGGCGCATCGGTGGTAGCGTCGCCCAAGATATTGCAACTAATACAGACTCAGAAGTGATTCTTACTGGGCGTAGCACTGCAAGTAAAATTAGAGATATTCAATTAAACCATCAACCAAATCATAAATTAAATCCTCAATTGCGGTTCCTCAGTTTGGATTTAGCGAATATTGACAAATTGGCATCAGAAATCGCTAAATCTAATTTAGTAATTCACTGTGCTGGTCCTTTTCATCACCGGGATACTAAGGTTTTAGAGCTATGCATTAAGCAGGGTGTGAATTATCTGGATGTTAGCGACCACCGTTCCTACACTATTAGAGCCTTAGAACACCACAAAGATGCAGTTAATGCAAATGTGACTGCAATTGTAAACACCGGGATATTTCCAGGAATATCTAATAGTATGGTGCGACAATGCGTTGAGCAGTTCGATGAACCGGAGAAAATTCATTTGAGTTACGTAGTTTCTGGTTCCGGTGGAGCTGGTGTCACAGTAATGCGTACAACATTTTTAGGTTTGCAAAATTCCTTTGAAGCATGGATAGAGGGTGATTGGAAAATCATCAAACCATATACTGATCGCGAAATTATTGATTTCCCATCACCCTACGGAGCTAATGGTGTGTATTGGTATGATATGCCGGAGACCTACACTCTTCCGAAGTCTTTTCCCCGTGTGAGTAGTGTTATTACTAAGTTTGGTTCTGTTCCTGACTTTTATAACCATTTGACCTGGATCGCCGCACATGTTTTCCCTCGCTCGTGGCTGAGAAATTCGAGGGGAATCGAGTTTTTATCCCATGTTAGTCATTTGATGACAGATGTCACTGATCGCTTTAGTGGAATTGGAGTTGCAGTTTGTGCAGAAGTAACTGGAACCAAAAATGGTAATTCTCTTGTCTGTAGGGCAAATTTAATCCATGAAAATACAGCGATCGCAGCAGGGTGTGGTACCGGTACCATAGCTCAATTATTATTAGAAGGTAAATTGAGAAAAGCTGGAGTTTTTCCGGTGGAAGAAGCACTTCCAACGAATCTGTTTTTGGAAAGTATGGAAACTAGGGGTATTAATATTAATCAAGACTGGATTTAAATTTATTGTTTCAACCTAATTACTCGGTGTGATATTTAAATATTTAATAATGATGTTCAAATAAACCAGCTTTATTTTGATAAAGTTATGAACTGTTAGATTTATTGGGTAAATGGTTAAATACAAACCCAATTGACAAACATGTTTGTCGTATAAGTAGGAACTTGTATAGATGAGGAGTTTTGGTTTGTTTCAGCAGTTTATAGATATATTGAAGCGATTTAGTTGGAGTATATTACTCGCAGTAGTATTAATATTAACATCAGTTTTATTTACACCAGGTGTACTTAATTCCCCAACTTATGCTACAGCTTCAACTCAGCCTGTAGAGTTAGATTTATTGGTGAAGTATTTGAGTATTAGTCGCCCTCAAGATTTAGTGAATCAAGAGTTGAAAAATGGAGTCAATACTGATATTACAATCAAAAACCAACCTGCTGGTCAAATGCAGATCAAATCTGTTCAACTAATACCAATTACTACTGCTGTAACTCAACCAGATGGTTCGGTCAAAGAATTAGAGGATCCTACGGCTCGTTTTCTAACAAACATGTTAGTAACTTTATCAAGTAGCGCTGAAGTGAAAGATGATGCTTCATTTGTAGGTGATAGTAAATTAAAAATAGGTATGCCTGCCACAATGGAAGGTTTTAATTACTATTTCCGAGGCAATATCATTGATGTCAGATTGGATAAATAATTATGAGTAATGAGTAATAGTAATGTTAGCGGCTCTGTAGGTAGCGCAGCTAGAGGCCGGAGGCTAGAGGCTATGCCGACGCCAAAGGCTCTGACTAACGTCACCTTGCGAATCTGCCGATGCCGTGATATGCGCCAGAGGCGTTAGTACGCATCCTACGGATGTTAGCGTTGCTAGCGTAGCGTACCGTAGGTATTGCGTGACGTAGTCATACAGCTTGCTGCGTCTAAACACCACACCGCAGGTACCCCTCAGGCTCTAGCTATAGCGGGACGAGTTGGGGCGTAAGCACAGACTAATGAGGGTGTCTACAGCGCACGGTAATGAGTAATGAGTCAGTTAGTGGCTAATGTTTAGCTAGCGGCTAGCAGAACTTAACGTGGCGTAAAATGTACCGTAGGTTTCCCGGACTGTAACAGCACAAAGTTGTGAGTAATTAATAATTATTTTAAAAAGTTAATTAACTATAAACTGATAGTACCCACGGGTGATAATAATTTTGGAATATATCTATTTATATTGTAATAAAAATTCACAAAAGATATCGAAAGTTGAAAAATCGCTACAATATTTATATCGCCTATTTTTAAAGATGATATATAGCGAGTTGGCAATAAGTAAGGTAAAAGAATAGTAATAAAGCCTAATATCAAAAATATTGGATTCCTTCCCATCCAAATTCCTTTTGTCTTCTGACTTTTACAATCCCGCTATAAGTTATTGTTTTTAAATTTTTCAACTGTTATTCCCTTATTTTTAATTTGTGGGGTGGGTTGTATTTTACGGTAACTCGAATAGGTGTGGTATATGTAATAATCTTACCTTGGGTTTTCCTGAGGCAAATTAGCCATGGAACCTAACAACAAGCTGATTGATTTTTGTGATTTAAATGGTGTTATTGATGTTTCCCCATTGACCGTTACACCGGACACTTTAGTTGTCGATGCAATTCCTTTGATGATGCATGAAGGACAAAATCGTAGTAACAAATTTGGGGTGCGGGGAAAATTATCACAACCAAATAAAACTGATCGCAACCCGAAAGATTATGTGTTGGTAGTAGAAGGGTTGTCTTTAGTAGGAATATTTACACATATAGATATTGTCAGGCTTGCTGGTTCTGGAATAAATTTCTCCGGTGTGAGAATCTCTGAGGTAATGACTCAGCAAGTCATAAGTTTAAAGATATATCCGAATCATGATATTTTCACTGTGCAATCGCTCATGCATCGACATGGGATTCACCATTTACCGATTTTAGATCGGCAAAATAAATTGGTTGGTATTATTACTCAAAATCATTTACAGCAAGTATTTGGTTCGGAAGAGAAAACCGATCTTATTCCAGGATTACAAAAACAATTAAAATCACAGGAAAATCATTTAAAAGAATTACAAGAAGAGCTATATCAAACTCGTTCTGAGTTAAAACAGCAAGTTAATATATTTGAAAAAGCAAAAATTTGTTGTAAACGGGAAATTAAAGTCCGCTCTCAAATAGAAGCTCAAATCAACTTTCAGGCAAATGTTCTCGCCCACGTAAGTGATGCAGTAATCGCCATTGATAACGAACATCACGTCGTTTATTTAAACAGACGAGCAGAGCAATTGTACAATATTGAAGCAGATGAATTTATTGGTCGGCATTTAGAAGAAGTTTATAAGTATCAATGGATCGATAACGAAGATAAGTATTTAGCTGACAATGCTTTGTTAACACAAGGATGGTGGCAAGGAGAAAATATTCATATTAAAAATAATGGTCAAGAAATTCATGTAGATTTATCAATTAGTTTTCTTCAAGACAACAGTGGAAATAAAATTGGTTTACTTGCGGTTATTCGGGATATAACTAAACGCAAACAAGTAGAAAAAAAACTCCGACGTACTGAGGCTTTGCTACAGGAAGCACAACGAGTAGCAAAGATGGGAAGTTGGTCTTGGGACTTAAATACTGGTGAGAAATGGTGGTCAGAAGAATTTTATCGATTTACTAATTTAAATCAAGATAGCCCAATACCCAATATCGAAGTGGCAAATCAATTTATTCATTCTGCAGATCGAGCAAGGGTGAATAAAATTACTAAAGCTGCCTTGGAACAAGGTATTCCTTATGAAACAGAGTTTCGCTTTCTACGTCCCGATAGTACTGTTGGTTATGCCTTTTCTTGCGGACGAGTAGACAAAGATGCCCAAGGAAGGGTTGTACGTTTTTACGGGATTTCTCAGGACATCAGTGAATACAAGCAAGTAGAAGAAGCATTACGAGAAAGTAAAGAGCGTTACCGCGATCTAGCTCAAAAATTACATTCTCTTACTGTCAATGCACCCATTTATATTTATGAACTGGATCGCAACGGTAGAATTATCTTTGCAAATCGTACCAATGAGTGCGTATCTCAAGAAAAGTTACTAGGCAGCTTAGTCACAAAATGGTTTCCCCCAGATCAACGTTCTAGCATTGATTCGGTTTTAGAGCAGGTTTTTACCACCCAACAAGTTCAAGAAATAGAGTACGCAATCCCCGACCGACAAGGTGATACTCGCTTCTATAAAACCCAAATTGCACCAAATCAAGTTCAAGGAAAAGCCACAACTGCCGTACTGATTGCTAGTGATATTACCGAGCGCAAGCTTGCAGAAGAAAAAATTGCCGAACAGGCTGCATTACTTGATGTTACTACAGATGCGATTTTGCTCCGAAGTTTGTCGGGCGAGATAATATACTATAATCAAGCAGCTGAAAGCATGTATGGCTGGACGTCACAGGAAGCAATTGGTCAGGTTGCAGACGAACTTTTATACAAAGAAATTTCACCGGAATTAACCGAAGCACTCCAAACAATCAAGGATAAACATTCGTGGCAAGGTGAGCTACATAAAATCACTAAAGAAGGTAGGGAAATAATCGTTGCTAGCCGTTGGACCTTGGTAAAAGATAAGTTAGGAAATCCCAAATCTATCCTTACAGTTGACACTGATATTACTGAGAAAAAGCAACTAGAGAAACAGTTTCTCCGGGCTCAGCGCCTAGAAAGTCTTGGGACTTTGGCAAGTGGTATTGCTCACGATTTAAATAATATTTTGACACCGATTTTGGCAGTTTCACAATTATTACCTCTCAAGGTGACTAATCTTGATCGAAGTTCCCAAGACATGTTGAAAATGCTAGAAAGCAGTGCCAAACGGGGTGCGAACCTAGTTAAACAGATTTTGTCCTTCGCCCGTGGTAATGAAGCTAGGCGCACAATTTTACAAGTTAAGCATTTATTGAGGGATATCGAGCAATTTGTCAAAGGAACATTTCCTAAGTTTATTGAAATTGAAAGGAATTTACCGCGAGATTTATGGACAGTTGCAGCAGACCCTACCCAGTTGCATCAGGTATTTATGAATTTAGTAGTTAATGCCCGGGATGCCATGCCTGATGGTGGTACTTTAAGTATTCTGGCTGAGAATATTTTTGTTGATGAAAGTTATGCCAGGATGAATATTGATGCTAAGGTTGGGCCTTATGTTGTCGTAACAATTGCCGATACTGGAGTTGGTATTCCCCCGGAAAATATTGACAGGATTTTTGATCCATTTTTCACTACAAAAGATGTCGGTAAAGGTACAGGCTTGGGTTTATCTACGGTATTGGGTATTATTAAAAACCATGACGGATTTGTGAAGATATCCAGTGAATTGGGAAATGGTAGTCAGTTTCAAGTATATTTACCCAGTCAAGAAGGGCTTGTTTCAGACAAAGAACAGGATCTACAAGGATTAGTAGGAAAGGGAGAAGTAATTTTAGTAATTGATGACGAAGCAAAAATTTGTGAAATTATTAAAACCACCCTGGAAAACTATAACTTACAAGTACTCACCGCAAAAGATGGAATAGAAGGAATTTCTGTTTACGCTAACCACAAAGATGACATTAGTATTGTGCTAACAGATATGATGATGCCTATAATGGATGGTGCAACTACTATTCGTACTTTGCAAAGAATAAATCCACGAGTAAAGATTATTGCTACCAGTGGTTTAGCCTCTACAGAGGCTTTAGCAAAAACTGTAGGGACTGGAGTTCAAGGATTTTTAGCTAAACCTTTCACGGCGTGTGAATTAGTAAAAGCCATAGCAGAAGTTTTGCCTGAATGTGACCAATCTTTAGTAGAAACTTTCCAAGATAAGAAGTTGTGAAAAATACGTTGGTTAAAAAATAATTATGTTGTATAATTATTTATATTTAAAATAAATTTTCCTTATAACATTTGGAATCGCGAAAGCTGGGAAAAAGTTTAAAAAATCGTCCTTCCAGAAGGAGGTATAGTTATGATTCAGGAAAATGCTGCCCGAATCTATAAACAAGTAGAGCAAGCCCATGCTCAACAGGAAAGACAAAAAGCCCTTAGCAATCCAGAAGATTTCATTCTTTTAGCTGCAGCTAGAGGCTATAACTTCAATGTCAAAGATTTAGAGACTCAACTGAGCCAATTGTCTGATGAAGATGTTGCAGGTATTTTTAATCCAGGTATTGGACCAAGGCGACATCTGTTTCCAAGATAAAAGAATTAAGAACTGAAGAGATAGCTGCTTTGCTTGTAGAATTCTACATCTATCAGACTGCAAATAGATGTTTGTCTTTTTGGGATATTGCTCTGCCCAAAAGATAAAGCGGGTGGACGTAAATACTACGATGGGATCCGGTTGAATTGCCGACGAGATTTAAGCTGTTCGGCATTTATTTTGAAACAAAAACTCAGGCTCTAAAAGCATTAGAGACACTAAATTATTCAGTTTAAGTGTACGTCAGCCTAGCATTTTTAGTTAAATACTTATCATTCCATTCTCGGAGTTTTTATGTCCTCTTCTTTAACCCAGGGTACTCTCGTCACAATCATTGGTGAAGCTGTATAGCGCTACGCGCAAGTCGTTAGCGTAGCGTGTCCGTAGGACATAAGTCATTAGCGGCTAGCGTAAGCGTACCGGTTTGGATGCGTCTAAAGACGAATGCACAGGTCTGACGACGTTAGCGCAGCAAGAGGCTTTGCCGTCGCCGGATCCGTAAGGTGACGTAGTCATAGGCTCCGCCCGTTTGGCTTAACCGTAGGTAGCGCAGCAAGAGGCTATAACTATAGCTACGCTACTTACGGAGCCGTTACCTGTGGATCTGCCGTCGCCCTTCTGCTCTAGGTTATGACGCTGTTGCGTCACACTGCGTTAATGCGTGTCCTACGGACACAAGTCAAAAGCACACTACTTGCTCATAGCTTTTAGGATTCATTGATGTCCTAACCTAATTGCGTAGTGCTATAGATGGTTTGTTTGATTAAGATTTATACAAAGAAAAGTTACATAACTTTTTGATTGAAGCCTTCCCACTACTCAGACAATTTATACTTGAAGCTGTGCTGAACTCCAAGGCTGAAAAGCTTCATATAGCTTGATTTAGAAAAAATAATTTGGCGCATCTTCAACTACTGAAGGTATTTGTCAACGACCCAGGTCTAAAGACACTGGGCTTCGGGCCCAAGGTTTAAGGCGTAGTTGACTAGACTAAGGAATGAGAATTTAATAACCTGTTATTTTGAAATTTGGAATGGTGCGTTACGTGATCCTAACAGCGCCCCACTTTTATACTTTATTTAATCCACATTCCTAAGTTATTCGCTTTTGAAAGACTGGGTTTACAGAGGCAACGGCGATACTGCAGGCTCTGCTACCGCGAGGTTATTATGAAAATACTACTACTCTATCCTCTATTTCCCCAGTCCTTTTGGTCTTACGATCGCTTCATGGAGATTGCTGGACTGAAGGCAGTAATTCCACCTTTGGGAATTATTACGGTTGCAGCACTCTTACCACAAGATTGGGAGATTCGATTTCGCGATCGCAATGTCGCTTGTGAAACTGAAGCAGATTGGGAGTGGTGCGATCTGGTGATTCTTTCAGCCATGATTGTACAGAAGCAGGATTTCCACCGGTTGATTCATAAAGCAGTCCAGTTGGGAAAGAAAGTTGCAGTGGGTGGACCCTATCCCACCTCTGTCCCTCAAGATTCGTTGGATGCTGGAGCTGATTTCCTGATTCTGGATGAAGGCGAAATGACGGTTCCTTTATTTCTTGAGGCACTTTGTCAAGGTGAAACCAAGGGCATTTTCCGCTCTATTGAAAAGCCGGATGTTACCCAAAGCCCAATGCCACGCTTTGACCTGCTTGAACGTTCTGCCTACTTGATGATGGCAATCCAGTTTTCCCGTGGGTGTCCCTTCAACTGCGAATTTTGTGACATCATTTCTCTTTATGGTCGCAAACCCCGTACGAAAGAACCGGAACAAGCTCTTGCTGAGTTACAAACCCTTTATAACTTAGGTTGGCGTGGTTCACTTTTTATTGTGGATGACAACTTTATTGGTAATCAGAGGAATGTCAAACGCTTCCTGAGAGAATTGATTCCTTGGATGCAGCAGCACGACTATCCCTTTACTTTTATTACGGAAGCCTCAGTCAATCTGGCAGAGGATGATGAATTACTTCAACTGATGGGTGAAGCAGGCTTTTATGCAGTCTTCCTCGGTATCGAAACCCCAGACCAGGATAGTTTACAAGTTACTCGAAAACTGCAAAACACCCGTAACCCCCTTGTGGAAGCTTGCAACAAAATCAATGATGCAGGAATGCTTATTTATGCAGGATTTATTCTTGGTTTTGATGGAGAACGTTCCGGGGCGGGCGATCGCATACAAGAGTTTATCGAACAAACTAACATTCCTCAACCTATGTTGGGCATCCTTCAAGCTCTACCCAATACCGCCCTCTGGGAGCGGTTAAAAAAAGAGCAACGCTTAATTGAGGGCAATGGTCATCTGACAGGCGACCAGAATACTATAATGAATTTTGTCCCAACACGCCCCATCGCAGATATTACTAAAGAATATGTCGAAGGCTTCTGGATACTGTACGAGCCTCGAAACTATCTCAGACGCTGTTTACAGCAATGTCTTAAGATTTGTTCTTTGAAAAATCAAAAACACATGATGCAATTTTCTTTAAGTAAGAGGATGCGGTTTATCACTCAACTTATTTGGCACCAAGGCATTCGCCGTCCTGAAATTCGGTGGCAGTTTTGGTATCAACTCTTGATTGTCCTGTTGAGAAAACCGCAGCTTCTCAATATGTACCTGGGATTATGTGCTGCTGGAGAACATTTTTGGGAATATCGCATGTTAGCTAGAGAAAGCATTGCCCGACAGCTTGGCTACGATCCGCTCCAACTTTCTACGACATCGGCACCTGCTCCAGAAGCAACACTGATACAATAATTTATCAACTCTTAAATGGCTGCAGCAAAGCATTTTCAAGAACTTGGTCAATGCGATCGCAAAAGATAAATTCTAGATGCTTGCTAACATCTTCTGGAACATCTACTAAGTCTTTAGCATTTTGTTGAGGTAATATTACCCTCTTAATACCAGCACGACGAGCGGCTAAAACTTTTTCTCGAACTCCACCAATGGGAAGGACTTCGCCGCTCAGGTTGATTTCCCCGGTCATTGCTGTATCTGTTCGCACAGCACAATCCATTAATAAAGAAGCAATTGCAGTTACTATTGTTACACCAGCAGAGGGCCCATCTTTAGGAACTGCGCCGGCTGGGACGTGAATATGTAGGCCATTGGTTTGAAAAACAGTGGTATCAATACCCAATAAAGCTGCATTTGACCAAACATAGGAATAAGCAATGCGAGCAGATTCTTCCATGACTTCACCCAGGTATCCAGTCAGCACAAGGTCTTTACCTTGTGATAATGTCACTGCCTCCACAAACAAAACTTCCCCACCAGCCAAAGTCCAAGCTAGACCACAAGCGACACCCGATTGAGGTGACTTTCGCATCTGTTCTCCTAAGAAGACTTTTGCTCCTAGTTGGTCTTCTAACTGTTCTGGATCGATAACTACAGAATTAGTATCACCTGATGCATGACGTACTGCAACTTTACGGCAAAGAGTACCTAAATTTTGCTCTAATCTTCGAACTCCTGCTTCGCGGGTATAATTTTTAATTACTAGCCTAAGGGTTTGTGAAGGTATTTGCACTGCATCTTCAGGAAGTCCAGCTTTTTCAATCTGGCGTGGTAGCAAATATTTTTGGGCAATGGCTAATTTTTCTTCTTCAGAATAACCCGACAGTTCAATAATTTCTAATCTATCGAGTAATGGTGCAGCAACTTTAGATAAATCATTTGCAGTACCAATAAAAAATACTTGGGATAAGTCAAAATCTAAATCTAAATAGAGGTCGCGGAAGCAGTAATTTTGTTGTGGGTCAAGAACTTCTAATAATACCGAAGCCGGATCGCCGCGATAGTCCATACCAACTTTATCCAACTCATCTAGCATAATGACTGGATTTTTCACCCCAGATCTATGTAGAGCTTGGACAATACGACCTGGCATTGCACCAACATAAGTACGCCTATGACCCCGTAGTTCAGCTTCATCACGCAACCCACCTAAACTAATACGCTCAAATGGGCGACCTAAAGCCCGAGCAACGGAGCGCCCCAGACTAGTTTTACCTACTCCCGGTGGTCCGACAAAACATAAAACCGTACCAAAAGCAATACTCCTGGGAAAGTCGGAGTTAGTAACTTTCACCTCTGGTTTATCTTTTTTTATGGGTTTCTGTTTGAGTTTAAATGTTGCTAAGTGTTCAATAATGCGGTCTTTTACTTTACTTAAACCGTGGTGGTCGGCATCCAAAACTTCTCTGGCATTCTTTAATTCTAAATTATCTTGGACTGTTTGGTTCCAAGGCATTTCTAATAGCCAGTCAAGATATGTGCGAATTACGCCCCCTTCTGCTGAAGCATTACCAATTCTTTCTAGACGCGATAATTCTCGTTTTGCTTGCTTATCTACACAACCGGGTAACTGAGTTGTAGCTATACGGGTTCGTAATTCTTCAATTTCTTGAGTTTCCGATTTACCTTCCCCTAACTCTTGTTGAATTTTCTTCAATTGTTCGCGCAGAAAGAATTTTCGTTGTTGTAGATCGATTTCTTTTTTGGTTTCGCCTAGAATTTGACCTTGTAGGCGTTGAACTTCTACTTCTTGGCTCAAATCTGCAAGTACCTTTCTAAGAAGTTGTTCGAGATTTTCTTCTTCCAGTAATCCTTGAATTTTATCGAGATCGTGGGGGAGAAGCATACTACTTTGATAAGCCAATAGAGCTGGGTTATCATTATCTTGCAAGAAAGCTAAAACTTCTTGGGGAAAAGTAGAATCAGAAGTAGCTATTTCTCTCCATTGGGATTTAATTGCTCCGACTAATGCTTCTACCTTAGCTGCTGATTTTCCTTCAAGCTCAGAAGTATTATCTTGATGTAGTTGTGGTAGTCGGTGGTAATTAGTTTCACAAATACGATTGGTTATTTGTATTTTGTCGATACAAACTCTCTCTATCCCTCTAAGGATAACTTGAATACCTCCTGCCATTGGTAAGCGTATTACGCGTTGAACTACTGCTAAGGTTGCAACAGGATAAATCTCCTCCAAGCTTTCAATTTCAGCTTTTTGGTTTTTTTCTAATCTTTGCCGCGATTCTGGTCGAACTCCAGCAATTATTAATTGCTTGTGTGATGTTAATGCTGTAGCTTCTACTACTCCTACAGAGTGCGATCTAACAACCATGACAGGTAATGTAATCCCTGGTAGCAAGACAACATTAATCAAAGGAAGAAGCAAACTGCTTTCCAAGGTTTTAGGTTTCCCGGAAAATGGGTTTGTCAAATAATTCATGTAACCCCCTATGTAAAAATTGCCAGAAGTTTTGTGGAATCAATATTCTGGAATTAATATTCTGCGCTTAATGCCTTTTACTCGATGGTTTTGAATCAGTGTTTTATAGGTTTGTAATCAAATAATATTTTGAAACTATCTAATTTAAATTTAAGTCAAAAATCTAAGGAATTTGTGAGCTATTCCTTGAGGAGAGAATAATGTGGTAAGTCCTCACAAGTTCCTCACGTTTTTTATATAAATATAAGATGGGTTCGATGGTTTGAAGTACTGAGGGACAAAAATTAGAGTTGTTGTCTCATGTAATTACATTTTGTGGGGTAAAGCCAGTGCTCTTCATGTTAAGGGGGTGAGATTAATGACAATTAAATTCCGCGATCGTACAAAAGCAGGGAAGCTAGTCGCTCAAAGACTTAAAGCCTATGCAAATCGCCTAGATACAATTGTGCTGGCTGTACCCCGTGGTGGAGTTCCAGTAGGATTTGAGGTCGCAAAATCATTAAACATCCCGCTTGATATCTGCATCATTAGAAAACTTGGGGTACCACATCATAAGGAATTAGCGATGGGTGCGATTGCACCTAATGGAATTCGAGTACTCAATTATAGTGTTTTAAATGACTGGGAAATTGATAGTAAGATAATTGACAAAATTGCTAGTAAAGAATTACGAGAATTAAGAAGGCGCGCTCGTTCCTATAGAGGTCATTGTCCGTCGCTGAATGTACGTAACTGTACAGTAATCCTTGTAGATGACGGCATTGCTACGGGCTCAACGGTACGGGCTGCGATCGCCATACTACAAGAACAACAACCCAAGGAAATAATAGTAGCTATTCCTGTCGCACCAGCAACAGTCTACGAACAATTAAGGGCAGAAGTCGATAAAGTAATATGTTTGGCAACTCCCGAACCTTTTTATGCTGTCGGCTTATATTATGATGATTTTTCCCAAACAAGTGACAAGCAAGTACATGAATTGCTAGAGAAATCTTCAGTAATGCTTACCGCGTAGATATAGAAAATTGTAGTGCAAGGGGTAAATTTAACGACTTAAAAGTAATTACTTTAATACTAACTACGCATCAAAAACTTGTAAGAGGGTGTCCAAATGACTCGAAATTTTTTATACGATGTTGAGGAAAAACTAGTTTCAGTGAAGCTGGGTTCAATTAGTTTACAAGCTGAAATTGTTTTACCTGAGGATTCCCAGGGGATAGTTATCTTTGCCCATGGTAGCGCTAGTAGTTGCTACAACACTCGCAATCGTTATCTTGCCCATATTTTACGTCAGAGTGGAGGACTTGCAACTATACTAGTTGACTTATTAACAAAAGAGGAGGAAGCAATCGATCTGAGAACTGCTCATTTCCGTAATAGTATTACTTTCCTCGCAACAAGATTAGTCTGTATCACTGACTGGTTAATTGATAATTCCATCACTAATAATCTGAAAATTGGTTACTTTGGTGATTGTGTCGCTGGAGGCGCTGCATTACTTGCAGCAGCACAACGTCCAACAGTTGTTGAAGCATTAGTTTCTCGTAGTGGAGAAACTTATCTGGAATCTAAGGTTCTATCCTATGTGCAAGCTCCGACACTAATGATTGTCGGTGGATGTGATATTTCAGCAATTACCGTGAGTGAAGATGCGATGACAAAAATTCAGACACCCAAGAAACAATTAGAGGTAATTCCAGGAGCAACTTATCAATTTCAGGAACCAGGTGCATTGGATGAAGTTGCTCGTTTAGCAAGTTGTTGGTTCAAGCATTATTTGACATCCCCTCATAAACAAGATTTACACCTTCATGCGATGTCTCTGTAACCGACTCAGATTTTATAAGGCTTTGGTAAAAGTTTATTACAGAGGCGATCTGCGTAGCACCATTGCAAGTGAAGTAGATAGACTTAAGCCGCCTAAATACTAGAAGAAAGGAGGTTTGCGGCTATCACATTTCCCGCATAAGCACTGGCTTATAAAGATGGTCAAGTTTACGCGTCTGTCACAATCCCTTGTGTTTTTAACCAAGGGAGATGTCAACAAAATTTTATAATAATTATGGAGAAAACCCCGGTCTATGCCTACGACACGCAAGCTATTAGCCCGGGGATGAATACTAATAGCAGGTTTTAACCTGCCATAATTTTAGTAGTCAAAATTATGCGAAAATGCTAGTGGAAGACAGTGTAAACATTTAAAGAAGCATTTAAAAGTGCTGCCTTGCCTATATCTCCTGCATCGAGGCTAGGAGTTTTAGGTTTAGACTAGTTCTTATAAATTTGAATTGTAAATTGTAGTGTGAATCGCAAAGTTGTCAAATTATTGTGACCAATCTTGACCAATCCGAATGGTAATATCTGATTGAATATCACCAGCAGATGATACTTCTATTTCTCCCGTACCTAAGATTTTTTGCAATTGTTTCCCAGCTCTTTTATTTCCTTTCTGAATGATGATTTGAGTTTTAGCATGGGGATCTGGCCATTCTTCCGCAGTATAAATCTGTGTAAATCCTTTTTGTTTTAAAGAATTAATTAGTTGTTTAGTTAACTGTGGTTTACCAGTTGTATTCTGAATGGCAACTTTCAGCTTTTTCAAAGGTCGAGAATCAGATCTAATACCCGATATATTCACACCAGTATATTTTTCCAATAAATCCGCTCTACCATTAAGACTTAACCAATAACTATCGGGATCGCGACTCAAACGACTAAATATTCCTGGCAAAGTTGTCATCTCGAACTTATCTCGTTCCAAGTTAAGTGCAAAATTAACCAATGCCATCATTTCTTCAAGCCTGAGATTAGTATCAACATGTTTATCCATCATGCGAACTAACTGGGGTAATTCAGGCAACACCGTAGGACTTGAAAGACGTTGCCGCAACCCTTTTAATAATGCTTGTTGTCGTTGTACTCTTCCTAGATCTCCCTTACCTTCTTCTCGGTAGCGAACGAACTCCAGGGCTTGGTCTCCATTTAAATTTTGCCAACCTTTAACCAAATTAATGGATAAACCCTGAGTTCGATCTCGGTAGACCATTGTTTTAGGAACAAATACTTCTATACCACCCAAGCGATCTATCAATTGACGAAAACCACTAGTGGAAATGCGAATGTAACGGTCAATTGGAGCATTACTTAAAGTTCGACTTATTACCCTTGCAGCTAAAACAGGACCACCTTGATTGTTTGCTTCCGATACTTTAGTTAGACCCTGCTCAGGAATCGAAATCATTGTGTCCCTAGGGATAGATAATACCCGAATATTTTTATTCTGTTCGTTAGGGTTGATACGTAAAAGTAACATTGCATCACTTTTACCACCAAAACTATCGGCAGAACCATCCACTGCACCCTTCACCGGTTCAATCCCCAAAACTAAAATGTTCATTGGTTTAATGAATTGGTATTCGGAGATACTGTTCCATAAATCCCCTGGTAGTGGTGAGGAAGTCGCGCGATCGCCAGCCCATCCCAATTCATCTTCGGTACGATCGATGTCACTCCATAGGGGTGTCCACAATGCCAGAGTTGATGCTAATAAGCCCGACAAAGTAACCCCAACAACACCAGTCATAAACCAAAATAACCATTTAGGTATTCTTAAACCCAAACGATGATAAAGCTGGCTGGGAATAGAACTAGCTTTAACGGTAGTTTTATCTTCTGTGTAAAAACTTGTCTTGCTTGATACCTCAGATGACTGAGATACTTTTTGGTTTACTCTACTTTTTATTTGGTCAATCACAACTAACTCCCCACTCTACCACTCCCTAAAAGTTATGTTAAAGCAATAAAAGTTGCCAGTTCTTAATGTCACAGTAAACTTGTAGTGTTCCTCAATAATGTATTTATGAAAATATGACTAAACCATTCTTTCCTGTAATTCTTGCTGGTGGAAAAGGCGAACGTTTTTGGCCCTTGAGTCGCAAAGAACGCCCCAAGCAATTCTTATGTTTGGATGGTGGTTCTCGCAGTTTACTACAATCAACTGCAGATAGATTACTAACACTTGCAGGAGATTGGAACTCATTATGGGTCATCACTGCTGCAGTGGTAGCAAAAGGAGTCAGGGAACAGTTACCCCAATTACCATCCGACAACTTACTGGTTGAATCTGAAGGAAGGGACACAGCTGCTGCGGTTGCTTGGACGAGCTTGGAAATTAAAAAACGCTACGGAGAAGATGCAATCATTGGTTTTTTTCCCGCGGACCATTGGATTGCCGATTTAGATAAGTTTGCTGGTACTTTAGATGCTGCAATTGAACTTGCAAGCAATAAAGATGCCATAGTCACTTTGGGGATCAAACCTACTTTTCCATCTACTGGTTACGGCTACATCGAGCAGGGAGAAAATACGGGTAGTTTTAATAACTTGCCAGCTTATCATGTTAACCGCTTCACTGAAAAGCCCGATCGCCGAGTTGCAGAAACTTTTTTATCTACAGGACGCTTTAGTTGGAATAGCGGAATGTTTGTTTTCCGGGCAGGTGTTGTCCTCAACGAACTTCACAAACATGCTCCTGAAATTATCGAGCCACTAGAGAAAAATGGTCCGAGTATTTATCCGCAATTACCTAAAAAAAGTATAGACTATGCCTTAATGGAAAAAACCAGTCTAGCGTATGTTTTACCTGCAGAATTTGGCTGGGATGATTTAGGTGACTGGAATGCTATTGAGCGTTTACTAAAAACTGAAAATACTTCCAATGTAGAATTAGCTAACCATGTAGGCCTAGATACTAAAGGAGCTATTGTTTATGCCACAGATAGAAATGATGTTATTGTTACCATTGGTTTAGAAGATGTGGTGATTGTTCGCGATCGCAACGTGACATTGATGGTAAAAAAAGAGCGCACTCAAGAAATTAAGCAGTTACTGAAAACTCTCAAAGAGGATTCCCGATTTACTCATCTTTTGTAAGCTATTGTAAATAGTTAATTTGCAGAAGATATGAGAATAATTATTTTTAAATTAATCTTAATTCTTCTGTTAATAATTTAGCAAATAAGCCATCTTCGTGTGGAAAATGTAATTTTTATTTAAGTCCGTTGAGGGATTTGTAAAGTTAATTGGGGTACATCTTAAATATCAACTAATTAAATAGAGGAAAAATAATATTAAATGTCCAAATATATGATATTTAATCTCTATATATTTTATTTTTGATATTTGTTCCCCAATACTTTTATCACTTAATAGTTAGCAGTTCGCAGTTCATGGCTAATACCACACCCTTACGAGCTACAGTTAATAATTATTAATCAATAATCTCCACTTCCCAATTCCTAATTCCCACTTTCCAATTCCCGATAACACAATGTTCATAACCCAAACAGTTCCTCGTCAAAGAGAAATTATTGAAGTTTTACTACGTAATGGCTGGGACTATATGAGGCGATTACTAACTGGTGGTAAAGCCGATAGACCTCAGTTACCGACTCCAGCTGTTTTAAAAAATATTTTGGTAGATTTGGGACCAGTATATATTAAGCTAGGACAGCTTCTTTCCACTCGTCCCGATTTACTCAGTGGTGCATATATAGATGAACTTTCAACCTTACAAGATGAAGTTCCTCCAGTACCTTGGTCAGAAGTTGAAATCATTATTCGCAAACAATTAAATAAACCATTAAGTGAAATATTTTCTACTATCAATCCCATACCTGTAGCTGCAGGTTCTATCGCTCAAACACACCGCGCAACTTTAGCAAATGGTCGCGAAGTTGCATTAAAAGTACAACGTCCTGGGATAGATATTACTGTTTCTCGCGATATAGCTTTAATTGAAGGAATCGCCGATCTAGTCTCAAGAACTGATTTTGGTCAAATTTATGAAATTAAAACAATTGCGGATGAGTTTTGTAAGGCTTTAGAAGATGAGTTAGATTTTACTCGCGAAGCTGGTTTTACCGATAAATTAAGGAGTAATTTATCTCAAAGTAAGTGGTTTGATCCCCAAAAGTTAGTAGTAGCAGAAATTGATTGGGAATTGACTACACCAAAATTATTGGTAATGGAATGGTTGGATGGAGGACCAATTTTATCTGCTGATTTGGGAAATCATAAAAATGGCAAAGACCCTACTACGGAACGTAAAGAAATTACTTCTTTACTATTTCGAGCTTTTTCACAACAATTATATATTGATGGTTTTTTCCATGCCGATCCCCACCCAGGAAATATTTTTTATCTCAAAGACGGTCGTGTTGCCTTGTTAGATTGTGGTATGGTGGGGAGACTCGATCCCCGCACGCAACAAATATTGATTGAAATGTTGTTGGCAATTGTCGATCTTGATGCTCAACGATGTGCCCAATTAACTTTACAGTTATCAGACGTTTCTCAAAAAGTAAATTTATCTCGTTTGGAAGCTGACTACGACCGATTATTAAGAAAATACTTTAACTTGAGTTTATCTCAATTAAATTTTTCCGAGGTAGTTTACGAAATTTTTCAAGTAGCTCGGAATAACAGAATTCGTTTACCCAGCAATATGGGTTTGTATGCAAAAACAATTGCTAATTTAGAAGGACTAGCCCGCTCCTTTAATCCCGAACTTAACTTTTTAGATGAAATTAAACCTTTAATAACAGATCTATTCCGTCAACAATTATTTGGCGATGCTCCCGTAAGATCCCTGTTGAGAACAGCTTTAGATTTAAAAAGTCTGTCTTTGCAATCTCCCCGACAATTAGAATTGGTTCTTGAGCGTGTCACCTCAGAAACTTTGCAATGGAATTTATCACTCAAAGGGTTAGATAATTTGCGTCGAACAGCAGATGATGCAGCTAACCGTTTATCCTTTAGTATATTAGTAGGTTCGCTGATTATGGGAGCAGCAATTGTTTCTAGTAATGCTAAAACCAATCAGCTTTCTATTATTAGTAATGTTTTATTTGCTACCGCTAGTTTACTGAGTATATGGTTAATTATTAGCATTTTACGATCTGGTCGTTTGCGGTAAATTATGCCGGTCGTAGAAAAATATTTCCATAATCTATACCAATTTATTTGTATTCCCCTGCATTTAATTCCAAAATAATAATAAATTAAGAATTGGAGATAGATTCCAACTATTTGTACTGCATCTCCCAATTCAAATCTATGTCTATTATTGTTGCTCAACACTTGAGCAAGTCTTATCCAGTCGCTGTGAAAGAACCAGGTCTTAAAGGTACTATCGATCACTTTTTCCGGCGTAAATATCGTGAAATCAACGCTGTACAAGACATTTCCTTTGAAATCGACCAAGGAGAAGTGGTAGGTTTTCTTGGAGCGAATGGTGCAGGTAAAACAACCACCCTAAAAATGCTCGCGGGGTTAATTCATCCCTCGAAAGGAAAAATTCGCGTTGGTGGAAGAACACCATTCGAACGCCAAGAAAAATTTCTCCGACAAATTACTTTGGTAATGGGACAAAAACAGCAATTATTGTGGGACTTACCCGCACTAGATTCTTTAAGAATCAATGCTGCTGTTTACGAACTTTCAGCAAAAGAATTTAAGCGTAGGGTCGGAGAATTATCTGAAATGCTTTCCCTAGAGGAAAAACTTACCCAACCAGTGCGGAAGTTGTCTTTAGGAGAACGAATGAAAGCTGAACTGTTAGCTGCACTTTTACATCGTCCTCAGGTCTTATTTTTAGACGAACCAACTTTAGGTTTGGATATTAATGCTCAAGTAGGAGTGCGTGACTTTCTGCGCGAATATAATCGACGTTATCGGGCGACAGTGCTTTTAACCAGTCACTACATGGCAGATATTACTGCTCTATGCGAGCGAGTATTATTAATTCATGAAGGAGAATTGATGTATGATGGCAGTCTAGATGGACTTCTGGAAAGATTTGCCCCCTACAGGGAAGTTTATATAGAACTAGAGCGAGATGTACCGGAAGAAAAACTTAAATCCTATGGTGACTTAAAAAAAGTCGAAGGGCGTTTGGCTTGTTATGCGATCGAGCAAGATGACTTAACCCGTGCTGTTGGACGGATATTAACAGATTTAGAAGTTGTAGATTTAACAGTTACAGAACCTCCTGTGGAAGAAGTTATTGGGAGGGTTTTCCAAGGTGGAATTATGAGTGTTTAATGTTTGCTACATCTTTGTGCGTAATATAATTCTGTATCAAAATTTTGGGATTCTGCTTTTTTGCTTCTGCTTTTTTGCTTAAAACTTTAGCATTATTTCCCCAGGTATGAAGTTTTTCCCTGCTTGAATTTTTCTCAGCATGAAGTTTTTAAGCTTGCATTGAAGATCATAATTACTTATTCAATTAGGAAGATACCAAAGTCAATTTTTTAAGACTAAAGGCTGAGTTTATCTATTTTTTTCAGCCACAGTTGAGGAAATATTTCACCACAAGAATTACATGAAAATAATTTGTAACAAAATTTCTACTTTTCTCTCTGTTTACTATGCTTACATGCTGGAATATCGGGCTGAGTTAGTTCTTTGGGTTTTATCTGGCTCATTACCAATTATTTTGATGGGTGTTTGGAGCCAAGCTGCTCAAGGAGGGAATTTTAGTTTAACCTCTGTTGATTTTGCTCGTTACTTTATTGCGGTATTTATTGTTAGACAATTATCGGTGGTTTGGGTCATTTGGGAATTTGAGCGCGAGATAGTTGAAGGTAAGCTATCACCACGCTTATTACAACCTGTAGATCCTGTATGGCACCATATCAGTAGCCATATCTCAGAAAGAATAGCCCGGACTCCTTTTGCAATAGTTCTGATTTTATTATTTTTTCTACTTTATCCTCAAGCGTTTTGGTTGCCAAATTTCGGTAATTTATTACTATTTATAATCGCTTCAGTAATGGCATTTGCCCTGCGTTTTGTGATTCAATATACCTTTGCAATGTTTGCTTTTTGGACGGAAAGAGCCAGTGCTTTAGAAAATTTGTGGTTTCTGTTTTATTTATTCTTATCTGGTTATATTGCGCCTTTAGAAGTATTTCCGGAAGCTATACGAGAAATAGTATTGCTAACACCCTTTCCTTATTTAATTAATTTTCCTGCTGCTATTTTAGTGGGAGTTCCTGTAGATCTAGGACGAGGATTTTTGTCAACTATCGGTTGGTTTTTGCTATTTTTAGGTTTGAATAGAATATTTTGGCGATTAGGTTTGAAGCGATATTCTGGAATGGGTGCTTAGTTTTAATTTTTACTTCGATATCGGTAGAAGGTTATCTAATTGAGTAAAAGAGGGGAGTGTGGGAAGTATAGGAATTATGGGAAGAGGAGGAAATATTTTTGTAGGCGATCGCTTCCTTCAAACAGACACTACAACGCATTCAAGTATTATTTTGCTTTGTATCTGCATTAACTTTTGATTCAACAACTCGGTCCCGTCGAGCAGGTGGTACTAAATATCCTGTAAAAAAGACTGCAAGTATAGTGAGTGGAGTTTCTATTGTACTGGGAATATCTATTTCAAGAATATAGGTATTTGCAATACCAACTGTAAGCTGAACAATAGCAGCAGCGATCGTTGCTGCAGTTACTTTCTGTGCTGGGGTAGGCTTTTCCATTCTCATAGGAATAAACTCCCTTTAATTTTGCAACTCTAGCTAAAACTTCAATTGAAAGATGTTTTAATCGATTCGTTATGGTAGAGAGAATATTTTGTTTGATATCCAGTAGTGCAACAAAAAAAATAGCGATCGCTCATCGTCGGTAATTGATTTTATAAAGACCTACCAAATCTGATACGTCTTTACAGAGTTTTGAGAATTTTGTGGGGAAATAAACTTTATGGTTAATAGATTGTACAAACAAAATTAATGTGGTGGGCTACTAGTTTTATAGTTATATTTATTTACTCAAAAGTAGTAATGCTTAGTCTTTTAGTCATCAATAAATTCGCAGTGTTTGGAGAATATGTAATGAACTTTACGGTCGCCAATTTGCTGCAGAAACTCTACTGCATAATGACCCTCTTCTTCTGCGACTAACTTTCCTCTATATTCTCCTGGGGTAATTTTATATAAATACTCAGCAGCTAAGTCTTCAGATTGTTCTGTGGAAGGTTTAGTATAAGTAGTTTCAAGTACTTTTAAAACACCCGAGATATTTTCTTCCTTTTTATCTTCTCCAATTAATCCATTAACTATTGCTATAGCCATAGCCTGAGCATCAAATATTCTCATATCTATGTCAGAACTAATAAAGCAACATTCAATTAACATTGCAGGCATTGAAGTTTGGGCTAATACCGCAAAGCTATTATACTTAATACCCCTATTTCTGAACCCTAAAGACACAATATTATTTAGTACCAATCGTGCCAAATTTTTTGCTCTACTACGATAATTATAAACATACAATTCAGTCCCATGGGCAGTTTGTTTAGAAAATGAGTTGAAATGAATAGAAATAAAGTAATCCGCACCAATTGAATTTGCTTTACTAGCTCTTTGTCTTAAGGAGCTATTGACACTGCTAGCATTTCTTGGAGTTACAGATACAGCTTTATGACCTCTATTTTTTAGTAGGGCTATAACGGATTCTCCAACTTTTTTCGCCAATTCATCTTCTTTGTATTTTCCACTGACAGCACCGGTGTCGGGTGGGCAATTATGACCAATATCAATAGCAAAAAGCATAAATTTTTCTCCTGCAAATAATGAATAAAATAATGTTTTATAAATAGATATTGATATGAAATCAAGAGAATGTCATTATCAGTTCTATACAATAAAATATTTAGTGAATAATGTAATTTACTATTTGATATTTTTCGTATTATCTTTATGAATAAACTACGAATAAATTACATTATCTCTATTGATATGTCACATTTTTCCATTACCAATAACGATAAAGTCAACTACATTGCATAGATCATTTCATGAGTTGAATTTAGGAATATTTCACAATAAAAATTATTTTTACAAAAACTATTTATGTAGTTAAATAAAAAAGAACGCCTATTTTATGTTTGGCATTCCTCAAATAAAATTAAATGATGTTGAAGTATTTTGCTTTGTATCTTTGCAAAAATTAAATTATTCGAGACCTATATCCATAATATCTTCAGCGTTGTTGTCTACCCCATTAAGACCAACAATATCTTCAAAAGCAGCTACCATAATGCAATATGTTAAAGGAATAGTAACAAGTAATCCTAATCCTAAAACGACTAAACCAGCCAAATTAAGCAAAAATATTGTGACAGCAAAAACTAGGAAAGAAAACCATTTCTTAGTAATTAACGTGCGACTTGCTTCCATCGCAGACCAAAAGCTCATTTTTTTCTCAATCACAAACAAAAGTGAGAACATATAAGCAATAGCTAGATAGATCCCAGGAATAAGTAAAAGTAGAGAAGCGATCCCAATTAGAACGCTACTAACTAGGTTCGCCAGAAATATTTGTAGAAACTGATTAAACCCCCTAAAAAAATCACTGAACTGTTTGGGTCTATTTTTTGCTATCAGGAAAGCAACTATATATGTTCCAGCAGACAAAACAGGTGTAACAACAATGTTTACAATACCTCCCATCCCATCTTCGTTCGTTCCCAAAGGGAAAGGGAGTCTGGAAGCTATTCCAGAAATCAGAAATGTGATTACCAAAAATCCGATGAACCCCCCTGGATACTGTTTAAATATCTCCCAACCACGGCTGAAATATTGACCTATTTTAAGCTCTCGATCGTTAATATCCGATGTATAGTTGGTCATGATGCAGAATTTTAGATTTTCAAGCGAACCTGTTTATTGATACTCCTCATACCCAAAACTGGGAGATTGTTCATTAAGCATATGAACTGAGTGTTAGTGTATCTAAATACACTATTTTTGTCACCTAAGAGAGCACAGCAAGTAAAGATGCGATGAAAGATTAGCAGTAACTGAGGATTTTCTTGATTCTGATTTCTTTACTAGAAATCTTAAACCCCTAGTTGCTTCTAAATTTATTAGAGACTAAAGCCTATTTTCAAATTATGCGATCCCAAAATAGGAAAGCATTTCAAAGGTTTAGGAGACAGGAGCTAAGAGTAGAAAAATCATTTTTCTTGAATCTATTTCATCACAGATTCACCTACCCAAAAATCAACAAAGTAAATTTTTTATTTTCGATAGTAAGTATTTATATTTTCTCAGAAATAGTGACAATTAACATACTGTCACCATCAATAAATTATTTTTCGTAATATTATTAGCTTTCAGCTAAGACATAACAGAAAATAATTTTGACAGTTACCGTAGCTATAAAAATTTGTAATTAGCAATACTTTAATCTTAGAAATCTCATGATAATGCTTTGTTTTATGGGTAGACGAGACAGAAGAAAACTATACTGTCTCCTCTATTTTGTAAATAAATACTCTAACATACACCTTTGTTACTACGGACTTTTACTAGGTTTAACTCAGTATTAATTCTCCGTTTATTCTCAAAGTTGAATATTATTTGCCGTAGTTCACAATTAGGGACTTGAACTTGGGAAATTAGAATCGAGAAGTTAACCTTGAAGACTTGAAATTGATAACTTGAAATTAATAACTTGAAATTAATAACTTGAACTTAAGGACTTGGGATCGAGGATTTGCAAACTCTACTGAGACAGGTTGAGTATGTTCCAAACTAGGTGATGTTTGGTGTGGACTCAAAGAACGAAGAATATTTGCGACCAAAGTTAACAAACCTAATGAAACCAATAGCGCAGCACACAGGGAAAATAATGGTATTTTCTTCGTCTGGGTTTGTGTTTGTTGAATCGCAGTCTGAGGGTTTTGCAGGGCTGTATTGGGATGGTAGGGAGCTTTTCTCTGGGGTAAATTTGAGATGGGATAGCTTTTTGGAAGGATTGGAGGAGCCAGTTGTAATTCAATTTGCTTTAAACGTTGCAAAATCTCCCGAGTATCTTGAGGGCGTTTTTCTACTTTGCGAGCCATCAAATCATCAATGAGATTTAAGAACAATGGCGATATATGATTTGTTTCATTATGCCAATGGAGAACGTCATTTTCTGCATCATATATATTGGGAGGCATTTCTAATGGATGATACCCTGTAAGCAAAAATACAAAAGTTCTCCCTAGAGCAAAAAAGTCTGATTGCGCAACTGTTTCTCCAGTCATCTGTTCTGGCGGTTTATAACCCACAGAATCTATTTCTATCAAGGTACTTGTATTACTAAGCCTTTTTAAGTAGGGCTGACTGAGTTCTTTACTAGTTCCAAAATTAGTTAGTGTTAATTGCTGATTGGGTTTGATTATAATATTTGATGGTCTGATATCTCGATGTAAATAATTTTTTCTGTGGCTTAGACCGAGTATTTCTACTAACTGTTTCAACCAATTTATGGCTTGGGTTTGAGAAATTGATTGACTATTTTGTCGACGCCATTCTTCCAAATCTGTACCGTCGATTTTATCCATTACCATACAATGTAGGACTAAGTTATTTCTAGTTTTATATTGGAAATATATATCATGGTTAGGAATTCCTGGATGCTGTATTTGACCTAAAATATCTGCTTCTTGCTGAAAAAGTTCAATAGTTTCAGAATCTGTAGATAAATATTGTTTTAACAGTCTTAAAATTTTTGTTTCATTATTTACATCAAGCTCATAGGCTTCAGTAAAGTCAGTTTTGTCATTTAATCGACGTTTTACTCGATGTTTTCCAAATACTTCTAATGGCGAACCACAACTCTGACAAAAGCGATTTTCCCGATTAGCCAAACAGTTAGGTTGAGGACAAGAGGGGTTAATACAAATCGTCATAACTTACCAAAGTATAGGTATCAAAAGATAGGAGAGATAGGGAAAACTAGAAAAATTATCTCCTTCCCTATCTTCCCTACCGTACCTGTTTACTATTCATTTCTTTTTACAAATAACAGGTTGACTTGTGAATAAATTTTTCTGAAATATTTTCAATTTTGTGTTGTCAAAAATGAAGCTATAATCCGGTTAAATTCTTCTGGTTGTGTTAAAAAACACCAGTGATTTCCAGGGGCTTGACAAATCTGTAAATTTTTAAGAAATTTTTTGTAAGGTTGTAACTGCCATGACATACGATTAACACCTTTTTCTGGCTGGATTAAAAGGCTAGGGATATCAATTTTTTTTGTCAAACCTGCTACTTGCATCACTTCCGAAAAGATTCCATCGCGAGCAGCAGTCGTAAACTTACTACCCCAGTTACCATCGCTTTTTAGTTCGATTCCTGCTTCAAATACTTGTTGCTGTAAAGTACTCCATCCCTGGTACTGATTTAATTGTCTTGCTTGGTTTTCAGCTGCTTCGTAACTCGTAAATGGTCCCATACCTTTGAGGAAAGGTAAAACTTGATAGAGAAAGGGAAAGGTAATTTTCAGGAAGCTAGGCATTTTCCAAATAAAAATTGGATCCACCAAAACCATACTATGCAAACGTTGGGGGTTTTGTGTTGCCCAAATGGCAGCTAATTTTCCACTCCAGGAATGAGCTACTACCTGAGTAGTAGACCACCCCAAACTATCCATCAGCGCTTCGAGGTCTGCAATCCCGGTTGCAAAACTATAGTTATCTTTTGGTTTGCTGCTGTCACCATGACCGCGCATATCCGGGGCAACAATGTGATAATCTTGAGCCAAATATTCTCCCAAACTAGACCAGACTAAAGCATGATCGGCTAAACCATGTAGTAACAATAAGGGCGTTTTACCTTTATTCCATTCCAGATAGGAAAGTTGAATGTCGGAATGGGAGAAAGTTTTACGTACGGGCTCCATATCAGTTGTTTAATCCTTAGACTCAATCAGTGCTAATAAGATTAGACAATCAATCAATTAAATATATCCCCAAATAGAAAGAGGTAGGAAAAGATATTTTTTTAGTTGGACATTTGATTTGTAATAGTTGCAAGCGCCGACGCGTTCGTGGAACATTTCTGAGCGTATCACAATCTGCTTCCGCTACGCGCCACCCTATGGCTTTGACTCCACACCACAACAGTGGCAAACGTATCGGAAAAATAAATATAACCAAATAATGGTACTATCTTAAACTAATCAACTTCTACCATATTTGTGAAGTCTTCTACAGGTAAAGCCTGTTTCTCTGCTACTAATTGTTTGAGCTGATTTTCTAATTTTGAGCGCTCTGCACGACATTCTTCTAACTCTTTATTTTCCCCAATCAGACCTAATTTTTCCAAAAAAATGGGTAAAGGTAAACCAACAACCTTTGCTAATTGATTTAATTCACCCCATTTGAGTTCATCAACTTCTCCATCCCTCAATAACCATAGTCCTGCATTACTCAAGCCGGATTGAGCCCGCAAGGCTTTCCAATTAGAAATACCCCGTTGCTTCATTAATTCTAGGAGTATTTGATCGTTTCTATTACCCTTTGCATAAACCGTTCCAAATAGAAGTCGAAGTGCAGCGATCGCAAGTACTAAACTTGTCGAACAAGCAAGTAGAAAGTAAACAAAATTTAAATTGTTGGGTATCATAGTACTGTATTTTTTATCTGCGCCTTGATTTTACCTGGGTACATTTTGCAGCATAAATGCAGTTAAACAAAACATCACGATAAAATTAAAGCTTCTTAATTCTTTTAAGAAAAAATCTTTGAATAAAAACTTACTTTATCAAACGTTAATATAAGTTTTCCAGTATATGCCTCATGTCAAGAAATTATAGAAAATGGGGATTATAAGTTTGTCAGAATTTACATGAAGATATAAGCGCCCCAGGAGGACGAAATCAAAAGTTATTAGCGCAAGCGCGTAGGCGTACCAGATTGGCTATAGTTTAAAGAGAATCCCATTTTATTTATTAGCTTGGGTTCCAATAGAATCAAATCTCTTCTTAGAACGCTCATTTAAAGAAAATCCTCAGTTTTGTCATTTTCTTGGAGCTATCCAACAGCGAACAAGCAGCTATTGCTCTTCCCGAAATTACATCAGTATCATATACGAAAAAAGTGACAATTTTGTGACAAAATGTTTCAAGAAAATAAAAAATATGGTTTTATTTCCACTATCGATCAGATGTAGACATTCAATTTAGAATTAGCATCCAAAAATAATACAACAGATATTGGGGGTCCAAGGTTAAGAATTAGTTCTTAACCTTAGACCCCAATATTTAGTTTCTAATCCTTAATTTAGTCGATATAATCTACTACACCTTCAGTAGGATAGCGGACTTTAGGGCTAGTTGCATACTTGTCATCAGCTGCGCGATAACCTGCTGGACAAACAACCACAGACTGATATCCTTGTGCGGGAAGTCCTAAAACTTCATCGTATTTATCGGGGACAAAACCTTCCATCGGACAGGTATCAACGTGATGATTTTGCAAGATTCAGTAAATTCTTACCTATTTCTCAGGAATTATTCATTTAGGTAGTATTCCATAGTTGATACTGGTTAAATGATAGATGATAGTTAAAAATGGTACAAAAAAGAGTTAAAGTTACTATTGAAAATCTTGCACCAGAACAAGGTACTCTTCTTACTCCTGTTTGGGCTGGCTTTCACAATGGAGAATTTGATACATATGACCGTGGTAGACCAGCATCTCCAGGTTTAGAGAGTCTTGCGGAAGATGGTAACACAACTTTAATTTCTCAAGAGTTCCTGCAAAGTGGAGATGGTTCACTCGATATTACAATCGCTGGTCCCAACGGAGTTGCACCTGGACCAATCGATCCTGGGGAGATTACAAGTACAACTGTGACTCTGGATAGTGAGAACCCTAACAGTCAGTATTTTTCTTTTGCTTCGATGGTCCTTCCCTCCAATGATGCATTTGTAGCAAATGGAAATCCTGAAGCAATTAAAATTTTTGATGATGAGGGAAATTTTATTGGAGCAGACTTTATTATTGCTGGGAACCAAGTTTTAGATGCTGGTACGGAAGTTAATGATGAAGCAGAGAATAGTACTGCTTTCTTTGGTCACAGGGAACCAAATACTGGAGTAGATGAAAATGGAGTAGTGCGATCGCACCCAGGTTTTATCGAAGGTGGAAGAATTTTAAGCGCCGATAATTTTGCGAATGCAGATTTTACCGAGCCAGGTTATCAGCTTGCTCGTATTACTATCTCTCCTGATGATGAACCTCTCCCAAGTGACGACAATGTTGAAATTCTCGAACCAGAAGAATTTCCCGGTGCTGGAATTGCTGAAGAACCAGTCGTTATACCAATTCTCTATGAAGATGCATATAATAATGCTTCATAAAATAGAGCTTCAAGGATAAAATCATAGCTT